>JASHOD010000041.1 GCA_030041295.1 Nitrososphaerales archaeon
ATTCAACCAAAGGACAAATACTGTACGACGGCACGGACATAACGAGGGTAAAAGGACGGTCATTGATGAAATTCCGCGGAAAGATGCAGATGGTGTTTCAGGATCCTTATGCATCTCTCGACCCTAGACAGACTGTCAGGTCAATGTTCATGGAAGCCATGAAACTACATCATATTGCCAGGAAAGGTGCAAAACAAAACGAGTTGGCTGAGGAACTCATTGCGACAGTGGGACTTAATCCAGACCACCTTGAGAGATTTCCTCATGAATTTAGTGGAGGTCAGCGTCAAAGATTAGCGGTCGCAAGGGCATTGGCAGTAAATCCAGAATTTGTCTTGCTCGACGAACCCACTTCATCTTTAGATGTATCGGTTCAAGCCCAAATCTTGAATCTTCTCAAGAACCTACAGAAGGATTTCAACCTAACCTATCTTTTCATTTCTCACAATCTCTCCGTCATAAGACACATGTGTGATCGAGTTGCTGTCATGTATCTAGGAAGAGTCGTCGAAGTGGCGAGTTCTGACGAGTTGTTCAATAATCCGAAACATCCGTATACTTTTGCACTACTTTCCGCGATTCCCAACCCAGACCCCGAGGAGAGAAATGAAAAGAAAGTGCTATTGCAGGGAGATGTACCCAGTCCGATTAATATCCCCTCTGGTTGTAGATTTAGAACGAGATGCCCGTATGCTACGCAAAAATGTGCAGATGATTTTCCTCCGCTCATCGAAATCCAACCTCACCATTGGGTGGAGTGCCACTACGATATTGATTTTAGCAAGGCGAAAATTCCGGAAACAAGCAATGTAATTCAAAGCAGCTAGCCGGACTAGCCCCGAGATGGCTGATAACGCTTAGACTTTAGAAGAAACTTGTCTGCCACAGTCGTATCTAAATCAGATGAGTTAGGACGATCGCGAGGACAAATAGAAGTATTATGAAAATTACCAATGGCAACATATAAGTTTCCAGAGAAGCAAACACCAGCGCTAAGTAGTCCCTCCATTCTAGTTTGATAGGATCGTCAGAATTCTGGGCTCCCTTGGACTTGTCATCATTTACTTTTTGCTCGTCATTAGGACTCGTAGAACTGGGTTTTCCGCTCTGAGTGTCAGTGTCCTCCCAAACCCCTTCATTTTATCCTGCTTTTCAAATTTTTATGTCCTTTAGCTTTTTTCGACGGTAATTGCTAAGCGAGAAACATTCAAAGAAAGCTTTTCCACCTTTTCTCTTCTCTTCCGGATTCCAAAGTGCCAAGTCCGATCCAAGGTTTTGAAGGAAGAGAATTTACAAGCAATCTTAGAAATTCTTTGGCGTTTTCTGCAGCCTGGTGCGCTTCCTCATTATCCGAGTCTAAGCCAAAACGAACATCGAGTGTACTGCCCTTGGGAGCCGAAATCGAGGGCATGAATAGATTTCTTGATTTAGGAATCTTATTCGGCTCTATGACGATACGAAAGTACGCTGGTCTCGTGACCTCATACTCCGTCAAAGTCTGATGGCCATTCTTTACGAAAAGTAAACAGAGCTGCTTGAGAGCTTCCTCGGACGTTCTCACCATAGTCGGATAATCGGTTGACGCTTTCAAGAAAGCAAAGGACAAGCTTAGCCTTCGACCACCAAGTAATCGGTCTTCTCATTGAGAAATAGTTTTCTTTCATACGAATTCTCTAGTTGATCTTAATATACTCTCCCGTGTATAGGAGGATTGATAAACAGGCGAACAAGTAGAGAATAACCTATATTGAATGCCCTAAACGACCAGCTAATAAAACAACCGATTGTTGTCGCAAGATTAAGTGAGTTGCTTTAAATCTTTCCCGTGGTATCTAAGGCGTTTCTTAGAAATTTGTAAATCAATTTCTTGATGTTCTAACAACTTCAAAACTTCTTCCAATAGGCTGGCCAAAAAGTCGAATCTACAAGGATTTGCGCCCATACTTGAACAGAAAGAGATTCTCGTGCTCATTATATTTGGCAAGTGCGTAGCGCTTTCTTTACATCCATGTTGCCCTCCTCTTCTTTTCTAGCCGCTAGCTTTGATCTGACGTTGGCATTTCTATTATTCTCTGATTGCTGTTCTCGAGTATGAAGAAAAGCAAAACAGAGAAAAGTATGCAGCCTTCTCTCTAAAAAGAGCCCTCGCAAGGAAGGAGCATTTATGAAGTGTTAAAATGGCTCGAAAATTTGAGGATTATGACGGTGTATTAAGTTGCCAAAAATAAGGATAGCAGATCTTATTGAAGCAAAACGAGATAAGAGAAAAATCGTATTGGTGGTTACTTATGATTATCAAACTTCAATGTTGGCAGATGAAACTGGTGTCGACATGATACTGGTCGGAGATTCAGGAGGGAGATTAATGCTAGGTTACAAAGATTTGATCTCGGTAACTTTCGAAGATATGATGCACTTTTGCAAGGGGGTCTCCCGCGGAGCCCTGCGATCCCTCGTTATTGCGGACATGCCTTTCATGACCTATTCTGTGAGCAATGAGCAAGCTCTAACAAATGCCGCTAGATATATGCAAGAAGGGCAAGCCGATGGAGTGATGGTAGAAGGAGGCTCTGAGATCAGGGATAAGATTCAGAGCTTAGTGGAAGCGGGGATACCAGTGCTCGGACACATCGGTAAATTATGTCAAAAGCCATCGCAAATATCGAACAGTTCGAACAATATGGGGAATAGAGCTCGAAGCTTAATCCGAGATGCGAAGGCGTTAGAAGAAGCCGGGGTTTTTGCCCTAGTTCTTGAAGCAGTTCCCCCGGACGTTTCGGAATTGATTACCGAAACGCTCAAGGTTCCAGTTTTGGGTGCCGCAGGCTCGGGCCCATGTGATGGTCAGGCTCTTGTGCTCCATGATTTGATCGGGTTAAGACGTGATGATGGTAGTC
The DNA here is from genome assembly GCA_030041295.1 of Nitrososphaerales archaeon. GTDB lineage: Archaea > Thermoproteota > Nitrososphaeria > Nitrososphaerales > CADDZS01 > JASHOD01. The sequence goes on from JASHOD010000041.1 coordinate 2,898, forward strand.
GCCCCTACGTCAAACAGTATGCCAGAGTGCACGAAACCATAACCTCCGCGTTAACGGAATTTGCTCAAGAAGTTCGAGGAGGAAAATTTCCCGATGAGGGACATATGCTGAAACGTTTGTCAAAGGAGGATCTCGAAGAAATTCGGGGACTGAAGTTGTCCGAATCTGGAAAAACTATTTCGAGGTGATGCGATTTTGGAAGAACGCAGATTATTCTACGACAAGTTTCAACCGCGATTGAAGGAAATTCTCGGCGATCTTTTTGAACTGTATGTATACATCGACGGAGAATTCCTAAAAGGAGACGACGCGAAGTTATCGGTCTTCGATAGAACAGTTAGATTCGGGGATGGAGTCTTTGAAGGAATTAGGTCATATGACGGCAAGATTTTCAAACTTAAAGAGCATCTCGAAAGATTGGTCGACTCATGCAAGTACATTGGAATCGAGAACTTGCCATTGGACATTGAACAGCTAACCGTTGTAACAAAGGAATGCATCAAGCTTAATCGTCTTAAAGACGCATACATCAGAATCAATGTAAGCAGAGGACCTGGTATGGGGTCTCTCGATCCGACAACCTCCGTTCGCGTCTCCGTTGTAGTCATGGCTTATCCGTATCCGTCTCTATTCGGCGACAAATCTGTTAAACTGATAGTCTCTTCGATTAGAAAAAAGTCCCCCTATGCGATAGACGCTAGAGCTAAGACTTTGAATTATTTGGATAGCATACTCGCAAAACTACAGGCAAGGAAAGCAGGGGCGGATGAGGCAGTTATGCTTGACCCTAACGGATTCGTAGCTGAAGCAACCGGAGAAAACATTTTCGTGGTGAAGAATGGAAAACTGTCTACACCCGTTACGGTCTCCTCCTTAGGGGGCATCACGAGGGACACAATCTTTCATATTGCAAAGAAGCTCGGCTACGAAGTTCAGGAACGCATCATGACGGTATTCGACCTATACACCTCGGATGAAGTCTTTCTTACCGGCACTGGCGCGGGTGTGGTAGCGGCTTCCGAAGTAGACGGGAGAAGAATTGGAATTACCGTTCCCGGGTCGGTTACGCTAAGAATCATGGAAGCCTACAAAAAATTCGTTCGCGAACAATACCTTACTGACGCTTATTCGTGATTCAAGAAGCCATGTAAAAGCCGCGATAGCCAGCGTCGCATCTTTGGAGGAAGTGCCGCTTTTTTGCTTACTTTCTTTTAGCGCTTCGTGCTGACACCGACCACTTAAGGTCAGCTGCTATCTGCAGGATCTTACAGCTTCTACTCTAAATTATTCTGGTGGAATTTCTTTGAATACCATAGATAGGTTCATTCCGCGACTCCTGCGATAAGCCGCTGACGCGTAATAAATGACCAAACCCAGCACAATGATACCGATTGGAGTGACGAAAAGAACAGGTGCGTTTAGAGGAGTTAGAATTATTGAAGGACTTATCGTTGCATAGGTGAGAACGAGACTTGCGACGGCGGTGAATGCCCCGAGAACAGAGATTAAGGGTATCTTGCCAAACTTCCGCTTCATTGCTCCGGATGATAGGTCGAACAGGTCCTTTCTTCGGAAAGGAAGAATCATTGCAGAGATGCCGCCAACTATCAACATGAGCCATAGAAGTGACGATTCATAGAGAATCAATGTAGAAAGTTTGGTGTAAAGAGTTAGCACTACAAAAATTATAGCTACAATGGCGACTATGCCGGTCGCATAGGCGGGAGCCCCGCGGCCATTTACCCTCGAAATACGCTCTGGAATGACTCTATCGAAACTCCATGCAAAGATCATTCTGGAAGACACCGGGTAAAGCACCATCGACCCTGCTAGCGTACCGGCGAGGACGCCTAGAGGGACTAGAAATGCTACGATCGCGTTGGGCATTGAAAAAACTACCAAGTACTCGTCGACGGGAGCTACGGGCAGAGTGTACGCAGAGTTGCTTGACCCCGACAATAGAGAGGCAGCGCTTACAAACTGTCCTCCAAACGCATAGTACGAGACTTGAAAGATGGCGAACATGGAGAGTGCGAAAATTACAACCCCTAACACCATTCCATAAAGCTGGGATCTAGAGTTTCTCCTGACTTCACCCGCTATATACGTGGAGACATTGAAGCCGGAATAGTTGAAGAATGTCCAAACCGAACCTAACAATGTACCACTGGCGGTAAAAGTCGTGACAAATTTTGCGTTGGTTGCCGCGGTCAAAATAGCTGTGTAGCTCGTTCCAGATAATTTGTCAAAGTTTGCTTGAAACCCTGATGGGCCCGCGTACAAGGCTGCGAAAATGAATGTGAGGACCGCTACGACTATTATCGCAAACAACACAAGCATGAATCTGTATGAGACCTTTAACCTGAACAGGCTGATACCACCTAACACCCCTATAAAGAGAAGAGCCGCTACGAGTTCTGTGGTTGATTGAGAAAGCATCGGTATGAAATTGAGATAGGAGGTATTGCCTGTTACGACTGCCAAGTTGGCAAGCATCGGGCCCATGCCATAACTAAGAAATAATTCTGCGTTGATTCCCACAAAGGACATGAATATAATTGCGAGGCCGAAATTAAACGCAAAGCCCACTCCCGGATTGATGACCCGACTTGACCAAACATAGTCTCCACCTGTACGAGGAAAGGACCCTGACATCAGCGCATAGGTATAGGTTATGATAAGGACAACGGGAAGCCCCAGCCAGACGGTAATCGGTAGGTTTACTCCTTGGTAGATAGTGCTTGCGAAGTATCCATAAATGAACGGGAAGATGAATCCTA
>JASHOD010000042.1 GCA_030041295.1 Nitrososphaerales archaeon
GGAGTGATTGGAGTTAGTTGGTAGAGTGAGTAGTAGCCTGCATTGTTCCAGAAGCTTGTGGCTGCTGGAGAGCGAATGTATGTGAGGAATTGTTGCTCAGTCGTAGATGGATTTCCTGAAGTGACCATCCAGAATGTTCGTACCAATCCAGTTCCCGAAGTAGCATCAGGATAGACTGGCTGTGTTGAACTTCCTGCTGCGACGTTGAGAGATGCTTTGATGAATCCATCGAGTGAGACGGTTGTCTGCCCACTTGTTGAGTAGCAGTCACCTATTCCCAAAGCTGGGTCTCCCGCGGTGAAAGTACTTGGAATAGTGGTAGAACATGGGGTTTGCGCGTATGCTGCTGTATCAGTTGACTGAAGCTCTGGGATTGCGATGTTACTCACGGTAGTTGTCGATCCTGGAGTTACGTCTGCGCCTTCTGCGAACCCAATGTCTACGAAGCCAATTGCGCCTTTGGTGGCTTGAACTTCGGATAGTACGCCAAGTTCACCAACTTCTGTGACTCCTGGGAGTGCAACTGCGTTGTTGGAAGTCGATGCACAGACACTTGCGAGATACGCACAGAAGGTGTCCTCAGTTCCAGAGGGAAGGTCGCTACGAGAGACTGCTGTGATTGTTGCGCTAGTCGCTGTATTTTGCGCTGTTAGTCCGACAGCGTGAGCGGGCACAAGTGCACTGCTAGCAACATCAATGAGGGTTGGATTAGCTCCTCCGCATGTTGTAGTCAAGGTTGCCCAACCACCTGCAGATCCATATAGCGCTTGGAGTGCTTGCAAAGTGATTCCAGTACAACCAGCAAGTGAGCTCCCTGCGGCCTCGTTCAGAATGACCACTACGCCTGAACCTCCGACTTCGACCGCTTGGAGATTAGCTGTAGGATATTCCGAGACTGCACTTGCGACTGCTGAATAGGATGATGCAGTACCGATGTTCAAGACGCCTTCAGCGACACCTTCCATACCGGCACCGCTTCCGCCCTGCTGAACAACGATATTCACGCCGTTTGCTGCGTTGTATGCTGTTGCTGCTGCTAAGACTGCTGGATAGATTGTAGCGGAACCTCCTATGAGAATTTGTTCAGATGCGTTTGTAGTGTTTGGATTTGCTGCTTTACTTGTTGAACTAGCTATTCCTGACATAATGAGTCCGACTGAGACAGCTCCAACGATAGCGATGATGATCAAGATGAGCGTCGCCACTATCGGTGAAATTGCCTTTCGTCCTCTATACTTGAAGAGTTTCTTATAGTCCACGATTTATTTTACACCGTGAGATCTTCGGCTTCCGATAGGGGGAGATTAACATGGCCCAAGAATTATAGTGTCAGCTATTGAGAAATTACTGAATCTTAATTACCTGTAATTAGGTGTAATTACAGGTAATTACAAAAAAACCTGTAACTTATCTTAACTTCCATAGTATTAAAAATAGGGCACTAGTATTTCTAATGAGAAGTGAGCGCGATCTTTTCAATTTTCCTTAGTGATGTAAAAAATGAGTGTAGCCATTGAAAGACATATCGACAAGCAATGCAAAGTCTGTGGCAAGACCTATCAATCTACAGCAAAAGGTTCTCTTTACTGTTCAAGATCGTGCATGTATAGCTGTCCAGAACGTATATCGAAGCAGTGGGCGCGTCTCAAGCTTAGGAAAGAGATACTGGCCCTATACTAGAGAAATTTTTTGTCTCTCCCCTTTCGGACAGAATCCTAGCTTCAATGTTAGAACTAAACAGGAACCATAATTGGAACGCTCTAAATCTTAAGTGATTGGTTCTACGCCTGCTTGATGCTACAGAAGGTTAAGAGGCGATTACTTGCCCATTCAACTAGTCATATCATTCCTTGCTCGTGGGTAAGCAAGATACGTTTAACCGAGTAAGCTGGACTTCAAGATGGTCGTCTAGTCAGGATACAGTTACTTCTATGAACTGCGGAGGAAGACTCCCTGCTATAACCTCGACTGTTCCTGAACAACTACTAGTGCAAGCGGTAGTAACAGTAACTTCCCCTTGGGGAAAGGCGCCTGAGCCGGTAACACCGTTGTACGCCCTCAAAGTTATAACGCTATTTCCATTATTTTCAGGAATAAAGATTACAGGAACTCCTGATAGGGGATTTACAGCAAAGAGATCAGACACGGTAACTGTAATAGTAAGATTAGAATTACTGCTACAATCTGTAGCACTGCAACTAACAGCAAAACTGCCCGCTGGATCTATGTTTGGATCGTATGGTAAGGCGAATGGTTGAGATACTGACATTAGCCCATTCGACGAAGTTGCAATAAGCATCACTTCCATCGGGCCTGCTAGGTCTAATCCGTTTAGCGAATTAAACAATCCATTGGGTCTATACTGGAACGTAGGTCCCTGTACAAACGCTACCTGAATATTTGAGCTATTCCAGCCTTGGCTCATATTCCAAGAAGATGTCGGAACAAGCACTTCCCACAGATAACTACTAGCATTATTTTGAGCTCCGTTGAACGTCGGAATATCTACTGAAGCGACCTGATAATTCTGGGTCATTGTATTCTCACTTACGATTGCATTAGGAGGCGTAAATGTGCCAGAAAAGAAGTTACCTACTGTCGACAGCAAAAGGAGCCCCAGGGAAGCAGTTGTATGAATGTCAAACGTACTTACTGAGAGATTTACTGGGACAGTGCCTTTAGCGGGAATCAATAGTGGAAGCGATGTAGAGTACACCACACCATTTGACGAGAAGTTTGAAAGGTACCGACCATTGACAGAAATAGCTGACACCTCTGAATTCGCGGTGTTCAAGTTTCTGACATAGATTGTCAAATCTTGCCAGGTAGCGGGTTGAAACGCATAGGTTCCTGATGATTCAATTTGGAGAATGCTCTTACTGGTCATATTATTAACCAATGTGCCCGCCATAATGACATTGTAACTCACGATGCCATTAGTTGAATTCAAAGCATAGGTACCGCTTGGAAGTGAATACGAAACATTTCCCGTCGAAATCAGATTAACAAGGGACGCATTAGCGGTATTTATCTGAACATAATCCATAATGAAACCCTGATACATCAGCTGGAATTGAACATTCGGAAAGTACGGATACGGAGAAACAGATGTAATTTGCAAATCTTCATCCTGAACACTATTAATGTAAGCCTGGCGATTTTGAGCCGTAGATTGAGTATAGGATAGGAACGCAGCAAAGGAACCAACGGCAATGACTACGACCAAGATAAGCAGTAATGCGCCGACAACTTCGGAAACGGCTCTCTTCTGCCTCTTTCTAAGCGACTTCATTATTTCCTATTCCAATGCCTATACATTGAAAGAATTCTACTTGAATTTCTCATTTTCCTATAGAGAATTACTTGCACGCTAGTTATCTGTCATGGAATCAATATATTCCGGCTTATCTGCGCATCCTATATCGGGCGCCGAAACAAAATACTCCATCTTCCGTACTTTATTTTCCCTATCCCGAGAAGTTTTGCGTCGAAAGTACGACACTCACTCACTCCACCAGTGAGAAAATTTGCGACGATCAAGGCATCTCTGCCTCTCAAGTGATACCCAGTCGCAATATTAAGCCCAGCAAGAACGGTTCTGAGAGAATGATTGATGAAGCGTGTATTCTTATCATTTGCAATCTCCTTCAAAACCTCGGAAGCATCATCTTCCTTCCACTTTAACCCGTATACCAATGTGTGATAAGCTTCGTGCAAAACGGTTGGGTTTATAGCCACTCCCGCATTTGTGAGACTATGCGTCTCATTGTGCCGCGGATGGTCGTCGTCCAGGTACGCCACAAGAACGTTCGAGTCTATTCCCAGATGCTTTTGATCTCTTCCGGCGACGGCCATGACGGTTTACCAGTTCTTTTCGGTTTGATTCCGTAAAATTCCCTCCAACTCCTTGCATTGTTCCTTTTCTTCGATGTTGGAATAACTTCCACGATCCTGCCCCTCTGTTTCATCTGTACGACTGTTCCTGCGATGATTCCTGCGCTTTCCCTGAAACTTTGAGGAATTAGGAGCCTCCCTTTCTCGTCCACAACGGCCTCCATTTTGAATCCTGGTTTCCCACCATATAGGTGGGAATTACTCTTTTAACAGTTTCCAGCTTGATTGACAATCGTGCAAACTCATTCGAACGTAAAATGCGTTATTGCCCTTCGAAGGCGGCAGATAGCTCATTATTCTTCTACCCTGTCTCATGGAATTCCGTTCTGTTCTGTGGGTCCGGAGGTATCTGCCAAGCTCCAAAGATTAGAGCAAAAAATCGGATCCCGGGCATTCAGCTGACGTAAATTGACAATTAGAAAAATGGCCCGAGCTGACGATGACTTCAAGGAACGCCAAGATCCGCTTCAAGAAATCGAGAGAAGCCTGTGGAAAGAAGGGATGAATATTCTCATGGAAGTCAAATTAGAATGACCGTTTTCGAACCACCCGCTTTGTATTCAGTTATATTGGTCATCAGTTTGAGCCACTCAGAAACCCTTGTTCTTGAGCTAATCATTGCTTCCCCCATTACAGCTCATCTCAGCAAAATATCTTTGAAATACGAGTAACCAATAAACATTAGTCGAAATTACCTTTGATGGTTGGTTTCTTCTAAAAGGAACTTTTTGACTTGAGAAGACAGACATTCTTATTCATTCGTGTTTTGGTGGCTTCTCTAGTCCTAGCGAAGCAACCTTCGCCAAGCTTTGTCTTCACACCTGCCCCTAGGGATAATGCGTAAAGGCAAGTGTGGCTTTGAGATTCAATGACGGATGATGAGGGCGAAACATGTTGGAGAGAGATCCGGACAGGGTCCGAGCGATCGTAAGTGCACTCTCCGATGAGTACTCGAGGAAGATTTTTTCCGCTACAATCAACGAGGCCAAGTCGCCCGAAGAGATATGCTCAGAGCAAGGGGTGCCCGTGAGCACCTGCTATAGAAAAATACACGAGCTTGTTTCTCTTTCAATTCTTCGCGTTGCAAAGATCGAAATCAAAGATAGCAAAAAGTTGACGTTTTACAGAAGTGAATTCAAAAATATACTGATCAATCTTGAGTCGAATAATTTAGTTGTTGAGTTAGTTCCAAACATCGACCCGTCGATGAGAAGTATCACAATTCTTGGAGTGAGCTCAGTAACACAGGATACTGTTCATGATTGCGATGTTTGCATGTTAAGAAATGTACTATGCAAGGTATTCGTATCAGCCGATTCAGTAAATCATCTATTCATATGTCAGGAATGCGAAAGAAAAATTACTAACAAGGACGAAAGTGTGCCGCTTGATAATACCTTTGTATGATAATGTGCACTAAGAATTGTGTAAATTTTCGGATCCAGTATAGCATTACTTGCGACAGCTCTTACAAGAGCCAAATCTTCTTCTTCTCTATTCTCAGATTTGAGAAACGTGCTTTCTCTTTATAGATTGGCTGTGACATTTATGCACCCTAAATGTCTACTACTTCTCCAAACTTTACAGTCTCTGCCCTTGAATCTGTTTCTGACTATATGGTCCGAACTTTCCTCAGAGTTCCTTCTTCGGATTCTATTACAAACGCTGCAAAAAAGATGTTGGAAGCTAATGCTACAGAAGCTATTGTGTGTAATGACGCTAACAACCCCATAGGAATTGTAACTGAGAGGGACGTGCTCTATAGGGTAGTTGCTGCCGGAAAGGATCCGACATCAACAAAGGTACTAGAGGTAATGAGCGTCCCAATTGTGTGCGTTGACGAAAACGCACCGATTGCGGAACCATTACTCAAGATGCATGATCTAAGAATCCGAAGAATAGGCGTCAAGAGAGAGGGACAGATTATCGGTTTGATTACGCAAAATAGCATTGTCTCAAAAGCTTCGGAAAGAGCTTCCTGAACATAGCGGCGAATGATGCAGCTTGAAAATAACTGACGCTTTACCTAACATCCTATTGCGATCTTATCCTCTTGTGGAATCAGGCAACCAACTGCCCGTGTGCCTGCCTGTACCAGAAGTGTCCATATTGGTGTACCCAGTGAGACATGTCATACATACATCGACGTCACAGTTGGCCTAGAATTGTAGTTACAATGAGTTCTATTACACGCTCCGATATGTAAGATAACGTTTAGAGTCGAAATCTAAATTGAGCCAAGAAGAATTCTACGAAAAGAGCGAACAGAAGCAGGTGCAGCAGCAGCAACGTCAACCACAGCAGACCCAACTAAACAGAAGGTCTCGCATGGAAACATACTGTGATATTCTTAGGGCAATCGGTGCAGGAGCAGAAAAGCCCACTCACGTGATGTACAAGGCGAATCTATCATGGACGGTAATGCAAGGATACATTAAAACTCTCGAAGAACAAGGGCTAATTATTTCTCAAGACGAAGAAGCAAAACGATCATATCATCTTTCAGACAAAGGGTTCAAACTTCTGAATCAGTTCCTTTCAATTCGTGAAGACCTGCATTTGGGCGAACAAAGCTGACTGGTTTTCATTACTGATCTAGTCAATAATTTTCACGAGACAAATTTCGCAGTCCTGCCCTCTCGCTTGCTCAACAGGACTAGCTACACAAAATTGAGAAAGTAGTAAACTAATCGCGAATATGTTGGGCTTAATTTATAAAATAATTCACGAACGATCAGTTCGCCTCTTCCAGCATTTGTGTCAAGTCCGAACAGTTTTGTTGGAATCTCTTGGTAAGGAAGATGAAATCCTCCTTTGAATCTGTTTGGATCTCAGGCGACCTAGCCGCATACGTCATGCTTTGGTTTCGAGTCCTAATATTTCTCAACTGACAACCCTTCAATTCTTTTAAAGTGAGACATGTTTCGCGTTACGACTGAAGCCTTGTTCAATAATGCGGTTGAAGCAATGTACAGATCGTTGATTCCGATGATTTGACCCTTTTTCATCAGCGATTCTAGTATACGTGAACTCTCCGCCGCGATCTCTCTCGTTAATGGTAATATCATGAAAGGTGATAGATCCCTTTCTGCAGATTGGAGCTTTGTTGCCAAGATTTCGTT
>JASHOD010000043.1 GCA_030041295.1 Nitrososphaerales archaeon
GATAAATGGTAGATTAATTTCGGTAGTAACCGTAGTCGAAAGTTCGATTTTTGCCTTTTCTGCAGCTTCTCTGATGCGTTGCATTGCAACCTTGTCATTTCTGAGGTCTATGCCCGTTTGATTTCGGAATTGCGAAGAGACATAGTCCACGAGGATATTGTCCATATCGGTTCCACCTAATTGTGTGTCTCCGCTCGTAGACTTTACTTCGAAGACGCCGCCACCAAACTCCATTATAGTTACATCGAGAGTCCCTCCTCCCAGATCGAAGACCATGATCCTCTGCTCTTTGCTTGCCTTATCCAAACCGTAGGCCAACGATGCAGCGGTTGGCTCGTTGATAATTCTAACAACTTCCAGTCCCGCAATAGCTCCGGCATCCTTGGTGGCCTGTCTCTGGTTATCGTTGAAGTAAGCAGGCACCGTAATGACCGCTTTCGAGATTTTTTCGCCAAGGAATGCCTCAGCGTCTGCCCTTATCTTTTGCAAGATAAAAGCAGAAATCTGTTGTGGGGTGTACTCCTTTCCGCCGGAAATACGAACTTTGTAGTCTGTTCCCATCTTTCGCTTTATAGCCTGAATTGTGCCTTCGGGGTTTGAAACGGCTTGGCGTCTTGCCGGTTCCCCAACAAGCAGTTGACCGTCTCTCGTGAATGCGACATACGAAGGAAACGCCTTTCCACCCACACTGGTCCCTTCCGCACTTGGGATTATGGTCGGTCTGCCACCCATCATAACCGCCGCGGCTGAATTACTTGTTCCTAGGTCAATACCAATTATTTTACTCATTTGCCCTAAACCACTTCTCTTTCTTTCACTATTGATAAGTTAATTTTCCATTCGTGTTTCTTCAGATTCCTTCGGAGTCGGAATTTTCTCACTAACGTGTGTAGTTTCCGAATCCTTACTTTCAGATTCTAGACCCATATTTTTGAGAGATTTGTCCTCCATGCTAGACTCGGCAGCACGATTTTGTCGGGCCACTTCAACGAGAACAGGCTTCACTACCTTACCTCTCATAGTGTATCCGTTGCTTATGATCGATAGAATAGTGCCTTCCTTTTCGTGGTTACCTTCTGAATAGGCAACTGCCTCGTGGAATTTAATGTCGAAGGGAGTACCGGGAGAGGCATTAATCATCTCTATGTCATCCATACGCAGATTGCCTTCAATTCTCGAAAGAAGGACGCACAAACCGTCCGTTAGAGCCTTGGAACTCGATGATTTGCCGATAGATAATGCGCGTTCAAGGTCCTCTTTGATAGAAATCATCTCTTCCAAATAGTGAAGCTTCGTTTCATCCCGAGTCTCCATGATGCGTCTTTCGTTTTGTCTCTGTAGGTTGATGTAGTCCGACTGCAGATAGAGTATCCGCTTAGAAAGGTCGGCGCTCTTCTTCCTCTCTGCGTCCAGTTCATTCCTGAGCTCTTCGATCTCTTTTGTTTCTGAACGAGGTTGGTCTTTGGGCATGGATTTTTCAGAGATGACGCTCGGCTCGGCATCTGTTTGAAATGTTTGAGATTCTCCGACATTCTTTTGAGCGTAATTTTTGGAATCGCTTTGAACATCTCCTGTGGACATTGAGATCATCTATCCTTGCCCTGTCGTTCCGAAGATAAGCTATCATACGCAGCCTGCATATAAACTAATTTGCGACCAAACGAAATTTCTTTTTCATTGAAGCTAATTCATGGATTGAAGAAAGTAGTTTGAAATCAATTCCAGTTAACAAAAAAAGTTTAAGCCTAAAATTTTCCACCATTGAAATGACCCGATGATGCCTTTGGTCATCAAATGTGGCCAAACCGGAAGAGCCGTCTGAGATGTGCTTTTTGTTCTCGTAGAGGACAAAGAGGCGATATGATGAGGCTTGGAAAATACAGCTGCAGAGGGGCTATTCGTAGCCTTAGGCTTGACTAATTTACTAGATTGGCGTTTTCCACTTCGTCGTAATCTTCTCCCGCATCCTCCGATGACTCTGGTTCAATTCTAGGCCATCTAGGAACCTTCGTTTGTTGTCTCGATAAATTCATTTTATCAGAATTCGATTCGACTAAGGTTATGTCTGCAACATCGAATGGCAGTTCAGGGTCTATTACATAACCCGATATGTATGGAGATAGATTTGGGATGACGGCATTATCATTTCCAAGTACAAGTTTTCGTATCGGTATGCCACCATCGCAATCAATATCGAGAACGTAGGGATGATTCTCATGGTTCTCCATCACCTTGACGGATCGGATCTTTCTAGACACAGTGCGAAACTTCCGCGATATTCTAACTTGTACAGAGAGATCTTTGAATTTGGATTCGATTTCATTGGTCATAATTTTTGATTGTTGTTCGCTTGACTCTTTCGTTACATTCGACTGCGGAACCCCGCAAAGATAAACGAGACATTTCATTCTAAATTGCGGAATTGACTTGGGCCTAGACTGGAGGACTTGGAGTGACTTCAAAGTCAATCCCTCGGAAACTGGAAATGACTTTAGTAAGCTCTTGCTGATTTTTCTCTTCTTTGGCTTCCGGATTTCAACATAGAACGGCCTGCCAGTCCCGTTCACGAGACTTTTCTCGTCTTCGCTTCCAACCCAAATAAAGGAACATCCCTCAGCCCTAAACTTTTTTCCGAAATAGGAGGAAACCAGAGATTGAATGCTCGACTCGTTTGACCCTTTATAGTTGCAAGCGGCGCAACCGAGGCCGTTGCAAACGTTGCAAGTAGAGGATCGCTGCGCAAGACCCCGGATCGCCTTTTTGTACCTTGCCATAAGCCAGATCGAGCGCGGCGTAATCGTTTCTTCCCCTGTATCTAACGACGACAGAATCGTGATATCCGGCCGAGCGTAGTTTACGGCCTTGTGCGTCTCGCGGACAATTTCGCTCGTGATCATTCTAGTTATCTGTGATTTGATCGCTTCTGTGCCCCGTATCTTGTACTTCGAGCGAATTTCATCTTCTTTGTCAAGTATCTTCTGCGGGAGACTTGTGCCAACCAGAAATGTATCAAATTCGTATCCCTTCAAATCGTAAGAGATTTTCTTAGCAATGCCGGGAATACTATCTATCATTCCTTGACATATTTCGCATTGATCTGGAGCTACCCCTATTTTTTTGGATAACGCACTAGGAAAACCTTGTCTTTCGAAACATTTCTTGCACAACTGAATTCCCTTCTCTACGTGTAGTGCCACTCGTTTTCTCAAGGGGGTTGGCTTTGCTTGTCTTGTCAAAATAGCGAAGACTTCCTATGTGCTGCGAAGCGATGGGCGAATACTCTATGATACGCTCTTAAACGAACTGAGACGAGATCATCATTGTTGTTGCTGCTGGTTGCCCATTTGGCGCATCAGAGCCCTAAATTGTCTTCCCTTGCTCGCCTTCATGACCGTCTTGGCTTGATTGTACCGCTTTAGTAGGTCTTTGACATCTCTTTCAAGAACTCCTGACCCCTTCGCTATTCTCTTGATTCGTTGCGAGTTCAATATGTCCGGATCATTTCGTTCTTCTTCGGTCATTGACTGAATCATCGCGCGCCAGTATTTCATTTTGCCCTCTATTTCTTCGAGGTTCTGTGAGGGAAGGTTCATCTGAGAAAAGCCAGGAATAGATTCGACTATTTTTCGAAGCGACCCCATCTTCTTGACAGACTCGATTTGAACCAGAAAGTCGTTCATTGTCAGTTTTCCCGACATCATCCGCTTTACTTGCTTCTCGTCAGCGACCAGTTCAAGCTCTCTCGCCCTATCTAAGAGCGACTGGAGATCTCCCATCCCCAGGAGACGACCGACGAAGCGAGTAGGAGAGAACTGCTCCAGGTCGTCCACCCTTTCACCGGTGCCTATGAAGAAAATTCTCGCACCTGTTGCCGCGGTTGCTGCCAGAGCACCACCGCCTTTGGCAGCTCCATCTAGTTTGGTTACTATGATTCCTCCCACTGGGACAGCTTTATGGAACGCCTGTGCCTGACCATATGCTGCCTGGCCTATTGTTCCGTCGATAACGAGAAACACGAGATCTGGTGATACTGCTTTCGAGATTTGCTTCATTTCGTCGATCAGACCGGTCTCTTCCTTGTGCCTTCCAGCAGTATCCACAATGATGACATTCGCGCTTTGACTTTGAAAATACTCCATGCCGCGCTTTGCTACTTTCGCTGCGTCTTTTTCCTTTTCATCTCCATAGACAGGAATCTGTATCGAATCACAAATTGTTCTTAGCTGGGTTATTGCCCCAGGCCTGAACGTATCGGCAGCCACCACACCGACCCTGTAGTTCCGTTTCGACAACGTCCTTGCTAGTTTTCCGATAGTCGTCGTCTTGCCGCTCCCTTGGATACCGATCATCAGAATTGTGTTAGTTCGATTTGTCGGGAGATCAAGCTTCCCCTCCTCTCCCATGATGCGCGAGAACTCCTCGTACAGGATTTTGACGATGTGATCCTTCCGCGGTAGTCCAGGAGGTGGTTTTTCCTCTAGTGCCCGCTTCTCGATCCTTTGCGAAACTTCCAGAACTATCTGGACTTTAACATCGGCCCCTAGAAGGGTCCTCTGAATATCATGCGCAAACTCCTTAATCTCACGTTCGTCTACCGTTGAGGAGCCCAGGAGCTTCTTTATCGCTCCTTGAAACCCTTGCTTCAGATTGTCGAGCATTCGATTTTACAATTCTCCCCTTACAGGAGATTTAAACTCGCTTGTCACGGATTTGCGCTTTATTCTCAAGAGTTGCCTTTCGGACCTCATATTCTCCAAAGTATCCGTTCCAGTTTATGCTGGATTCGAGAACCTTAATTCTCTTTGATTTGAAAATGGGACAATCCAACACAAGTGTCTCGGCTTCGCCGCCTTCAAACGCAACGTTAAACTTGAATTTCTGTGAAAGTCTAATCAACTCGAGAAGATCCGACTCCGAGAGCTCCCGTCCCAGCCAATCCCTTCCCAATCCTTCGCAAGAAACTGACGTTATGATATATCGGAAAGCCTCGGATTGCAGCGTCCGCATGTATTCTTCCTGATTGACTCCCCAAAGAGGAGAAAAGAGTGACAGACCGCACCCTGTCGCGATCGAATCTATCCTTTCCTTTTGGTATCTACTTGCGATGGCACCTGTCCCGATGGCATCTATCCCGTATTCGTCCTTTGAATGAAGAATTGCCTTCATAATGTCATCGAGCTCTTCTTCCTTTTCCCCTTTGGTATAGCCCTTGACCAGAGGAATTTCCAATGCTTCCGATGAAAGCTCGGTGAGTCCAATATCCGCGGTATGCAGCATATAGCTGCTCTTGTTAGAGGAAATAATGGTGATGAGGCACTCTACAACGTGCCCCTGCTCTAGCAATTTCGCGCAAGCGTAAGTACTATCCTTACCGCCCGAAAATAGGAGCCCGATTTTTCTTTTGTTCGCGACCTGGCTCATCTACAAAATAGCTCTTTGTGCAATTCTCTCTTATGAACCCGTGCATTTTCGCAATAGTTCAGACAGACTCGTTTGAACAAGGAATAGTGCGTTGAACCGCGAAACTCCAACGCCAGTGCAGAATCGGGGCAGAAGTTGTCTAATAAATCAATGATCGCTCTCAATTTCCGTCCACTAAGCGTCAATGAAAACCCCGTGGTGATTAGCTTTTAACAACAGCTCTCGACCCTATTTAAAAAGCACAGATAGGGAGCGAACAGCAATTCGTGTGCCAATTCCAACCTTCGAGGCCAAACGATCCGGTTACTACTACGACGATTCGAACTTCGCTGGCAAGAAGAATCGCATTGTCTATTTTGAATATCCTCTTGAATTAGGGCACAACCAATAATTCGAGAGCTATGTCTTGGTTGTCGTTTAACGTTAAAGGAAGTAGAGCGGAAACACATAGTTAGATCTCCGGGTAGGAACGCTAATGTCGCTTTATCAATAAACGCAAACGCGATATCGAGGGTTACATCGCGATTCAATTCTCGAACCCGCTTCGGATAGGAAGACGTCAAGGATCTCAATCGTAACGAGACTTTCCCATCTCGTCTTTGATCCAGTGAATCACGCCGTAAGGCAGAACCGAAATTTTCAGGGCAGTAACTAAGAGCGCATGCATGTTCATCTCGAAGAAATGAGACAGAAAACCTTCAGCAGGAAGCCTTTCAGTTCACGCTTTGATGTAAATCGAGATCTTATGTTTGAACAGAAGCATTTAAAGCACTAAATCTGAATAAGCCTTTGTTGTTTTACTCATGCCGAAGTCTCGAGGTTATAGAAGGAAAACTAGATCTCTTTTTCGCTCAAAGCCCCGATCACCCCTCGGTTTCCTGCTAAGAGAATACAAGGTTGGCGACAGGGTCGTCATCGACGTCGACTCTCGCCAGACCAAGGGAATGCCACACAGGCGATTCCAGGGTTCTGTCGGTAACATCGAAGAAGTGCGCCGAAGGAGTGTTGTTATTGCGGTTCCTGTGGGCAACAAGACTAAGGAAGTCATTGCGAGATTGGAGCACGTTCGCCCACTCGTTTCTAGTCCTACTACTACCCCGTAATGGCCCATGTTGATCGCTCACGGGAGAGAGGTAATTGATTTCAATGACAGAACAAACTGCTGGAGTTCCGACGAAACGGACGAGAATAATCTCCATAGCGGAGGCAAAGGAGATTCTTTCAAAGATCGACCCGGAAACTGCAGACCAGATACAAAAGCGAACACAGGACTATCTCGCAAAGTTCGCAAAGACCGATTCTGAAGCGGCGCGAAAAATGAGAAAGCAACTAGTCGAGGAATGCGGCTTGACCGCCGAGGAAGCAGCAGAGCTTGTGAATATCGTTCCAAAGACGCAAGAGGAACTTCGAGTCTTTACTTCAGGCTGGAGAAAACTCATTCCCACTGCGACCGTCGAAAAGATGATCAAGATACTTACTCAATAGAATTCCTGAAATGCAAGATACTATGGAAAACTTACTAGCTTTACGAAGCTCATATTGCAATCTAGACCTCAGAAGTACTTCTAAGAAAATATTCAACTGTACTAGAGCTCGTCTCCGAGAAGTTCTGGGTAAATTACACTTTGGTATTCCACCTTTCCAATTATAATTACTCGGCCCTGCTAGAAGCTCTTCTGTCGATCCATAGGACTCGCAACATACAATTATAGTATCGCCTCCAGTTTTTTAGGAATACCGTGCTTTTTCTGTCGTGTACAGTGAATCTCAAAGTAAACAACAACTTTCGATTGAGCAAGTGCCCTCAAAAAGGTATGAAGAGAACGCGTACGTTCTTCATTTCATTCAAAGAGGAAAGTCATCGATAATCAGAGAAAGGGAAGGCCCCCTCATCCAGGGGATAGGAGAGGACCGTTTGACCTTGCTTGAAATTCTCGCCGCGAACGGAGCGGATTTCAAAGTGGGCGAAAGAATATCGATTGGAAAGGAGAATAGAAGCAAGATAGTCAGCGTTCTAGGAAGATTGGATTATGAAGAACTTACTAACGAAGCTCGAAACGAACTTGAGCCCGTTCTCGAGACGCTGATCAAGGACAACGAAATCAGGTTTATCGCATATTTCAACGAGCTCCAGGCAATTACGCCGAGGCTCCATGCTCTGGAGCTGATTCCCGGGATTGGAAAGACGTTCATGCGCAATATCATAAATCAGCGCGAGCGAAAAAAGTTTGAAAATTTCGAAGATTTAGAAAAGCGAGTGGGATTGAGAGAACCGATAAAACAAGTGGCAAGAAGAATCATAGAAGAGTTATCGAGAGGCTCGAGGAT
>JASHOD010000044.1 GCA_030041295.1 Nitrososphaerales archaeon
GATGGAATACGAGATATTCTAGACCCCCGACTGCGCCGTTAGTTGAAACCGATGCGCTCTAAACCTTCACGATTCTGAATATATTCTAAAGATGCGATGCCTAGGCAGACGTCCCCCTTTTTGGAGGGAGAGGCGAAGTGTATCGATTGCTCGACTAGTACCCTTCTAGCTCGAGTTTTCGAGACCAAATGAGAAAATACTGTGGGAAAGCCCACTCGGATTGTCGTGCTCGTTTTTGGAGTTCAGTGCGCTATATTCAGGTCGACGTAGAGTTCGGCGACGAACGATAGAGTTTAGTTTTCATCAAAAAAAGGGGACTCCGACCATGGACGACGTCGAAGAAGAGGTAGATTAGCCTAGGTCTGGTAAAATGGATAACGACATAACGCAAAGCTAACTCCAAAAAGATATATCAAGAGTAGCGTAAATCGCACAAAACATGAGCCTTCTGCAATACGCTTCAAATAGACACTTGGGCGAACCCTTATCCTTAGCATGTACCGGCAAGAAACGAGAGATCTCTTGAGAGAATTTTAAAGGAAATAAGTTGGGCATCCTCTTAGTTCGACTCCTTTGGGGCTGACATATTGCTCATAGAAGTAGACTACGATTAGATCGAGTCTACATTGAGCTTTCTTGGTTCCACCAAAGGGACTGAACATAACTAGCCAAGGTCAGCGAGAATTCCTTAGGTCTCGCAATATTCCTTCGATAACGTCCTTTGATTCTAAGCTTAGCTCAGCGAATGATCTGTCAGAGATGCCATAACGATAGGGCATGACCAATACTGGTCCTTCAAAGTTCATCTCAACAAGAGTCTTCACAATTTCCTTGATATTAAGAACACCTTTGCCGGGGACAAGATGGCAGTGATATGGACTGATATCTACATGATCACGAATCCACATTTGGGCGGGGTTCAAAGTATCAGCCATGTGTATTTCCTTCAATACACCTGCTCTTGCAGCGTATCTAATCATCGAGCTTGTATCAGGCTCCATTCTTCCACCCAGGACAAAAGAATGGGGGACAACATAGATGTATCCGATTTGGTCGCATTTAGTTTTGCAGATCATATCGACACAGGCATCTGATTCTTCCATAAAATCGCCTGGATGCGGAATAAACGAAAGAGTAATTCCTTCTTCTGAAAGAGTGGGAGCTAAATCGTTTACTGACTTCCTCCATGCATCCTCATGATCGTAATGGAACAGTCTCCTTCCGCCCAGAAGGGAGAAGATTTGATTGCATCCAAGATCTCTGCAGATTCGTATCAATTTCTTAAATTGCTCGACTCCTTTCTTGCGGAGCTCTTCATATTCTGGGTCTGCGGGGCCACTGGGCATTTGCTCCATGTATCCAGAGAGTCCCAAGTTATACCAAGTAGAGAATGTGACCAGATCTGTTGGTTCCAAGTCGTTTTCCTTGACTACGCTTCTTATTGTACCAATCTGATCACTGGACGGCAGGCTGCCTCCTTCAATCCCCGGAAAAAGCATAGAGTGCAGCGCTACATATCTAAACCCAAAACGCTTTAGTTCGCCAAATTCTTTCAGTGAATGCGCATATGCGGCAAGTTTCATTGAGAATTAAATCGCGAAGATTAGCCTATTTATCTTCAGCGCGACATAACGCAATGGAATAATACCATCGGTGTCAACGTTCAAATATGTTGGAGGAGATGTCCTCCAAACGAATGGAGATTATTCCGTACATCCTCCGACGGATTGGATTAGCGTTCATCGTCCTTTTCGGAATTATTATAATCACTTTTGTGCTCGCCCATAGCGTTGGCGGCAACCCAATTGTTTCATTATTGGGGAGACAGGCAGCTCTGCACCCTCAACTCGTCAAGTTACTAACTCAGAAATACCATTTGAATGATCCAATCCCAGTTCAGTTCTATTACTATATCGTCAATCTGTTACAGGGGAACATGGGTTACTCTACGTCACGAGGATTTGTGCCTGTTACGACTGTTATTGCACAAACGCTGCCTTACACAGTTCAGCTCGCCTTCTTCGCATATGTTATCAGTCTCATTTTAGGCATCGGTTTAGGCGTTCTTTCAGCGCTTTATCATGGAAGGAACGTCGATCGAGGGATCCGAACAGTCTACCTGACAGGGATTTCAATTCCAGCTTTCTTTGTAGCGATATTATTAATAATCATATTTCCTTACTACCTTCATATATTCCCCGGCGGTGGCGCAGTAAGTCCAGGTATCCCACCGCCTAAAGCTATCACAGACATCCCCATGCTCGACAGCCTTCTTGAAGGCAATTTCAGATACTTCGACAGCGCTCTTGAACATGTCATACTTCCAAGCTTGGCCCTTGCTATTGGAACATTTGGGATCGTTGTACGAATCCTTAGAAGCTCTCTGCTAGACGTTATGCATGCAAATTTCATTCGGACTGCGCGAGCAAAGGGAGTAGATGAGACAACGGTATTCTTTAAACACGCTCTTCGCAATGCGATAATCTCCACAGTTACGATAGTATCACTAATGATAACCTGGCTGATCACTGGAACAATCTTTGTGGAGAATATCTTTGCATATCCGGGTATGGGCCAGTATGTATTCCAGGCTCTTGCAGCTCAAGACTATCCTGGAATCCTCGGCACCACTATTGTTTTTGGAATAATAATTGTAACAGCAAATCTTCTTGCGGATTTACTCTACGTTGCAGTTGATCCACAGATTAGGCTCGGGTGATGGGTTTTCTTTTGATTGCGGGAGAAGAAAGAGTAGAAGAAGAAACAACAGGTGCATCGAAGCCTTCCTCGGATACCGCTCCAAAGAATGAATTTAGCTGGAAGAAGATATTACGAGCACTACGAAAAAACAAAAATGCTTTGGTTGGATTGATAATTGTTGCAGTTTACCTGATCACGGCTTTAGTTGTCGAAATCACTCATGCCCTAAAATTACGCATAGAACCATACAACCCTCTTACAGTTGTGGGCACCCCTTTCTCGAATCCATCAATGAAACACCTGATGGGGACAGACGAGATCGGACGAGATGTATTCAGCAGGATTCTCGCAGCAGCCCCGCAAGACGTGGGGATTGGACTAGCAGTTGTAGGTTCAGCACTTGTCATCGGTGGAATCATTGGCTCATATGCGGCAATTCGAGGTGGACTAATCGACGAGGCCTTAATGAGAGTTACCGACGTCTTTTTCGGTCTACCTACTCTTGTGCTCGCAATGGCTATTGCAATAGCTCTAGGACGAGGCATAGTGAACATGACGATTGTTCTTATGATTGTTTGGTGGCCCGTTTATGCGAGACTAGCGCGTGGTGAGGCACTAAAAGTCGCTCATCAAAATTACATTACCGCTGCAAGGCTTTCGGGTATTAGTAAGTTTCGAACATTGTTCTCGCATATCATACCAAATATCTCAACCACGCTTTTAATTTATGCAACTCTAGACGTGGGTGGTGTCGTTCTTGCCTATGCCGGATTAAGTTATCTCGGTTTGTCTGTAACTCCACCCGCTCCCGATTGGGGGCAGATGGTAAGCGAATACCAAGATTATTTGTTATCCCATCCGTTTCTTGCAATTTTTCCGGGTGCTGCGATTTCACTGCAAATTATAGGTTGGAGTCTTCTAGGTGATGGATTAAGAGATGCTTTCGCATTGAAGTGACCTAAAATTGCAAGAAAACAACACGCTAGAATTAGGAAAGAATTTGGTCTCTATACGCGATCTTAGCATTGACTATACAACTGACAGAGGGTTTCTTAGGGCAGTTGATGACGTAAATTTCGATGTTCCTCAGAATAAGCTCATAGCCATCGTAGGGGAGTCAGGATGCGGAAAATCCACTCTCGGCCTATCCATCATTGGCCTTCTACCGATTCCTCCTGCGAAGATATCTCATGGATCCATAATATACAGGAATCAGGATCTAGTCTTATTAGGCGAGAAGCAACGAAGATTATACAGGGGAACTGAGATTGCAATGATATTCCAAGAGCCTCTTACGTCCCTGAACCCAGTCTACAAGGTGGGAGATCAGATCGCTGAAGCAATTCTGATAAGAGAACGCCGAAGATTGCGAAGTTCCCACCTAGATAGCGAAGTGATGCAAGAAGTATACGATTCAAGGCAACCTCGAACCTCTAGGATTCCAAGGATTAAACGTCATATTCCTAAGGAGCTGAGTGACGAGATAATAGCGTCACTTAAGCTAGTAAGAATAGCCGACCCAGAACAAGTAATGGAGCGCTACTCCTTTGAGTTGTCAGGTGGAATGCGTCAGAGAATAATGATTGCAATGGCACTCTCACAGAAACCATCCCTCTTGATAGCGGATGAACCAACAACTGCACTCGATGTCACGACACAGGCACAAGTGCTTAAACTCATGAAGGAGCTGATGAATGAAGTTAACACAAGCATCCTTCTGATTTCACACGACCTTGCAGTCGCGAGCCAGGTCGCGGATGAGGTAGTCGTTATGTATGCAGGTGAGATAGTAGAACGAGCCAGCGTATATGACCTGTTCTCTGATCCTCTACACCCTTACACTAAGGGTCTTCTTTCTTGTATTCCATTGGGATCCAAGGACGAAACAAATCTAGAACCAATCGCGGGAAGCGTGCCGGAGCTTCTGAATCCTCCAAAGGGTTGTCGATTCGCTGCCCGCTGCAAATTTGCTATGGAAGTCTGCTGGCAGCATAGACCAAGGTTAATCGAAGCCAAAGCGAACCATAAAGTGGAGTGTTTTTTGTATGGAACATGAAGGCTCTACGTCTGACGGACCCCTTCTAACAACTGTGGAGTTATCAAAGTACTATCCAATTCGTCGAAGCTTCTTATCTCGATCGCCAGTTAGATTTGTTAGGGCTGTTGATAAAGTATCGATAGAACTTCCTCGGAAGAAGACCACAGCTGTGGTTGGCGAATCGGGAAGCGGCAAAACAACGCTTGCAATGACCATGATCTTAGCAATTCTGCCGACAAGCGGGAAGATATTTTTTGAAGGTAGGGAAATTACCAGCAAGAAGGGGCAAAACTCAAAAGAACTTTACAGAAATATGCAAATGGTGTTTCAGGATCCGGATTCTTCTCTTGATCCGCGATTTCGAATAAAAGACCTGATTGCGGAACCTCTCCGCGGGCTACTTCATTTGAATGAGCAGGCAATAAGCGATCAGGTTAATGAAAGCCTCGAAGCGGTCGGCCTTTCACAGGAACAGTCTGTTAGAAGACCCGCGCAATTAAGCGGCGGACAAAAGCAACGAGTTGCGATAGCGCGAGCAATAGCAACGAAACCCAAACTTGTTGTCTTGGACGAGCCCACGAGCGCACTGGATGCGTCGGTCCAAGCTCAGATGTTGAAACTTCTTCTTAAGCTCCAAAATACGTATGAATTGTCTTACATGCTAATTACACATAACATTGCAGTAGCTCATTACCTTTCAGATATTATCGCAGTGATGTATACTGGAAACTTGGTTGAGTATGGACCTACTAAAACGGTTCTCCGAAAGCCTAGACACCCCTATACTATCACGCTAATTTCCTCGACTCCAATCCCAAATCCTTTGGTCCGGAATCTATTGAAAACTGAGATTAGGGGAGAGGTTCCTAGTGCAATTAATCCTCCGAGTGGATGTAGGTTCCACCCAAGATGCCCTTTTGCGGAGAAGAGATGTTCTGAAGAAGTTCCACCGCTTCGAGAAATTTCGCCAGGTCATTACGTAGCCTGTCATTTTGTAGACAAGACAGGATAAACATCAGGGCTTGATGTAATACTGTTCGTTACATATTTGAGTTGGACAGGATTCGTTAATTTAATTTTTGCACAGATAATTGATTAATTAATTATCTAACGCTGTCTGTCCGCAAGCGCAATCGGTAACAACGTTTTTATTTCTTACATCGCCACAGCGGTTCATGCGTCATGGATTAGCTTCGAAACTAAAACGTGCGATTAGCAGAACCGCATTAATTGTCGTCGTAGTAGTTATAATTGTAATTATTGCTGCAGGAGGATTTTACGCTCTCACCCAAATAAAGACTACAAGCACCACTACCTCAAGCGTTACATCATCATCAACATCATCATCAACATCCGTCAGTTCTACCTCAAGCAAGATCACAACGCTCACGATGGACGACGCATTCTGGCCATCCGTGGTTGATTTGAACATGTTAGATGCTTGGGAAGGGTTACCTTTCCCGGTTTGGGGACAGTATAGCGTCTATCAGACACTTGTTAACATCAACATCAGCGCCGAATATCACTCAGAGACATACCAATTCTTGCCAGGACTGGCGCTGAACTGGACAGTATCACCTAACGGAACGGTATACACTTTCAATCTGAGGCAAGGCGTCAAATTCTCAAATGGAGATCCATTCAATTCCTATGAAGTCTGGACAGAAATGTACCAAGATTACTATCAAAACGCAAACGGTTCTAATTGGCTTTTTGGAAACTCTATCTTCAACATGTCAACAGTTGATATAGGCGCATCTACATTTTCGGCAATAGGTACTATGGGTTTGTCAAATCCTACAGGTAGCGTCCTTGCCATGATGGAGAACCAATCATGGCCGATTTACGTCACAGGGCCGTACACGATAGTATTTCATCAGGATGGACCGTACGCCTACCTTTTGGGTAATCTTGTCGGAATGCCAGGGTACATCTACGATATGCAATATGTCCTAGATAACGGGGGAGTTGGATCGGCTGGCACAATACCTCCCAATTCATACTTCAATCAGCATCCAATACCAGGAACAGGACCATATACAATAAGTCAGGTTTCGGAAATGGCTTACGTTGAGTTCACGCAGAATCCTACATATTGGGGAGCAAACTTAACAGCGGCGCAGATCGCTGAGAATCCATTGCTCAGCCCTGGGAACGTTCAGAATATCATCATAAACTACAAGACAGATGATACTTCGAGGTATTCTGACCTCTCCACCGGAGCTGCTGACGTGGCAATTATTGAGAACAACTTCAATCTAATTCAGGCAAATCCCACAAAGTATGCGTACGCTACATTACCTCCTTGGAATGGTGCTGTCTTCGCCCTCGCGATGAATACTCAGAGGTATCCTACAAACATCACAGACATTCGATTAGCCATTGCGCATGCAATTAATTACAGCGCAATAATCAGCTCGGTATTTGATGGAGATCTTTACCCGATGGTTGGTCCCGAGACACAAGCTTGGTCGCAATACTATGATCCTGGAAACTATTCAGATTATTCATACAATGTGACACTGGCTGAGCAGTATCTCAATGCATCTGGAGTCAACGTGGCAACCCTTCCTACATTGCAGTTCACGCAGCCCTCTGGTTGTGCTTACTGTAACAATGCAGATCAGCTTATTCTAGGATACTTATCCGCAATTGGAATAAACGTCAATATTGTTATCCAGTCATATGACTTGTACGAAACACCTTATAGTGAACCCCTCTCTCAAAGGGCCCAATCTGCGGGACAGCTTTCGCTACTAGGAGGAGAGAACTACGCGCCCGACATTCTTGCAGGAAGTGATCCCTGGGTAACATTTGTGACAGCGGATGGAGATGGAAACTGGGCAGTCTACAATAATTCCGTGGTGAACAATGCGGTCAGCTCTTTCTACACAAGCAACAACCAAACCTACATCCTTTCCCAACTTGCAATAGCCCAGAAACAAGTCTATGACGATGCGCCTTATGCATGGATCGGCACTTTGGGCTTAATGGAAGGAAGCGGTTCGTTGGCCTATAATAGCCAAATAATCTCCGGATTCTATACAGACCCCATGTGGTCCGGTACCAATACGATGCCTGTGCTAAACACCATAACATTCGTGAATGGACAGTGATTTATCTTGGGCACTCTACAAGTGCCCAAGATACCTCTTTTTTTCGCTCTCTTGATTCAACAAGAAGTAAACAACGGGAAATCCTCATCTTTCCAAGATAGGAACAAATTTATGACATATATTCTATAAATTCAAGTCGGATTGCATTACCTCATGATGAAAATCTTGTGCAAAATTCTGACGAAGTAACTTCTTGACTCCATAGGCAAGGTCACGGAAGATCTCCTCAGGCTCGCTAGCAACGCTAGATCGGGGTATTTTTATTCAACACCAAACAAGGAAAATTAAATATGGGCATCTAAGTTCTGAAAAAGTGAAAACAGGTTTCAATAGGTGTGAAATGAATTGTCGATTAGACTTTCGGGATGCACTCTGGGATACAACAGACAGACAACGGTTGAAGAAGCAGTTAGAAGAATTGCGAAGATAGGCTACAAAGGTGTGGACCTCTACACTGGTGCACCTCACGCATGGCCGCAGGATTATGCAGTGAAAGAGCGAGAAGCTCTAAAGAAATTAATCGAGGACCTGGGCTTGGTTTTGACAGGTTTCGCTGTCGCAGGTGGTGGCCTCGGACTTCAATATAACTTCAGCAGCCCGCGAGAGAGCATACGAAGATTAACGCTAGAGTACTATAAGGACAATATCAAGCTCGCAAACGACTTAGGCTGTCCACTTATGAATGTCTTAACTGGCCATGTTTTGTATGGCACCTCAAAGGAACAGGCAATGAAGTGGACAATGGACGCATTGCAAGAGCTTGTAGCCGAAGCTGAGAAGACGAAGTTCATTCTCGGTCTTCATCCTCAATACATCGCTGAGAGTCCTTTGATGATTACAGTGGACGATGCCCTCGAAATGATCAAGGAACTTCATTCAAACTGCGTCAGGATAATATACGACACCGCGCAGCAGAATATTAGTTACAGGAATTTCATGGATGATATCAGAAAGGCGGGAAGACACCTGTGTTATGTC
This sequence comes from Nitrososphaerales archaeon, assembly GCA_030041295.1. Classification (GTDB taxonomy): domain Archaea; phylum Thermoproteota; class Nitrososphaeria; order Nitrososphaerales; family CADDZS01; genus JASHOD01. The sequence continues at coordinate 8,833 of JASHOD010000044.1, forward strand.
CACGGCGCGGATAACGATGGAATAAGGTGGACGCATGAAGCTCTTGGCAAAGGAACGGTTGACTGGGAAGGTATCGTATATGCACTCAAGGAGATCGGCTTTGAGGGCTACATCTGTACTCAATCTTGGTCTGAATTACCAAATGATGTAGACACCGTGATGAGGGACTCGAAAGAGTACCTTGAGAAAGTGTTTGCAAAGACCGGCGTGAACTCCGGTTAGCAGCTGATGGTATATTTGACGAATTGGAAGTACTCTTTCATACCTTACTGGAGTAATAATGCCCAGGAAGTTCTGGACACACTCTCACGCTACGGATACAAAGGAGTTGAATGGATGGGCCATTTGCATTTCAATACAGAGGAGCAGCTAAAAACGCTCGCCGCTCTAACTAGAAAGAATGGGATGGAAGTAGCGAATATCATGTGTTCTTCTGACCTCGTTGTTCCAAATGAGAAAAAGCGTTCTGAGAATGTCAATTATACCATAGAGAAAATCAAGGCTGCGAGGAATGCATCAATCGAAAAAGTGAATCTCTTTAGTGGCCCCGCTGAATGGGATCCGCAGGCAACAAAGATTGGAAGGGATTTCCCAGAAGGAGACGCATGGAAGAATCTCGTCGATTCGATGGGGAAGATCCTTGAAGTGGCCGAACAGAACGACATCACAATTACCTTTGAGGCCGCATTTGGAATGTTAGTCCATGATTACTATACACTGCAAGAATTCTTGGGCTATTTTCCTTCAAAACATCTTGCGGTAAATTTGGACCCGAGTCATTTGATTCTTTATGGAAACGACGTCAGTTATGCCGTAAAGAGATTAGGAAAGAGAATCAAACATGTTCATGCAAAAGATGCAGTTGGCAAGCCTCCTGCGCAAAATGAGACGTTTATGTTTCCTCAACTGGGCGAGGGCATGGTAGACTGGAAAGGATTCTTTGATGCGTTGAAAGAGTCAGAATATGATGGATATCTCTCTGTTGAATTTGAGGCTGAAAACTACCTCAGGAACGTTTGGAGAGGTGATTGGACCCAGGCCGCACTAGCCTCGAGAGAGCAGCTGGATAAGATTACAACTCTCGAATGAATTCAGAGAAAAAGCAGTAGAGACCGGAATTTAAAAAATGCCGAAAATCTGTCTTGGAGAAGATGGATTCGTAAAGATCGGCGGCGGTACACCTGTTAAGCGGGAAGAGGTTTTACAATTTGCTCAAAGAGAAGGGTTTGAAGGCATAGAGCTGCATGCTCAGTTCGAATTGTACACACTTAGTCTTGCAAAGAATACAAAAAAATACTACGAACAGTTTGGGCAGCAGATACCTGGACTTCAGACAGGTCACATAGGCTTCTTCTATCCTCCTATAAGCGAAGATGAAGCTACCAGGAGGGAATACATCAACGGGGTTGAGGATGCGCAGAGATTTGCAGAGTCTCTAGATGCTCACCATGCAACTTTGACTCCTCCTCTATTCATGCCGAATATGGTTGTAGATTATGACAAACTTCTCGAGAGATATGTAGCAGTTGTTGCAGAAGTGGTCGCTCGTGCGGAAAAACACAACGTTGTGATGGCCATCGAGCCAGAGCCGAACCTTTTTTTGAATGGGGGGACTTTGAGGGATTCTATCGAAGACGTGAGGATGGTGCTCAATGCTGTAAAGTCAAAACACCTAGCCATTCTTTTCGACATAGCACACGCGAACATTCTCTCGCACAGTGACCCTGTTGGGTTTTTGAGAGAGCTTAATGGAAGAATCAGTTGGGTACATGTTGCGGACAACGATCTTAGCCTGAGTCCGTTCGGAACAGGAAAACATCAAGTCTTTGGACAGGGCTCCATAGACATGAAAAAACTCTTTTCGGCTATGAAAGACCATGTCCCTAACCTCGCTTGGCTTCAGATAGATACTTGGGAGCACCCGGCTCCATTTGAAGCTGCAAAGAAGAATCGAATGGAGCTCGCGACTATCATTCGAGAAATCAATTGGAGATGAATAGGCAGACTGCTGAGGCGGTTCGCTGCACAACTTTGAGCTTCAAACTTTCCATTTCGATGAGTCTCAAGAAGTACAAGGGAATTCTTTCTATCCAGTTGCTTCCCAATTTCTAAACCCGTTTCCTCGATTTGCTTCTGTGACGGTAGCTTTAGGATCTGAAGACCCCGAGTCAGCTTGTATCTCGTAGGTCAGTTATAATAGTAGCTTATGAGTCTCACTGCTATGTAATTTGAGTCAAGCACCGAAATAGATTGAATAGCCGTTTCAGTATTCTTTGGTTAATAACGGAGCGAATGATAATTTTCAATCTTGCAAAGTCAATCCCAAAATAAGACTCTCATTTCTTGGCTCGTGCCTTATGTTCTCGTTCAGTCTTTTCAGTACCAATTTA
>JASHOD010000045.1 GCA_030041295.1 Nitrososphaerales archaeon
CATATCAAATGCGAACCCATCTATGATAGCTTACGTGAAGAACCAAGATTCCAAAGACTAATCGAATACGTAGGGTTAAATCGGTAAAATCAAGGGGTTAGAGGAGTCATTCTCGGTATTGCTGCTTTTGGTGGTTCTGTAGAGTCGCAGACTCTTGGAAACGTGACGGCAGCTACTGCTCTCGCCGGTCTTGACGGTATATCCTTTCCTGCAATGCTTTAGTTAGTTGTATAGATTACTTCGATCTTCTTCTTTTCACAAATATCAAACCGATAGCTGTGATAAGTAGAACAATGACTGCGATTCCTACGAGGTCAAGTGAAAGGTAGATAGTCGTAGGGGGATTTGTGCTGCTCGTGCGCGTGGTGCTCTGGGTAGATGTTTCTGTGGTCGTACTAGAATTCGTGGTTGTGGATGAACTAATGGACGCTGAAGACGTAGTTGTGGAAGTTGTATTCTGCAGAGTATTGGATAGAGCTGCCAGGGCCAAGATGCACAGCGATGTTGTCTCTACATTTTGAGTGGTATCTCCAGTCGAATAGTTCGAATAGTAACCAGTATAGAACCCTCCGTTCGTGGAGTTCTGCATCTCTAATATTGTTGCTTCCAGGGAGGAGGGGTAACTCTCTCCCAGAATTGCTGCCGTATAGAGATAAAGAGCTAGTTTGTATGTTTGATATTGCAACCGAGATGGGCTTTGTTGAAACGCAGTATCATTTATTCCGATTCCATTGTACATACTTGTCCCGATTTGAAATAGTGATGCAGCTTCTGAATTGTTTCCGATTCTATGGTAGTAGAGAGCTTCCAGAAATGCAATATCTCCGTAATTATTAGGATCTAGAGGGGTTGTTCCATTGTTCAAAGTTAAATTAATGGTTGATCCTTGTGTTGCACTCACCTCATAATTAGAGGAATTGTCAAAATACGAGACATTGGAATTGAGGACCATGTATTGATTCTCCGCGTCGGGTAACTTTGACATGTATCTTGCAAGAGTTGAACTTACATTATTCATTAATGATGATTGATGCGCTATATCAGAAGAGTTTCCTACATGAAAGGCAAGAAGAGCGAGATAATTGTCGGAATACAGCCAGAAAGTGGTTGAGTTCGGATACTCTGAGAGAAGACCTATGCTTGAGTTGTATTGGTTAACGAGAAAGTTTTCGGCGTTCACTATAGCAAGGGATTCTTCTGAATAGCTTGATCCGACAGACCAAGCGTGATCATAGGATATGGAGGGGATGAAAATAATGAGAATAATCCCAGCGACAAAGAGTTTCGAACTTCTTCTCAATTACCTAGACGCGCACCAAGCATTCCATGCTGTTATTTTTGTTATGATTGTGATTTCAAAGATGCGATCTAGCATCTTAACTTTGTCATGCTTATCATCAATCTGTTGGAACACTTTAGCGAATTGTTCTTCTTGTAAGTACAGTGCGTGAAATAGATTTTGTTTGAAGTCATTTTGATCCTTCAGGTTTCTTGTACAATTTCCCTTTCCATCGAAGGCTCCTTTGTTTTCTGCGGCAAAAGATTCAAGACGGGTGAAAGAATTGCAGTCGAGAAATGTTCGAACTTGATCCTTTCTACATAGTCATCGATTAATATGAACTGAAAGCTGAAATTTTGGAGAATATACTGTGAAATTCTATCTTCTAGCTCTCGGCTCGCCTTTTTAGCCCGATCCTTGAGGAAGTGAATCGCGACAGTTCTTCTAAAATTGCTTCCTCCGATGTTTCCTGATTTGTGCTGGCTCAACAATCGACGGTTCAAATTACTCGAGGTGCCAATGTAAATAATGGTAGAATCCTCATTCGAAGTGATCAGATAATTACCGGGTTTCTTCGGGACATCGACTGATCTTGAATCGCGAAAAGTATGCATGGAGGCATTTCTCAATTCGTTGAGAAGTTTCATGTAATCGAAGACAATCTGATCATAAGAAGACATATTCGGGAACTGCGACCAGGAGCGTTATAAAAGGAGAACTTCTTGTGACTCTCAGAGCTACATATCTCATATTCTGGCGTTTGATTCCTTGATAAAGTCTCCATTTTGTGATTGTAGTACGAGTTCTCTGGCATGATGCCTAACCTAGATTAATACTAGTTTCTTGATTGGCGAAGTTTCAAAACTTTCTCATACTTTGTGGTACTTTCAATGCATCGTTTTCAGTAGGATCAGGCATTCCCCTCTCGAGAGCGTAAGGTATTTTCGTATACAGCGTTGGCCGCGTAAACATCCAGAAGAGCAAAGCCAACTGATTTGAAAAGCGTGACCTCCCTTGGAGATCTTCTTCCAACATCTCTCCCAAGTATTAGATCCGAGAGGTCACCTTGAATGTGATTTTGGTCGATCAGGCGAGTTTGAACTGCGTACATCACGTCCCCTGCCTCCTTTAGAACTCCCTCTTTAACATCAACGAACAATCGAGAGTTGATTACAGTATCGAGATCGAGCTCCTGTCTATCTGGAAGCACTCCAATACTATTGATATGCATGCCGGCCGATACATCCTCATTCCACTTAATTACCGGAACTGAGGAATTCGTCGCTACGATCAGTATATCTTCTCCTCGAGCTCTTATTTCTCTTCTTTCCTTCACGGCTTCGACATTAATCTTGAGGCGAATACTCATATCTTTTGAGAATTGTTTTGCATGAGAGTATTCTCTACTAAACACGTAAGCCTTTTCAATTGGCCGAGTTTCGCAGACTGCGTCAAGTAATGCCCTAGCCTGCTGCCCTGATCCAATTACCCCCACAATCTTGGAGTCTTTTCGTGATAGGAATCTAGTTGCGAGCCCAGAAAGGGCACCAGTGCGGACTGCGGTCAAAGCTGCAGAGTCAATCAGAGCAAGTGTCTCAGAAGTCTTAGTATCGAGCAACAGCAGATCTCCTTCCTGAGCTTTCCTTCCAAAGCGCTCTGGGTTTTTCCTATACTCTGTGACTATCTTTAGGGCAAATCGCTCTAATTTGCTAGAATAGCCCGGCATAGATAGAATTGTGGAATCTTTGTCGACTCGAATGATTGTTCTTTGTGGTTGGTGGATTATTGAATCTGTTTCATTTCTATACATGGTCTCTATAACATCCATACACTGGCTCATGGAAAGATATTTGAAGACCTGGTTGTCGTCGATGGTGATCAACTTGTTCTTCACTTCTTATCTAAGCTGACAACAATGAAATCCACATCAGAGCAATAATGGAAAAACAGACCAGGTATGGTGAGTTTCTATACAAGACAACCACTTTTTTCACAGCGGAATTTAATTTGATCGCTCTCTGAACAGATTTGAGATGGCCCTTTCTCTCTATCGCTTATAATTCTACTCCCTGCTAAACAGTAATCCGGGAGATGTCGGATCCGATTTGATGTTAAGATAGAAAGAACCTTAGGTTCAAACAAAATAGTAGCTAGCTATAAGCTAATGGTACTAAACTTTCAAAGGAACAAATATTACATTTCCATCTGACTTCAAGTCGCATTAAGCAAAAAATGTCAATCCTCTTTTACTCTCGAAAGGAAAGCGCAAGAGAGGGTAAAAGAGTCAGACACTTGCCCCAATGCTAAATAGGATAAATAAATCGGATGTCTGACAATGGCTTCGGAAGAGCTGAGAGGCAAGACAGCACTCGTCACAGGCGCTGCATCAGGAATTGGAAAAAGCATCGCGGATCTGTTCGCTGAAAATGGCGCCGAAGTCTTCGAAATCGATATCTCTTTTGATAAGAGCAGGAACAGGAATGAATCAAACCCTGCTCGCTCCAAGTATTACGCTGACTTGACCTCATCACGAGATGTAAAGGGCGCGGTCGAAGAATTAGAGAAGATATTTGGAAGGCTAGACGTCCTCGTGAATTGCGCCGGCATCGAGATGTCAGGGAATGTGACCGATCTTCCAGAGGAATCCTATGACAAAGTAATGGACACAAATGTGAAGAGCGTATTTTTAGTTTGCAAATATGCCATTCCAATAATTCTAAAATCTTCGAAGAAGGGGTCAGTCATCAACATCTCTTCTGACTTAGGCATTCAACCCATTCCAAACACTGACGCGTACGCAGCTTCAAAAGGAGCTATAATTTCACTTACAAAGGCGTTATCGAAGAACTGGGCAAAACAAGGATTGCGGGTAAATTGCATTGCGCCTGGACCGATTGAGACACCTCTGCTGCATCGTTTCCAAAACGATCAGGTGCTAGATTTCGTAAAGAGTACGATGATACCGGCGGGAAGACTGGGTACTCCCGAAGAAGTGGCAAACGTCGCACTGTTCATAGCTTCGGATAAATCATCTTTTGTGAATGGAGCTGTTCTGACGGTAAACGGCGGCCTGCTGTGAGCCTAGGAAGAGAATGCGAATAATTTTGCCTGAGAAATTTTACTTTCTTTCACTGGAAGAATGTGATTTCTTCAAATCGCTTTGTGAAACAATCGTCCCGGAAGGCGAAGATCCCAAATCCGAACCCGGCGCAGTTACTGTTGGTGGATTGAGCTACATAGATTCTTTCTTATACGAGTTGCCCGAAGAAGCTCGACAATATTTTAGAAGCTCAATTGGGTTAGTCAATACCAATTGCCAAAAGAAATTCTTTAAGAATTTCGTCCAGTTGAACACTCAAGAGAGAAATCAGGTTCTCAGAGACTTTTATCTCAATCCAGCATCTCGAGAACGTATGTTTGATCTCAGGTCACTTGCTTTAGAAGCATTTTACTCCGATTTTCATGACCCGTCGTATAGTGGAATTACGGCTTGGCAATACATCGAATTCGGTGGAAAGCGGATTTCCAACTTGAAGAAGGATTGGAGTTTCCTCCAAGTTTGGAGGGATCATAAAGGCAAGACTGAACCAAGAACGGGTGAGACTGAAACTGCCTAATGATTACGACGCAATAATTATCGGGTCTGGTGCTGGAGGCGGACCAATCGCTTGGCAGCTAACCCAAGAGGGCAAGAAGGTAGCAATAATCGAAGCTGGTGGGTTCTACACGACGAGTGATTTCAATCGATTTGAGCTTCTTGCACTAAGAAATCTATGGTGGAAACCACGCTGGACCTCAAACTATGAGATAGGTCTTAAAGATGAAATTGCACTCGGAATGGGTCATTGCGTCGGAGGATCAACCACAATTTTCACAGCTGTCGCGCATAGAATGCCAGAGTGGAACTATAAGGAGTGGTTTCAAGCCTCCGGACTAAGAAACGAAGAGGGAGAAATCTTCTCGCAGAAAGATATGGAACCATATTATGATCAAGTCGAGAAGGATACTAGTGTTCGAGAATACAAAGAGTGGGACGATGGCCTAAAGAAGATAGAGCGTGGGTTTCAGAAGATAGGTCATCCATTCCATCCTGTAAGAGCTTATATCAACTTGCAATGCGAGCAATCTGGCTGCCTTTTCGGATGCCCAACTGAAGCAAAGCGTGGGACTCTGGTGTGCTACATCATCCCGTCTGTTTTGATGGGAGCAGAGATATTTTACAACTCGAGAGTGACAAGAATTTTATTTTCTCAAGCGAACGAAAATGGCTCTGATAAACCAGGCGTTAAGGGGATTGAATTTGTAAATGATAAAGGTAAAATCAAGAGATTAGAATCGAAAATAGTAATTGTTGCAGCGGGAGCTTTGAACACGCCCAATTTGCTTTTGGATTCGGGAATTGAGCAAGTAAGCGATTATTCACCTAGCTCAAAGCAAATCGGTCAAAATTTTGGTGCTAATACTGCAACAATCGTCTTTGGTAAGTTCGATGAAGTGCTAAACGACTGGCTCCTTCACCCGCTCTCTGCTCACATGGAAGAGTTTGCGCAAAAAGAAAAAGGAGGCTTTCTACTTGAGGCGTCAGAAGTAATGGAGGGCCCTCTCAGTTTTGCGGAGTTTCTCGTAGATGAGGAAGGAGTTCCGCTCTGGGGCCTTAGACAAAAGAAAATTCTAAAGGACTACAAGCATTTCGCCGGAGTATTCATCAACATCCACGATGCGAACGACGGACGAATCTTTCGCAACCCGGAAACCAAGGAGGAGAAATTTCACAAACCTGTAACTGCTGAAGATAAGCAAAGGATTGAGACGGCTAGGTCAATGTGCCGCGAAGCATTTCATGCTGCCGGCGCAAAAGAAACGATCAATTCAATCTACGCGAGCCATCATGTGCAGGGAACATGCAGGATGGGGGAAGATCCTCGAAGATCCGTCGTGAATTTGAATTGTGAATCTCACGACGTTGACGGCCTCTATGTCGTTGATGGCAGCATAATACCTTCAGTAATCGATATCAATCCATCGCTTACAATAATGGCGCTCTCGTTACGAGCAGCAAAGAGTCTTCTGAAGAGAGAAAGTAAAGCTGCTTAGTAACTAGGCATTTGCTAGCTTGAGTTTACGAATTTGAACATTGAGAAAAAAGAACAACTGTAATAGAATGTATATTGTTCATTAAACGACAAAATCTTCTCTTCGTCTGTTTCACCGTCACTGCCCAAGGTACGAGTGGGTGGTTGGAGAGGCCGCGATATGCAAAGTACCAGAGGCTCACCTATTCCAGAAGTTTGATTTCAAGTGGTTTGCACTTTCCGTGATTGCAGTCAGTAACATCATCGGCGCAAGAGCTAACGGCGACAAGACAATCCATTTCCGCCCTCATACCCACAAAGTCGCCCGCTTTGGAGGCAGCGGGCTTGATTATTGGCACGTTTGATCTTAGATCATATTCAACGTCCATAAAGAGGCTGAATGGGGCGGGAATTTCAAACGTTTTCAGATTATTGCCTTCCTTGTTTAGGGCTTCGGCAAGATTTTCGATACAACCATTCTTCTTGCCCACTTTCAATATTTTCTCATACGCAAAAGAGCTGCATCCGGGAAAGGTCAGATCATGTATTCCTACTTTGTCTTCTAATATGGTCATCATCCAATTGTTCATGTTCGAGTAAACAGGATCTCCCACTGAAATCCGATACTTCCAGTTGTTGATCCGGGTTCGGCTCTGGTCCAGTCTTTCCGACATATCATCGAGCTTAAAAGCCACGAGATCAGCGACCTGTCCGCCTTGCACGTCGATTACACGAAAGAAATTACCCTTCTTCACAACGAATGCTCTTGCTCCTCCTGGAGGAACTTGAACAGTGGAAGATGACGCGGGCATTATAAAATCGCAATCGCTTCTAGCTCAACATTGGCATCCGGAAA
>JASHOD010000046.1 GCA_030041295.1 Nitrososphaerales archaeon
CCTACTTTGCATTCTAACGCAACTGGAATGACATACTGCTGTACTACTTCGGCTAACACAGGAACATTGAACACTTACCCTAATTCAGGAGATGATGCAAGTGGATATATGTGGTCAACTTCGCAAAGTCCAACTGGAGATTTTTGGACAGTCGTAGCAGAAGCAGGTACAGTAGGAGGATCTACCGCCGAACCAGCGCAATTTTACTTCGTTCTCTATAGTTACTCGAGTGGTTCATACACAACAACAAATGGGCAATGCGGTGATGCAACAGACTATTGGGGAATTACGAGTGATCTCATTTACGTTTGTTCCACGAGCGCTTATGTTAGTGGACAGATGAACATTTATTGGCAATTTACCAACCTTGATACGTCTTACTCGCGGGACTATGAGTTCGCAGGGGTTGCTTATTACTCCTAGAAAATTGGTGAGTGAAAAAATGGTAGCTAACTTAGCTCGAGCCTTAATGTTGGTTGTTCTGGTTGTAGGAATTGGAGCGGCAGTTACCTTCTCGTTAATTATAAGTGGCTCCTCACTATCTGTGAAATCGCAACTTGGATCCGGGGCCTCAACAGTTCAGTGTGTGCCGTACACCCTGAGCGGTCCACCCTCGCCAAAGGACGCTCCAGTTGAAGGCGTTGAGTACTTACTAACTTATAACAGTACGACAGGTTATGTAGACAATCTATTAACAATGTCGTCGTGTGAATTTCTTGATGGAATTGCTAATTTGGGACTGTCGCCTCAGAACGTTTCTGCTGTAGCAGACGAAATGCTTCGACTACAACCAGGGACCTCATATCTTGACGTGACAAGTAATTCGCTCTTGCCCGAAATCACTACGAATGGCTACCTGAATGCTTTCTACGTGAACCCTCAAACGGGTCAATTGCTGTTGAAGTCTGGAATTACATTCAGTAGCAATTACACCGTCGCATATTATAACGGCGAGCAGATTACGAATGGAACATTGGTTCCCATGCCCCCAAAGAGCGACTCCACCCCATAAGCGCCGACCTTAGAAGGTCTGCAAACCGTCTCGACATACTAACTTTTCCTCAATTTTCTATTTTGCTTTCACTATGGTATGAGGACACATATGTGCAAAATCGCCCGGTTCCGGCCCATCTTGATTTTCACGAAACTTATTTCGGATTTTCGGGCCAAATGCTACTTTGTAATCAAACCTAATCCCGGCCGATCAGGAAGAATCAGCTTGCTTCGCTCAACTTGCACCCCCCTGAAAGGATCGTTACCGATCACAACTTGTTATGGCAGTTTGGCTGGCTAGAAGACGCAACCCCAGTTGGTCATGGCGGTAACGGCGCTGTTCATAGTTATGTGTTCAGCCATTCAATAATGTGGCTGAGCTTATGGAATACGAAAAAGCCCGTGTTAACTGTGATTGCCCCACTTATAACAAACAACTAAAAACTGATTGCCCGACTTCGACTCTGAAATGATGGTCCAGCAGCGGCGCATTTGACGAGTTCTCTGCACTTTTGGGAACGTATAGCCTACGCCATTCTAATCATGCAATAGACAGTCCTAGAAGCTTTGCATTTCAAGGAACAAATCTCACGAGCATCAAAGGTCGAGCTCTAAAGTCCAGAATAGGGTGGACTTTCGGAAACAATAGAAGCGAAACTCGTACCGCTAGCAGGGACTCGCGGTGAGTGCTCTTTGTAAACCTCTCCTTACTTTATACTCTAACCGAGTGCCACAGAGCCTGGTATGCTCTCTTGAAATTGGACGCTGAATCGGACCAAAAACGTTGAGAAAACAAATCTTCAATATCCATCTTTCTAGTCCTCTTGTTTTGAAAGTTGCGAAGGTTTAGCCATCTAAAAGTCAGGTTAAGCGATTGGTATTATCAGCACCTTTGGATATTATTCCTACCCCTACACAATCATGCAGAGTCAGCAAGGGTTGTTGCTCACTTCAAGACCATTTTCCTCAAGAGAGTTCCTGTTATTCTAAAGACGCTCGGTGCCCCGACAGACACGAAGACACCGGATCCTAGGATTGCATTCTTACTAGCATTCTTTCTGCCAACCATCGGAGGCGCGACAACATTTGGTGGGAAGATAGTTATCAACTCTCGTCTTTTCTACAATTATTCAGACCAGGAACTTATGAGAACCATGGACCACGAACTAATACATTACGTTCAATTGCGAATGAACAAGAAACTTCGTTGGTTTAACTTGCTATCAGTTGACAAGCGCAAAATCTTTGTCGAAGGGTTTGCGGAATTTGTAACATCTCTGACGAGGAAGAATTCACCAGGAAAGAAGGTAAGTGATGGAATAGCTCGGATGTTAGAAGGAAAGAAAGTTGGAGGCGAATTGGAATATTATGTTAAGGGCTACTTGGCCTTCCGACTTATAGCTGAGGCCAACTCAATAGAACAAGCTATTAGAGTTGGGATGACTTCCAATTTCTCCGGACTGAGGAAAGAATCCCGAGAGCTTTGTACGAAACACGGAATTCCTTACTATATCTGAATCCGTAAGGGGCTCATATCATTGGATATTTGAGCAGGGTTTCAAACGTAGGCTGCAGCCCTCAACTCGGACACAGCCTCCAAGTCCTTCAGGATTTTCTCCGATGTCTCTTCCTTTTTCGCCCGAACTGCCCTTAGCCGGTCTTCAGACGCGCCTTTGAGAATGAGGCCCGCGGCCTCCACCATCAATCCTCCGTATTCTACGATTCCCCTTAACGCAGAAATGAGGAGCTGGATCTCTTGTTCCTTTACGCATAGCGGGCAACCTTTGTCCTTCTGTAGATCGTATCCGACAGTCATTCCTTTGTGTTTCTTACATAATTTGTAAGTCATGATCTTAGAGTGTAACCAGCAGGTATACTCGCTTTCTCGATCCGAAGCGAAATCTAGGGTTTTCAAATTGGTGTATTGCAAACCGACCAGACCTCCCCTTCGTAGATGCTTTCGGTGGATGCCCCTGCCTCTCGGATGCCGCCTCATCGTTCACAAAATCATGACGAACGATTTCGATCGAAATGAATCGGCTAAGTTCGATTAGAAACCCAGCTGTTTTGTCTATGGTATTGCTTTGAGCTCCCGAGCTCAGTTTTCTTGCATGCTTGGTTGAACAATAGATCGCAACATTTTGAATTGTGCGAAAACGAATCCCAAATGTCGAAGGAACCAAGATTGCATGAAGCATCGATTCGAATCAAGCACAGGGACAAATCGATCCCCCGAGAGTGTCGGATCGGGTAATTTCAAGCTATGTGAGATCTTGTTCGCAACTTTTTCGGTTGGTAGTTTAGGGGCAAAGAGGTCAGGTTAGTCGAAATTGGATCGAATACGGAGCTGAGGATATCTTGGGAAGATCGATCGGTTGACGGTAATGGACAAATCAGGGATCAACAAAAAATCGATCTATAGCTCACGCTAGGAAATGAAGATCGAAACGGTGAAGACCGTCCGCAATCAGCACTATTTTGCTGTAGAGTTCATTGACATTTGAAAGGGACGTCGCGAAACTGAAAGTTCAAAGAGTGCACTTGGTATGACCAGCTGAAGACTGTTCGTTGTCATCGAAGCAAGAGGATTTGTGAATTACAACACTCCTCGGAGTATGTTTGGTTGGGTCACAGTAATTGGAAAGACACTTTTGCAGTAACGAAAACGCAGCTTGCTCGGACTAGTGGGGTTGCCTATCGAATTTCTCACTTGTTTCCTGAGTTATATCCTGACTTCGGTTAGATTTGATTGTGAAAAAAGCAGTTATCTAGAAGAATTTTGGGAAAAAGCAACGGATCCGCGAATCGACAGATAGTTCGAATTACTGTCTGGACTAACTCGTATTCTTTTCCTAATTTCGTTCACCGTAAATGTGCCTTGATCTGATTCCATCCATTATCAAATTCGGGGCATTGTAGAGCAAATTTGTCTGCATTCAACCGGTCCTTGTGCTTAAGTTCAGAGTTTCTAGACATTTCAAATCCAATGGTGGCAGCGAAAGCGGCATTCGAAACGGCGAACGTAAAGGTCCTTTCTTTTTCACTTGTTGGCAGATTTTGGAAGTTTACGCCAAGCCCTCTGGCAAAACCTCGGGCGAAAGTCTCTTCAACAGATGCGGATTGCCATGCGAATTCTTGATCATCTTGAGAAAGATCCTTAAAGTTCCACGATATTCCTTCGCCCAGCCCACCAATGAATGCTCGACTATCGCTCAACAGCTTCTTCGCTCGGACTTTCCAGTAATCCGTAAGAAACGGGAAAACAAAACCGATTCCCTTACCCAAACCACCAGCAAACGATTTATTCACGCGTGCGAGCCTCCAAGAACCCTCTTTCTCTAACTCTGA
>JASHOD010000047.1 GCA_030041295.1 Nitrososphaerales archaeon
GAAAAGAAATAGGGACTTTCTCGGACATATAGCCAAATCGTGCGCCAAACAGTCTCAAGAATGAAAATCTCTGTATAGCACGAAATATCGTCTCGGCTACGGACAAATAGGCCCAGTAGCCTGGAATTTTTTCCACAAATCTGGGAAGATTATTACGAAGGATCGTCTGACCGATCTTAGTAGGATATCTAGAGTCGAAGAGTATTGGTCTTAGTTTCGCCGCAATTAGAATCTGTGCCAAATCCCTCGGACTATATCTTTGTTCAAAGAAAGAGTCGTCACCCATTAGCATTCTTATTCTCATGCTAATAGTGCCGGGCAGAAAAATTCTATTCGGCAACGTTATAGTGACGAGGCCAGATTCCTTGAGTATTCGGGCAAACTCTCCGATAGTTAGCTGAACGGCTTGCTTCCTTCCGGGGAGATGGTCAAGCGTTGAGAAGCAAGTGATCAAATCTACGGTCTGATTTCTGATAGGTAAATGCTGACAATCTCCCCGAATGAATTCAATTTCTGGCCCCTCATAGGATTTTGATCGTGCCAATCCTCTTTCAATTCCGTCTTTGTCTATATCCAGCGAGATACAAAGTGCTGCACGTTTTGCAATATTAAACGCATCAATTCCATCAGCTCCCCCCACATCACAAACCGTATAGTAATTTTTCACATATGGATATGACAAGTCACGATCGACAGTTTTCACTTCGAAATAGTCTTCTGGAACTTCTGTATTTGTCAATCTTTCTCTAAAACACAACGTTAGTGCAAGGATTTGTTTAATATCTCTTGCTAGCATCCTAAAAGAAGCTAATTTCACAGAATTATTTCTATGACATTGATTTGGGCGGAGTACTTCGGCCGAGGTAGATTCATGAAGGTTAGAATGTTAGAATTCGTTCTATTGTTTGGTCAGCAGACGAGTCGGTAGCCTTGACATTATCAGCTGATGAATCTCGGTTATATCTTTCTCTTGATCAGTTACGAGTATCGTATTGTCTTTACCTAGCCGTCTTACAATATCTTTTATTGCATTGATTTGAAACAAAAGATACGGATCTTTTTCCAATCTAAATCCTCGTTTCGCCATTCTCTTGTGAAGCGTAGGCAAATCCGCTAAAAGCGCAACCACAATAGGTTTCTCGTTATTGACAAAACGAAACAAAAAGCTAGAAATTCTCGATTCTGTTGTTTTACTTATGAAATGTTTGCGTTCTGAATCCATGAACTCTGTAATACTTCCTAACAATGACTCTTCAATAAGGACAAACTTCCCCATAAGAAGATCAAGTTTGACACCGTAAAAGTACAGGCCCAGCACTAAAAACAAATCAAGTGAATAGACAAGCCGCATGACTCCTTTAGCGAGCGCTACATCTATTGTTGTACTATCAGTTCCGCGCCCTGATAATCTTGCAACCAAGCCAAGGATCCGTGGGTGAAAGCACTTTACATATCTGTGAGATGTCTTTTTTCCCTGTTGTTCAAGATATTTCTTAAGCAGTATTAATTGGGTCTTCTTTCCAACGCCTGCTGGGCCGATGAATGTTATTTCTTTTGTCATATAGGCTTTACATATTTCCTAGCGTTACCTTGTATTCTTGTTTTGTTAATAAGAGGGTCAGTTCTATATTTTAGAAGAAGGGTTTGCAGAAATTGAATCAAAAGCAGGTCGTTCTATGCGGGAACTCGGCGGTTGTATTTCTCACTTATCCGTAGGATTCAATCGCCATGTACTGGCCATTTGAGAACACAAAGTCCATACTTGGCGAGTCTGTCAAATTGTTATAGTCAGTAATTAAAGAAGGACCAATTGTGTAGTACACACTTGTATGACTATGCTCGGCGAAGGAGACCAGATATTCGGTAGATGTAGATCTGTTTGCACTGATTGCGTAGTATGCAGCTGGAACAACAAAAGTCCTTGCCTTTGTATTATTCCAATAGTTTACATATCCTAGTTTCTGAACGAAAGAGATGACAATACTCGACGGTAACAAAGTGACCAAAGAATGACTGGTCGTGAATTGTTGTTGATTCACATATCCGAAAGTCGAATTAATTTGATCCGGCGACCAATCGAGACTGATGCTACCGACAGCCAACGAAAGCACCAGAAATCCTATTATCAAGAAAACAAGTGATTTTCTTCCGCTACGTATTATAGCGAAGGCTCCCACAGATCCAGATATCATCATTACAAGGTAAGCCGGAACGTCCGCATACCTTTCCAGAGCAGCTGATCCTTGGTTAAAGGTCGAAAACAGTCCGACCCCTAGTATCACAAAGCCTACGGCAGTCGAGACTATTAGCAAAGTATCAAATCTTGTCTTCAAGCGAAATCTGTGAGTGAGTAAATAATAGGCACAGTAAGAAAATGCCAGAGCAGGGGCAACGGCCCAGCTTAGAAAATTATAAGGTGTGATTAATGCAATCAGAGAAGAGCGACTTGCGCCAACTGCAGTTGCAGCCTTGCCCGAGAAAGCATTGACGAACGATTCCAAAACTGCATGTATATTTCCTTCCACGTTTACACTAATATTCCAGATGGTCCAGTACGAAGCAATTGCAACAATTACTCCGAGAGCTAGCTGAGAAATTTTGGATTCAAACGCTATCTTCTGCCACCTGAACACTAAGGCAGCGACAAGCAAAGTTGCCAATAGGAAACCACCTAAGCTTGCATGTGCGAAATTTGCGAAAATAGAAAAGATGAGAACCAGGATTGCAATCGCCGTAGAAGGCCTCAAGAAAAACAGAAAGAGACAGAGCAAAGCTACAACGCAATACACTGCGGACAGATTCTGAGGAATCAAAACCCAAAGAGCCAAACGATCCGTCGCAAGAAAAATCAGAACTGCGATAACCGCAGGGAGGTAATTGCGTAAGAACCAATAGGAAAAAGCAACTAATACAAAAGTGACGAGAATAGGAAGAACCGCTTGTATGATTGCGAGGCTTAGAAACACATTGGCGCCGCTAATTAAAGAAGTAGACGAAATAAGAATATCCACTATTGGAAATAGATTATAGTACTGAGCATTACCGAATGCAGTTTGTTGAGCAAGATTTGGAAAATGATGATTTAGTAAAACAAAATTAGCAGCAAGTACATGCCCAATCTGATCCGTCTCACCAGCACTGAAACCTAGAGAAATCATAGGCGCAATGGAACTTGACACCACATTAATGAATAGATAAAGTGGGATGACCGGGGAAGATTTTTTGAAGAGTGCATAGAAGGAGATTATTGTCAGAGAAATAATTCTAATTATGAACCAAGTATCACCTCGAACAAGAAAAGAAAGAACTAGAAGAACGCCGGTAGAAACAAGGCACAATACCCCCAATGTTGTTACAAGCCAAGAAGCACCATTCCATTCAATAACTTTCGTTTGTTCGCCCGAAACAAATTGGACGACTAAAAGTAGTCCAGAGAGACCGATGGTAGAAAGAATTATGAGATCAGTAAAAGTAATTAGCATCTCATAATCGCTTCCGGATTACAGAACCATCTCTTGCCAAAGCACTTTGGGTAGTCGGCCAATTTCCAAGTCAGATCAAATATTCCATGTAATTTTGTTGCAAGGTATCATCTTTGAAGCTTGCTTTTTGCCTAATATATGCTCACTCAATTTGCCGATGCCTTTCTTACCCACAAACATACTATTTTTCCTTGTTTTCAAATTCATTTACAAGTATTTCTATTCATAAATTACGAACGAATCAATAGGTTTTCTTAACCTAGTGGCGCACAACGATGCTCATGTCAAGATGGACGAGAGTAAACGTACGAGAATAAGTTGTCCGCAACTTCGCTCCACGTAAGGACATGCTTCATCGGGTTCACTCCTAGAGTCCTTGAGGAAATGATCCCCTCAGCTAAGGATTCGTCCTCAGGTTCCACAACCATAGCTCTTGGATATTCCCCAAAGATCTGACCCCATGGTTTAACAACAACAACGGGGAGCCCTATTGCTAGAGCTTCAGCGCTAACTAGACTGAAAGCTTCGTACATGGAAGGATTCACAAGACACGAACTTTCAGCATATAGCTCAAAGAGCTCATCTTGAGTCAAATTGCTAAGAAATCGTGCGTCCACACCCAACTTATCTGCATCTTCTTTTAGCGAACCAATCTCCGGCCCCTCTCCAACTATGTTTGCTCTTACTTTGACACCCTGCTTTGCAAGAATAGCGCAAGCCCGTAGCACCATATCAGCCCGTTTGTATTTTTCCAACCTCCCAACAAAAGTCGCAGTGATTAAATCACCATTCAAAGCGTGTGATGAATCCCATGAATACTTGTAAATCTCGTCATCGACTCCGTTTTCAACTACGACCGGCTTTACTTTGAAATCCTTGGCGACAAGTTCAGCTTCGAAATTTGATACACAATGAACGACGTCTGCTTTTCGTATGACTTTTCCAGCAAGCGGTTTGTACGGTATCCAAAACATCTTCGTGTGCCATAGCATACCTGAGCTGTGATGATGAGGCGAGACCACAAATAATTCGCAGTTTTTCCTTTTGTGAATCACGTAGGATGATGCCGGGACAAGTAGGGATCCGATATTGTGCGCATGAATTACGTCAGCCCTAACAGATCGTAGGTAACTAAGGATTTCGACTGATGGAAAGAAATACGCATTCGAGGGCGCATATCCGCGGAAACGTTTCACGGTCACACCATCAACTTCTTCCTCCTTTGGAAGATTGCCAGACAGATCAAACGTCAGTACTTCGACGCTGTGCTTCTTCGCAAGTGCCTTTGATAACATGTAGATGACATGAGATAGTCCTCCAACGTACGGAGGAAACGTGTGAGAAATTTGAATAATTTTGAGTGAGCTCAAAACTATGTTAAACACTTCAGGTAAAGATCCTTTGTCTCTTCGGCCACTTTATCCCAGCTGAATCTTTGCGCAAAGGATCTCCCTTCTTGCGAAAGTCTCTCCCTGAGTTTTGTGTCTTCCATCAGTTCTCTAATCTTCTCCGAAAGAGCCCTTGAATCTCCGACTTCGTAAAGCAGTCCATCCAAACCCTCGCGCATCAGACTTGGGAAACCTTCGATCTTAGAACTGACTATACAATCTCCATAGGAACCAGCTTCTAACAAAGAAATAGGACCGGCTTCATATTCTGAGGTTAGGACAAAGATATCTGCTGCTTCATAGTACAATTTCAGAGTTTTCTCACTTACCCATCCAGGGAATTGAATAATCCCATTCAGCCCAAATTCCTTGGCCATTTCAATTAAATTTGGCCTCAAGGGCCCGTCTCCCACCATCACAACATGTAACGATTTAGATAGCCCGTTATCGGATAAAATTTTGATTGCTTGAACCAACACCTGAAGTTGCTTTCTTACAATGTGCTGTGATGCGGTGAGTATCACGATTTTTTCTTTTGCAAGTTTCAGCTTCTCCTTGGCTTCTTCTTTCCTAAAAGAGATGGGAATCTCCACTCCGTTTCGAATTATCGTTAGATTTTTCGCTCCGGCATGATACACATTTTGAACCTCTTGAAAAATATGTGAGGCTGGTACAATGATAGCTCTGCTCGACTGGATGCATTTCAACTCTTGAATAGGTCCGAAGGAGAAAAAGAAGAGCATTCTCTTCATGTCTTGAAAGTTTGATTGATTAAACATCGTCTTGATTTCTCCATAACTCGTATCATGAATTGTAGTGATCTTCCTTGGGTGCTTGATTGATCCACCCACATAAGGTTCTTCAATGTGTACAATGTCAAAATCTCCTTCCCTCCTTATCATCTCATTCACGTATCCTTCAAAGTGAATAATGTCCAAGGGCACAAGTGTCTGAAGCCTGATAGGCGCGTTCTGCTTACTCAAAACAGAGCTTGACGGATCCACAAATGTTGTAGAATCATCAGAGAACTTTGAATTTCCAAATGACACCACCTTACACGACACTCCAAGTTTTCGCAAGTACTTTACGAGAAAGAAAGTGTGCTTTGAAACTCCTCCCACCTCAAACGGTGGGTATTCCCGGGATACAAAGAGTACTTTCAAATTACGTGTGGCAGCAGC
>JASHOD010000004.1 GCA_030041295.1 Nitrososphaerales archaeon
CGATCAAACCACCTCCCACACTTCCAACACCAGAGCTGTCTTTCTCTTTTCTTTTCTCTGCTACTTTGGAGTAACTCCCCGCATATGTAGCAGTTCGAACTCGTTCCTCTGGTTTCGGATTTCGTAAGATGAATTACCGGAATCCCCTTCCATTGAGCTTTGTATTCTGTTTGTCTTTTAATTTCATTGTACGGCCAGTTATTGTTCATTTGATGACGATACTTTCGTCCCTGATAGTTCCCCCTTCGATACATTGATCTGATGTACCTGATATCTTCAAAGACTATAGCTGACTTGACTTCAAGAGCTCTTTCAACTACATCCTTCGATATCATGTTTAGTATAGTTCCTATCCTTGCTTTGCTTCTCTTACCGTACTTGGAAGCTATTTTCGTTCGAATTCTAACATCATTTCGTTTGAAAGATTTGATGATGCCCTTTGTATTTTCTCCTATCTTGACAATCTTGGTCATGTCATAGTATGTTACTTGTGATCGATTTCCCACAGTGAGATTTCGCAGATTTCTATCAATTCCAATGACAGATTTGATATCTACGATTTCAGGTACTACTTGCTTTGCAATGCAAAGAGAAAGAGCTGTTTGTGTAATAGTGAATGATCTTACGATGAGCGTCTTGTCAGATTCTAGCATCTTGAGAGTGTAATTATTAAGTGGTATGAATTCGTATCTTCTCTTTCCTAATGGAATTCTTAGTTTCCCGTTTACAATCTTAAAATGATAACAAGAAACTAGTAATGGTCGTTTGACATATGAATTTTGCAATCAACCGAAGACTACACAGAGGCTTATTAACCACTGTAGTATACAATCAGGAAAGGTTTTGCGATAATTCATGACAAACAAACCTGATTCCGAGGACAATGAAATTCTTGGATTACATCACGTAACCGCGATTGCGGGAAATCCGCAGACGAACATCGATTTTTACACGGGGATCCTCGGTTTGCGTCTAGTCAAACTAACAGTCAATTTCGATGATCCGAATACGTACCATCTCTACTACGGAGATAAGGTTGGGCACCCCGGATCTGTTCTCACTTTCTTCCCCTGGCCCAATGCTCCGAGAGGGGTGAGAGGTACAGGTCAAGTGACAGTTACTTCATTTTCGATTCCGGATGGTTCGATGGATTATTGGAAGGTGAGATTAAGAGAGAATCGAGTGAGAGCCGAGGAGGTCGCAACTAGATTTGATGGCAAAGAGGAATATCTCACTTTCTATGATAACGACGATTTGAAATTAGAACTCGTTACGTCGGATAAATCAAAGAGTCTCGCAGAACGTTTCGTTCCGTGGGAGAGATCTCCCGTCACTCAAGAAAGAGCAATCCGAGGCTTTCATAGTGTGGTACTCTCGGAAGAAGGATACGAGAAAACCGCATCACTGCTCAAAGATACCATGAGATTTCGTCTCGTCGAGGAGGAAGGGGAGCGTTTCAGATATGAAAGTAGTTCAGGAGGCCCGACTACTTTTGTCGATTTGATTTGCCAACCCGCGTTGCTTCGCGGCATTGTTCTAGCCGGGACAGTACACCACGTCGCCTTTCGAACTTCAGACGATAATCAACAGAAAACTTGGAGAGAGGACATTATCAAGGCGGGACTAAATCCTACTCCAGTGATTGATAGGCAGTATTTCCACTCTGTCTATTTTAGGGAACCCGGCGGAGTACTCTTCGAGATAGCGACCGATCCACCGGGGTTCACGCTGGACGAACCCGAGGACAAGCTAGGCACCACACTCAAGCTGCCTCCGTGGTTAGAACCCTCGAGGAAACGCATCGAGAAGGCTCTGCCTAAAGTAGAACTATTCGGCGCAGCCAAAAAACCTCTCGTGCAGAACCAGGCAATCGCTTGATCAGTAATAAAGCGTGACGAGCGAAATGCAGGATCGCGAGCTTGATTCGCATTCGAGCGTTCTTCTAGGATTTATGCATCGTTTCGTACCTGCCCCCACAGGGAAGCCGAGAGAATCTGCGACGCTGTTACTCTTGCATGGCACCGGTGGAAATGAGGACGATCTGATACCTCTTGGAAAAGAGATGGGGCGAAATTTTTCTCTTCTCAGTCCTCGTGGAAGGGTCCTCGAAGGAAACATGCCTCGCTTCTTTAGAAGGCTAGCAGAGGGCGTATTCGACATGGAAGACTTGAAGTTTAGGACAGAAGAGCTTGCCGATTTTGTCGAGACATCATCCAAGGAATATCATTTCGACCCGGGCAGAGTCGTCGCTATAGGATATTCGAATGGGGCGAATATTGCAGCTAGCATGATACTACTTTGCCCAAAGATTCTTCTCGGCGCAGTATTATTTCGCGCAATGGTACCGCTTGTTCCCGAAAAATTGCCGGATCTTTCTGAAAGGCACGTGTTTCTTTCGTCGGGGAGGTACGACCAAATTATTCCCAGGGAGCAAGTGCACGAACTAGAGCTACTACTTCGAAAGTCTGGAGCAGACGTGACCTTGAATTGGGCTCAATCCGATCATTCCCTTACGCGAGAAGAAGTCATCAAAGCAAAACAATTTCTCGACTCGCACTACTAGTGAGACCTGATTTTCATTTCCTCAAAAACTATTCCCAATTAATACAGAAAAGGAATGAGTTTTCGAGTCCTATGTTGATACTCCTTGTAGCTGTCGCCCAGCTCGTTAGCCAGCATTTTTTCTTCAGATGAAATTCTGTAAAGATAGACTGCGACGAACATCACAGGCAAGACTATAGCAACGAACAGGTTGCTTGACAAAATACCGAACGCTGACCAGATCAAAATGTCAGCTAAGTATCCAGGGTGTCTGATCCGATAATACGGCCCGGTCGAAACAACCTTCTGCCCTTCTGTAATCATCAAGGTCGTAGTATAGTACTTCCCAAGTGAAAGAGCTGCCCAAATTCTGAGAGCGAGCGCACACACCATAACAACTAGGGCGGTCACCCCTTCAAACAGTTCTATCTTGAAGACGCCGAATTCCAAAAGATCGAAGATTATTGGTAGCAATAATCCCACTCCTGTTGCGGAACTCACAATCAACATGTTGCCTCTGTCATGAGGCCCGCCTCGCATGGTTTTCGCACCTGGCGTTCTTCTCAAAGACCGTTGTATGATGAAGAATGAGACAATCACGACATAGGCAATAACCAGAAACCATATTCCCAAAACGGAAATCAAAAATGTTCAATGGAATTACGCTTTTGACCATTTAAGTGTTCGCGGAAATTATTAGGCATTAAGACCCCTGAATATCAGTCCGAAAATAGGGAGCTGCCACCCACCAAAATGAGTACCTTCTTTTCCGATGTCAAAGATACTTTATTGCCGAAAAAAGATGCTAAGGACGGTCCGCTGCCGCCCATGCTTGTGACCATGACCCTGGTCACAGGTCTTGTCGATTCATTCAGCTATCTCGTACTCGGTCATGTATTTGTCGCCAACATGACAGGAAACATTGTTTTCATCGCGTTTGCACTTGCTGGAGCAAAGAGCTTTTCGATTCCTTCTTCGCTTATCGCGCTAGGTTCTTTCATCGCAGGAACTCTCGGCGCCGGTAGAATTGTGAATCGCCTGAATTTGAACAGGGGACGTTTGCTTTCCTCAATCGCAGGGATCCAAGCGATCTTTCTTGCCGCAGGTTTCATTCTTTCGCTCATATCTCGTTCGTCGGTATCCTCGTACTACGAATACGGCCTGATAATTGCGCTTGGTGTTTCGATGGGTATGCAAAATTCTGTCGCACGCAAACTCGCCGTTCCAGACCTGACCACAACTGTGCTTACACTCACAATCACTGGGGTTGGAGAGGACGCCCGCTTCATAGGAGGAAGCGGATCTAGGGCGGGTCGACGTCTTACCGCAGTTTTTGCAATGTTCTTCGGAGCTCTCCTAGGCACCCTGCTTATACTCTATTCATCGTTCGTGTTTCCAATTCTGATTGCTTTTTCCTTGGTATCAGTTGTTGCCCTCTTGACTGGCGTTTTTTCTAACCAAAAATCGACGCGGTTTCGTTCTAAATGGATGGAAACTCCCGCGGGCAAATAACATAATTTAACAAATTCCTTCTTCCACGTTGTTTCAAAGTGCAAACAGTGTCTTTGCAGTCTACAATCTGTTTCCTCGAGGTTACTGATTCGATACCGATGGTTGACGGTAGATGACATAAATCGCCTCGAAAGAACACAATTGAATAATGACATACTACGAACTGGCTTTCAAACTACAGCATGAAAACTGCCCGTACAACGACTTTACAAAGGAGTACCCTACGACCGTAATATCACATTGGTGCAATTGGAGTAAGGATGTTCTCGAAATATCCCATGGTCAAGACCCGAATACAAGCAAAGAAATACGCAAGATGTTTAGGACACTGGGGTCTAAAGTAATCAGAAAATCCCTTGGTGCGCCTTCGTCGAGCCTTCAAATAGTGTTACAACATTGTACCTGCGACAGACTCCCACCTCCGACGTTGCCGACGATAGAGAAACACAATTGTCTCAACCTACAACCGATGGTCTACACCGGCGGATGGGAGTGGTATCATGTGACGGCTTTCTCGGAAGCAGATGTCAAAAAATTGTTCAAGGAACTGGAAAGGAAAAACTGTAAAGTCGAGATAACTTCTCGCAAGGCAATTTCTGAGGAATCCGTCCATAGCAGTCTTTTGATCTCGGCAGGTTCGCTTTTGAATGACCTGACGGAGAAGCAGGCAAGGGCGCTAGTCGCCGCAATTGACAATGGTTACTATAATCTCCCTCGAGGCGCATCGGCTATGGAGATAGCACGCAGGATGGGAGTTCCACGGACAAGTTTCGTAGATCATCTTCGCAAGGCGCAGAACAAACTAATTCGGACTGTTGGTCCGTATGTACGTCTGAAGCCTCTTGAAAGCTCTTGAGAATGATACCGTCATCTGTCGGCTAAAATTTTATTCATCTCAAAATCTGCAAGTCAAGACCTGAGGAGTACCGCAATATGAAAGCAGTTTTCACCTATACCGGAATACGCGTGAAGGATCTCGACCAATCTCTAAAGTTCTATACTCAAGTGCTCGGGATGAAGGAGGCTGGTAGATCGAGTATCGAAGCGACCGGCGGAGAAGTTGTGAGCCTAGTGAGTGAGGATGGCGGACCTCAACTAGAGCTCAATTTCTACAGGAAGGGAAGCAAGTACGCGAAGGGCGAAGAATATGAAGCAGGTGAGGGTATCGATCATCTCGCATTCCAGGTCAAAAATCTGGATGAGGCACTAGAAGAGGCGAAGAAACTAGGTTACCCTACTGTTTTGGATATCAAAGGAAAGACTAGCCGGTGGGCGTACATTGCAGATCCGAACGGAATTTGGATTGAACTTTTTGCTTGAGTTAGAAATAAGGGAGTCGGTTCTCCCCACCAGAGAAAAGGTCTTATCTCGTTTCATGAATTTTTGAGAATGCATTATCTTATTTGTTAACTAAGAGACCCGAGTCTTTAAGCTCAAAGATTTTCCCGAAAGATACGACTGTCCGGACGGTCATTACGTATAATCTGTTGCAGGGGGCGTATCTTGGGTATATTCAAATTTTCTGGCAGCCCTGGCTCATCTCCCTTGGGTTGTCTGTCACGGTTATCGGTATACTCGAAGGCTTCGCTGGAAGGTCCGGGCTACTCTCAGGATTCATACAAACAATTGGCGGCAAATATTCTGATAGAGTAGGAAGACGGAAACTTGTTCTGATTGGGAGTCTCTTTCTGACATCCTGCTGGTCGGTCGCGGCACTCGCCATCAGGCTTACGGATGAGAATCTGATCTACGCCGCCTACATACTTTGGGGGCTGGGCATTTTGTCGCTCCCCGTCTTCGATGCTACACTCGCAGACCACGTCGAACAAGCAAGCCGATCAAGAGTATACAGCATAGTTCTGATAGCAAATTTCCTGCCAGGCTCCGTCTCTGGATTCCTCGTCGGAAAATTTGGGAATGATACGACGCCCTGGGTACTCCTAATTCTTGCTGCAATAATCGAGTCTATCGGCTTTGTTTTGCTCTTAACGGGAATCAAAGATAAAGGAAGAACTTCGTTGCAAGACGAAGCAGAAAATGATGTCATACTGAAGAAACATGAAGGGTTCAAAATCAAAGAAACTCTGAGCAAGATCAAAGAACATCGCAAGTATTTCAGCGTCTTCATAATGGATACTATTGGCTGGGCGATAGGAACTTCGATCCTCTTTGCTATACTTTCCTCGGCCCGCCATTTTACATCATTTGAGTTCGGGCTGATCGCTTTGAGCGAACCAATCGGAATTGTAATCGGAACGCTGCCAGGGGGTTGGCTCACGGCGCGAATTGGGGCAAGACAGCTCCTAACAATCTCCGAGGTTCTAGGAGCGGCGATGCTTCTTGGTTGGGCATTTTACCCAATCGAACAATTAATCGTAGTATACGCCTTTATGTGGGGTTTTGCGATCTCGACTTGGGTACCGGTTCAATTCCATCTTTCGACCAAGACCTTCTTGGAAGAAAGCAGGGGCGAAATGCTCGGAGCTCTTGGGACAACGCTGTACTTTGTTCGGTTCTTCGGCCCAATAATTGCTGCGAGCCTTTTCTCTATTTTCGGATATTCCATGCCAATGATTGTCGGCTGCACTGTCGTTCTAATTACAATAGTTTTCATTTGGAAGTTTATTCCCAACGAGAAGGCGATTACGGTTTCAAGGGAAATGCCCTAGATGTCCAATATAATAGGAGTATTTGGGGAAGCCCGGCCCGATCATGCTGAACAAGAGGGATTCCTTTCGAAATTTTTACTCAGTCACGTTCCGAATCAGTTCAGGCTCTAGGGCAACCCAGTGGAGTACGGAGAAATACTTGAACTCGTCGTTGAATTGGGGAGTGAAATCGTCGCGAGTGTTGAGAACGTCGAGAGGTCGCTCACCATCACTTCCCCGGGCGAGATCGTATACAGGTCGTTGCCGATGATAACGCTCCTATCGATATCCAAATTGCCGTTGTCTGAAAAATTGCTATAGGTCTGACCGGGTGGATACTGTGAGACTGTTCCAAGGAGAGTGAACCCTGTCGAGTTCACACTGAACACGTAAGCTCCCTGCCATACGTAGTTGCCGTACGGTGGAGGACTGCCAGGTATGGTTGTCGTGTTGCCGCTCACCTCGGCCAGTAGGACTGGGATGACCATGATGTTGCTCGAAGAGTCGTAAGTGAAAGCAAGATGATCGGTCAGGACTGGCGAGTCCGTGCCTCGGTCGCCTATCAGATACGTGGACACGACGCTTGAACTACCGTTGCTTGCGACTTGGAAAAGGGAGAGTTGGAGCCCCAGATAATAGGAAAAGTTTCCAGATGATGATGCCACCGTGTCCTTTCCAACCCCGATTAGGTAGCCTCCCGATATTGGTTGCAGATAGTCGGAGTAACCACTGACCGTAAGGGCGCTAAGTATTACCGGATCCGTAATGTTCTGGAAGGAAATTGCGAAAAGTGGATCTACCTGCTCGTAGGTCACCACATAGCCCATGTCCCCCACGAAACGTACTGCGTAGATGTTTTCGCCCGGTGCGATGTTTCGTAAGACAGCGACCTGGCTCATGTTCTGGTTAAGTACGAACACGTCATCGCTCGTTGTGGCATAGCTGCCAACCGAGGCGTAGCCACTTGTTGCCACCATAAAGTAGCCGTTGTACTCATCCATCGAGAACTGGTTTAAGACAGAACCCGGAATCGTTCCTGTTGCCTGCACAGTAACTGTGCCATTCGAGTAACTTGCGCGGAAGATCGTACTGTTATCGCCACTGCCTTCAACCCCAATTGCGGGGGTGGAGACTACCCCGCCGTTGAACACGTCACCAGGGATACCGTCGGCGTAGTATGCAGGATAGTTCGTGTAGACGACATAGATGTTCGAAGTCGAAACGTAGATTGTAGATGACGGTCCCGTGAGGACGGAGACAATTTTGTACTGACCGCTAGACATGCTGACGCTCACAATCATGGTGTAGAAGCTGATCTGCATATTGTTCGGACTGTAGTAGATCAAGTTTGGCGAGACAATGCTCGTGGCACCGTTCACGGCCAACTCCGGTAATGCGCCAGTCGCATTGTTGCCATTCACGAATTGATACGACGCCTGCTGAATCACGGCGTATAGGTAACCGTCCGCAAGCCGTGCCGCAATATAGTTTCCTGGAATGCTACAGTTTTGTACTAGAGTTGGTGACGCGAGATTTGTCGTGTCGTAGAGCAGAAGGTCAATGTAGTTCGTTGTCCAATTCGCGCTCCTTTGGTCGATCACGAGCAGTCGGTTCTGGGAGATCTCGAGTCCCAAGACGCTCGAAGAAGATGTAAGATTGATCGTTGAAAGGATCGAGGCAGAGCTTGCCGGGTACGCATCGATGATCGTAACCGCATTGCTAGTTGCCACGTAGAGATGTGTCCCGTCGGTCTTTACGATGTCGGGTTCGTCGACTCCTGCCACTTGAACGTTGGTCCCGGTGTAAAGCGGGCTTGAAGTTGTCGAAGCTGAATCAGCTGCTGGGGCAGCAGCGACCGAAAAGTCCTCTGCAGGCGCGTTGACAGCTCCTAGCGCAACAGGACCTCCAAATTCCGTACCGCTGTTATCGTAAGCCTGCGCACTTTGGGCATTTGAAGTTATGAAGTCCTGAAGCTGAGAATAACTGGCAAATGAGGTAAATAGCCCCGGGACTGCGTTCGATGTCGAGAAATTCATAGACGGGCTGCGGCCTGGGGGAACAAGAACTTGTAGCGTTGCGAGCATTCCGGCCACGCCAAGGATGAATATCACAACAAGAGTTACGTTTCTTCGGGGAAATCGCATCTAATGATTCACTGTTATGGTCATAAGAGTGATCGTAGTTTGATTAAAGCCCAAGCCAAAGAACGAGCGTTCTAACCCTGCGAACAGGGGCTTTCTGTGAGGCGAACTTTCCGCTCCTGGCCTGGATCTCTACTACTTTAGGATGAATTGTCTCTTAGTCTGGATTTCGAGCACTATCAGTGCAAAAAGGACACTCGAACAAAATGAAAACCCATATCGCCCGAAACCAAACATTCCAAGAAGAACGATTTTCTATGACCGCGGTAATTGACAAGGCAGACTGTTAATCTGCAAACGATCGGCGAGCAGAAAACATGGAGTCAGATTTTGGAATCTACCATCACACGACTGCAAGGGATTCGGAAAGGATTAGAGAGAGGGCCAAGGTCTTATTCACGAAGACATTTGACAATCTGCCATTTTCTCGCGGAGACGGAATTAAGATATTGGATATTGGTTGCGGATTGGGATTTCTCTCGTGCGTATGTGCCGAACATTATCCTAGTGCGATGATAACCGGAATTGACACATTCGAAGATTCAAGCCTCAGAAGCTCTAGCCTAGCAAAGGCAAAGAAAAACGCAGAGATTCTCGGCTTCTCTAAAAGAATTAGGTTTCGCAAAGAGGACATACTTCGGGCAAACTTTAGGAAAGGTACGTTTGACCTGCTTGTATCGAATCTAGTCTTTCATAACCTTGGCAAGAGTCGTTTTGATGCTTATCGACTAGTGGCGCAATGGTCGGGACCGCACTCATATTTTGTGCTTGGAGATATTTTCTTTGATTACAAGAAGGACCCGCAAGAATTGAAAGCCTTGTTTGGTATCGTGGAGCGAGCTGCGTCGGGTATGCGCGGAACGTACAAAGTCCTAGTAATCTCAAAGCCAAAGGACGGAAAGAAAAAAAGTCAATCAGATACGAAAGGCTTAGGACGGAACCTCTCTTGAAAAAGCGAAGTGCTCGTAAAGGCAATGAGCTTCAGGATATCTCTACTTACTGTGGCGATGAACTAGATTGATTGGATTACCGTCCGGATCTGCTATCCAAGCCGTACGGAGCTCATACTGGTTCGGATAGAAAGTGTGCGGCGGTGAAAGCGACTGTGCTCCCTCTGAGGTCAGGCGCACATAATCTCGATCTGTGTCGTCCGTCCAGAGTGTTATCGCAACGGGCCGTCCGCCTAAATTTGGATTCAATCCGTGATCCTTGACGGCAGCTTCCACTGAGGATATCCCAATGGTAAATTGATCCAATGCTACTTCCACATGAGTTGGAGTTTCCTCCTTGGGATATCGGTAGGTTTCACGAAAACCTAATCGAACATAGAAATTGACTAGTTTGAGGACGTCGCGGGTGATTATGTTGATTGACGGTGACTGGAACATGTACTGGCCCTCATCAGCCACTCCAGTTTTAATTTCTTGAGTCGACTCGGACATTCACTTATTCGCCTTTCGTTTGACCGATTTTTTTCTTCATAAGGGTATCTCCTGAAAACGTGCGACGAAGATTAAGGTACTTAGAAGTCGGGCGTCGTTAGGTTTGGTTCCCTAATCGATATTTCAAGTGCCAAATCAGGAAATAGATGAGAAGAACCCAGTCACAAGATCCCTTAGAGAGATCAGAAATGCATGATGAGTTTTCGTCGTACTAGAGGTAAATTCCGACATTCTGTCAATTCGAAAATATGTAGGAGGGTGAGGATCGAATCTGAACCAATCGAGCAACCTTGCACCTGGAGAGTATTTTTCGCGATACAACTCCCTAAATCCCATCTTGGTTAAAGAGGAAGCAACCGCGCCCGGATCCTGAAGTATTATGGCCGATTGTGTATCGGCTCTGGTCTCTAGAATCTTTCCAAAAGCAAAGATTACCCAAAAGGCGAGGAGAAAGTAGATCAGGCCCAAGTACTCCACGAGCGGATACCATAGGTAGAACATTCCGACGAACTGGAACGAAGTGATCGCAAACATGATTATGGGATCATGGCCCTTGATATGACCCAGCTCATGCCCAACTGTCGCCTCCAACTCTTCGTCGGTCAAATCTACTAGCGAACCAGCTGTTATCATGATCGAGGAATGCGACGCCGATATTCCATTTGCCGCCGCGTTAGAGACCACCGTATTCGCGATGACGATCTTTGGCGCCGCTTGACCAAATTTTGTGGCGACTCGCTTTACAATCTCATAAACATTCTTAGTTTTGATATCGACATCAGTGCTATTCACCTTGATACCATACTTTGAAAGTATTGCAAGAATTGACGATTTGAGCTCCGTTATTGCAGAGCCTGTGGGCCCGGAGTAGTCGGATATGTTGTAGATAAGGTGAAGCTTGCTAACGTCTTGACGAATTTCCTTCATAATATTCTTGCCATGCTGCTTCAGAAACTTCACAGTTTCAGGCAGACAAGCCACGCTGACTACGCTGACCAATGGTCTTTCGACGCTCGGGCGCACATTTCCAATATTGAGGGCGACTCTGTCGGAATAGATTAGGTAAACGAATTGACTGGCTAAGAGAAAGTAAAGGCCGTAGATTCCGATTATGAAAAACAAGACAAAACTGATCAGTGTAAAAAGCAGGAACACGTTTGTGCTGCTTCCCGAAAAAATTCTTCTGAGAAAGCTTCGCTGCGTGCTTCTATCCCCCGTTGGGGCCTCGGTGTGTTCATCTTCGGCAGATCCGACGACAAAGTATAGACTGGTCATTTTCAAATTTTGAAGATACGACTGCGCCAGGTTTCGCACAGTGTCAATGGTAGTTTCGAGGAGAGCCTCTTGATACTGATCCGAACTATTTAGATCTCGAAGGCGCAGCTCGATGGACGGTTCGCTGATTTGCAGTTGACAGTTGAGGGAGATCTCCATGTTGCCTTTACGAGATACAAGTTTCCAAACGAATGTGACTGATCCGCTAGACTGTGTCTTGCTGTAGGAATTTTGGTCTATATTTGTGCGATTGAATTGGACATAGTAGCTTTCAAAGAAATTGGCAAATCCTGCCACAGCCTCCGAAGGAATTTCCGTCTCAATCACGACGGTTTTGTCGGGGCTATTCGCCGAAGGCCCCCAATTAGGCATCAATAAGGAGTCGTTTCTCCATCAGACGGAATTTAGGTTCTGTGGGTTCTTCGGTTGATAGGAGATCAATCAAACTAAAAGATCTCTCTCCCCTTATCCCTCTGACATAACTTCATCGGATCGACTATTCGGATTAGCGGTTGCTCGTCCCTTCTTTCGCGTTCCGACACCATCGCTTCATTTCCAATGCCTTTGTTTAGCGACTGTGCGAACCTCACCCAGCCGCGGTGAGATATGTTCATGATCGCAACGAGGTCGCGATCAAACCACCTCTCACACTTCCAACACCAGAGCTGTCTTTTCTTATCTCTGCTACTTTGGAGTAACTCCCCGCATATGTAGCAGTTCGAACTTGTTCCTCTGGTTTCGGATTTCGTCAAGTAAATTACCGGAATCCCCTTCCATTGAGCTTTGTATTCTGTTTGTCTTTTAATTTCATTGTACGGCCAGTTATTGTTCATTTGATGACGATACTTTCGTCCCTGATAGTTCCCCCTTCGATACATTGATCTGATGTACCTGATATCTTCA
>JASHOD010000048.1 GCA_030041295.1 Nitrososphaerales archaeon
AGTTGGGTAGATAGTGAAAAGATCAAGTACACTAGCTCGTCTGGAAAACCTCTAAACTTTGGGGCATGGCTTGTGTCGCAACTTCAATCCATGAAAGAAGTAAGAATTGTCAACGATCAAGTGACTTCGCCCACTCTCGCCGACGACCTTGCTGTCGCCATACTCTCTATTGCCGAGTCTCAATCTGCCAAGGGAATTTACCACACCGCCGGAACTACAGCTCTCAGTCGATATGATTTTTCATTAAGACTAGCAAAAAGACTTGGTCTCGATGCGTCTCTCATCCACCCGATCGATTCGTCGGAACTCAAGCAGATCGCAAAGCGACCGCCCAATAGTAGCTTAGTATCAAACAAGATTCGCAAAGATATAGGTTACACCATGATGGATCTAGACACAGCCCTAGACAAATTCGCGAAACAATACTCACTGAATCCTGTTTCGTCCAAGGCTTCGTAATTTTGCGTCAAAAAAAGAGCAGAAGAGATAGCAGCTTGAAAGGACTTTTACTTGCCGGGGGGCATGGCACTAGGCTCCGACCACTCACTTACACTGGAAACAAGCACATGCTACCGATCGCTAACAAGCCGATGTTACTTTATGGACTGGAGCACCTCAAGAATGCGGGAATCAAAGAAATCGGAATAATTCTCGGACCGATAAAGGAGGGGGTCGTCGAAACTATAGGCGACGGTTCAAAATTTGATTTGAAAGTTTCGTACATAGATCAGCCTGATCCATTGGGCCTCGCGCATGCTGTCAAGGTCTCTAGAGAATTCATTGGAGATGATTCTTTCGTCATGTATCTTGGCGACAATCTGCTAAAGCAAGGAGTCAAGGATTTTGTAAGAATATTTATGGAAAGGGATTTGGACTGCCTAGTTGGAGTTACATCCGTCAAAGATCCCTCCCGATTCGGTATCGCTGAACTCGATGAAAAGACTGGGAAGATCATAAAATTAGTTGAAAAGCCAAAGGAACCTAAAAGCAATCTTGCACTTATCGGAGTCTACGTGTTTAACTCTACAATTTTTGACGCGGTTAGCCGGATAGAGCCCAGTTGGAGAAACGAGCTCGAAATTACCGACGCGATTCAACTTCTCGTGACCGAAGGAAGAAAGGTTCAGGTGGAGCGAGTCACCGGCTGGTGGAAAGACACAGGCAAGCCGGACGATCTCCTCGAAGCAAATCAACTTGTTCTTTCAGACCAAAGTAGCGAGATCAAAGGCGAAATTTCAGAGAAGGCTATCGTGACGGGCAGTCTTGGGTTAGGTGTCAGTTCGAAAATAAGAGAGGGAACCAGTATCCGCGGCCCAGTGATAATCGGCGATAATTGCGAAATTGGTCCTGACGCATACATAGGTCCCTATACCTCGATCGGAGACAACTGCGTATTAAAAAATGTGGAAATAGAAAACAGCATCGTAATGAAAGGAAGCCGCATTGAAAACAAGAAGAGAATCGTAGATAGCCTAGTGGGAGCATACAGCACGATTCTTAGTAATGAATCTATCAAGCCACAAGGCTACAAACTTGTTATTGGAGAGAGATCATTTCTCCAGATTTGACTCAGTGCATTATGGCGAGAATACCACTCACAATCGCTCTGACGAGTTGTCTGATGGTCTTGCTCAACGCGCTGACCAAAGCGAAGTAGACGACGAGCCCGACGACGCCAATTCCTAAAATATTCAGCGCTTGAAGAACCTCAGGCCTCGGAGGAATGTAGCGCAGCCCTACAAAGTACATCAACAGTCCGAACGCAACAGACCCTACAGCAAGGGCGCCTACTAATTGCAAATCGAGCGAAAAAGGAGCAACCTTTCGCGAATAATATACTTTGAGCACAAACGAGGAAAAGGAAATGAACACGTTGACCGAAGCCCATACTAGTGCGACCATGATGAGAGCAGGATTATTGATCGGAGAACTCGGAGAAACCTTTGGACCAAGTGTAAAACCAATCAACAGAAGTGCTGCTAAATAAGCTGTTGCAAGGGAGAGGTTGATCTTTGAGACGAGGAAAAGTTTGCTTTTGAGATATGCACCTAGATTGACATTTTCTGCAGCGTCGGTGGTGTCCGATGCTGTGAGAGTATATTCAAACAGATTTTGAAGTGATTCGAAAATGTTTGCAATCGCCAAAATGATAAGGACATCTACGGCCGCGATATAGACAGGGTTCAAGAGTCTAAGAAGTTGAGACCTCAGAAAGATAGCCCCCAAAATCATCGGGCACAGGAAAAGTAGCTGGAGCTCAAAGACTTGCTTTGTGGCAGTTTTCGCGTTACCTCCAGCTAGAATGCTAGGGTATAGCCCCTGTCCCAAAAAAGAAGAGTAGCCGGTAGCTGTTGAGATAACCGCTGCTGCGCCGTACAAAGCCAACAAGTTCAATGAACCAGTAAACGCACTTATTACTAGGAAGTCAAAACTCTTTATCAGATCATCTAGGTTTCCAAGTATAGCTAGCCAACCCGTCCTTACCATTTTTGAAATTATTTTGAAAGATACTTTATCGACGTACTCATGCCTAGTCAAAAATATCGTCAATACGAACTGAATCCCTTGGGCGAACACAAGTGTTAGTATCGCTCCAGTAAGCGTCCACCGTAGAACATCAATCGTATAGAACCCTATAGCGACTTTGGCAAGTTCAAAAGACGCAAAACCCACGCTGTTTTTCTCTGGACTCGTAGCCCATAGCAGTGCCTCGAACGACCCCGCGAAAGTGTAAAGTACAACCTGGGGAGAAGATAACAAGAAGAAGAAAAAATTGGGCAAACTAGAAATTGCTCTGGGATCTGTCGCGGCAATGGGGATCGAAATGGCCAAGAAAATAACCGTCAGAACGGCAGAAAATATAGCTGAGCCAATCAAGATCGTTTTGCCAAGTGAAACTCCTCTGGCTCGGTACCGGGTTGTCCAAAAGGTAAGTATGGTCGTCGGCAATAGAGTGTAACTCATCGTCCTTCCTATGAGTGTCCACAAACCAAATTCTGCGGTCGGAAGATGCGAAGTAACGATCACAACAAAGGCAAGGCCTGTAAGTAGACTCCCAACTTTCACCACAAAGGAGACTAGACCAGACCTTCTTACTCGAACATTGCTCAATACTTTCGAAACTCGATAATGTGATTAGCTGAACTTGCGGGAAATAAATGTCAACTTCATTAGTTGGTTTCTTAAGAATTCCAGGGAGTTAATGAAAATAGAACTCGCATCAATTTCGATGCAAGAGCATCCAATATCAACTTGAGGAAGGCGTTTCCGTATTTAATTTGTCCCATGTCTTTCCCGCTCAGTTCATAAGCGTTAGCTTTAAAGCTCTTATTCGATAGTTTTGGCGGAATTGGTTCCTAGTGAGTCATTGCAACCATTAACTTTTGCGTTACTTGTGAATGTTTAAACCATTTAGAATCGGAACAAGATAGTTTCTACACCCATGGTGATTCCTCGCTATGCTTCGACAGTCAAATCCCAAAAGTAAACACAAGATACTGTGCATTGTCTGGGCTCCGTACAGTGCCAGAATGGATGAACTAGGAAAAGAGCTAGGCGGAACGAAAGTCTTCCTAACTTTCCTGTATGGTCGAACTTATCTTGCGCCGCTGAGATACATTATACTCTTTCTTAGAACTATCATTATTCTGGGAAAAGAGCGGCCCGATGTTGTGTACGCTCAAAATCCTTCAGTCTTCTGTCCACTAACATGCCTATTATTCTGCCGATTGTGGCGGAAAAAACTCATCATAGACCATCATGCGGTCTGGAGCATCAAAACTTTCTCCAAGGGGATTCTTAGTGCATTGTTACGTAGGATGGAAAAATTCGTCGTAGCCAAGGCCTACGCTAATACTGTCCCCCATTCGTTATGGGCAAAAGAGCTTGAGAAAATGGGAGCGAAAAATATTTTGACAGTGTATGATTACGTTGCAAAAAGTAAAGCATCCCGAAGTGAAGAGTGGCGTAAGAAGTATTCAAATGGGAAGAAATTCGTGGCCCTAGCACCTCATGGAGGTCATCCACTTGAGAGAATTGAAAACGAGGCACAAGCAGCCGCAAAATTTGCAAACTCACTTGAGCTGCTCTTTTCGGGACCGCCAACAAAGATGAAAGGCAGAATTCAGAAAGTTCTGGATCTATCGAATGTAAATTACATTGGATTTGTGCCAAATAATGAGTTTGAAGGAATTAAGGCATCAGTGGATTTGGCTCTCTGCATTACCGACGAACCGTACACCTTATCCCACTCTCTTTTGGAATTTGCCGCGTGTTCCATTCCTACTATTTCATCGCCCCAAGAAGCCGTGCGCGAGCTATTCGGCGAATCGTTGCTATACACAAAGTCATCTAGCCCTGAAGACATTGGAGCTGCGATTGATAGCCTTCTAGCTAGTCCTGAAGTTAGGGAAGACTACACCCTTCGAATTGCCCGTAAAGAAGAAGAGTTGATTCTTAGACGAAGACAAGAAATCGAACAGCTCCGAAAGCTAACTATTACACGTCATTAACGGAAAATAGTAGACTCAGAAAATCTTAATCTTGACGTTTTTGAAAAACTGACTCCACAAAACTGAGAAATCTTATGTACGTCTTCATGAGCCATGATGTGGACTGGCCGCGATCTGGCCCAGGAGATGAGCATGTCCTCGCTCGCAGAGAAAGGTTTGAAGATTCGATAATTGAACGTGTAAAGAGTGAGCACTTTAATCCATATCACGGTGTTCCTTACATTGTCGACATTGAGAAAGAGTTCAATATCAGATCAACTTTTTTCTTTAGAGCAAGCTTTGACAACGGTCAAAGCGTCGCCGCCTATGAGGACGAAATCAAAGGTCTTTTCAACGGTGGTTGGGAGATAGGGCTACACATTAACAATGCCGCCTCTTTTGAGAGCATCGAGAGTGAAAAATTACTTTTGGAAGAAGTTCTCGGATCTAAGACATTCGGCTCACGAGCGCATTATCTCAGAATTTCTGACAGTCAGATTGCCTACCTTCGTCAATTAGGTTTCCTTTATGACTCCTCTTTGAACTTCTCAAAGGAAAAGTTCGATATCAGGAACACGGGTCATCTAGATCGGAGGGATGGCCTGGTTGTATTTCCTATAACATTCATGGACGCATATCTATTTACCTATTCAAAACTTAGTGAAGAAAATGTATCGGAGTTTGTCATATCTGGTCTTAATAGTGCGAGAGACTCAGGCGTGAAATTTGTAACCATTCTTTGGCATGACAACTCGATATTGATGCGAGGTGGAAGAGTCTATCGCTCTCTATTGGAGAAAATTCTCGAAATTGACGATGTGCGGGTGGTGCGTGGTGTAGATGCTTATCAACTAGCCCTGCAAGACTTGAGATCGGAATCAAAGTAAGGAGAGTTAGTCAGGTAATTCTTGCAATCAAATAGAGTACTTCTTACGGGATCTGGCGGCATCGGTGGAGTGAATTTTGCCCGCGCATTGAACTTCGGAGCCAAGCTGAACAAGTTAGATCTGTTCATATTGGGAACTGATTTCAATGACTACTACATTAAATTACCAAAGCTAGATGCGGCAGAAAAAACACCCAGACATTCCGACCCATATTTTGTGGGCAGATTAAAGGAATTGATTCGAAAGTACAAAATCGACTTCGTTCATCCCAACCCGAGCTCTGAAGCAAAAGTAGTCGCTGAACATTTACTTGAATTTAAGAGACTCGGGACCAAGACTTTTCTTCCTAAAGTCGAGTCAATTTCTCCAAGCAAGGAGTTCATATGGAAATGCATGCGAGATCATGACGTTCCCGTTCCAGATGCATACTTTTTATCGAATCACGAGGACATCAAAGCGGCCTTCAAGATGATGGGTACTCCTCTATGGATTAGGGCGAAAGAAGGAGCAGGGGCGAGATTAAGCCTGAAAGTTGCAAGCCCTAAAGAAGCTGAACTCTGGATCAGCTTGAACTTGATTCAGGGCAGGGTCCGTTCAATGAAGGATTTTGTCTTGCAAGAATATTTTGGAGGTAGAGATATTGCTTTCGACTCTCTGTGGTTTGACGGTAAGCTCATCTCTTCCAGCACAAGAGTAAGATTAGAATATCCTATGAAACACATAAGCCTGACAGGTCTTACCGGAACACCTAGCGTAGCACGCATCATTCACGAAGAAAAATTGACTAAACTGGGGATCGAGTCTGTCAAGGCGCTGGATAGGAAACCTCATGGCTTTTACTCGACCGATATCAAAGAGGATGATTCCGGCAATTCTGCGATCACAGAAGTTGATGGTAAATGGCATACGACAGCCTCACTTTGGGGGTACGCGCTTGCAAAGGTAAGGCAAGACAATTCTTTCAACATAGCCTTCACATATTTGCAGTTAGGTCTAGGTCAAAAATCTCCAAAGGAGTATGGCACTCACCAAGATCTCTACCCGGAGGGATTTACGATGATACGTCAAATGGACAGCGGCGTCGTGCTCTCAGATCAAGAAAATAGAAGGTCTTGGCAAATTCTTTGAGTAATTCAAATCATGCCATCGTACTTGATTTTGACGGGGTGATAACCACCCTTAACATAAAGTGGAAGGATCTTCATGCCAGGATTGAAACCGAAGTGAACCTCAAGTTTAGTTCATTTGCCGATTTTTTCGAAAAAAATTACGGTTCCTTAGAGTTCGAGAGAGTAAGTGAAATAGTAAAGCAATCAGAACTTGAAGCTGTTAAACTTTCAGAACTTTACTCAGACGTTGTACCCGCCCTGGAGGTGATTCGGAACAAACAATCCAAAGCCTATATCGCTTCGATGCAATCCCGCGATGTCTTAAACTCCTTTCTTAGGAAATTTGAGTTAGTCTCATATTTCGAGTCTTGGCTCGGAAGAGAAGATGGCGGTAGCAAGAAATCTCAACTAGAACAAATAAGGAACTCTGTAGAAAAGTCCAAGGAGTTCTCATCTATTGGGAGTAAATTGTTTCTAGTGGACGATTTGATCCGAAACATTTCTATCGGAAGGATGCTTGGTTACGAAGCAATTCTGTTCAAGAGAGAAAAAAACTCCAAGAACTTGATCGATACGGTGAGATCGCTTCTCGGATAGAACCAAGAAGTATATTCTAAAAGCAAATTAGCATTGTCTTTAATTTCAAAGGGGAATCGAACGAGAATATGGGTAAGAAATCTGCCATTTTCTCTGTGCTAATTCTCGGAGCCACTGGGATAATCTCCTACAATCTTGCTAATTCTCTTCTCACGGCTCCTATCGGCTTGGCAGCACCTACCCCAGATGCATGGCTAGAAGTCAAAATTGCATTGTTGATATTCTTGGCCGGAGTTCTTCTTATCGATCCAATAAAGAAGCTGAGTCAGAGATACACTAAATCGGTAACTTGGTTCTTTGGGCTAAGAATAAAGGTTCCGTTTGCGATTCGACTGCCTCTTGTTGTCGTAGCAATCTTCGGATTCTTCGTTTTCGGATTCTGGATGGCTGCGGACGTCCTTGGCGGGCTTAATGGATATGGCGTTAGTTTTGACACG
The DNA here is from genome assembly GCA_030041295.1 of Nitrososphaerales archaeon. Classification (GTDB taxonomy): domain Archaea; phylum Thermoproteota; class Nitrososphaeria; order Nitrososphaerales; family CADDZS01; genus JASHOD01. The sequence goes on from JASHOD010000048.1 coordinate 7,521, forward strand.
CATCCAATTCTCCCGAAAATATACAATGCATTGGATTTCAATGCTTTGGGCAACTTCATCAAAACATTCTATCATGCGCCCACTGGCTTTGAGGGCGCTGAAGCAATTTTCTTCTTCTCAATAGCGATGCTTTGCACGTTGTTGATTCAACTTGATCGTGGAATTGGAAGTGCTCTAAAGGATACCTTGACGCTGGTCATAGCTCCGATCCTGATTGTCTTTGAGCTTGCGGTGTGGAACTATGCTACTCAAGATATGTCTTGGCACGTAGCGACGTTCCTTTACATCGGCGGGAGCAATGATCACGGGTACCGAATCTACTCCAGCGGGCAGTATCTCTTGAGCAATTGGTTCGTTTTCGCGATCGCAATATTGCTTGTAGCATCCAGATTACCCGGACTCTCTTGGTCGTCAAAGTTCATCTGGAGCAATAAGAAGAAGGATATAGCTGTAAAGGAGACCCACAGCGATAGTACTTCCTCCCGATGAGGGCTGATGGTCTCCCGTTTTGGCAGCTGGTCTGTAACTCGTATTGCGGTACAATGATCACATAAGCTGAAAAAGCAGGCAGTTTGGTAACCTCTGAAATGCATAACTTTCATGTCAGTACAAGAGTTCAATGAGGCGTCCTGTTGCTGAGCTTATCAACACTTGGATTCGATGAACTGATTTTCGACTTCATTTTAGGGCACATCTCTCCGCACCATGGTATTGCAATGGTATTGTCTCAAATCGTAATTGCTTGTTCATTCTTTTTTATATGCCGAATAGAGGCGCGAATTTCACCGGCGCGAGCGTCCTTAATCAACAGCTTTCAAGCCATGGCCTTAGGGCGCCATTGACAGTCCCCTGAAACGTGAATGATGAAGAACTAGAAAGCTTGTTCTTATGAATTCCAGATTCTCAACTGAAGGATTACAATTCTTCCAATATCCGTTTATCTTCAATAAGTGAACCCCCTTGAACTAAGTTGAGAATTATGTCCGATGCATGCTGTTTGAACCCCCCTCTAGGTCGATTGCACACACGCATGTATGTAAGGAAAAAGAAGGAGTCTTGGCATTGATGTCGGCGGTAAGTTCCTTGGCGTCGGAAGAAGATTTAGCTAGCCGCAGATTTGGTTTTTCGGTTTTTCCATAGGTGCGCGAGAAGCTTTTTCCTACCCCAACCTCGCTGCTAGCAGTTTGAAAACCAGGGGACCGTTTCCGAGCAAGAAGCAAAGCAGCTATTTTGTTGTTCCTAAAGCGGCCGCGAGTATCTGTAGAGATGGAACATTATCGCGAACAACATCACGACAGCGCCCAAGTCGAACATTACGAGATTCGGGAATCCCCTTATCGCAGCCAATGCAGCGTTAAAGTTCAAGAATATCTGGAAACCAAGCATCACAGCGAGGATCGCAAACACCCACTTTGAAGTAAGAAAGTTTACTGCCTGAGGCCTTCTTCCCCTTGCGGCCTTTCCTCCAGCTCCCTTCGCGGCTAGCCGACGAAGGTAAGCATAAGTCCCGACATACGAGAGAGCTGCGACCAGTATCATTGCCCCGAATATCTGCACCGGGTCAATGAACAGTGCCTGGGTCTTTGTCAGTGAAGGACTCTCATCTATGAAAAATCCCCAGTATGTTGTGATTATAATCTGCCCTATGCTCGCGATGCCCAATGCAGTGAAGAACGGTCTATCCTTCCAAGAGAATTTCTTGCTCTTGTCGACAAAGGGGATCACCATGAACATCAAAATGAAGAGAGTCGGGAGCAAAATTCCGGCTATAAATTTCGGCATGAAGGTCCTGAGGAAGGCGTAGAGACTCGTCAGGTACCATTCAGGCAACGTGAACGACACAGAAGAATACGTATTGGCGGTCTGGCAATATCCAGCGATTACACTGCTACAATAGTAGGGCGATCCGAGACTGATCGGATATAGACCGCCGACCAGCAGGATTGCCCCGAACACCGCCGAGATGATTGGAATGTCGAAAGTCAAAATCCTTGGAAAGTGGAGCAAAGCCAAAACGATCATGATAACGGGAATAATGAAGATGTGAAGAGCATAGAACCTTAAGATAAAGTCTGGAAAGCCCGATCCGAAAATAGTGTGAACCAATTGCGGACCTATTACGGGGGCAGAATAGTTGAGTGACACCCCGATACTAACCGCCAGAACCGCTCGTGTGTTTAGGATAATGTCGTAGCCGGTGAACGCCTCAAGCACAGTGATAGTTCCAAAGATTATGCCTGTAACCCAGATTATCTCGTTCCTGATCTTGAATCTTCCGCTGAAATAGTTATAGTACATGTGTGCCAGCGCAAGAAAGACCATTGCGTTCGATGCGTCGTAATGGATGTTTCTGACAATTTCACCGTATGGGATGACATTGTTTATCGTTTCGACACTCTGCCAAGCTCCAGTCAGCGACGGGGTGTAGAACAACATCAGGAGAGCGCCCGTAACCCCTAGTATCAAAAAGCAGATGAAAGTTAGAAATCCGAGAAATGGAAGAGGACTGACGAATCTCTTCGGGATCGTGAATTTGTAGGCGAGCCACCCCGTTCTATCGAGACGATCGATCAGCCAATCCCAAAATTTCCTGACCAGATTAACTTGTTTCTTTTCCTCAGTTGTTGTCTGTGTCGACATTATTTTGTGTAACTTCCCTCTAGTTTCTCACTAGCATTTTTGGCCGCAACCAACCACACCAACTCTGCCTGTTGCGTGAAATGAACCATCCACAATTGTTAGTTGAATTATAGGAAGCATATTGTTAGGCGGAGTCTGAAGCGAGGCTGGACCAGCAACGGCCGTCCCCGGTGCCTGATTAGAAAATGAGGGAGTCTTCGGATAAGTGCCGGAACCGGGAACGTATGTGCTGCCGTGACATGGACAAGCCCCTACTGGCCCTCTTGGGTCGTTCGTATTATAGCTCCAAAGGCACCACAGGTGAACGCACACTCTACTAAACGCGATGTATTGATCTCCAGTCGAGGTATCGGTAACAGAATAACCTTCACCGTTGAATCCAGCGGGCATGCGTATCAACACGCATTGAACAAAAGAATCGGCATTCGCATTTGTGTTTCCAACGATGTAGGGATATTGGAAATAGGAGCTGTTGGGATCAATCGAGTTTAAACTCCCCACATCTGCAGGTTTGAGGGGTACTAGTTGATTCTGGGCTACATTGGGATTTACTACTACTGGAAGATCCGGAGTTGCTGTTCCAACTCCAACTGATGCTTCCAAGTAAGGAAACAAAGGAACAAAGGAACCTACCGCGACCAGGCCTCCGACAATAGCTAATCCCTTGATGAAATTCCGCCTAGAAACTTCAACTTTCGATTCTGGCGGTTTCGAAGGAGGTAATTTTGGAGCACCACCCGGAGCTGAGACGCCTGCTAGAGAAGCGATGCCCGGCCTAGGAGTGACCGTTCCCACAATGGGCCCCATCGTTCCTACAGGAGTCCCAACAGAGGGTCGAGGTGTTCCTACAACTGGCGTGCCTACCGGTCTCGAGGCAACAGGAGTCGACGCAGGTCCTCCGACAACTGGAGTTTGAGTCTGTGCGGCCGGTTTTACAATTGGCGTGGATGTTGGGCGAGGAGTGACAGGAGTACCAATTGGCTTACCTATCATCGGTGTGGTCTTTGGCTTTTGAGGTTGAGGAGCAGAAGGCGAAATTGATATTGTTTCAGTCGAAGATTTTTCTTCGTTACTTGTCTGAGCTTGAGATTCCGCCTCGGAAGAAGCCTGAGCTTTCTTTTCCTCATTCTCAGAATCTTCTGACAAAGTGGTGAGGATGACCTTCTGCGAAATTGCGTTGAATGTTTGTATTTAAGGCTTGAGAAGAAACATTAGCTCGAGCTAGACCGAAAATACTTAAATGAGAAAATTGAAAATTTCGCTCGTAAGATCTGATCTCGTTTTCGATGAGCTCTTCTTTTCCAACTAGTTCTAGTCCGAGACCAGTTCGCGCTCTAGGTCCCGCAATAGTAATCGTCATAATACTTTTGGGCGCAGCTCTTGGTTATTATCAGCTGATCTATTATCCTCCGCATCACGTGAGTACGACAACGACCACAATCTTAGATCCCGTGCAGGTTAATGTAACGCTTCCAGTAGGAGCGTCAGTCGGAGTTGACAGAGGATTCACTCCAAACACCATCACTGTTGTGGTTGGGTATAACGCCACCGTAAACTGGTTCAATAATGATAGTGTAGAGCATACGATATCAGCCAATGCTTCAGACTCTTCTATTCCAGTCGGAGGACCAAGTTTTGTCAACTGGGGAACAGTTTCTAACTATATTCAGCCTACGGTTACATTGACTTACACTTTCATCGCTCCTGGCACATATTATTACTATTGTGCAATCCACCCTACTGAAATGGCAGGGACGGTGATTGTCCTAGCAGGATCCAATAGTACTTCATCATCGAATAGCTCTTCGACTACGACCTCATCGTCTGTGAGTAGTACAAGTGCAATACTTGCTCCTTTCAAAGAATCAGGAGGTACCTACCTCCTCTTGTCCCTAAAAGATGAGGCCAGCGTCTTTGCAAGTAATCTCGCAACCCTAATTGGCTCCGGAATCGCCCCTTGGAGCGTGAACTTGTCCAGGATTCTCCTCGTTTCGTCGTCGGATATTCCCTCAGCTCTCACGAAGAGTCTATAACCTGTCTCGAGCTTTACTTGCTTTGGAACGCCTAGTTTCTCTAGCAATTTGATCTTGGACTTCGCCTCGTTTACTTCAAATTTCGCCCTTATGTTTCTGGCTAGGTCTGACTGCGACTTCTTGAATGTCAGTGCGATAAACGGCTTTTGAAGATTCTTCGATAAGTACTCGACATCTACAATATTATAGAGACTCAAGACACTACCTGAGATGAGGATGACATTGATGTCGTTACGCTTGAGTTTTTCGTACAGCTTTATGATTGATCTTGTTGCATCTGATCCAGAGATCTTAAGTGTGCCCGCACCAAAACCATCAATGACAAGGTCGCTCCTCATCACCACACCACCCAGAACTGAGAAATCGTCCGAAGGAGAGAAACTTTCGGCTATACCGAGCGCGCGAATCGCTTTCTTTTCTATATGAATCGGCAAATGGCAGCTGTCTCTTTTTGAGGTTTGATCATTTCTTTGTTCACGTCCCTGCTATTTTACTTGTTCTTCCTTTGATGTACCGATTATTCTGATTCCTTTCTCGGATACCAGCTATCCCAGCAACTGTTACAAAGGAGAATGTTAGTATATGAATTTGTAAAGTACTCGAGCGGGAAAGAAGAATTTGACGGTGAGGCTTAATCTTGGGGAGGTCGTGAACCCCTACATGACGGCGCGGATGTACGTCAAGTTCCTGAAAACGCCCAAGGCAATCTTGATACCAAAGGATTTCAAGGGAGAGACTGTCCTGATACTGGATTCGACCGACTCTATAAATCTCTCAAAGCAGGTAAAAAAGATAAAAATTGATTTGAAATACGAAGTCCTAGCGCAATCATTTGAAGACGTATTAAGACAGACCGATAAGGCAATCAGAGACAAGAAGGCTTTTCTGATCGTTTAAGTCATTTTTACTGACCAATGCTTGACTCAGAATTTTATCTGATCAGAAGAACAAACTTGGGCTAGCCACTTTGCAAAGGAAACAGCCCAGTTAGCCTCCTCTAGAGTGATCGCTTGGTTCTGGACAGCTCGTAGTCGAAGGTTGTTTAGTCGGTAGGTAGGTTCGGCAAACTGAGGCGCAGATTTTGCCCTGCTCTGGACGAGATACGCAAGATCAGCTATTCCCATATTCTCGGGAACTTGGCCCGATGATCGCTGTATCAAAGTTTTCAAACTCTCGCTAATTGCTTGGGTACTGTACTCCACTGTGGCGGCATAGTTGTTCGCCCTAAGAGAAGCTTCGGCTTGCGTAAGTGCAGAATTCACGTCAGGCGCGGATTGTAGTAATTGTGATGCTTGTGTTTGCTGCTGTTGCTGTTCTTCAACCTTGGCAACCGTTACGCCTTCAGGAGGAGGCGACTTGCCGAGCACAAAGACATAGACGAGAGTGACGACGATGACGAGAACTATGGAAGCAAGGAACCATTCAAGCAACAGCACCAGGTTAATTGAAGAGGAAACTTGAAAATATGCAGGGGAAAGGGTCATTTCCTTGCAAATACTCTCCTATTGGAACTACATAACCCGATACGCTTAATCAATGGAATAACTCTAGGTCTTTCTCTGTGCGTCTTCGTCTGGGAGTATGTCTATCGAAACATAAGTAACAAGCAGGGAAAATATGATAATTCCAAGCAAAATTGCAAGTTCTTCGTAAACCGAGAGAGATGATGACAAATTATAATCCTTTCAAGTGTCAATTATTCTTAAAAAACAATCCTACCAGACTTCGACCAAACCTGACTGTAATAACTGCTCCTAACCAAAAAAGAAGAGTGTCGATAACTGTTTGTTCGGTGAAAAATTTGGATTAGCAAGAGCGACAATGCTCTCTGCGTTCGTAAAAGGCGCGGTTTTCGTCATCGGGATCTCCATCGTCGGATTTTTGACGACTAGAACATCTCTTCCTAGTTGCTCGTCGAACTCGTCAGCCCTCCCCCTTGTATTTCAATTTCCGCTATGGCCCCATATCGAGGCTTACACAGATTACCGGGATCTCTACCTCAGATGCCTCGTAACTCCTTTTCTCAGCGGAACGGGTCCACTGAACTTGCGAGACCCTTACCATCTGAACACAATCGTATACAACTACCCACCGCTCTTTCTTTATCTCATTGCAGGATTTGCAGCGTTAGGGAACAATTTTTCGCTCCCAGCTGTTCCTCTGGTGCTCTTCGACATTTTGACCGTGATACCCCTATACCTGATTGCAAAGGAATTTATTTTCGGCGGAAACGAGAAGATGGCTTTCGCCGTATCCGCGTTTTGGGTTGCGAATCCGATAAATCTGTTCTACAACGATCTTATGTGGCTCAACACCGCACCAACAACATTCTTTCTCGTTCTGGCGGTGTACCTGTTCCTTAAGAAAAATTGGCTTTTTTCAGCGCTAACGCTTGCCGTTTCAACTGGTCTAAAGCAGATCTCAATAGTCCTATTTCCTATTTTCTTGATTTTTATTGCTGGCACGGCCGGCTTTTCCAAGAAATTAATTCTCTATGCTGTTTCTTATGTGGCTGCTGTAGTTCTTATTTCCACGCCTTACCTTTTCACCGAGCCCCAGAACTATTTTTGGTCACTCAATTTTCCGATTCTGGGACTCCCTCCCGGCGCGTCAAATACTCCTCCTACTTTTAGCACATCTCTTGGAGACCCCGTTAGAATTACGACGTTTCTCGGATTCTTGTCAAGTAATCTGGCCGGATTTGTATCAACAAGCTATCAGTATTTGGACTATTTTCTGCTCGGCGCATTTGTCGCTTTTCTGCTGTACTTGGTTTTCACTGCGTTAAGCCGTCGCAGAAGAAATCAGCAACCCTTCTCGGCGAATGAAATTCTGGTTTATTGTTTCGTTGCCTTCCTTATTTTCTTCGCCCTCTTTGGTAGAGGCATGTACAAGTACTATTTTGCGTCTGTAACTCCACTTGGAATCCCACTGTTCAAGTCCAAATTTGGGGCAGTGATCTTTGAAGTTTTGTCGCTAGTGATTCTCTTAGCGCCCCGAGAGGTCACCCCTTGGATGGCCGTCTTGATTTTAACACTGACCCCGAAGATGCTTGAGGAGCCAGCCATAATGCCTAAATTACTCTCTGAAGGCGAGATAAAGAAGAGTTGATCTACCCCTTTGCCGTGGTGAATTTCGAATTGTTTTTGCCTCCAAAAACGGAGAATATTTGCTAATGAGAATTTACTATGTCGTAAATTCGCAACATTTAAAGCGTGAACGGGCAATTTTTTGATATAGCGAATGTCGCACCAAAACTTCGAATTCGTACTAGCTAGTGACACGAGACTAAAGATACTTTCTTGGCTGTCCCAAGATGTCAGTACCCCTACTGACTTGGCGAAAAAAGTCGAAAAGCACCTCTCGCACGTAAGCAGGGCTCTGCGCGAGCTTCAGGAAAGAGAGCTAGTACATTGCGTAAACCCTGCCAACACGAAACCTCGGGTCTACTCTCTCACTCCTCAAGGTATAAGCCTCGTTCGTGAAGTCCAGCGTTATAATCTCAGAGTGCATCCTCTCTAGTTTTCCTTTTTGATATTGGAAACAAAAGCGAATTCCATTATCAACTATAACAGCAATAATACTATATCTACGAATGCGGTTATGTCTTAGTGCATCGTCCTTTTCATCTTCGCAAATATTTTTCAGCTGGCGACTTTGAAGGCAATAACAAGTAAAAGAATGACTGAAAAGAAGGAATTAGACACCGAAGCTTTCAGTTCAAAACTTGACTGGAAGCAATTCGAAGGGCTTGCCGAACTTGCATTCAGAACCTTTGGCTACAAAACAATCAAGAATTTTAGAATCAAAAAACCCCGAGTAGAGATCGACCTTGTTGCAACTTCAAGCAAGATCGGGTTTGCAGTTGATTGCAAACATTGGAAGAGAACTGTTGGTATGGCAACAATGATCAACATCTCCGAGAGGCAGATAAAAAGATCCGAATTAGTGCTTGCTACCATTCAAGAAATGGAAAGAATAATTCCTGTGATTCTCACCTTACACGACGAACAGCTGACAGTTTTGCCCAACGGAGTTCCGGTTGTCCCCGTCCAAAAAATATCTGACTTTATCCTAAATTGGGATTCTCCGACGAATGGAGTAAGAACGATCAATAAATCGTCTTCTTGAATGATTTTCATGAAGGAATGAAATGATGATAGGTACTTCGCGTGCATCGGAAAAAAATTCGCAACTCTTTTGAAGGCGAGGTTGTCATTAGTTTTTCTGACGACGATGAAGATTCAGAGTTAATCTGAAAACTATCCTAAGAGATGTGGAGAAGGCATTTGACTAATAAATTAGCGTGTGAAACGGCTAGGTTATCACCCGTTAAGAGTCGTCTCTGCTAGCCATTACGAAGCCACACAACAAGAAAAGCAACTGTTGCTGGAGACTATGAAGCAGTACAATAGAGCTTCAAACTTCCTAGCAAAAGAAGCCTTAGAGTTAAAACTCGCAAACAAGTATGAGCTACAAAAGCTATTCTATCAAGAGATGCGCAGCCGATTCAATGTCAACTCGCAGTTCGTGATCCGAATCATAGGTAAGGTATCTGAAGCGTACAAGAAATATAAATCGATACAACCCAGATTCAGACCAAATGGAGCATTTCAATACGACCAGCGCAACCTAACATGGAAGAATGGAATCGACAGTGTATCTCTGATTACACTAAATGGGAGAATCAAGCTTGCAACAAGAGTGGGCGAATACCAGAGAGAAAGAGCCGGTGGACTGCGAGGACAGGCTGACCTAATCTACCGAAATCATGTTTTCTATTTGATTGCACTGATCGACGTCGAGGAGGAAGAGTCGAGATACGACGTAGAAGGAACTCTAGGAATTGACCTTGGAATCGAGAATCTCGCAATCGATAGCGATGGAGAAATCTTCTCAGGTGAACAAGCAGAGAAGATTCGACACAGGTACTTCGTACTAAGAAGCAAATTACAGAACGTAAGAACAAGGAATGCAAAAAGGGAAGCTCAAGACAATTTCTGGAAGAGAAAGACGTTTCAAGAAGGATACGAATCATGTTATTTCAAAATGTATTGTCTCGAAAGCCAAAGGCACGAATCGACTGATAGCTGTTGAAGACTTGAAGGGCATAAGGTCGAGGACCACGGTTAGGTACGAGGGCAGAGACAAACACTCGAAATGGGCATTCGGAGAACTACGAAGATTCATAGAGCACAAGGCAAAGAGAGAGGGCGTACTTCTTGCTTTAGTCAATCCAAAGAATACATCAAGAGAGTGCCCGGAGTGTCATTGCGTGGAAAAGAAAAACAGACCCAAGAGAGATACTTTCAGATGTATCTCATGTGGTTTGGAAGCTATGGTTGATCATATCGCTGCAAGAAACATAGCTTCAAGTGCTCGATTCAACGGCCCTATTGTAGCGCCTCTTTTTTCGCCAGTTACAATCTCCCTGCCTTCAGGCGGGAGAAGTTGAATGACTATAAATAGGCCGTTTATAAATAACGGCTTGTACGGGTGTTTAAAGACCTCACTTGCCGCAGACCAAAGCTATCATCAGCATAGAAAACGTAGTTGCATCAGCGAGCATCAACCAGACGGTTGACCTTAACCAAATAACAAGATCGTTTTCCGACGTAGAGTACCATCCGGATCAGTTCCCCGGGCTAGTTTTTCGATTGAAGGTTCCGAAAACTGCGACATTGATATTTTCCTCGGGTAAGATGGTATGCACGGGCGCAAAGTCGGAAGAGCAGGCTGTGAAAGCTGTAAAGACGGTCGTTCAGAAATTGCGCAAAGGGAGCATTGACATCAGAAACGATCCGATAATCGACATCCAAAACATTGTAGCTTCTGCATCCCTCGGAGGTAAAGTGCACCTTGAAGAAGCCGCGCGCCAACTGCCCAAGTCGATGTACGAACCAGAGCAGTTTCCGGGCTTAATCCACAGGATGGCAGACCCCAAAACCGTGATTTTGCTATTTGCGTCAGGGAAGCTTGTGTGTACAGGGGCAAAGAAGGAGACAGAGGTTTACCGAGCCGTAAACAATCTACACGTTACGCTCGAGCAAAAAGGTCTCATGATCTATACGTAATGAGTTAACTCTCTCTTAACTAGAGTCTTCCTTAACTTGTTATTCTCAGCTAGTTTTCGGAACTTTCTTGGAAAGACACACTCTTCGGGAAAGGTTCTACTTCCTTAAGGACAGGCCCCAGCGAAATTCGGAAAAAATTTCTGCGATTGTATAAAAGACCAAGGTCTCGAACAGTTGCCACCACTACGAATGTGGAATTCAGCTGTTCCCGTGTCCGATATCGCTGTCGTGGCGCTCCAAATTAGATAATGAACTGACAATTCTCCCTTTAGATAGACTTGCGAGCTACAAAGTAATTGTAGCTGGTTTTTCTACCATTTTACTGTTTATTCATCTATCGACCCGCCAGAAGGAATTTTTCAAATGTTTAGAAGTAATGCCCTAACAAGCTCTTAGCGTCATATCCTTCCTGGCACGATTGTTACCACTGAATTGAACCTCTTTTGCGCACTACGAGAGATCGAAAATTTGAACTGGGAGATTGTTGTGAAGAATGAATTTTGGAACTCGGCTCGTTGTGTTTTATACATTTTCCTTTTTATGATATTCATAAAACGCTATTTGATTATCAGCACGAGGCAATCGATAGCGAGAGAAACTGGAATACGAATTTGGAATGCACAAGAATGATATTGGCAGAATTCGCAATGCGCACAGCATGCGGTTCATGGATTTCCACAAGAAGGGTGTTACACCCGTCATTGCGACCATCATCCTGATCGCAGGAACACTCGTCTTGGCACTCGTCGTCGGAGCTTATACGTTCGGTCTGTTCGGTTCGAACGTAAAGACAGTAACTCTCTCATCCGCCACACTCTACGGAGGAACGGAACCATTAGCTATTGGAAATCCTCCAGCATCAGGCGCCACATACGTCACTTTCTCTCTAAACAACCCAGGTTCGGCCTCTACTATCACCTCAATCACACTGACAGGTGCAGGCATCACAGCAGTGACTAGTTGGGGAAACAATGGTGGGACTGACTACCTTCTCTCGGGCAACAACGCCCTTGCAGCAGGTCAAGTCAGCTCGTACACATTCTTCCCATACGGAACTTTGCAATCAATCACTACAGGTCAGACATTCAACTACGTCATTTCCTTCGCTAACGGTCAGTCAGTGTCAGGTTCAGTCATCGCACAGTAGCTCGACGCATCTCAACTCCTACGGATAGTTAAACCCAAACCGTTGCGCGATACGAGAATATCAAAACCGGATTTCGAATCCGGAAATCAAGACCTGATTTTTAGACTATCGCGAGTCGTAATGATTGCCAAATAAGCGAATTTCATATTTCCCGTGGAGTTCGTCCTCGGAAAAAATCGAAATATCGCAGCACCGCGAATAATTTAATGGAACACATGACCTCCCAGAACCTCGTGCCAAGGCCAAAGCCAACAGGGAAGCAGCACTCGTTGAACGATTACGATCTAATGGAATGTATCGACGAGGGGCTAGGCAAATTCGGTCCTGGAATAAAGTACGCAATAATGTGGAGAATGATTGTACTGGGAGATTCGCCTAAGGAAGGCATCCTTGCAAATCCTCAAGCCTTCGTCACCGCGCTTCATAGTATTTTCGGGCGATCCGCCGAGATGGTAGAGAGAGAAGTTGTAGGGCGAATAAAGGCGCGAGCGGATAAGGACTATGCAACAATAGAAAGTCTAGTAGAACTAGTCCAAGCTTTAAGAAAGCAAGATCATAATCTCTGCGACCTTGCTGTCGTTGAGTAACTTCATCATTTCATGTGAGATAGGCGACTAGTAGAATTGGCATCGTTCCAAACAAGAAACAGGAAGATGAAGACTTTCGGAGTAGCGATTTCTATGTTTTTCATAATGTGGATCGCGTTGATGCTATCTAGCGCGAGTGCGGCGAAGTTCCCATTATCTTTCAGTTCTTCGATGGACAACAACCCTTCATCATCATCATTTGCAAATCTTTCTATTTCGCCGGGAAACGACACGGCTACATCCTTGTGCCTTGTGTACCCTTGTGCAACATTCGAATCTCGATCGAAGAATTATTTCGAAGTGTCCCTCAGCCTCTTTCGGTCGCTAAATGAATCGCCCCAACCACAGACCTACTACACCGATCTTGCCAGAATAGAAAATCGTGGAAATACTAGCCAGCAATTGAATTCTATTTTCGTCCAGTTAACTTCCGGAGCTTCGTCGCTGGGTGCGCTCACAATCTTTTATTGTTCGTTGCCATCCAAGGATCCACACGTAGACTCGAATTGCGCGTCATTTACAGTGAACAGCACCGTGAATTCAGGCTATTTGTTCGGTAATAGCATATTCCCCACAATCTTGAGTCCTGGAGGGGTAGGTTACATTGGAGCTGCTGGTTTTGCAAACGTTAACGCAAAAGTGACAGATCAGATTTCGTTTCAGATTCGGTTAATCACGAGTGAGAACTCTTGACTCTTTCCTTTTGCGTGAAGCAGAAATTCGCCGAATTCGGATTTTCACTAACTAGTCGTTCTTTACAGCATGTCTAGACCGTTAAATTCGTACTCCGGCTCCACACATGCAATATAGCCACATTTACCTTATGCGGTCATAAATTCAGACAGAGCAAAGAGCGTAACGGAAACCAATGTCACTTCAAGTTACTACAGTTTCTGATGGCGACGAAAGAATACTTGAATGCGTGGACAAGGGACTGGACGTATTCGGTACGACTGTCAAAACTGTCATCTACTATAGGTTCAAGACGATTTACAACCACGAGAGGAGCGATATCGCGAGGAAACCGGATCTATTCTCTGAATGCCTCAGGACATTCTTTGGTGAAAGAGCTATCAGCGTAGAGACATCCATAGTTGCGAAGATCCAAGATAAATTGCATCCAAATGGCGTGAAGATTTCAGATAGCTTGACACGCGCAATAACGGAAGCGCGGAATGAATTGCGGAGGTGAATCTAGACACAAAATTACAGACATATCCGGCGTGGCACTCGGTTTAATTTTCAGCGTTCTGACAATAGGAGTATTCATCGCGATGGGGTTCTACGCGATCAAGAATTTGAGAGGTCACAAGGGCGGATTGCTCAGCAAAGGATGGCAGTACATCTCTGTTGCAGTGCTCTTCTTCATCGCGGGACAGTTATTCCTCGACAGCGGAGCGGGACAGGCGATACACGGAATGAGCATCATCGCTCAATACAACATAGCGCTGGGATCTCTCATGGAAACTCTGGGCGGTCTCTTGCTCGTTATAGGATTCAGAGCGCAAAACAACATCTGGAAGAAAGACAAGATAGTAGCAACGGTTTCAGCCGCACACTAGCTCTAATCAGGATAGACATAGATCGGATGGATGAAGCAGCAGGGTTGTCCGCTTCAATTACGCATATAGTCTCGGGATCTTTGGATCTGCGTAAAGTACAGATAAAAACATCCAAAGAAGAGATTGTAAGAGTCGGGCTGGTGCATGTATCATGAAGGACACCGAAGCAACTCAGCTCGCCCAACAGGTACTTTCAATCGACAAATCTTTCATCTGCGTCTTTGTAATCAGCAACACTGGCGAACTGATTTCGGGACCGGTTCATAGTAAACCCTCCCCATTCAAGTATCCCCAAGAGATCGAAAGCTGGAGAGAGGATGCATTCAAGTTAGCTATCATGATTGGAGAAGCAAAATCTGTTGAACGAGTCTTTTCGCGTGTGGAGTCAATTGCAGTCATTCGAGAGAAGCAGCAGACTCTGCTCATCTACCTTGAGGATAGAGGAGTCATTCTCGCTATATTCATAGAAAAAAATCAAAATCCGGTCGAGATGAGCAAGAAGATCCGACTGACCCTCGGACTGGTGTAAAATAGAATAAGCAAGCTGACCCATCTATGCGAAGATACTTACTTCGGTTCCTATCAGAAAGCTGTTAATCGACTAACTAATGGATTTTGTTCATTCTTCGGGTGATATTTTCGCTGTTCAATTTCGGGTGATGCAAGCATCTTCTCTGTCTCTGGAATTTGCATCTATGATACGTTCTCCAATGTCTTGAAGCTCGTAAAGCTTTTTGAGATTTTCAACGGCGACGTCCATGCCTTCAGCTCCTTTGAGGAAAAAGGTCAAAGAATCCATTACAATTTCGTAAAGCCACACCAAGCACTAGAAGGGATGACACCAGCTCAAAGAGCGGGAATCAACGAAGGAAAGAATTGGCTAGAACTACTAAGCAAATCTCTAAATTAGGTTCAATTGTCTCATTAGATATGGCCTCTCCTAAGAGTTCCATTTCGAGAAAACTTATGGTATTCTGCGTCTTATTGGATGAGGTTCAGCTCGGAAAAGCCTATACAAAATGCGAGGAAATCGCAAGAAAAGAAGAGATTATGTTTAATGGAATCATTGTCTTTACTTTACCATCTATCCCGCCACGATTGGCGAATGCATTGAGCTTTACTTTGCCAGTTGATGATGAAAAAATAGCTCGGTTACAAGCGCATGTATTAACAAACGCTGAAATTTTCAAATCCGTGAAATTTCAATTGCTACCAGCTCCCGAAACTGAGAAACCAATGCCGACAGGTCTGTTTGCTTAATCACCCGAAATTGAACAATTGCGCTAAACTCGCAAAATCACCATGAAGATTGAACAGAACCCTTTACATTCTACTATTTGAAGGGCCTACTATAGCGTTGCTATTGAAGGAAATGAGTGAATACCAGATTAAAGGGCGCCAAATTTGCGGATCGTTGCCAGTAAAATACTAGCACCGAGCGGTTATGCTCTTGATTTGAGAACCAGAGTAATGGTGTGTGTTTACTAGACATTGTTTAGAAAAATCCTAAGCCTTGTTTTCTATGCAGGGGCCGCGGCAGGTTTGTTTTTGATTGCGCTCGAAAGTC
>JASHOD010000049.1 GCA_030041295.1 Nitrososphaerales archaeon
GGGAACAAGAGGAAAGCCCCGATGTTGTAATATGCGCTCCGCCGAGGGAGATAATGGATATTTGCGTCGCATCGCAAGATAGAATCTTTCGAACACGCTCCAAAACCAAAGGCGATAAGAGGGATGATCGGGTAGACTTCGATCAACAAAGTCTTCTAACTTATCTTCCCGAGTATGAATCCACTTATGGTGAAATAATACAAGAGCGTGCTGCCGAGAACTTTCATCACTTGCTGAAAGCAAAAGCAATGAAATATAAGATTCCTACGCAAATGATCCTGCCTTATACGCTTGCCGCGTTTCATAAACTCGAAGAGAGAAAGATGCAACATGAATCAACTCTCGCATGGAACTTAACAGTAGCGATTCTCTACAAGGCTGAAACTAGGCCCTGGAGACTGTCGCGAATAGATCCCGGAACTTGTTTTGTAGGGGTCTCCTTCTACAAAGAAAAGCAGGTTTTTGGTGGCCATGTTGGAGTAAGTTTAGCTCAAGTGTTTACTCCAGAAGGAGAAGGCTTGGTCCTTCGCGGAGATCGATTTGATTGGCCGCGTAAAGGACAGTCACCGAAGCTTAGCTCAGATAGCGCAGAGAGATTGCTCAGAACCGCCCTAGAGCATTACCGAGACTACACTTTGCACATGCCTTCCAGAGTTGTGATACACAAGTCTTCGATGTTTGATGAAGGGGAACTCCAGGGCTTCAAGAGTGCGTTGCAATCTATCCCCAAGAAGGACTTTGTTGCAATACTAGAAGGTAGTAAGCGGATCAAATTCTTCCGTCAAGGAGAGATCCCTGTGCTTAGAGGAACTATGATTGAGCTGCCCAAAACTGCTTGGCTACTTTACACGAAGGCGTATGTTCCTTTTCTCAAAGTTTATCCAGGTCCAAGGGTTCCAAGGCCCTTGGAAATCGTACAGCATATCGGAGATACACCAATTGATATCATTCTTAGAGAGATACTTGGTCTTTGCAAGCTCAATTGGAATAGTTCTGATTTTACCAGCTTTCTTCCAATCACACTCCAATTTTCAAGGCAGGTTGGAACTATTCTGAGAGAACTGCACGCAGGCGTTACACCTGAAACCAAGTATCTCTATTACATGTGATAACTTTTTTTCGCTAGGAGTAAAGTCTTCGAAATCACAGTAATTCTTTCTTTTGTAGCTTTCAGCTAAAACATTAAATCATATATTTCAACACGAGATTTCCTTGAAGAATTCTACAAAACCCCTGCCAGATCCCTAAAAAGCAATCAAACAATCAGAAAAATCACGCTCTAATCATGGATAAAAGACCTCCTTAGGAATTACCGTCAGTTCTGTCAGCGCTCAAGTTTCAATTTGGCTTTGACCTGATGGAACTGACACTTCTGAAGGTCTATCCTCAACAATTTTCTTCGCTGGAATATTAAAGCACCATTCGGTACCCCTTTCTCCATGTCGCACATGGAAGCGAATTCCTTCTGTTCTGAACATCGTTTCATTTTCCTTAATTCTTCGTGTGAGACTACCGACCTGATTAGCTCGAAAAGTAAATTCGATGCTTGCGTTCTTCGCTGTCTGATTTAGCTCTGCAAGTAGTTGGGTGGTGGTTTTCCAATCAGTCCACGTCTTCAGATTCCCCTGAATATCTCTTTCTCCGATGGAGTTGTCACGCCAAGCACGGATAACCGCTAGAAGTATCTCTTCCTCTTCCGCTGCCAGTGCATTCTGTATAGAAAGTGCCTTCGAAAACGCCACTTGAAAGAGAGCCGAATCGAAGCTTGCGCGCATTCCAAAGGAATAGAAGCTGGCTAATCGGCTCGGGGATTCATATTGCTCTGACTTTGTTTGCTCTAGCCGTTTTATGATCTCTTGAGCTCGAATGATCAAGCTAGAAATCAGCTCGTTCCGATGTTCAATTACAGTCTGCTTGGTCTTCTGCTCATCGTGCCAGGTCTCCGGTTGCTTAAATTTCACTATGAGTGCGCGGCTTATAATGTCAGGGCGCGCCCAATGAGTAGTACGTGCAGTTATTCCAAGAAGACAATCCGCAGGATATTTTACGAGGGTATTCGTCGTATAGAGTTTCCTGCGGGGAATTTTTTGTCTTGTTACAATTCGAGCCAGAAGATCAGGTAGCCACTTGATTCGCTCATCGGCGTTGTCGAAAACTCCGAAAACTGAATTTGTAACGTACGCGACAGCGGCATCCTGTTTTTGCTCCTCCAGTCCTAATACTTCAAAGTTTTTTCCAAAGAGCACAATACCGATTAGAACTAGCATCGTGGTCTTGCCGCAGGCGAAAGGACCAATATGAGCTAACAATGGTCGGTGTAAGACAATTGAGCGAAAGAAAACAGACTGAACATAACAGTCTAGAAGCACAGTGAGCTCCTCAAGTCCTAGAGCTTCCTTGCTCGCGTCCAAACTGTATTCAGAATAAAGGAGCTTCTCGATGGTGTGAATGCCGTCAGACTTTACGATCTCGAACTCTTCCCAATCTTCATCCCAAAGGAAAAGACAGCCCTCGCCATTGTCTATTTCCTCCACGTTGTCCGGAGTGATTCTGATAACTCTTCCCGGTTTGTTGTTTACGTATAAAACGGATTTCTTCTCGTCGAAATAACTGTAGGCGTGAGGTTCTACCTTTGGCGCTTGCTCAGCTACGCGATCTTTCAGTTCACTTAGAATCCAGTCAAACGGTGTGTCCATCTGATTCACTTCCAATCTGACAAATAAGAACGACCTAAATTTCTCTGAATCCAGCGGCATCAATTGTTTTGATTGAACATCAAACCAGTATCCTTCTCGTTTATTCTTGTCAAAGAAGAAAGAGCCATTAGATTCGAAGTGAGAGAAAGCCATACGAGAAACTGTAGCATATTTCTCCCGAGCTTGCATATCTCTAGGCGACGTGGTGAGAATGTTGCTGATCTCAGCCCGGACCAGCGCTATGTCTTTGAATCTCTTAGTTGGCTCACCATGAGCGATGATCTTGTGAGTTTCAAGTGCCTGTTGACCGGGTATTGCTTCGTTGGGATATAGCTCTTTACCACAGAGATCGCAGTTGATGTTTTCTTGCACTCTAGAATCACACTGCCAAAATAATTCTTATCGAACGCTCCATCCAGTGAAAATGGCTTCTCATAAGGAGGCTGACTCAGTTTCCGGTGGGCTAACTCGAGGACCACTAGATCCTCCCTTTAGTTGTTTCAATTTTTTCGCGCCTATGCGTGCCCTAATTTTTTCTTTCCTTGCATTCATAATTCCGGTGTCTCCGCAGTTCCTCGAGTGACATGAACCCAGATGCTCCGCAACGAGCACAGGTATAAGGCAGAAGCAGCTTGCTCATCGTCAGACCTCCCCGCACTTACCATTACAATTCGCTGTCGAAGAGATGTTGAAATATTTTGATCTTGGTTGCGAACTCTTCTGACGAAATTTCGTCCTGCTCCAGCGACATTACTCGCCTGAAATGTGGGTGTCCAGGAACACTCGCGGCCCATCTTTTCAATTCCCTAAGATTGGCCATTATAGATCCTTCCCAACGACGACCCCGGGGATGGAATTTTGATTCAACAGGCCGTCTAATCTTAATTTAGCCCTCACCGCTTCGCGAACATAGTCGGACCTTGAAACATGAGTATCCAAATCAACAGCCTGCGTGACGAGCTCGTCCAGTTTGCGGGTAACCGGTATCTGCCAAACCTTCAATCCTTGTTTTTTAGTCATGAATTGACGATGGAGTAATGATTTTCTAATTAAGTTGATAGCTATCGGACTGATCAGTCCGATGGCTAAAAACCGAGTCAGTCAAACAGTATCAAATACTGTAGATACTATTCTTTCATCGCTTGAAGTTGATGATTTGTCTTTTGAAGAGTTGGTTCTCTCTACAGACCTATCACGAGATACTCTAAATCGTTTGTTACCAAAACTCATCGAGAAAGGCTGGATTGTAAAGATTAAGAGATTTCCTCAATCCAAGAAAGAAATGTATGGACTCTCAGACAAGAGCGTAAGAGAGCAAGGCGCATTATCAGTTGTTATTAGGAGGTTGAGAAGTAGGGCCTATTCAGTTAGTTTTGGAATGGCTGATCCTGTATATTTTCCCCAAGCTCCCCTCGTTCAATCTATGTCGAGTTTTGCTTCACCAGGCCTACCTCCGATATATTCCGGAATTGCCAATGCAGCTGGTGAAGAATTCCTGCTGTCTTGGCTCTTGGAAGAAGCAGCGAAAGGGAGAATAGATTCGCATCTTCTTATCGAGAAGACCAGAGGAGCCGCTAGGAAAGTGCTACCATTAATTCGTAGAAATCTACCAAGAACCAATCAGATACTGGTCGTAGAAATAGATCTCAAACGGCTATCGAGCTTGGTGAGTAAAAAATACGTTTCCTACTTGCTTTCGAAGTTTCAATCATCGGACAGAGTAAAGGATATACAAAGACCCGAATTGCAAGAACGAGCACTCGAATTAATAAAGAAGAAAGGGCAAATTGACTTGGAATCGCTTGAGAGACTCTTGGGAGCTCCATCAAGCGAAATCGAAAGAATTTTGGATCCTACATCAGTTAAAGAATTGAATCTATCTTTAGCTAAAAAAAAATCGAATCCATCTAGAGAACTGAAGTTTGGTAGAAGCAAGCTAGTTCTCACGCTGAGGCCACAAAATAAGCCATTGAATAAAGTGAAGGTCGGAAAGAGAACTGTTTATCTTTGCCTTCAAGAAAATAGTTCAGTTTAGCAAACAGGAATCCACATCATCGCCATGTTCCTGGAGGTTGCATTATGACTCTTCCATCTCCAAGGTTCATAGAAGCATGATATCCATCTGCGAGGTATCGATCCACATCCGCAATTCTGACAGCTTCCTCTTTCGGGCGGTTTTCATTTAGAGACGATTTATTTTTCGAGGTTTCATCAAGCTCTGCCGTCGTTGTCGCCGTTGTAGCTTCTATTTGTTTAGACAGTCGTTGCCTTGCGAGCTCACCGACCTCCTCATCCGTCAACTTTGCTACGTTGAGTGCGTCTATCTCCTGCTCTGAATACTTCGCAACTCGAAGAATATGTTTATTCAGCTCTACTTTCTGTTCAGCTGCGGAAATACCTCTGTCCTTCCAAACGGTAAGATAGGGCATGAGTTTCAAGTAGTCGTCTTGTCTTTCTTTTTCGCTCTTTTTGTAATAAGTGTCCATGTAAAAGCCGTGTCCACAAAGCGCATGTGCGGCGTGTTCTCCGATAATATCGCTTCCCTTTGTCAAGAAGAATTTTCGAAAGTTGTGAAAATGAATTTTGTGGATCCGGTGGTCTTCTATCTTTTCCCCTAATCCCGCGCGTTTGACTACATCCCTGAAAGTTCGATTAGCCACCTTCTCTCTGACCCAAAGATCTCCTGAATAGTCGAAAACTAATCTCTCTTTAGAGGCGCGCTCAATTATTTTCGAGATCGCATCACGTGCTTCGTCGCTCATGTATGCTACCCTTGCCTGTCTAGTCTTTGTATATTCTGCCTTCACTTTCACACTCGCAGGGCTTCCTTTCAGATCAATATCGTTGACCTTGATGCTCAGAGCCTCGCCGAGTCGCAAGCCCGAGCTAAGAAGAAGAAGGATGAGTCCGCTCATTCGAGGATTTGGTCTGCCTGACGAAAGTATTTTTCTTGCAACTTCGATTGTCAGCGGCTCGTCTTGGATCTTAATCACTCGGGGCATAGTCACTTTGTTCTTGAATTTGCCGACCTCGATTTCTATTCCAATATAGCCAAGAAACTTGCGAATTGCTGACATATAGTCCGCAATTGTCTTTGGCTTGGTTCCCTTCTTGTCGAGCCAAGATACGTAGGAATCCAGTATCTCGTAGATCCTCTTTTGGCTAACAGAGCGCACCTTGGTTTCGTTGCAGAATGAAACAAAATTGTTGATTCCAAACCTGTAGTAACGTCTACTGTGCTCAGAGTGTGCGCGTCTAAACATCTTTGCAAGGAAATCCTGAACTACAGAATCCTCTGGCTTCCAATAGCTACTCTCTGTCAAGTGTTTTTTCTAACTTGAGTCTACGAAAAGCTAGCTAAAAAGTCTTCCATTTCTACTAAAATGAGTGGGCTCGGAGGGACTTGAACCCACGACCCCCGCCGTTTTCTTGCGTTATGTGCAGTCAGAGCGGTGTCCTAACCAAGCTAGACGACGAGCCCAGAAGTAAGGGAAGTAATATTCTTCTTTGAAGCATTTTTCACTTTCTCTGCCGTTCGTTTAAATGCTTTCGGGAAGGAAGACAGACATCGTGCAAG
>JASHOD010000050.1 GCA_030041295.1 Nitrososphaerales archaeon
GCTACCGAGCTCGTCATAACAGAATCTTGCAATGCCATTTTGACAGCTCTTAGACGCCGACGCATTAACGAAGAACAGGCTGAAAAGGCATTCGAGGTCCTGCTCAGCTTCATTGATACGAACATCCAGATCTTTAGGCAATCAGAATCTTTACTGCATCAAGCTTTTCAAAATGCAAGAGAAAATGGCTTGGCCATTTATGATAGCATCTACATAGTACTTGCACAGCAGCTCGATGGCTCGCTTTCCTCTCGAGATCCGAAGCAAATAGAGATAGCGAGAAAGTCGGGAGTGAAGGTAATCTGACATAACATGCTTCTGGACATTCTCGGAGATTTTAAAGAAAGCGATCCTAGAATATCTAGGCTCAACCATTTCTTCTTCTACAAAGAATCCATAATTTGCTTGAAATCATTGGCTCCGTATTTTTCGTAGTACTTACGGAGCTTTGGATTCAAAATCGAAACCAGAATTTCGAGACCGTCGACTATGCGCGGCCCGGGCCGACTGAAATAGGCATTTCCGTCCGAAGCGTAGACGTTATGATTTCTAACTGCAGGGATTTCATTCCATTTCGGAAGTTCTTTCAAAACCTGCGCTTCTCTTTCAGCCCGTTCGACTCCAAATCCGCAAGGGGCTATTATGAGGTAATCCGGCGAATACTCGACAACATCATTCCACTTGATCCTTCGAGAATTCTTACCGTGTAGCGCGAAGATGTCGTCTCCGCCTGCGCGCATTATCAGTTCCGCCATCCAGTGACCGCCAGACATGACAGGATCGATCCATTCCATGAAAAAAACTTTCTTTTTTCTTTCTTCCCCGCTCTGGCTTTCTTGTATTTGTTTTACAAGCGATGTGGCTTTCTCTATCCTCGAGTTCAGCTCACCAACGAAATCATCCACTTCTTTCTCTCGCCCGCAAGTTGATCCGACCTTCTTGATCGAATTCATGATATCCTTCAGGGTGAACGTGTCGAGAGAAACTACCTCTGGTTTGTTTGGTAGCTTTGCAGATGCTCGTTGTATTTCTCCATATGACACTGCACAGACTTCGCAGAGTTCCTGCGTGAAGATAATGTCCGGCGCGGCCTTTGATAGAGCCGCGCGGTCAAGATGATAGATGGGACTCCCATTTTGAAGGGATTCTCTCACGGACGCGTCAATCTCTTTGCTATTCGTCGAATATGCGAGATTATTTGCAGTGAGTTTCGGTTTCTTTCTCGCCTCGGGCGGATAATCGCACTCATGAGTAACTCCGTATAGTTCATCTTGCAGGTTTAGTGCATAGATAATCTCGGTCGCACTAGGTAGGAAGGAGCAAATTCTCATTTGATACAGGAAATCTTGTATTATCTCAATGAAAAAGAAATCGTTTTTCAAAACTGTTAAAGTCTATCTTCTTTCAAAAGACTGTACATGAGTTCGTCTCTATATCCAGATTTGTTGTTTCGCGAACGCTTCCTAAGTATGCCTTCTCTTCTGAATCCATTTTTCTCTAAAACTCTCTGAGACGGAATGTTTTCAATATCAGTAACGGACTCGAGTCTCTCAATATCCATCGTGGAAAATAGATAATCGACCAAGAGCTTAACAGCTTCTGTAGTATATCCCTTCCGTCTTTCGCTTGGTAGCGTCCTGTATCCTATTTCATAAAGATAGGGATAGTCCGTGCGAATATTGTAGTAAGCAACGAAGCCGAGTTTCTGGATACTATCAGTAAAGTTCCTTTCGACCATGAAGAAATTACTTTCTTTCACGAGTGTTTCAACTTCGTCGAAACTCATCGGAGCAAAACTAGCAAAATCTCCTGCAAATTCGGGATCGTTCCACCACTGATGAAATTCCTCCAAGTCGTTACTTTCGAGTGATCGTATTCTGACCTTATTTCCAGTCAGGATTACCATTTTGTCTGCTCGTTCTTTGAATCAACGTGGGCCATTTATTCTCTCCGTTGACTTTCGCTGGTGTCTCTATCACTAAAAGCAAAAACAGTAATAATCGAAATTTGAAGTTGAAGGCAGTAGAGGGAATAATTCTAGCCCTTGCCAACCACAATCTCAAAAACACGCACGAAAAGAATCTTTGAGCAGATCGACAAGAATCCGAAGATCACGGTCAAACCTGATCTGATTTTTGTTACAAATGGCGGCGAGCCGCATATGGACTATACTTTCTTTTACATTACTGGCTTTCCAAAGGGACTCTTCGAGGGTTCAGCTCTTTTGGCAAAACGAAACGGCGAAGTTTCCGTTTTCACTTCTCCACTTGAGGAGGAGATCGCAAAAGCCTATGGTGATGGAATTGCCATCTATACCAATTACAAGAAGGTAAAAGACGATATCCGAAAAGTTGCTGGAAACAAAGTGAAATCAGTTGGGATTAATTATCCTGACCTGACCGTATCTTCATTCAAGACGGCGCGGTCTATTTTCAAAGGTTCGAAACTTGTGGACGTTGAAGAGCCTCTCACCGCGTGTCGTGCGATAAAAGACCAAACGGAGATTGAAACTATCCAAAAAGCATGCAGCATCGCATCCCAAGCTTACAAGAAGATTCCCTCGCTTTTGAAAGATGGGATAACAGAAACCGAAATTGCCGCAGAATTAGCCTACTCCATGCAAAGAGCTGGAAGTTCAGGCGTCTCTTTTGAATCAATAGTGTCCTTTGGAAGGAACAGTGCACTGCCTCATTATACTGCAGGTCAAGCTAAACTCAAAAATGGACAATTTGTTTTGATGGATTACGGAACAAAGTACTTGAGATATTGTTCTGATATCACGAGGACTTTGATTTATGGCAAAGCTTCAAAGGAGCAAAAGAGGATGTACGAAATCGTGAAAGAGGCAAACAAGGTTGGAATCGAGAATTGTACTCCTGAAAACACGGGAGCTGAAGCCCACTTGAAAGCCGAGAAGGTAATCAACTCGACAGAGTACAAGGGGCGCTTCATTCACTCGCTCGGTCATTCGCTTGGACTCGCGGTACACGATCATGGTCCTAGCCTGTCGATTCGAACAAAAACACATCTCGAGCCAGGCATGGTGCTTACAGTAGAACCTGGAATATATGTCCCGTCACTGGGTGGTGTAAGGATCGAGGACGATGTGCTAATTACAAAGGGGAAACCGCGTGTTCTCACTTCCGCTACACGTGAACTAATAGAAGCCTAGAAGAAAACAAAACGGCTCGTAGATGTAAAATGCGCACGCCTTCTCAAGAGACAACGAGGACCGATAAGGTCAAGGACTCAGCTTATCGTGTTAGACCGCTCAGGATACTCTATGGAGTTTCCTCGGTCGGGTTAGGACACGTTAGAAGGAGTTTGGCCGTAGTCAACAAGCTCCGCGAGTTGAATCCCGGCGTGGATTTGCAGCTCGACTGGATTGCCGCCGAACCCGCCCTAACCTTCCTCCAAAAAAATAATGAGAGGACCCTTGAGATCTGCCCGAAACTAGAAAGTTTGAGTGTTTATTTTGAGAAAAACACCGAGCACGGGAAAATTTCCGACATGTCAAAGGTCACCGCGGAGGCACAGGAAGCAGCCAAGAAAAACTACGCTTTCATCAAGCCCTTTCTTTACAGCTACGACCTCTTAATTCAGGACGAATTCGTGGAAACACTATTCTCCTTCATGTGGGACAAGGCGCCGCCGGCTGTCCCTTCCCCAAAGACCATAGTCCTGACTGATTACGTGGCGTTCGACACGGAATCTCCAAATCCGATCAACAAATTGAAAATCAGTTTGGCAAACCGGATGTTGAAGAAAGCATACCTCAATCAACAGCTAAGGATCTTCTTGGACACTCCTGACGCACTCCCCGAAAGCAGCGGTGCGAGAAGGTGGGTAGCCGAGAACTTTCATGTGCTGGGCCCCGTGATCCAGCCTCCTCCCACCGAAAGCAAGAGCGAATTGACAAAGAAATTGTTTGGGCAAACCCGGTCGGTCAAGTTCGTGGTTTTTACGATAGGAGGTACGGCAGTAGGGAAGGGCCTCGTCCAGTTTTTGATAAAGAATGCAAACTTTCTCAGCGAGAGATTGGACGCATACCTTGTGGTTCTTCTTGGACCCAGAATCAAACCGTCGGATCTAAGGGAAGTCGAATCGACGAGAATTTCCCTAGTTCCCTTCACTCTCGACTCGGTGAAATACCTAAAGATAGCAGAATGCGTCGTGAGCCAGGCAGGAGCTTCCAGTCTCTACGAAATAGCGTCCCTCGGCCTTCCGTGCGTCGTGGTTCCGATTGAAAACCACTTCGAGCAGCAGCAAAATGCAGAGCGCTTTTCCAACCGCTTTGGTTTCGAAGTCTTGCAATACAAGGAATTATCAATCGTGTCCCTTCAAAAAGCGGTATCGAACGCTCTAAAGGAAGACAAATATGAAGCTCCCGCACCGACGAAAGCCGCGCAAAGCGTGGCGAGGCTCGTCTACGATCTAGTTGGATTGTAGAAGCAGTAGCTGATGTTGAAGGAAATGCTCAAGAGAAATTCAATATAGAGCGATTTTTTACAATCCCTTAAAAAAGCACAAATTTCTAGCCTGCTTGAAAAATACTATTGTCCACTGCTTTAGGGAATATTAATAATCAGATGGACACGACTGCGTCCAAAGTTTCTCGGATCGACAGGAAGATCAAAAAGTGCACGCTTTGTCCGCTCCACAAAGGAAGAACGAATGCCGTGCCGGGCGACGGGCCGATACACGACCTCAACATAATGATCGTGGGGGAAGCCCCCGGGAGAAATGAAGACCTAGCGGGAAAGCCCTTCGTTGGTTCGGGCGGTAAATTACTCGACTCGATACTAAAGGAGGCCGGTCTCAACAGGTCCGAAGTTTACATTACGAACATCGTAAAGTGTCGTCCCCCCAAGAATAGGAAACCGAAAACCCATGAAGTTGAAACGTGCACTTCGAATTACCTCGAAAGACAAATCGAGTTATTGAAACCGAAGCTTATCTGCACCCTCGGGGCAACGGCCCTCAAATACTTCACCGGAGAGACGAATATGGGCGAAAACCACGGTAAATTAGTACGTTCAAAGAAGAATGATGGCCTTTCCTTCTTTCCGACATATCATCCCGCTGCTATTTTCAGGAACAGATCTCTGAAGGAAGTACTTCAGGAGGACATCAGAAAGATACCCTTCGTACTAAAGAAAGTGAAAGAAGAAGGGGCCAACAAACAAGGAATCGTCTAACATCAGCCTCAGGCTATTGAGCTTACTTCAACCTGAATTGAATCTCGTTCGAATCCCTTTGAGAAGGTCAACCTTGAAGCGACAGGTAAGATAGCCGTCCTAGTTTTGATACCATAATTCGTTGACTGTATTATTATTATTCAGATTTGCGGCTTCAACAGCGTTAACAAAACCAAAAGCTATTTCGACTTGCTACTTTTCTGACGCCTTCCTTTTTGTAAACACAGCTTACTCCGTCTCTTTGATTCAGGTTTTCGACTGGTCTCGTTGTTGACTAGATTTTCAATAAAGTCAATAATTGCTTTGAGCGAAGTTCCTGGGCCAAAATTTCCGAGAATTCCGAGCCTTTCGAGTTTAGGTTTGTCGGAATCTGGAATTATCCCTCCTCCTACGACGATAATGTCCGCCCCGCCTTTCTGCTTGAGGAACTGCTTTACCTTCGGGAACGCCGTCATGTGAGCGCCGTTCAATAGGCTTAGGGCAACTACGTCGACGTCTTCGTCTATCGCCATTTGGGCGACCTGCTCGGGCGTCGGCAAGAGTCCCGAGTATATCACTTCCATCCCTGCGTCGCGAAACGCCCGGCAGAGGACTAGAGCTCCGCGATCATGCCCGTCGAGTCCTGGCTTTGCTACCAAGATTCTGATTTTCTTTTGGCTGCTCTCTTGCTGTTGCTGCAAAACAGTTGCACTCAAAACGAGCACCTCACTCCTCCACTAAATTACCCGCTTTTCTACGTATAATTGTATAATTACCCTTTTGGCCTTTCAAGCCAAGACAGGTTCCTTCCACCCGCCAAAGACCCGCCTTCCAACGTCCATTATTTCCTGCAATGTGGCATAGTTTCTTACGGCTTCTAGCATTGGCTCAATCGAATTCGCGTCTGGGTCCTCGAATGCTTTTCTAAGAGACTCGAGCGCTGACTTGACCTTCCTCTCGTCACGTTTTTTTCGTAGTATCTTGACCTTCGAAGCGGCCCTTCTCTGAACCTCTTGGTTTACTCTCAGGTATTTGATTGGCTTGTCTTCTTCTTGCGTATACTTGTTAACTCCGACGACGAACTTGCCTTCGTTTTCCATCTGCTTGCTCTTGGTATAGGAGGTGTTCGCAATTTCCCGCTGGAGGTATCCTTGTTTTATTGCTTCGAGTACTCCTCCAAGTTGGAAAATTTTTTCGAAATACTTGTACGCTTGCTCTTCCATCTCGTTGGTAAGCCATTCGAGATAATAGGATCCGCCAAGAGGATCTATTACATCAACAACTCCTGATTCTTCGGCGATTATCTGCTGCGTTCTTAGTGCCACGGTAACGGCTTCTTTGGTCGGGAGTGCCCATGCTTCGTCGTAAGAATTCGTGTGTAGTGACTGGGTTCCTCCCAGGACTGCTGCTAGTGCTTCTATCGTAGTTCTGATGATATTGTTCAAAGGTTGCTGCCAGGTGAGCGAAACACCTGATGTCTGCGTATGGAACCTCAATAGAAGACTGCGTGGATTCTTCGCTCCGTATTTTTCTTTCAACACTGTTGCCCAGATGCGTCTGGCGGCTCTAAACTTGGCAATCTCTTCGAAGAAATCCATATCGCAGTTGAAAAAGAAAGAAAATCTAGGAACAAACGAGTCTACGTCGAGACCCGCCTGCATTCCGAGCTCTACGTAGGAAAATCCGTCAGCAAGCGTAAATGCGAGTTCTTGAATCGCATTTGCTCCGGCCTCCCTTATGTGGTATCCGGAGATTGAAATGTAATGCCAGTAAGGCATTTTCTTGGTGCAGAATACCATCATATCGCGAATTATACGCAAGTGAGCTTCCGGCGGAAACGCCCATTCCTTTTGGGCGATGTATTCCTTCAGAATGTCCGTCTGGACAGTTCCGCGGAGCTTTTCAAGGGGAACTCCCTGTTTTTCTCCGACAGCTGCATACATACAAGTTAGGACGGCCGCCGGCGCGTTGATAGTCATCGAAGTGCTCACCTGATCTAGCGGGATACCCTTGAAGATGGTCTCCATATCCTCAAGTGAAGATACAGACACGCCACACTTTCCCACCTCGCCTTCTGCCCGGTCGCTGTCAGCATCGTAACCATACAGGGTCGGCATGTCGAACGCAATCGACAGCCCGGTCTCTCCTTCCTTTAGGAGATACTTTAGCCGCTTGTTAGTTTGGTCCGCAGTGCCAAAGCCAGAAAACATTCGCATCGTCCACAAGCGTCCCCTGTACATGGACGGATAAACCCCTCGGGTGTACGGATACTCCCCTGGCATTCCGAGCTCTTTTTCGTAGGAGGAACCCGCGTTACTAGCGGGTGTGTAGATCCGCTCCAGCGGTATGCCAGAGGCATTCTCAAAAATCTCCTTTCGTTCGGGAGCCTGCGCAAGATATGGTTCCAGAACTTGCTTTTGCCACTTTTGTACTCTGTTCCTCAGGGTGTTTAGAGCATCCTTGTCAAACTCGTTTTGCTGCTTTGAGGTAGACCTCTTCCGTTCCTCGAATTGCCTCAGTTTCTGAGTCCAAAAGGAATTATCATCATTATTGTTGTTGCTGCTAATCATGGTTTTGTATGAACACCAAACTAGATAGGTTCGAATTTTCGAGATTTTTTGAATAGAGCTTCTTCGAGTAAACTTTGATGTAAATTACATTACGTGATATTTCATTGTTTGCCTTTCCAATCCTCTTTTGCACCGTTTCCGTGTTGGTAATAACGATGAAATGCCTGTACTAACCTTCCTTCCTCGTAACTTACAGTTCCCGGAACTCGATCGCTGGAATGGATAAAAAGGGCTACGCTAGATCCTCCGACCAAGTAAAGATTTACTACCATATTGTAGGCGACGGTCAAAATCCTATAGTGTTGATTAATGGGGGTCCTGGACTTACCCATACCGAACTCAGGGAGCTGCGATATCTATCAAAATATGGGACTTTGGTATATTATGATCAGCGTGGCACGGGGAAATCAGGCAAGACGGATCCTGAACACTACACGGTCGAAGCCAATGTTCAAGACCTGGAATACTTGAGGAGGTATCTAGTTCTCGGGAAGATTTCTATCTTGGGATTTGGTTGGGGAGCTTGCATTGCGCTATTGTACGCCTTGACATATCCGTCAAATGTCAGAAAGTTGATTCTTGTAAGTGAATTCTCATCGGCCTCCGACTTCACCCAAATCCTTCAAGGATTGAAGAATAATGCACCCAAAAACGAACGAGAAATCCTTGAGAAATATGAGAAGCGTGGTCTGTACTCGGAGGGAGAAAAATATCCTGAAGAATACCTGAGTGCAATTCAACCAACCTACGAACCATACACAATCGTGATGTTGGTTCCTAATTATTTGATGAGGGTATTTGGTGAGCTAAACTGGGATGTCTACAAAACGATGTGGGGAGAAGAGAGCGAATTCAAAATCACAGGCACGCTCAGTTATTTTGACGTGCGTGGCCGGCTCAATGAGTTAAGTATGCCTGTTCTCATGATCTATGGAGCTAACGATCTTGTTCCGATCGAATTAGCAAAACGCGACGCAGCTCAAATCCGTAATTCGAAGCTAGTTATAATCGAAGATGCTAAGCATTACTGTTTCATCGATCAACCAAAAGAATTCGAAAGGATCGTACGAGATTTTCTGATCTCAAACGATCAGTAGCCAGAGTAAGTGGACAACAAGCTGCCATAACCCAAATCCAGTCGCCAAAGGAAGTTGACCAAGAAATCGTCGAGGTTGATTTTTTTTCCAGTTTCGAGGAAATAACTTGTGGCTATTTTTCTCATATTTTCATCCCATTTTTCTCCGTTGTCTAGATTTATCCCGACGCCGAGATA
This sequence comes from Nitrososphaerales archaeon, assembly GCA_030041295.1. Classification (GTDB taxonomy): domain Archaea; phylum Thermoproteota; class Nitrososphaeria; order Nitrososphaerales; family CADDZS01; genus JASHOD01. The sequence goes on from JASHOD010000050.1 coordinate 9,021, forward strand.
ACAACTTGCTTCGGTTCCTTTTAGTTCTGCGTCGACAAGAACTCCGGCAATCTTCTTACCTCGGCATATCACGTCGTTCGGCAGTTTCAAAGCGCATCCTGTCAAACCCCAGTCGTTCTCGATAGTCTTTGTGATCACTTCTGTTGTCATCCTTGCAATCTTGTCTACGATCTCTGCTTTCATTGGAGTTAACATAATTGAAAGGTACAGTCCTCCTTCGTCAGAGAACCACGTCCTTCCATCTCTTCCCCTTCCTTTAGTTTGAACGTCGCTGACTACAAAGTCACCTTCGTTCTTCTGATGAACCTCTAGAACCAGATAACTTTGTGTCGAGTCTACAGTGCGTAAGCAGGTTGGTTTTAGAGACGTAAGCTTGCGAAATCTAAGATGAGAGATTTTCTCTTCAAGCAAATATTCTCTTTCAAAATTCCTTGGCGTCATCTTTTGGACTAATGTAAATTCAGATTCTATTTTACTCTTAGTTTCTTTTTCTCGTTGATACTAACTTTTCTCATGGTAATCAATCTCAAATTCGAAGAATCATGTGCCACTTTTTAACATAGTTTTCGTCAAATGTACATTGCCGTACAGTTACTGCCACACGATTTAAAGCCTCACAAAAGCTGCTTCTTAACTGGACAAGCTCGTAGAAAGAATAGGAAAAAAGACCATAGCTTGTAGACGGGAGTTGGGGAATCATTATGTCGATAAATTCAAGCAGCCAAGATGAAAAATCAACCGTAAGCAGACTGGAAGAGATAGAGCGCTCCGCCGATTTGGGTGGCGGCGAAGCTAGAATAGAGCAGCAGCACAAGAAGGGAAAGAAAACCGCGCGGGAGCGAATAGCTATTCTGCTCGACGAGGGGTCGTTTGTTGAAATTGACAAATTTGCCATCAGTCCCATGGATATAGGCGAGAAGAAAATGTACGGAGACGGAGTCGTAACTGGTTATGGGACTATAGATGGCAGAACTGTCTTCGTATTTTCTCATGATTTCACCATTTTCGGTGGATCGCTAGGAGTAATGTTCGGAAAGAAAGTTGCAAAGGTTATGGATCTAGCTCTGAAAGCCGGAGTTCCAATTATCGGACTAAATGATTCAGGTGGCGCTAGAATTCAGGAAGGTGTACAGAGTCTTGCGGCGTATAGCGAGATTTTCTTTCGAAACACAATATCGTCTGGTGTGATTCCACAGATTTCACTAGTACTTGGACCCTGCGCAGGTGGAGCTGTTTACTCTCCGGCGATGACTGACTTTGTCATAATGACCCAGAAATCCAGCTACATGTTCATCACAGGCCCAGATGTCGTAAAAGCTGCTTTAGGGCAGGATGTTACATTCGAGGAGCTCGGTGGGCCGGATCCAAGTTCTGCAGAAAGTGGAGTTGCACACATAATCGCGCCAACGGAAGAGGATTCGTTTACCTTGACTCGCCGCCTATTGTCTTTTCTTCCTCCCAACAACTCTGAACTTCCACCACGAGCAGAGCTTTCAGATGACCCGGATCGCGTGGATCCATCTCTCGACACTATCGTACCTCTTGATTCGAACAAGCCATATGAGATGAAACAAGTCATCTCCACTATTTTAGACGATAACGACTTTTTCGAACTGCATGCGCGCTGGGCTCCGAACATCATTGTAGGCTTTGGACGGTTTGACGGCGAAACTGTTGGAATAGTAGCAAACCAGCCTTCTTATCTCGCGGGAGCTTTGGACATAAACTCTTCGCAAAAAGCTGCGAGATTTGTCAGAACATGCGATGCTTTCAATATCCCAATCGTTACTTTGGTCGATGTTCCGGGTTATATGCCAGGCACAGACCAAGAGCATGGAGGGATAATCAGACATGGATCAAAGCTGTTGTATGCTTACTGTGAAGCAACTGTTCCAAAAGTGACGGTTATCACTAGGAAAGCTTACGGAGGTGCTTACTGCGCCATGGGTGGAAAATTCTCAAAAGCAGACCTTAATTTTGCTTGGCCTTCTGCTGAAATTGCTGTAATGGGGGCCGAAGGAGCTACGAATATCATTCACCGTAGCGAGCTCCAAAAATCAAGCGATGAATTAGTTAGAAACAGATTGGTGGAAGAATACAAGTACAAATTCGTGAATCCCTTCATCGCAGCTGAGAATGGAATAATTGATGCGGTGATACGACCTAGAGAGACCAGAAAGGAACTGATTAAGGCGCTTCGTGCTCTCGCGCAAAAGAGTGAACAAAGACCACCTAGGAAACACGGAAACATCCAGCTATGACTTCGCCCTCTTAACTGAGTTGAAGAAACAAATTGGCACAGTTCAATCGAGTTCTGGTCGCAAACAGGGGGGAGATCGCTCTTAGAGTAATCCGGGCCTTGAAGAGATTAGGAATAGAATCTGTAGCGATCTACTCCGACCCCGATATTGCAGCTCTTCATGTGACTGAAGCAGATACAGCTTATCCGCTACACGGAGTCTTTGGTACAGAGACATACCTTAACATGGATAAGATAATCGAGATAGCCCAAAAGTCTGACTCTGACGCAATCCATCCAGGATATGGCTTTCTCTCTGAAAACGCTAAACTCGCGAAATTGTGCGAAGAAAGTTCGATCAAATTCGTAGGACCTTCGTCAAGAACGCTAGAAATTAGCGGCGATAAATTGGCGTGCAAAATACTCGCAGAAAAGAACCAAGTTCCCGTAATCCCAGCGACGGAGGAACCCGTAGAAGATCCCGAAGAAGCAGCTAGGCATGCTCAAGATCTTGGTTATCCGGTACTTCTCAAAACAGCTTATGGTGGTGGAGGGCGAGGAATCAAAGAAGCAAGATCCAAACAAGAAGTAAAGGAGGCCTTCGAATCATCGCGAAGAGAAGCTAGCGCCGCGTTTGGTCGATTCGCAGCTTTCATTGAGAAAAGACTCACAAAGCCTAGACATATCGAAATTCAGATTCTTGCTAGTGACGATTCAAACGAAGTAATTCATCTGGGTGAAAGAGAGTGCTCGATTCAGCGGAGATATCAGAAGCTAGTAGAACTCTCACCATCTCCCGTCGTTGATGAAGAGACACGCCAAAGAGTTGCGGGATATGCGATAAAGGTTTCAAAAGCTGTAAAGTACTCCAATGCATGCACGATAGAATTTCTAAGAGATTCTGAAACGGGTAACTATTATTTTCTCGAAGTAAATTCAAGACTCCAAGTAGAGCACCCTGTCACCGAACTGGTAACAGGTGTTGATGTTGTAGCATGTCAGATTCAAATCGCTTCTCAAAATAAAATTCCAATCAAACAAGGCGAAGTCTCTTTCCGTGGTACGGCGATCGAATGCAGGATAAACGCCGAAGATGCTCTTTCGGAATTTGCCCCTTCCATTGGCAAGATCGAGTTCTTGCACGTTCCGGGCGGTCCTGGAATAAGGGTAGACACTGCTCTCTATGAAGGTCAGGAGATAACTCCGTATTACGACTCACTTATTGCGAAAGTAATTGCGTGGGGAGAAGATTTCACGGAGGCTAGAAAGAGAATGATCGTTGCATTGGACGAGTTCAAGGTTGCAGGGATAGAAACTACAATACCTTTTCATAAGCAAGTTATGCAAAACCAACTATTCTCTTCAGGTAACCTGAACACATCCTTTATCGAAGAAAGTAATGTCATGAGCGAGCTCAAGTCGCAAGCGAAGATGTGCTCCCAAGACTATTACGCTATAGCAGCCTTGCTACTTTCGAAAAACCAATTTGCCGAAAGTGCCAAGCCCTCACTTTCGACTCATCAATCTCGTGCCGTTAGAGGACAACAACAAGCTAGCTTTGCGGGAGGAGGCCGGTTCATTGAACCGTTATGAGATAACAATTGGAGGGACAAAGAAGACTGTCGAGCTGTTGCGGCTTACGTCCGAGCAACAGAACCACGTGGAATCTTATCAGTGCGAAATCGTAGACGAGCAACGAAAAACTCCGAGCACGCTTTTCGTTCAAAGAAGAGGACCCGGAGTTCTGCTTGTTTTAATTGATAACAAAGTGTATTCAGTCCACCAAGTCAAGCGTACATCTTCGTCAGCCCATATTCTGATTAATGGTTCAAGTGTTCAAGCTCAAATTGCTAAAGAGACAGGCCTAAGCGGCCAAACTACTAGCGTCCAATCCGACATTGCTTCGGTGAATGAACTCGTGAGCTCGAATTTCCCAGCAAAGGTTGTTACCATAAAGACGTCCAAGGGGAATAACCTCAAAGAAGGAGACACTCTTCTAATATTGGAAGCGATGAAGATGGAAGCTCAGATCAAAGCACCGAGGGATTGTAGCGTCGTTGAGGTATTCGTTCATGAAGGCGAAATGGTTCCTCGTGGTGCAAAACTAGTCCAGCTAAGATTCTCTTGAGGCAATGAAGTAATTGTCCGACTTGGCACGGAGAGTTCTCAAGGGAGATAGGATCGCTATTTCAAAAACTATCTCGGCTATTGAAAATCGTGAATATAATTGGGTCGAACTTTTGAGGGATCTTTTTTCCTATACAGGGCACGCCTTTGTGATTGGAATAACAGGGCCACCAGGCACTGGGAAAAGCTCGCTCGTTGATCGTCTTGCCAAGGTATTCCGATCAAAGGGAAGTAAGGTAGCAATACTCGCAGTAGATCCGACGAGCCCAGTCTCAGGCGGAGCGATCTTGGGCGATCGGGTTAGGATGATAGATCACTCCTTGGATTCAGGCGTGTATATACGAAGCATGGCTTCAAGGGGGGACGAGGGGGGACTGTCACGGGCAGCAAGAAATGCAATTAGAGTCTTAGACGCTGCTGGAAATGACCTAGTTATCGCTGAGACGGTAGGGATAGGTCAAGCGGAAGTTGAAATTGTTCAGGTTGCTGACCTGGTAGTTGTGGTTCTGATGCCTGAATTAGGCGATGAAGTTCAAGCAATCAAAGCTGGACTAATGGAGATCGGAGATATCTTCGTTGTAAACAAATCGGACTTGCCCGGAGCGGACAAAGTGATTTACAATCTACAAACCATCCTGAGCTCTAGAGGGGTTTGGAAGCAAGTCGCAATTAAGGTCAGCGCGAAGACAGGAGAAGGCATTGAAGATCTCGTCTCATTTATAGAAAAATACCGCTCGGGTTATGTGGGTTCTGAAGCGGCAAAAAGACGAAAGCTCAAGAGCCTCTCTGAAGAGTTGATACGCAATGTGGGCTTTGTTCTTTCGGAGAACGCCGAATATGTTCTGAGATCAAGACAAGAATTGAATGAGGTAGTTTCAAAAGTTGCGAATAGACAACTTGATCCCGAAAGCGCAACGAAACTACTTTTGAAATCGCTGTCGCCACAAGAACTTGAATTAGACAATGATCAGGGAAAAGAAAGAGGCAAAAAAAGAAAGGCTACTAGATAGGCAGTTTGGGTGAAGAAATTTTTGACTGAACAAAAATCAGAGAAGGTAGTTTTTTCGAGGGAAAGTAAGAAGAAGATAGTAGAAACGGATTCTGGAATAGCAGTTGAGCCATTTTACTCAGAGTCCTCTGCTCCAAGTTTCGAGAAGTTGGGGGAGCCGGGAAAATTTCCCTTTACTCGCGGCATCTACCCCGAGATGTATCGGGAGAGACTGTGGACGATGAGGCTGTACGGAGGGTTTGGCAATGCGAAGGATACTAATCGGCGCTTCAAGTATCTCCTGAGTCACGGCGAGACCGGTCTTAGCGTCGCTTTTGACCTACCTACCCAATTAGGGCTTGACTCCGACGATCCAAGATCTTACGGCGAAGTGGGAAAGGTAGGCGTCGCGATCAGCACTTTGGAGAATATGCAAACTCTATTCGAGGACATATCACTAGATCAGGTGAGTACCTCCATGACGATCAACGCCACCGCTTCGACGATGCTGGCAATGTATATCGGTGCTGCCGAGGCACGGGGAGTTTCAAGGGCGATTCTTCGAGGGACAACCCAAAATGACATTTTGAAGGAATACGCCGCAAGAAACACGTACATCTACCCGCCCGATGAATCGTTCAACCTCGCAATTGACATAATCACATTTTGCTCGAAGGAGATGCCGAAATGGCACCCAATCAGCATCTCGGGCTACCACATGAGAGAGGCGGGAGCTAACGCAATTCAGGAGCTTGCATATACGTTCGCGAATGCGGTGGAATATGTGAACGCGGTCGTAGCGCGCGGATACGAAATTGATTCCTTTTGCAAGCAGCTCTCCTTCTTCTTTGCTTGTAGGAATGACTTTTTCGAGGAAGTCGCCAAGTTCCGTGCAGCAAGGCGCATTTGGGCTCATATTGTGAGAGACCGATTTCATTCGGCTGATGATGATTCAGCCAAGATCAAGTTTCACGTTCAGACCAGCGGGGAAACCCTTACAGCTCAACAAGCTGAAAACAATGTCATCCGAGTGTCACTTCAGGCGCTGGCAGCAGTCCTCGGAGGTGCGCAGTCACTACATACCAATTCAAAGGATGAGGCTCTTGGTCTTCCAACAGAAGACGCCGTCATGCTAGCCTTGCGAACACAGCAAATCATCGCCGAGGAGAGCGGTGTTACAAAAACAGTGGACCCTGCGGGTGGCTCTTATTATCTGGAACGTCTAACAGATGAACTAGAGGCGAGAGCCTTGGAAGAATTTGAAAAGGTGGAGAAAATCGGCGGATCTCTTGAAGCAATAAAGACGGGTTATATCCAAAGTGAGATTCAGAAGAGTGCTTACGAATTCCAAAAGCAGGTGGATGAAGGGCGAAAAGTTGTAGTCGGAGTGAATAAGTATAGAGACGAGGATTCTGCTGCTGCAATAACAAGCTCTAAAATCAAAGTTCTTACAATATCGCGGTCTTCCGTACGGTACCAGTTCGCAGGACTCTCAAAATTTAGGCGTGCACGAGATAATAGAAAGCTCGAAGACTCGCTTAATAAGCTTGAGGTCGAAGCATCGAAAGAGTTGAGTGATAGAAAGAATCTGGTGCCCCTTATCACCGAGGCGACAAAGCAACGCGCTACAACCGGCGAGATCAGCGGAGCGCTGCGGCGGGCCTACGGCGAATATCATCCCTCGATTTCATTTTGAGAAAAAAAGGAGGCACTAGAACCAGAGATTGTCGTTGTCAAAACTAAAACCGGAGGCAGTAACGCACGTCGGAATCGCCGTTTTAGATCTCGAAAAAGCGATTTCAGATTACTCTGCACTTTTTGATTTTGATAAAGTAGAGCGAATGGAAGTTGGCACAGAAGGAGTCAAAGTCGCGATGCTAAGCTGCGGCTCTTCGGAGATTGAATTATTGTGTCCTACGAGAGAGGAGGGCGCAATTGCCAAATTTGTCCGCGAGAAGGGTGAAGGTATTCATCACATGGCAATCAGAGTGCCAGATGTCGGTGACGCTATAGAGCAAGCCAGAAAACTGGGGCTGAGCGTTTTGGACGAAAAACCCCGTGTTGGTGCAAGAGGCGCGGAGGCCGCTTTCATCCATCCAAAGTCATTTCATGGCGTTCTGTTAGAGTTCTACAACAGGTAACGAATTTACGGCGTTCAATGCTCACCTATGAAGATAGACACCTTTTTCTCCCCGGATTCACATGATATATGGTGCGCGCAGATTTTGAAAAGAAGTAGCAAAGGCAAATCCTCGATCGCGTGTTGGTGCTACTCTCACTATGAATTGAGAAAAGCGCTGCAAGAATACCAAGAGGGAAATTGCAGAAAATGACCCAAGTCTCGGTATTAGGAACTCCGATTCACTATGAAGAAGTTGGTGAAGGAAAAAGCATTGTCTTTGTCCATGGTGCCTGCGAGAATCTACAGTTTTGGAACCATCAACGAAGTTTGGCGGAGCGGTTCAGGTTGGTCTTCCTTGACCTTCCGGGTCATGGAAGGTCGAAACCTATCCAGAGCGGCGACCTCAGCATTCATAATTATGCCCGCATCGTTTCAGAATTTATCGCTTCAACCTGCCGAGAAAAGGCCGTACTCGTCGGTCATTCTATGGGCGGGGCAATTTCTCTTCTCAACGCAATCGAATACCGCGATAATCTGAAAGCTGTAGTGCTCGTCGCGACGGGAGCAAAACTGGGCGTGCTTCCCTCGATTCGCGAGGGTTTGCGAACGCGGTTTGACGAAACGGTGAGGTCTGTTATAGCTCCGAGGCAGTTTGCTTCCTCGACCAACCTTGAGATTATCAGATTCGTGACTAATGAAATGATGAAATGCAAGGGAGTGGTCGCATCATCCGATTATGAAGCGTGCAACGGATTCGATGTGCGGCAGAAATTGGCGACGATAAATCTCCCAACCTTGATCATGGTCGGTGAGGAAGATAAAATGACACCGGTTCCATGGTCGGTCTACATGAAGGAGAATATTCCTAATTCGCGAATAGTTATTCTGAAGAGCTCCTCGCATATTCCCATGCTTGAGCGACCCGCCGATTTCAACAGAAGCCTTAGCGAGTTCGTAACTTCTCTACCCCTATAGCACAAACTTTAAGCTAGTCTTCCTTTCTCTTATCCCCCACAGAAGGCAAGGAAAAATTCGCATGACACCGCCGGATCCCGGTCAACTAGCGCTCGGTTTTGGTTTTGCAATAGTCGGAATAGCAGTGATTACCTGGATAGCAGTGCTCATTCGCGAGCTTCCCGAAGGCGATCCCCAGCTCAACAGATACGTAAAGCGAATTTCCTCCTTCATTTTCGATGCGGCGCCTGCGCAAGCTGACGTGCAGAATAGTCCGTTAGCGGTGAAGATAATTGTGAAGGGCATCATCCCCATAGTTTTCTGGCTTTTAATAGTGGTTCCGCTCGTGATCTTCCCAGTCGTCTTCATAATAATGCCTCTGCTCCATATTCCCTGGTCCTATCTTCTTCCTCCGACGCCCTAGATCCAAGGCGATCGAGTCATGACTACGGGATTTGTATAATGTCTTCTAACATACTCTTGTTATCACCTATAAGAGTCGAAGTATAAACGTGTCCTAAGCGGAGATGTTATTCGTCCAGCTCATCTACGACAGTTGCGAAGATTGGAAACAATCAAGCGACTAAGAAATTGATTTACACATACCTAAGGAAAGGAATTTGTTTGAAATGTTCGTCGCTAGTGTATAGCTCAGCGTCGAAACGCCTCGCAGTTGCGTATACCAAAGCATCCGAAAAATGCAGGTCGTACTCCAAGTTATAATCTGCAGCTTCTAGTGCAAGAGTTTGGTCCATTTGCACTATCAGTTTGTGTCAGAACCGCGTATCTTCTAAGGCGATTTGCTCGCCTTTGAGCTTCTTTACCTTCCTGTATACTTCATACATAACCACCACGGAAGTAATTATCTCCCAGTAGGGCTATCGTCTATGGTCTTATTGTACTTTGTCGACTTTGGACCACCGGTGAAGCGTTCGATCCAACCAAAGCTGTCTAGAGATATCAAACTGATTCAAATTCATCCCGAAGATCCTTACTAATCCGGGTGTGATTCCTTTAGTTTCCCTAATAGATCTAAGAGGCACATAGTGCAAAATTCTGTGTTTTGATATTGCTATCATTTTGTCGCCAGGTTTGATCCCAGTCTCCTTTCTTATCTTCTCTGGAATTACCACCTGATATTTCTTTGGTACTTTGACAGTTTCCATCTATGGCTCTATCGTATTACAGTGTCTTTATCGATATAAGCAGGTCGCAAAAAATTCGCATTTTTTGCCAATCCGTGGGATTTGATGAATGAAAGGGGAGCTCCTTTTTCACATTGTTATATACTATGGATTGAAACAACGAACATGGTTTTTGATCGATACCTCTAAAATCAGAATTGGTTGCGTAAGCTGGACGTATCCTGACTGGCTGGGTTCGTTTTATCTAAAGGACTCGTCCTCCCGCGATTTCCTGAGCTTGTATTCGAAAGTCTTCGACATTGTGGAAATTGATGCCACATTCTATCGCCTTCCCACGAACTCGACTGTGAAACAATGGAAGGAGAAAACTAGTCCCAACTTCCTATTCACCGCGAAGCTTCCGAAGAAAATATCTCACGATTCTCTTTTGAAGGATGTGTCCGCTCCTCTAAAGAGCTTCGAAGCTGTAATCAAGGGTCTAGGTCCAAAACTTGCCTGCATAATGACGCAACTTCCACCTAACATGAAATTCGAGAAGAGCTTTTCGGACCTTGAGAAATTCCTTGGAAATATTGATCCGAACCTACGCTATGCAGTAGAATTTCGGGACACATCATGGTATCGAAGCGAGACCTACGATCTTCTTAAGAAAAGAGGAGTGACTATGGTCTGGTATGTAGGAAAGAATGGAAAGGAGACAATTCCTGAGGTGACGTCCGACTTGCTTTATCTCAGGTTTATGGGACAATTCGGTGAGTTTCCAAAATTCGACCATGTTCAAGAAGACAAAACCCAGATATTGAAAGAGTTGGTCTCAAACCTCGAAGAAAAAGCAGCTCCCGAGAATGTTAAGCAGATCTACATCCTGATGAGCAATCATTTCGAAGGGTTTGCACCATCGACTGCGAACAGCTTCCGAAGGCTTCTCGGTCTTCCGGAAGTCAACTGGAAGACAAATACTGGTTCGAGTTCAAATTTTTCTTTCTAGCTATAGTGAGCGTCATCGCGTAACGTTTCGAAATAGTTCCTCCGAATCTGTCATCAATCAGTCCTCGTATTCTCGTCAGGAATTCACCTCGTTTCATGGGCTCCATCGAAATCGTGGGAGAAAAAGTTGCAAGCAGTTCCACATACTCATTTGCGCTGTAAAGTACAGAAAGCGGGAAGGAGGAAAAGTAAACTAGATTAAATAATCTAGTGTCGATTTCTTCAGCCTCTAGCTCAGAAGTCAAGGGCAAGTGAAAATTCTCTTCGTGACTTCCGCCGGGTTCATATTTCTTGTAAATTGGTTGAGATTCGAAGAAAAATTTGTCGCCGTCCTCATCCGAAACATGATTCGTTTTGATAATCGCAAGATGTCCACTAGGCTTGAGAAGAGTATGTGATTTTAGTAAATCTAACCTCGTGTTTTATACGTGAAATGAAGTCGCTGCGTAGATTAGGTTAAATGAATCAACTGGGAGATCTGCATTCTCATAGTCACCGGTAATCACTCGAACTTTTCCGTATTTGCTTAATTGTCGGCAGCCACTTGAGCTAGATTTGCACCTAGTTCTATCGCGGTAATATCATATCCTCGCTTTGCCAAAGGTACCGTTGCCTGCCCAATTCCGATTCCAATCTCCAGCAGCCGGGCGCCGCTTTCTAGTCCCGTATTTTCAATTAGAGCATCAAAAAGCGCATCCGGATATTTTGGACGCACGGCTTCATAAAGCGCAGCGTTGGAGTCGAATGTAGTTCGGAAACAAAAATCGTCTGTCAAAGAAACTCTAGATACCAAGAATTTCAGATGACTTTCCAAGAGCAATTAATCCGTTTGGCATAATATTGAGTGGTATAGACACTGTAGCGGTGTATACTTGACCTACAATCACGGTATTTGTCTTGTGCATTGTGAATTGGATGTTTAAGACAAGAGAATTGTTGCCAGTAGGAAGATTGGCAAGATTAACTAGACGAGAGAGTGAAAGAAGCAAACCAAGGTTAACTGTTGCCACACCTATAGATCCGAAACTCTGGATATAATAGGTCGTAACCGCATTTTGACTGAATAATTGGCTCGCTACCGGCGGAGACCCTCCAACTCCAAGATCAGCCACTTGTTCAAGAACGAAGCAGCAATTCGATGGATTAGCTGGGACAAATTGGAGCGAAAGCGAATCAAGGAAAGTTCCATCGGCATGCCAGATAGAAATGCCGAGGCTGTCTGTTTGCACTGTTGCATTAGCCGCTACGGGAAGACCAGCCAAGTTGAAATTAAAATCGCTTAGAAGATTGTCCCCACTTGTTTCGTTGAAATTGACAGTCTGCCAAGGACTGGCAGTAATCTGCTTTTGATAATCCCCACTCAGGGTCTGTTGGTTATTGTAAAAAACAAAATTGCCACTCGAAATTGCTACCCCAACAATCAACAGCACTACGATAATGATTGTTGTAGAAACTATCACAATACTACGCTTTGACCGAATATTTGGAAGCGTTCTCTTGCGGCTTTTTTCAATTGAATTTGCCACACTTGCGGGCGAGCGGGCCATACTCACTACTTCGAAAAGATGAAATGCCTCCTTCCCGTCATCTGTTAATTCGTAAGTGCCTTGTTCTGAGACCCTAACTAGGTCTCCGAGTTTACCGATATGAAACGATAGATGACCACTACTTTCGATACCGACCTTCTTCTTTAGTTCGGAGAAGGTCAGCGGCTGTTCATTCAGTGCATGTAATATTTCGATTCGAGTCGGATGACCAAGGGCGTCAAATAGTTGAGCCTTGGAAGGGTCAAATTTCTCCCCATCATCATTATTCTCTTGCATAATTCCGGCGTCTCCTACCGAGGTAAGGAAGACTGGGAATTTATTTCCTTGTTTTTAGACCGTGCATGGCAAGACCAAATTGGCCATGTCTACGAAAATAGACTGCACCCGAGCCATTTTGATAAAAACCTAAGCGTCAAAAGTGCGTCTGGAACACTATCTCTAGCTTGCAGCCTTTTGTTCGGACGTCTTCACTTGCTCCCCTTCTCGGAGCTTGCGACGCAATACTTTCCCGACCAACGACTTTGGAAGGTCATCTACGAATTCGATGATCTTCGGAACTTTGTACGGAGCGATTCTTTCCTTGCAGAAAGCCTTGATTTGATCCGCGCCCGGGTTCTTCGTCTTGTCTTTCAGTACGACAAATGCTTTCACAGTTTCTCCTCTATATTCATCTGGAACTCCGATGACGGCGGCCTCCTTTATGTCAGGGTGTGTATAGAGCACTTCTTCGACATCCCTCGGCCAAACCTTGAAACCGGAGGCGTCGATCAAGTCCTTCTTTCTGTCTACAATGAAGAAGAAGCCGTCCTCGTCCTGCTTTGCAATGTCTCCGGTAAGGAGCCATTCATCACGAAATACTTTCTTCGTTTCCTCGTCGTTGTTCCAATATCCCTTCATCACCTGCGGCCCCCTCACAGCGAGCTCTCCGACCTCTCCGATGGCTAGGTCCTTCATCCCTGTCTCGATGTCTACAATCTTCGAATCCGTATTGGGGTAGGGGACTCCTATCGACCCCTCCTTCATGATTACTTTCGGGCGCATCACGTTACAATGAGTGACCGGGCTCGCCTCTGTCAGGCCGTACCCTTCGACCAGTTTCCCACCAGAAACTGCGTTGAACTTCTTTTGTACTTCTACAGGAAGAGGAGCTCCTCCCGACACGCAGCGTTCGACCGAACTAATCGAGTAATTAGCCAGTTCTGGATGATGGAGAAGCGCGATATACATCGTAGGGACACCAGGGAAGATCTGAATTTTCTCCTTGTGAATTGTCTCAAGTACCTCCTTTGGAGTGAAGGTCGGTAGCATGACTATTCTCTGACCGGCGTAAATTGAGGCGAGCATCGCCACTGAAAGCCCGTAGATGTGAAAGAAGGGAATTACGGCGAGTATTGTTTCTTGATCTTTTGATATCCCGATCCAGTTCGCCATAATCACGGCGTTCGAGACGAGATTCTCGTGAGTGAGCATTGCGCCCTTGGAGATGCCCGTAGTTCCGCCCGTATACTGGATAACGGCTATATCGTTCTTTGTATCGACCGGGAGAGATTCTGTCTTTGGCTTTTCTTTAGATTGATTTCTTACAAAATCGGTTAGTTTTGTTGTCCCCTCCTTTTGAAGTGTCTCGATATGTTTCGCCGGACCGGCGAGCTGTTTTTTGAGCGGAGGTAGATAATCAGTTACAGAAGTGACAAAGACGTACTTCAATTTTGAGAGTCTAGTACGACATTTCTCAAACTCTTGGTAGAAGTTGTTTGGTCCAACGACATTGTTCAAAAGTACGACCGCGACCGATTCAGAGTTTGCGAGCTGGAACTCTAGTTCTTTCTCCCTGTATAGGGGGTTGCACGGTACGACCGATGCGCCGCTTTTCAAAATTCCAAAGAAACAAAAAACGTATTGAGGGACGTTGGGTAAGATAAGGGCAACCTTGGATCCCTTTGTCACACCAAGAGAAATTAGTCCGTTTGCAAATTGGTTAGAGAGTTCATCCAATTCCTTGTACGTAATCTTCTTCCCCATGTATGAAAGCGCGACCCAGTCGGGGTGGTTCTTCGTGGTTTCAGAAAGAAGAGCGAAGAGAGGCTCTATTGGATAGTCAATATTAGCGGAAATATCAGGAGGATAGAACTTGAGCCAAGGTCTTGCGGTGACCGTTTGCATCGAAAATATCTACAGCCATTTCCTCTGTCGTATTATTTTAATCTTGGGCGTATCTTAATCTCGATACAATGGACACTGGAAATAATCCTTAGCGGGCTACACTTATTTTTTATAAGATCGAATCTCTTTATGCGCTAGATAATCATTGTTAAAGAATAGTGTAGAAGGAATTTAAACACAAGGCGCAGGAGCGAACCTTGGCGAAGCAAATACTATTTTGAAGCCAAATATAGCAAAGCCTGTCTACGGCCGATTTCATGTTCAAAATATCGTCGCTTCGAATAGGCATGGCATAAGTAATACTAAATTGTCATATGTAATAACGTTCATCGAGTATGAAATATTGAGTCAGAGTCACACTGTAACAGAAAGGGAACCGCGACGATTTCCATAGACATAAGGAGAAGACATAATTTGAAGAAGGGGTCAAAAGTCCATTTTATCGATACAGAGCGAGGATCATTGACTGTTCCTGTCGTGAGTCTTGAGAGCTTGAGCGGTGTTGACAAGGATCGGAAAGAGATTCTGTATAAGATGATCAAAGAGCTTCAGGGCGAAAGAAGAAAGGAAGCTTCTCATGACGAGTGATCGTGTCGCTCTAGATACTGGAGCTACACGGATCCAAGATTGAAGGAGCTCGGCTTAGTTTCTACATTGCTCTTATCGGTCTCGTGACTGAGTCAATTGTCAAGTAGTTACATTCAGCGAAATCATCGCATATCCTGTTGCGCCGCTGGGATATGGGGAAGCTTCAGCATACGTTTGTAGGTTACCTTGACCATCTGTAGCGCGGACGTAAACTTGGTAAGAACCGGGTTTAGGCTGCTGCCAATTAAAAGCCCACAATCTCCAAGTCAGGCTAGATATGGCAGCTTTAAGAGTAGCAGCTTGCCAAGTCACGCGCTGATCGAAACTTAGTTCCACATTCGATATCCCTCTATCGCCTGCAAACGCGTATCCTCCAAGCAAGACAGAACCACCGTTTTGCGACAAGCTGACCGAAGCTCCGTCACTGGGAATTATGATAAACGCCATTGTGTTTACCGCCGCATTCGGCGCATAGCCTCGCGTCTGCCAATAGCCGCTGTATGTAGAATCGACGAGGTCTATCCGCGTTATCCATTTCGGGCTCATCATTCCGTAAAATCCTGGAATCACTGCCCGGAGCGGGAAGCCATGCTGTTGTGGGAGATCCACTCCATTCATCTGGTATGCGACGATGCATTCTGATTCTAGCGCTTTTGAAATTGGAATTCCGACTGTGTAGCCGTCAACCGAAGTGAAAACGACATACTGCACTCTGGAAGTTTGTAGTCCTGCGTCGTTAAGAAGGTCAGAGATTCTTATTCCTCCCCAGTTTGCATTGCTAATCAAATTACCGTTGACTAGATTGCTGACACATTCAAATGTCGAATACTCGCTGAATCCTGCCCCTGGCAAGCTCTTCAATTCATCTAATGTGTAGGATTTGGAATTCCCACCCCCATTGAGTATGAGTTTCCAAGTGTCCGGGTTCACTGCGGGATCAAAGATATCAATAGCTACACGATAAAAATTGTAGTTCGATGTAACTTCAGAGTCAACCAGAGAAGCAAGACGTGTATCTTCGAAAATAGACGGGGTTAAAGGGGGATAAGACATACCGGCTCTTGCTCCTCCAGTTCCATTTTGAGCAGATGCTTCAGAAATAATCACTCCGATGCTCGTTAGAGCTAGAGCGGCACCAACAACGAAGACAGTAGTTCTTTCGATGAATGTCCTTCTATCTCGTGAAATTATGGCACCTTCTTGTGTCGCCGTAACCTGTCGAGAAGCCGATAATTGCACTAGCCCAGCGGATTTGTAGCTATAAACCAAGACAACCGAATAGATGAACGAAGAAAGAAGTAGAACTGATGGGAAAAGGAAATTCGCGTATGGGCTGAAAACCGTGCTCGCGATGCCAAACCATGAAGCTCCCGAGAGAGGAAACACTACTAGCCCAAAGAAGAGCCACGGAACAAATGCATAGAGAAGGAATTGCTCCATTACACTTAGGCGCGTAATGCGACTAATCCTGGGATGGAAGAACTTGTCGAAGATTATTCCAAAAAAACCATAAACAATTACCGCAATAATGGAAGTGACAGCAAGCCCTAGCAAACCTGCCGTATCCCCGAACGCCTGGATCATCGGCTGCTCTAATGATGCGGGAACAATTCCAATGAAAGCCTCGGTTGCAGTCTCTGGTGCAAAAGCGGCGAATCCGCCCAAGCGCACTACAAACTCAAAGATGAGCGCAACTAGCCCGGCCCAAGCACCGGCATTGAAGGCAAAGAGAGTGCTAGCCTTCCTGTTGCTCAAGATGCAATCACGCTTAGTAAACTAGTTCTGAACGCTCTTGGTCTGTCGTCTCATCAATATTCCGGAAGAGAAAATCATTATGAGAATTCCCACAACGAGCAAGAAAGAGCCGATATAGATCCATGTTGGATTATTATCCATGAAGCTCCCTCCGCCCGCGTCTCCAGCGCCTTGTAGCGCGAAGGTTCCGCCCGCTAGAAGTACCAAGACTCCGACGATTATCCCAACTATTCTCGGCCCTCGCATATTTCAACTATCTCTATAGTAGCAAACTTTTTGCTTACTTGATAAGATTTGTAGCTTCTTTTAGCAGTTTTGTCATCTCTCGCTTCCGGATGCTTTTCTCCTCTCTGACCGCTTTCCTCGAGATCGTCGCGATCTTTGTGATAGTTGGTGTCGCGCTCGTCCTTTCGGTCGCTTCAGTCTTCTTCTAGGTAGAAGTTCCTCCCGTATACTTCTCTCGCGGACATAGTTCTCGATGTCTTTTGCTCTGACCATCCATCTGCCTCCATTCTTCATCGCGTTGATCGTGCCCATCCGAGCAAGTAATCTCGTGTACTCAACGCCGAGATCGTACTTCTTCGGGGGTTCCGCCAATGGAACCAAGTTGTCACCTAGACTTGATTGTCTTGCAGTTGTTATGTACTCGGTGAGGGTTGCAACATACTCTTCCGACATAAAGTCGTAATATGGTTTGAGCGAGTCTTTGTACTGCGTCTGCATCAAGACTCTGAGATACTTTGACTTGTGCTCTGTCTTGATAATTGGCGGAGGCAATTTGCGCTTCATTAGGATTAGCCCGGCAAGCAGTCTTGAAACTCTGACATTTCCGTCGTCGAATGGGTGAATGGAAATGAGCCATAGATGCACTTTGAAAGCCATCTCCACTGGTGTGAGTTTGTCGGAGCTTGCGTTAACATAATCAACCATCTCGCTGATCATGCGTTCTATCTCGTACGCGGGCGGTGGAACGTAGGTAGAGTCTCTTATTCGAACAAAGCCCCTTCGAAAGCGGCCCGGGTTTGCTTCTTCGATTCCATTAACTACAAGCCGATGCGGATCCAGGATGTCTGAAACTTTCAGCACGGGTTTTGTCTCCCCCGCCATATCGATCAACATGTCGAGGCTTGTGGTATGTTCTTTGCTTCAATGAAGTCCTTTAGTGGCTTGCCCGAAATCGTCATCCCGGTCTCGATGAAAGAACGAGTCTCTGATTCCGTTAGTGTGTTACCTTCGATAGAGTTAGTGTGATACGTGTACTTCGTTCGCAGTATCTTTGTGACCTTCGCAACGATGCGGTCGTCTTCACTTCTAATTGTTGCAAACTCGTCTTGTAGGCGCTCGATAGTCCTCGATAGCTTGGGAGTTGTAGTTGGCTTTGCTTTTCCAATATCTCGAATGATACCAACAGCCCGCGGTGCTACATCCCACGGAGAGACTTTCATGATATGAGGATTATCGGTTTGGCCCATAAACAGTAAATCGTTATATGTTATGTACAATATTGGTATACGTGTTGCCTTTTTTCTTCTAGAGTTGGGCCAGCACAACTACGAGGATGGTTCACCGCACTATTGTTTGTTCAGATACAATATCATCAGTGTGAAGAATTTGCTTCGTCTCCAGCTTCGACTACCTCATGCGAGTTCGAATAGACAGGCCAAATAGCTTTGTACCAGTTTTTCGATAGAGTGTGTAAGACTCCTCTGCGCTTCGAATTTGTGCTGAAATCGCAGTCTTTGCAATGATACTCTTTCACCACTTCTATCACTCGTAACAGTATTATGCAAATAGTCGCATTAAAATGCAAACGTTCTTGGCGCGAGGCCGTCAAGTCTTAAATCAAAGGTAAACTGACAATATCGTCATTATGAGACAAGTCTATGTTCTTAGCGCGGCGATGACAAAGTACGGCAAGTCTCCACTTTCAGCTAGGGAACTAGCGCTTGAAGCGTCAAAGAATGCAATTGACGAAGCAGGTATCAAAGTAAATGATATTCAGGCGGGTTTTATCGCAAATGCATTTTCGCTCTCCGAGAAGCAAGGTCATCTCGGACCAATTTTAATGTCGGGTCTTGGGATTCCCGACATTCCTGCGTCAACAATAGAGTCAGCGTGCTCTAGTGGCGCATCAGCGATTCGCGAGGCCTGGGTGAATATCGGAGCAGGCATCTACGACTGTATGCTGGTGACCGGAGTGGAAAAGGTGAGCCAGCTAGATACGATAACTGCGACGACTTACTTTTCGTTTGGTTCTGATTATATCTTTGAAGGAGCGTGTGGTGCTTCATTTCCCGGGTTGTACGGAGCCATTGCAAGAGCTCACATGACAAAATACGGCACAACTGAAGAGCAGCTTGCGAGTGTCGCCGTGAAAAACCACGAAAACGCATTCTACAATCCAAACGCGCACTTCCACAAGAAAATCACGGTCGACGACGTGATGAATTCGGTGGTGGTCGCCAGTCCTCTCAAACTTTATGATGCGTGCCCCTTCTCCGATGGCGCAGCATCTGCAGTATTATGTTCTGAGGATTTCTTACGCAAGATGACGAATGGACCTTCTTCGAAGGCCATCAAAATCTTGGCATCAGGTAGAGCAGGCGGAACAGGCGCTCTGCATCAAAGACCTGATCTGACCACATTGAATGCCGCTGTACTGGCAGGAAAGGAAGCCTTCAAACAAGCAAGCCTTTCCACAAAGGATATTGATTTCCTCGAAGTTCACGATTGCTTTACTATTGCCGAGCTAGTCGCGTTAGAAGATCTAGGATTCTATCCACGCGGCGAAGCAGCAAAAGCGGAGCAGGAAGGTCAGACAAAACCTAGCGGCGAAACTCCCGTGAACCCTTCTGGCGGGCTGAAGGCGAAAGGCCATCCGGTGGGTGCAACCGGCGTGGGACAGATAGTTGAGGTCTTTGAGCAGCTCAACGAAATGGCGGGTGGAAGGCAGGTCAAAGACGCGAGGCGTGCTCTAACTCACAATGTGGGCGCAACAGGCGGAAGCTGCGCGGTCCACATTTTTGAGAAGAACAACTAAATCGAGGAGATATTCTTCATGCAAATTACCGATCAGGCAAAGTCGTCAGCCGAGAAGGGGGAACCGCTAACAGTCAAGGAGTTCCAAGAGGGAATTCGCGAAGGAAAGATCGAGGGATACAAGTGCGCTAACTGCGGTCACAAGCAAATCGATATTATCGATTTTTGTCCGGTCTGTCACGAATCAAAGTTAGAAAAGGTTGAATTTGGGAAGGAGGGCAAGGTTCTCACTTACACGATACAGCAGGTAGCTCCGGAACAATTCATGAACGAGGTTCCTTATGCGTGGGCTATTGTTGAGTTGGACGACGGACCAAAGATCACGGGTTGGATCCCCTTCATTTCGAAATCATCCGACCTGCCGGTTGGCCAGCGTGTTCGCTTCAAGAAATCCTACCTTCCTGGAATCGTTTTCGAAAAGATCTGAAGCTCACAAAGAGAGCTTTCTTCTTAAATCCGAGATCAAGCAAGATTACAGAAGGTAGTATCTCTCGGTTGCTGTACGTTAGAAACGTTGGCGTAATAGGAGCGGGTGCCATGGGCGCCCAGATCGCCGAAATTATGGCGATGAATGGATACGATGTGTACATGAAGGATATTTCAAAGGAATTCTTGGATAGGGGGATGAATAATATCCAGAAGGATCTAGACGGACTGGTATCTTTTCATAAATTCAAAGCCGAAAAGGAGATTGCCCGAATTCAGGAGCAGGACGGCATCCAGCTAAACGAGGAGCAAAAACAGGCACTTAGGGCGAAAATAAAACCGACATATGATGAAAGGAGGGCTTCCGAATTTCTTACGAAGATCCATCCCTCAGAAACTTTTGATCCTTTCAAGAATGTAGATTTCGTCGTTGAAGCTATCATTGAGGAAATGGACGCGAAGAAGAAACTCTTCTCAGAGTTGGATTCAATAATTCCTAGCCAGTGCGTTCTCGCATCAAACACCTCGACTCTATCTATCACCGAGATGGCTTCGGCGACGACGAAGAAGAGGAGGGACAAGGTTATCGGAACTCATTTTTTCAATCCCCCAATCACGCTTCCTCTGATAGAAGTCATACCCGGCCTTGAAACAAGCGAGGACACGATAAGCGACGTTGTTGACTTCCTCGCACCGCTGCGAAACCACAGATATCCCATGCTTCCGATAAGAGTGAAAGAGGTACCCGGTTTTCTCGTAAACAGAATACTAGGCGCAATGTTGAACGAAGCCTACGCCCTCTACGAGGAAGGGGTCGCTTCCATGAGAGACATTGATCAAGCCATGAAAGCAGGCGCAGGCATGCCAATGGGCCCCTTTGAACTCTCTGACCTCATCGGAATCGATGTATTGTATCACGTCGATGAGAACATCAAGAAGATGGAAGGGGGTCTTCCGATGCCGCATTCCACTCAGATAATCAAGAAGATGTTCTACTCCGGAAGGCTTGGCAGGAAGACTGGAAGGGGCTTTTACAACTATTCGTAAGAGAAAGAAGATAATATGGAAAAGACAAAGTTGATTGTTAGTTACGATAAGGATGTGGATGTCGCGTACTTGAGTTTCGGAAATGTATGCGGATCGGTGGCAGAGGAAATAGATGATCACGTCTAGTCCGTCGGGACTCGAAAACCAAAGAAATCACCGGGGTTACAATTACAAGCTTCAGCCAATACTTTAGCAAAAAAAGAACTCAAGGTTCGCTTATTCGTAGTATGAACTGTAAAATAGTTAAATAAGAGTTCCCTTCGCCCGTCTTCTAATGGATTCCTCTAGACTCTCTTCAGATGATACGCCACTCGCGGCAAGATTTGCAAAATCTAAAATGCCAAGTTTGAAATTCATTTCTTTGTTAATTGTCTTTCTCTTTCTAGCAAGCGCCGCTCTTGGGAACTTGGTGGTTGTTGCTAACGCTCAAAGCGCAGCTCTGACAAATCAAGGACCTTCTTCTTCTTCTTCAAGTTCGACGCTCTCATCTCCTGAAATTCCAACTAGCTCCCAGGCAATTGCTCCGGGTGATCACGGAGCCTATCCGATGGACATAATGGATTCAAACCCGCTATGCTGTAATTATATTCCTTATACGCCGTCGCTAATCCAAGAGTTTTACAACTCAACAACGCTTCTTTCTCAGGGTATTACTGGAAAAGGAATTACGATCGCAATCGTAGATGCCTACGGAGATCCTGGTATAAGGAGCGACTTGGCGCACTTTGACCAAACGTTCGGATTGCCGGCTCCTCCGTCATTCAATGTGATGTGCGTCGACGGTCCGTGTAATTATTCTTTAGGCGTTACCTATGGTTGGTCCGCGGAGATTTCAATAGACGTAGAATGGGCCCACGCTATGGCGCCGGGAGCAAACATCAACCTGTACATCGCTTCAAACAATGACGGCCCCCTGTATGACGCGGACCTTGCAGCTGTCGAAGGAGCTAGCGGGACCGGACAGCAAGGCACTGGATTAGGTACTCTCGGGGTCTACCACAACAACATTATTTCAAACA
This sequence comes from Nitrososphaerales archaeon, assembly GCA_030041295.1. GTDB lineage: Archaea > Thermoproteota > Nitrososphaeria > Nitrososphaerales > CADDZS01 > JASHOD01. The sequence goes on from JASHOD010000050.1 coordinate 31,167, forward strand.
GTTGGGGAGGAACAGAAAATTACTATACGACATCCGAGTCTTTAGTGCTGCCTTTCAATTTTGCGGGATACCCGTGGATCGATCAGGTATTCCAGGAAGCAGCTGCGAGAGGAATAACAGTTTTTGCGAGCAGCGGTGATGGCGGAGCATTTGACCAGGGCGATGGCGGTTATGAGACTCTCCCGTACGGCGGTCTCCTAGTACCAGCGGATGACCCGTTTGTAACTTCAGTGGGAGGCACTTCCGCGTACATCAACGTGACTTCGGGCTCTTTTGGTTTTCCAAAAGTAGGTCCGGTTCCAGGTGGCAGTCCTTTTGTTCCGGTTGTGGGCAATGCAACGGGAACCTACGGTTACGAAACTTCTTGGAGCTGGTTAAACGACAACGCCCAGAGGCCCGGCTATAGTTCTGGGACTGGTGGTGGATTCAGTTCCTTGTTTTCACAACCCGCCTACCAGCAGGGGCCCGGCGTTCCGAACAACGGAGTGCGAGGTAATCCTGATGTCGCGTGGGATGCCGATCCGCATACTGGTGTTCTTATCTACGGAAATGTGGGAGGAGTGACTGCCTGGTATGAATATGGAGGCACGAGCCTTGGCGCACCTAGTTGGGCCGGTGTAACCGCTCTTCTCGATCAAAAAGCCGGGCGCAGTCTCGGGTTCTTGAACCCCACTTTCTATTCTATCCTCAATAATCCTTCAGAATACGCAAAAGCGTTCCACCAAATTACTTTTGGCAATAACGACCCCTACAGTGCCGGCCCCGGTTGGAACCCTACCACAGGAATAGGCACGCCGAACATTGGTGAGCTTGCAAACATCATAAGTTCTGAGACTCCGACCCTTTCGATAGCGGTCACTAATAACATCCAACAGCCTGTGCAACCCGAGACACCGACGCCAGCCTATACCTACGGTAGCACAATAACGCTGATGGCATCGATAAATGGTGGCACGAAAGTTTCTGGTCCGGTCCTTGCAAACATCACTTCGCAATTCGGGGCCCTAATTGCGAGGAACATTCCCATGACCTGGGATAGCGTTATCGGACAATACGTTGGCTCTTACACGATCAAATCGAGCGATCCAGCCGGAGAGTGGATGGCCGACGTAAAGGCTACGAGCGCCGGCGAGTCCGGAATAGGCTACAACCAGTTCGTAGTGGGCGACGGGATAAACATCCTGTCTCCATTCTTCAATGGGCCGGGAACTTCAAACCCAGTAGGCAGCACAATTTCATTACAGATTACCGTTGAGAATGCAGCAAACACTGAACTTTTGACAACAGGCAATTACAAGGCGACGTTTTACCTAAATTACCTTGGTGGGCCGGTTCAGGGTTCTGTTCCTCTAACGTATAACGCGACGGCCGGGCTGTGGGAAGCAAACTACAAAATTCCGAGCAATGTTTTACAGGGAACCTGGGTAATCGGTTTCAGCGGCACCGATAGCAACGGAAATCAGGTCGTGGTTTCCTACACCTGGATACCTGTTGGAATCTACGTCTGGCCGTACACGGATTCCTATTTTTACGTTCACGGGCAGACAATGACAATATACGCGATTACGAGCTCATCCTCTGGGACTATGATAGGCACCCTGAGCTATAGAGGAATGCCGGTCGGTTTGACGCACCTAGCATATAATTCCACCCTCGGAGTCTGGTCAGGAAGCCTTACCCTTCCTTCTTACGGCCCAAACGGTTTCTACACCGTGAGCGTTTTTGGAAGCGATGGGCAAGGCAACTATGGAGGCTACTCCGAGGTCGTCGACATCGAGAGCGCGTTGAGTGCTAGACTCGCACTCTCATCGCAAACTATTCCCAAGGGTGGAAATGAGAGCTTCTCCATTGCCCTAACTAGTCCTAGCGGAGCTGCGGTTAGGCTTGGGTTCGTGATGGCAAGGATATACCGTGTTTATCCGAACGGCACGCAACTCCTCGACGTGCGCATTGCTCTCACCTACAGTCCCTCTAACAATCTGTGGCTTGGCGTGTTGAGTACTAGCACGACTCCTCTCTCGCGTGGGTCGTACCTGGTTCAAATCTCGGCATTTGATCCGTACGGCGATTACGGAGCGGCATACGGGACTTTTAACGTCGTTGAATAAATTAGCTATCCGCGTCTAGCTGATTTCTAGCGGCATAGGTTGCGGCAACCTAGATTATGCCCTGGTAACCGAACTCCTTCTCCCAAGTCGGGCGGTCTTTGTTAGGGCACAGAATCTTAAGATTCCGAGAGATCGGCCGTGCAGAGCACATCACACATGAAGCAATTGTACTGCGAAACGCATTTTGTTTGGTTACCTCGCCATCATTGGGATTGTTATCCCTCAACCCGAAGAGCGAGCAGAGCCGTCAACCTTTAATTCACGAGACGACAAGTGTACAAGATCTGGTCTTTTAAAATGCATAAGCGTTTGATTATTATTGGCTCCGGCCCCGCAGGATACACTGCAGCATTATACTCGGCCAGAGCAAACCTTGAGCCACTAGTTATAGCCGGCAATCAATCAGGCGGACAATTGATGATTACGACCGACGTTGAAAATTATCCGGGATTCCCAGAGGGTATTCAGGGTCCGGAGTTGATGGAGAAATTTCGAAAACAGGCGACCCGTTTCGGCGCTGAGATCATAGACAAAGATGTCACCTCGGTCGATTTCAAGAAGAAACCCTTTGTCATCAAGGTCGAGGACGAAATATACACCGCTGATGCTGTGATAATATCGACGGGAGCTCAGGCAAAGTGGATCGGGTGCGAGCTACGGCTCAGAGGCCATGGCGTATCAGCCTGCGCGACCTGCGACGCTTTCTTCTTCAAAGGAAAGGACGTGATAGTTGTCGGAGGCGGAGATACGGCGATGGAGGAAGCGACATTCTTGACAAAGTTCGCAAGCCACGTGACAATAGTGCACAGAAGAGACAAGCTACGCGCCTCCAAAATTATGCAGGAAAAGGCAAGGTCAAATCCGAAAATCTCCTTCGTCTGGGATTCAGAGATCGCCGATGTGGTTGGCGAAGACAAGGTCGAACAAGTAGTGCTACGCAATTTGAAGACTGGTAAGACGGAGACGGTCAAGACCGATGGCTTGTTCATTGCGATTGGTCACGAGCCCGTCACTTCACTTTTCAAGGGGCAAATTGAAACTGACTCTAAAGGTTACGTCAAAGTGCATGAAGGCACGCACACGAATATTGTAGGAGTGTTCGCGGCAGGTGATGTCGTAGACCATCGTTACAGACAAGCAGTCACGGCGGCGGGTATGGGTTGCCAAGCTTCCTTGGATGCAGAGCGATACCTAGAGGGCACTGTAATCGAGGCTATGGAGCCCCTGAAAGTCTCTTAGCGCCCTAAAAAGATATCTACTGATTGATTGCTAAACTGTATTTTTGGTAACATTTCGTAAATAATACCATTGCATGTTTGTAACATGATTAATGAAACGACGAATAGCACTATCAAGGATCGTCTTCATTGGTGTAATTCTGGCTCTTGTTGTTGGACTGGCTTTTGTTGGGGTCTATCTTCCTAGATTGACGCATCCAACCGTCCAAATAATTGGATTATGTAATGCAACAACATATCAGTTGCCCGGTACAGAATCTGGTCAAGCTAGTACCATACTAACACGTCTAACAGCTCCGCTGTCTATCTAACAGAGTACACGGTAACGCCAACTACCGAGACATTAGGAAGCACAACTTACAATATTACTACATACGCAAATTCATCTACGACTTATGCTGTAACAAGCACATCATTTGAGACATCATACTTCATGGATAATCCATGGATCATCTGGACTTGTACTTTCAAGCCATAGCTCAAATCACTTGTGTAATCTCAATCAGCCATTTTCAATAATCATTGTTCTCATGCGAAAACGCTTAAAATGATCAAAGAGAAAAATTAGCCAGAAATCAAAACTAACGGATGTGTCAGTTTTAGATCATGAGCAGTCCTGAATTTGTAAAAAAGAGAAAAGAGGAAAGCGCACTTGTACTTACGATTGACAACCCGCCGGTTAACGCGCTGAATTTCAAGGTTCTAGAAGAACTCGTCGCCGCCGTGAAGGAGGGGAACGACGACCCAGAAGTAAGAGGCATTGTGATTACTGGAGCTGGCAACAATGCTTTCTGCGCCGGTGCGGATCTCAAAATGATGCAGGGGTTAGGACCGCAAGACGCTGAGAGAGTAGCAAAAGCCGGGCACGACGCATTCAACGCGCTCGAAAACTCTGGAAAGCCGGTGCTGGTTGCGGTTAATGGTCTAGCTTTAGGCGGTGGTTGTGAATTGGCAATGTCATGCGATCTTCGTTTTGCGTCAGACAGGGCCAGGTTTGGACAACCCGAAGTAACCTTGGGACTCATTCCTGCTTGGGGCGGAACTCAAAGAATGCCGAGATTAATTGGCAAAGCGAAAGCCAAGGAGTTGATTTATTCCGGCCAGTTGATTAACGCACAAGAGGCTCTTAGAATCGGACTCGTGAACAAGGTTGTCCCCGACGGGGAAGAGTTGCGAGCAGGCGTGGACTATGTCAGGATGCTAGCAGCGAAAACTTCACCATTTGCGGTGGCGCAGGCGAAGAAGGCAATTAACAAGGGACTCGAGGAGCCGTCGATTGAAAGGGGACTCGAGTTCGAAAACGAGGCGGTTCAAGCTATTTCAAACAGCGAGGATTTGAGAGAGGGAATAGAGGCGTTTCTCACGAAGAGACCGCCTAAATATACTGGAAAGTAAGGGAAAGGGGCATTAATTCCATTTTGAGCTCTAACGTCTCCAAAATTCAGGAGCTCGTATACGATTACAAGCTCCCGCCAAAATACGAGCTTTTTCGCAATGCGCTACGAGAATTTCTCGCGACTGAAATTGCTGGCACTGTGGAGTATTACGACAAGGAGGAGAAATTTCCCGAGGAGAACGTAAGGAAATTTGCCGAGCGCGGGTATTTTGGCATTCCAGTTCCAACCGAATATGAGGGAGCAGATCTAGGAGAATTCGGATACGGTATAGCTGTTCAGGAGATTGGTAAAGTATGCTCATCGCACGGTACCATCATCGGAGCGCACACGGGTCTCTGTGAGGTCCCAATCTATCTGTTTGGGAACGATTGGCAGAGAAAGACCTACCTGCCCGACTTAGCTTTAGGTAGAAAGTTAGGTGCGTTCGCGTTAACGGAACCAGGTGCCGGTAGCGATGCCGCGAATGTTGCGACAACCGCGACGAAAAGTGGAGATCACTTTGTCCTAAATGGAACTAAACAATTCATCTCGAACGGTGATAGGGCGCAGACCATTCTTGTCTTTGCATCGAATGATCGTTCCCTCGGTGCATACGGAGGAATCACCGCCTTCATCGTGGACAGATCCTTCGGGGGAGTTCGAACATCAAAGGTGGAAAAGAAGATGGGACTACGAGCTTCGACGACGGCGCAAATTGTCTTCGAGGACTGCAAGGTGCCAAAAGAAAATATACTCGGAACTTTTGGGGCAGGATTCCTGGTTGCTTTGACAGCACTCGATGGCGGACGGGCCTCGTTGTCGGCGGGAGCCGTAGGCGGTGCAGAGATGGCTCTTGAAATGATGATCGAGTGGACGCAAAACCACAAGCAGAAAGCTGAGAAGCAGTCGATCCAGTGGATGATCGCGGATACCGCTATCGAGGCGCACGCCGCAAGGAAGGTGAGCTACGATTCTTTAGAGGAAGTCGGAGTTTATTTTGATCGCCTAGCGCTCGGAGAGAAGATTCCAAGGCAAGAAAGAGAAATGATTTCGCGGCACACTGCGATGGCGAAGGCTTACTGCTCCGAGGTCGCGTCGCGTTCTATTGAGAAGGCGATGCAGGTGATAGGTATGGAAGGGTTTACTGAAGGGTTTGGGCTTGAAAGAGGGTACAGGGACTCTGTAATCGCTGAGATTTACGAGGGAACTAATGATATCCAAAGGCTCGTCATCGCAAGGGAACTTTTAGGTTTAGAACGTAACCCCAGAAATTAGCCGTCATTCTTTCGCTTCAAGCAAGTTGATCATTAATGCCCGAGGGCAGCAAGGTGTTTGTCTATGTCCAGGCGATCCCTGAATCGGTCCCGAGCAAAGCTAAGAGTTTTGTAGACCTTAGAGAAGCTACTACGAGCTTTAGAATGTCACATTCAAGCAAAGTCGCTCTTGAGCGAGCGAAAAACTCTTCGTCTACTAACAACGTTATTGCGCTGGGTCACTCGTCTATACTTCGAGAAGCTCTTGCTTTGGGGGCCGATAATGTAATCGCTCTTCCGCTTTGTGACGACCCGCTCGTTCAAGCTGAACGCATTAAGGAGCAAATGTCTGAAGATTTACAATCGTCGTCGATATTTTTTGTCGGAGAGAATTTGGATGGGCCTTTCTCGGGATCTTCTCTGTGCGGAGTGCTTTCTGCTTTATTTGATATTAGTCTTGAATTTGATTTGAAAAATGAACAAAAACAATTGGAGAAAAATGGCTCGGTTGTACTTGTTAGAGACGATGGGACTAGAGCTTTTAACGTGAATATTCGGAGGCTAGGAATCGCAAATTCAAAAGAGTTGCCGCAGTCCCAAGTAATAGGAACTAATTTACTAGAAAGAAAAGAGCCAGCAAAAAATTCTGAAACTATCGGCGACCGCTCACCGAAAGAGATCGCTTCGATGATCTCCCGACGCCTCCGCCGCTTTACGGTTTGAATTTTACAAGAGCGTGATACTTCTTGATTGTGGTATTCTCAGAGCTCGGAGGAGAAAAACTCCTTGGTAAGGCACGAGAGCTCGCGGACTCTTTTGGTCTGAGAGTGTTGGCAGTATGTTCTGATTCCCATGATGCCGATTTCTCTCAACGCTTGATCTCGCTTGGGGCGGATGAAGTAATCAAATACAAGAATGCGAAAACCGCGTTCGACTGGGTGAACATTCTTTCTTCCCTCTTGAGGGAGAAGCGCCAAGTTTCGTTTCTATTCGGAATGTCCGGACTATATACAGATGCGATACTCGGCCGCATGTATGCTTTTGAGAAGGAAAGAATCGGCGCATTTGTAACGGGAATCGATTCGATTAATGAAAATGTAGGTACGAAATATCTTCGGACATGGAGCGCCGACCTTCAAAACAAACCTGCTTCTGAAGGCAAGGTATCTGTCTTCTCCTTCAAACCCTTTGCTGTGCCAGAGCCCTTCGAGGATTCTTCTCGATACGGTAAGACAAGCGAATCTGAAATCAAAATTGAACAACAACAAGCAAGGACTTCTCCTTCCATATTGGATATTGAATCGAATGAGTTTCTCGACTCGTCTGGTCGATTAACAATACTGGTTGGCAAATCTTCATCCCAAAAAGATGAAGCGATCCACAATGTAGCTCAAAAATACAAAGCTAACGTTGTAAGCTATAGCTCGTATGTTCAAGAAATCTATGGGCCTTGTCTCGCAATTCAAGTCATGTTAAGACACGAGCGTGAGCTACCTAGATTCCACGGCGAACTCATCGCTGTTAATACGACGGAAGATCATTCCGTAATATCTAATGTCGCAGATCTAAGATTCATAACAAATAATGATGATACTGAGAAGGCTCTACAGGAGCTGTGAACTACCAACGAATGAATCCATTGGCTTCTTTACTCGATTTTTGAAATCTGCCCAAAGTAGCTTATTTTATCTTCCATTTTGTATTAGTTAGACCCGGGATCAGAAAAATCTTGACTGCCTCGAGTGCACAAAGAGAGATAAAACAGCTTCGCAATGAGGATCATAAGGCGCGAAATACAGGAGATCAAGGAGATGCTTGTACCTGAAGTGGTTCCCACAAGAGAGGAGATCAGAGCCGTCGAAAAAGGAAGACAGGAATACGCTCAAGGAGAGTATGTTGAGTGGAAGACACTTCGCAAGGCGGGCAAGAAGAGATCCGAGTCATAGTTGTATCGTGTAATTCTAACGAAAAAGGCAGTTAAGGATCTGAATGGAGCACCTGATTACGTTAGCAAGAGAGCGAGAGAAGCAATTGACACACTTAGTGACTCTTTTGCCCCAGTGAAAATAGATGATGTGAAGAAACTCAAAAGGTATGGGAGAGACCTTTAGGATCAGGTTAGGCGACTAGAGATTAGTCTACGAATTTAAGAAGGACGAATTATTGATTATCATTTACGAATTGGCTCTGAGAGGCAGAGTTTCCTACACCGACTAGTGAAATTTTTTTTGACTGCAGGGGATAACGACGGAAAACAGCGCAGGAGTTCTAGGGATAGTCGTAGAATCCCTTCTTTGTCTTCCTGCCTAAGTATCCTGCCCTGACCATGTTTCTGAGTAAAGGCGAGGCCCTGTATTTCGGATCCTCGTATTCTTTGTATAGGACATCCAAGACGTCGAGTACAATATCAAGCCCGACGAAATCGGCTAGTTCTAAAGATCCCATGGGGTGATTCATACCGAGTTTCATGACTGTGTCGATATCCTCTTTGCTCGCAATCCCCTGCTCGTACACAAATATTGCTTCATTGATCATTGGACAGACAACTCTATTCGAAACAAATCCCGCGGTGTCCTTCACGACAACCGGAGTCTTGCCCATTTTCACTGCCAAGGCTCGTATAACCTCGATCGTCAATTCTGAACTTTGAAGCGCTTTCACAATTTCGACCAGTTTCATCACCGGTACTGGATTGAAGAAGTGCATCCCGGCAACGCGCTCCGAGTTCGAAACCAAAGCAGCTAATTCGGTGATTGGAATGGAAGAAGTGTTGGAGGCTAGGATGACACCATTTCCACAAATCTTGTCGAGCTTCTTGAAGACATCTCTTTTTATCTCGATCTTTTCAAGCACGGCTTCTACAACAAACTCTCGATCCTTGAAATCTTCTAAGCTCGGAGCGGCGATAATTCTCGATAGAACTCCGTTCTTTTCGTCCTGAGTCATCTTCCCTTTTTCAACAGAGCGAGAAAGGTTGCTCTCAATTCTCCGAATCCCTCCACTTATGAAGTCCGAACTTACATCATTTAGTTTGACGTTAAAACCGGCCTGCGCAAAAACTTGGGCAATTCCGTGGCCCATTGTCCCTGCTCCGATGACCCCGACGTTCTTGATTTTCGCGGATTGTTCCTGAGCTTTTGTTTGAAGTGAGGACGACGACAATTCTGACGAATCCAATCCCCTGCAAGAATAATCAATGAGTAACTAGATTTTTCACTCTTTTGGAACCAAGTTTAGATACTTCGAAGCAAGATGACTATCTTCTTGTTCGTGCCGGGTGCTAATTAATTGAAGAAAAAATCGAGAAACTAGCAAATCTTGCTAGAATTCTGATTGGCCGAGTCTTCGCAGACGAATACTACCATAATGTCTTTTAGTAAGACGCTAGCTCTCGGGAAGGAAATTCTCAAGCAAGAGCAAGAAAAGATGATTGTAGGAGTACCGAAAGAAACTGCCGAAAGAGAAAAGCGGGTTGCAGTAGTCCCCGATTCAATTTCAAAGATCACAGGAGCTGGAGTACAGGTAATTGTCGAGTCAAGAGCGGGCGAAGAGGCTGGATACATAGATTCGGCCTTTACACAAAAAGGGGCGACGATCGTTGAGAAAATGGGGTCGCTTTATTCTCAGTCAGACATAGTTCTCAAAGTTCAGCCTCCGAACATTAGCGAGGCGTCAATGCTCAAGGAAGGCTGCGTTCTGATTTCGTTTCTTTATCCATCTTCAAATCTAGAGATCATAAAGCGACTGAAAGAAAAGAAAGTTACATCCTTTGCAATGGAGCTCATGCCAAGAATCAGCCGAGCTCAATCAATGGATGCCTTGTCTTCTCAGGCAACTGTAGCAGGGTACAAGTCAGTCCTTTTAGCGGCGGACTCTCTGCCTAAATTTTTTCCATTGCTAATGACCGCAGCCGGAACCATTTCTCCAGCAAGGGTATTTGTCATTGGAGCAGGGGTTGCGGGTCTACAGGCAATAGCAGTCGCACGCAGATTGGGTGCAGTTGTTGAGGCTTACGATGTAAGGCCAGTTGTCAAAGAGCAGATCGAAAGTCTCGGAGCCAAATTTGTTCAACTATCTGTCACAGCGCAGGATGCGCAAACTGCGGGAGGATATGCAAAGGCACAGTCAGAAGATTTCTACAAGAAGCAGCAAGAGTTACTTGCCGAGCACGCGAAAGCTTCAGATGTTGTCATAACCACTGCCCTAGTTCCCGGGCAGAGAGCTCCAATCCTAGTTTCAGAGGAAGCGGTCAAGGGTATGAGGCCTTCTTCTGTCATAGTGGATCTTGCAGCAGAGCAGGGGGGAAACTGTGCTCTAACGGAACCAGGCAGGACTGTTACAAAGTACGGAGTAACAATTCACGGCCTTCTCAATCTTCCATCTATGGTTGCACCACAAGCAAGCCAGTTCTTCTCAAGGAATGTTACAACCTTTCTATTTGCTATTCTGAAAGATGGAAAGTTGAATGTTGACCTCGCAGATGAATTAATTCGGAGTCCTTTGGTCACGAAGGAAGGCGAGGTCCTTCACGAAGCAACAAGGAAAGTCCTAAACGGTACAAGGAGTTCGTAGAGGTTGACAAGTCAAATCTTCACAGACCTTCCGGTCAATTTGCTGATATTTGTCATATCGACATTTCTCGGCATCGGTCTGATTAGCCATGTTTCACGCCTACTCCACACTCCATTAATGTCTTTGACAAATGCTATTTCTTCCGTCTCGTTTATTGCAGCCTTAATTGTAATGTCCGAGACCACAAACACTATCGTACTTTCACTCGCGGTAGTCGGAGTAGGTCTTGCCTTCACAAACATAGTAAGCGGGTTCCTAATCACAGAACGAATTCTCAGAATGTTTCGTCCACAGAATAGAGAGAAGGAAAAGGAGAAGAATGCAAAGAATTGAATCCGATCCTAGTTCTCTATCTTTACCTAATTTCAATAATCTTCTTCATTTTGTCATTACGATTCATGAGCGAAGTAAAGACTTCAAGATATGGAAACTGGGCTGCGGTGACCGGTATGATTATTGCGGTCATCACCACTTTGCTCGCGTATGAGATTCACCAAGTTAGTTATCTGATTCTCGCTGTACTGATCGGTGCAATAGTAGGTACTCCTATTGCACTGAAAGTACCCACGACTGCGATACCTCAAAGAACTGCAATGTCACATGCATTTGGCTCCTTGGCAGTTGCCCTGGTCGGTGCATCAGAGTTCTTGAACGACAGAACTAGCATTATTGTTTCAAACGATTATTTTACGACTGCAGTACTCTGCGGTGAAATGGTTCTGGGATTTCTCACTTTCACGGGCAGCACGATGGCCTTTTCAAAACTTCAAGGGATTCTGCCGGGTAAGCCGTTCATATATCCGGGAAGAATCATTGTAAGTCTTGCGAACCTTGGAATCGCGGTCGCTTTATCGGTCTATCTTGTTTTGAATCCCTCACAGACGATAGTCCTTGCTCTGATTGCTTTGTTTGCGCTGCTCTTTGGCGTTCTCTTGGTTTTAGCAATTGGCGGAGCAGACATGCCAACCGTTATTGCAATCTTGAACTCCTTTGCGGGTATGTCCGCTGCGGCGCTTGGATTTGTCTTGGACAATAAGATTTTGATCGTTGCCGGCTCCTTGGATGGTTCTTCTGGTCTTGTTCTAGCAATAATCATGAGCAAAGCTATGAACCGCTCTTTCATCAATATTCTCTTCGGAGGAGTCGGGAGAGGAGTCAAGGGAAAAGGAACTACATTAACCGAATCTAGGATCGTTCAGGGCTACGCGCCTGAGGATATAGCAACGATTCTCTCCAGCGCAAGGAAGGTTGTGTTTGCGCCAGGGTATGGATTGGCGGTTTCGCAAGCTCAGCACGTTGTGAGGGAACTCGCTGATATCTTGGAATCTGACGGCGTCGATGTAAAATATGCAATTCATCCTGTCGCGGGGAGAATGCCGGGTCACATGAACGTTCTACTTGCGGAAGCGGACGTCCCCTATGATCAGCTCTACGAGATGGAGCGAATAAATCCGCTTTTCCCCGAGACGGATGTCGTAATCGTTGTAGGCGCTAATGACGTGACAAATCCTGCCGCGAGAACGAAGAAGGATTCTCCGCTTTATGGAATGCCGGTATTGGAAGTAGACAAGGCGAAGACTGTAGTTTACATCAAGAGATCTACTGGACCAGGGTTCTCTGGCGTAGATAACGAACTCTTCTATCTTCCAAATACGATGATGGTCTTCGGAGATGCGAAAAAAGTGCTCACAAGTTTGATTGAATCAATGAAAAATCAATGAGAAATCAATGAGGACTGAGCCGCTAATCCTAAAAGTCAATCCGATGAAGTTACTTTGCGGGCTACTTTAGGATTCTAAATTGAGTGTTTCGTCACAATACTTGGCAAGTTCGAAAGCTGTTGTGAACCACACGCCGGGCCTTGACTTCATGTATTCTATCGTCCTTTCAAGCATTTCAAGTCTAGATGCCCTGCCGATAATCTGTGGGTGAAGCATGTACATGCAGTATCTTCCTTCCTTGTACAAGGCGTCAAACTCATCCCTGTAAATCGTCTCGACTTCCCTTGGCGAAAGGACCGGTTTGCTCATGCCAAACGTGTAGACGAAATACAATGTGTCATTGAAAGCAAAGGAAACCGGGAGTTCTATCAGGTGCTGCGGTCTGCTGTTGACCGATATCCGATACGGCTGATCGCTATCCATTAGCGTGCTCTCATATAGGAAGCCCATCTCTGCAAGTAGCTTGAACGTGTTTTTGGACGGCCCGAGCCTCAGGCCTCTGGGCGTTTTTCCCGTCACCATCCCGAGCGCTTCCGAACCCTTGGTCAACGCATGTTTTTCTTCTTCGTATGAAAAATTGGAGCAGTCCTCATGAAGATAACCATGGTGAGCGATCTCGTGACCTCGGGAAGCAATTTGCTTGCTGATTTTATGATACTTCTCAGCAACCCAACCCGGAATGAAAAATGTAGCCTTGATGTTCTGGCGGTCTAACATCGACAAAATTCTTGGAGTTCCCACCTTGGGTCCGTATTCTCCAAGCGAAATGTCAATAATAGAAGGTTCTTCGTTTGGTTTCCATACGTTCCAAAGCAGCTCAGCATCAAGATCAAAAGAAAGTACTACAGGACAAACTACCCCGGACGGCCACTTGATCCTTCTCTCATAGTTTATGTTACTATTCCCCTCCTCCCAATCCCTTCTCCCTTGCCTTCAATATTTTACGTTTTGATGTGGTTTGCTCAGATTCTTGAACTGACGATCAAATTACACCCATTCGGTTTTTATCTCTTTGATTTGCTTGAAGTGAGCGTCGTCCGTGATTACTTGAAATGACTTACTTATTATTGCGTCAGCCGTTCGCTTGTTCTTGGTCAACATATCTGTCGTTCTCACGCATGCGATCTAGCTTCTTCACAGCATCCTTGTAGCTCATTCTTCCACTATCTACGCCTGCCAAGTCTTCAAGATTTGGAACAGATTTCAAAGTCAGCTCCCCCGTTTTCTTGCTTGAGAAGATTACTTTACTTCCCTCCCTGATATGATGAGTCCTGCGAAACTCTGCTGGGATAGTTACTTGATCCTCGCGTATTACAGTGGAAGTCACCTTTCGGGTAGCCATATGAACTAACGTTCAACTAATAATCGATGTTGTACGTAAGAATTATGTTTGACACAGTAAAACAAACCTTCATAGAATGTTGGTTAGCCAAAGTTCATTGCCAACAATTATCATAATGTCTCTTTGATAAGAGGAGCTCTTTGAAGGGAAATTCTTAAACCAAGAGCGATAAAGACCGGGTAGAGTTGAATTGGAAAAAATGAATAATCAAACCAGAAAGATTGTGAGGTTATATTGGATAGTCGTTTTCTTAATTGTTGTCTACTCAGTTCTTGATGTGGTAGCTCAGATTCTTAAACCGGGTAATAATCCAATCACGGATGCCGAAAGTCTTCTTGCGGTTGGGCCCTACGGCTACGTAATGACAATAAATTTTGTAAACCGAGGCATTCTTTCTCTACTTTTCATATTCAGTTTCATAGCTACACTCAATGCACTCGATAGCTCAAGGAAGCAATTCCGCACTGGCATAACCTTACTTGCAATTTGGGGGGTCGGAGCTCTCCTTCTAGCCGGCTTTCCGGCTACTGGCCGCACGCTTGGGATTCATTTGATAGCCGCCGTAATCGCATTCATAGGAGGAGGCGTCGGAACTTTCGAACTTTCCCGAAAACTAAGTCAGGTGAAGCAGTTCCAAGGTCTAAGACGAATCGCATTTCCTCTGGGGGTACTTTCGCTCCTGTTATTTGTGGTTGAACTCCCGGTAGAGATTCTCTTTCCTCACCTCAATGCGAGAGTTGGAGGTCTGACCGAGAGGCTCTTCCTCGGAAGCGTCTTCCTTTGGATTGCGGTTGTTTCCGGGTATCTTGCGACTCATGTCCGCATGCTAACAGAACACGTTGAAAACAAGGTCAAGCAGTAGACTTTCGAATTAGCGTGCTTGCTTATTTCCACTCTCAAAGAGCGCGAATCCAAGAAGGAAGGAATTGGTTAGTGCTTCTAAGCAAGGCCTTAAAGAAATCATAAACACAAAGAAGAATCCCTCTCTTTGACAGTTAACAACTGTGAATTTTAGAGGAGATTTCGAGGGCTCGTCTAAATTAAGAAATCTACTTCGAACTCCCGAACGATTTATAGTCGCTGTTATTCTTGATTTCGTGATCTTCTTCGACTTTTTTTCATAATGATAATGGCACTGATTGGGCTATTTATTATCCATGCGCCAAAGGATTTGGAAATGCTAGGTTAGCCAATTATCACGCGAAAATGATCAATTAACAGAACCAGAAAATCGGTTCTGTTCGGGGTCTGGTTGGCGAGCCAAAAAATGCTCGACTGTTCGGAGCTGGTTGGTAAGTGCAAACTACCGAGCAAATTTATCCGAAAAATCTTTGGCCTCGCATAAAACGAGTGCTTTATCCTTTTAAACCAATTAGATACCTAATTACAAACGAGGAAAGAAGATTGACAACAGTTGTAGGCATAAGAGGAAAAAACGGTATCGTGTTTCTTTCAGATAGTCAAGCAACCGTTGGAGAAACTAAGGAAAGCGTGTCCAAGCTTTCAACCATTGGAAAAGACATAATCTTTGGCGGAGCTGGTTATTCTAATTTCATAGATGATCTGAAAAGGTTTGTCACTTCGGAAGTCGAGAGAGATGAATCCCTTTTCATTGATAGACTGAATTTGGCGATACGAAACTATCGAAATTTTGTTGATGATATGTACAAAGAATCTCCGCTATATGAGGCACTATTCCAGAAAGCTCAAGTCTCGGCTCTAATTGGAAGACGAATTAGAACAGAAAAATCATTATTTGACTTTGAACTCTATGAGATAAACACACCTTGGACTGCTCAGCAAATCGCGGGCAAATCATGCCGTTCAGCTATTGGAAGTGGTGGTCAATTCGTACGATTGCTTTTCCAGAGTTCTGAGGAATATTTTTTGAACTTGAGTCAAGTACACAAGAATTGGAGTGAATTTGATGTAAAATTCATTTCCCAACTTTGTTATTTCATGGTTGAAAGGGTATTGAGATTTGATGTAAATTCTAGTCCGCCTATGGAGACTTGGGTTCTTGACGATGGTGAAAAGGGCGGACGTTTTGTTCCCGAAAGTGAAGTCTTTCCAAACAGAATGAGAGAAGACAATACTTTTCGGTACAGATCTGAAATGCTTCTTGTTTCAGCAGTAAAAGAATTAGGAATGCCTACCATCAAAGCACTCTTAGGTAGATACAAGCCTTCAGAACTGTTTGAGAGGCTCATTCGTGAAGGAATAGTCACAAAGGAACAATTAGTCGAGCTTATGACTGATCTTTTGGGTTTGGAGAATCAGGCTCGATGACTAGCCTCTTTCCATGTGCTTTTGAAGTCAGTTCAGTACCTTCCTTCCAACCTAGACTTTCAACTTCGTTAGGCGGAATAACTACAGTCCAGCGAAAGTACTCTTTGCCTTTGACTTCTCTCGTTCTTTGTTTCTGTAGTCTCATATCTCAGATTAGGTATCTAAGGCTATTTAAGTTTAGATACCTAACTTTGCAATTTCCAAGCACGAATCCAAGTTTTAGATACCTAAAGCCTTATCTAGTTAGGTATCTAACTATTAGGTATCTAATAGGCGAACAAAGAACTTGGAAAGCAACCAACCTGAAAGTGATGCAAGAATGACAAGAGGATTAGTAATCTTCGAGCAGAAAGGAAAGAAGATCGCGGAGAATCCAGATGGTTCTTTCTCCGTGCCATCACAGTCTAATCCAGAATTGACCTACGAGGTTAGATTACTTGGCTCGAAATACGCATGTACTTGTCCAGACTTTGAGCAAAGAGAAATCGAATTTTGTAAGCATATTCACGCCGTCAAGTTCTGGATCGCCAATCAGACTTTTCTTCAAGAACAAGCAAAGCCAAAGGTTTTCGCTGAGGATTCTATTCAGTGCGACAAGTGCGGTTCAATTCGTGTAATCAAATACGGAATAAGAGCGAGCAAGCAAACCTATCTTTGCAAAGACTGTAATCACAAATTCGTACCGAGCCTAATCAAGAAATCCAAGTTCACGCCTGAATTAGTCTCTTTGACACTTGACCTATACTTTAGCGGAATGAGTTTGAGAAAGATAGCAAGAGTTGTTTCTAGCCATACAGACCAGCATTTAGGAGCTACCACAATTTATGATTGGATTCAGAAATACATTCCAAAGATTTCCCAATATGCTAACTCGCTCAAGCCTGAACTCTCAGACACTTGGCACGGTGATGAACTCTTCGTCAAGATGCGAAACGGAATCCATCACACAACGAGAGATAACAGAAAGTTTGAGCATATCGCTTTTCTTTGGAACGTGATGGACAGGAAAACTCGTTTCTTACTAGCCTCAAAGCTTTCACCTGAGAGAGACAAGTTCGGAGCTTTCCAAGCATTCAAAGAGGCTCGTGAAAACTCTCATGGTCAATATCCCGAAAAAATATTCGTGGATAGTCACGGAGCTTACAAGAACATTCAACACGCAGAAGTCAAAGGTTGGAATCCTGAACTAGTGGCTAAAGCTGGAATAACGAAGCCTCATGCAAATAATAATAGAATCGAGAGGCTTAACGGTACTCTCCGCGAAAGAGTCAAAGTTCAAAGAGGTTGGAAGAGCTTTGAATCCCAAATCGCCGAAGGTCAAAGAATCCATTATAACTTTGTCAAACCTCATCAAGCACTTGAGGGAATGACACCAGCCCAGAGAGCAAATATTCCGATAGAAAATAAATGGTCTGAATTGTTGAAGCTTGCCTTGAGCAATAAGAGAGAGAATTAGAAAATGAGAATCGTTCAGAGGTACATTATCTGGCCCTTGACCGATAAGGAAATTCTCTCGATGAATCGAGAGCAAATCCGTAAGATAGTTTTGTATGCCAAATACTCGATTGGCATTGATTTGTTTAATGTGCTTTGGTCTGCGGTCTTGATTACATATCGAATAATCGCGTATCCATCGTACTCTATCCTGATTTCTCATTGGTTCTATTTTGTAATAGTTGGAGTAATATTCGTAACTTTCCTTTTACATCTCGTTTATGTTTCCTTGCCAACTCGTTCTAAGCTTCAGACTACCAACCAGAACCGAACACCGAAAGAAATCGGTGAAAACAACCAATGACCGAACAGAACCTGTACACTATAGCTATTTCAACCCCCTCTAGATAGATTGCGCACAGGCATGTGTAAGGAAAAAGGATTCTTGGCATTGGTTCATGCAACACAGTGATTACTGAGCAAAGACTCGATTTTCCATAGATACGCGGAAAGCTTCTATGCTCACTAAGCTATGCGAAT
>JASHOD010000051.1 GCA_030041295.1 Nitrososphaerales archaeon
GGTATTCAGAACTCCTGGACCCTTGGTGACTATTACGGGAGCTACTTTGTGCGTCAGCCGGTAGTAAGCATCCGCCATTTGCACCGCTGCGCTTTCGTGTTTGGGTTGAATTCCCCGCAGCTGGGGTCTCTCATCGATCAGGGCATCGAGTATCGGCCAGACCGTTGCGCCGATGTAGCCAAAATAGTGTTCGACGCCCTCACTGAGAAAGTATTGAGCTATCGCATCGACTACGCGCATTCTTTTCTTTGCTTCCGAAAAGGATTTTTTGATTTAAACGTTCGCATTCATGGAAAGGACACATGACATGATTGGAGATCGGGGAAAGTTTTCTCCTTTTTGTGCTTGCAAAAATCGTTCCTGACTGCTTAAAGCTCCCCATAACTGCCGCGGATTCAAGATTTTGAAATATTTTAACTAATGATGATAATTAGCCCTAGAACTGAGCAGGACCGTCCAAATGAGCGGCATTACAAACGGAAGCAAATATCCTGTCGGTGCAATGATCGACGTGTTGAGAAATGATGCAATAAAAACCATTGAAGATACATCTGCTCTCTTCGTCAAGCATTGCTACTTCTGCCAAGGCTATATTATTGTCGTGCAAACTACTGATTGAAATACCAGATTAATTACAGAATGATTTGATAGAGCATGGAGCCCCTTTACTGCGAATAAGGAGCGGAAACTTCGAGATAGATTCCGCCTAGTATCGTGCTGACTCTATGCTGGTTAGGAAAGGATCATCAAAGAGATAGTGGAGTGATTCATCAGCATGGAATTGTGTCTGACAAGTCCGATAATTATCTGTCGTATGATTTTGATTCTTTCAGAGGGATTGTACAGATAGGTCAGCTCGATCGTTACAACGGAAAGAGGGTTACCTTCTATGTTAGAGGAGTTGGGAGGGAAATGTTACATTATTACGATGTATTCGACATAGTAGAAGAAACGAACTAATGACACTTTATAAGAAAGATTATGTTACAATCTATGATCTTATCTACCTAGAAGGTATGCTAGGCAATTGTTGGCAAAACTAAAGTACCTATGGATTTTCGAAACCGGCAAGAATTTTTAGAATTGTTAAATTCGATTAGATGTTGATGGCAGAGAAACCTAAACGTAACATCAAGATTGATAGCTCATTCAAACTCGAGAAAGAAACGGGAGAGTACAAGACTGCTAATCACTGGGCTAAAGTCCGAATAATGAAAGACAAGATAAATGGCGACATGTACATTGATGTTCTTGCCGGTAGGAAAGGAGAACCCGCTCACTATCATGTGGGAATAAACCCTGACCAGAGGATTAGATTTAACGAGACCAGAGACAAGCTTGCAAGTATTCGTCGACAAGTTGATGATGTGAAGACCGGAGATTCTCTTGAAGATAAGACGATTTCATTCAAACAGGAAAAAAGCAAAGCATCGTTGACATTCAAAGTCATTGTTGATGAGCCAGCGAGGACAATAAAGGTGAAGTTTGGAGAAGCAAAGATCGAGGAATCGCCGAGCTGAGAGCCGGACGTGACCCTGCAAATTAAGGATTCACGTCGTGAACGGAGCTGCACCGGCTGGAATTTACGTTGATTTAGGACGTGAATCTGATGTTAATCTTCTTTATCCGTGAACCTTCTCTTGTCCACGCCTATCAAATTCAATCTACTTGAACTTAAGTCTTCAAAAAGTCAGATTTGATCCCAAATGTAAGAGCCTCGGGCGGGAATAAAAACCTTGGGTCTAGAGCCCTCCGCCCTAAGATTGAATCAGTTCTTCATACCACGCACAATAAAAGCTCTCAATTTTCAAGCCATTTAATATGTTGAGTCTATTTGGCATTTTCCGCAGAAACCGTGGAAAAATACTAAAATGCCCAAGCTGTCCATACAAATGGGTCTACCACGGCAAGAAGAAATTTGTGACATGTCCATCCTGCAGATATCACTACCGCCTAGAACGCTTCAGCCCAGAGAATATTTGATTTCATATTTCTTTACTGATACGTGAATGGTATTGAATCAAGACGGCAACTCCCGATAACCCCCGAGATGTCATGTTAGAAAGATAACACGACAGCTCCAGTCATTCTGGGTCAAATCCGCCTCTTTGGATCATCAGTAAGCGACAGGTCAGTTTGTCAGTAAGAACTCTGACAGTCGTTCGCTGAAGAAATTCTTCTTTGATAGCTAAGAAGAAAAGATGCGATGAACGGCGTAGTAACATCTGGAATATTATTTCAAATTTAGATAGACGAGAAGAACGCAATTCAGCGACAATTAGTCACGTTTAAGAGACCTGGGATTAGTTCAAGCACGTCCGCAAATGACAATTTTTGTGTTAATTCATGGATCTTGGCATGGCGCGTGGTGCTGGAAAAGGGTCGTACCTATTCTCGAAAATAAAGGACATTTGGTATTTGCCCCAGACTTGCCAGGGCATGGAAAAGACACAACCCCGATCAGAGACATAAGTCTGCAAAGTTATGTAGATACTATACTTAGAATAGTGGACTCACAAACTAGCCAAATAGTTTTGGTAGGCCATAGCAGGGGAGGAATTATAGTGAGTCGAGTCGCAGAGCTTAGGCCTGACAAAATTAAGACATCGGTGTATCTTTCCGCATTTCTCCTCAAAAACGGACAATCCATGATACAAGTTGCTGCTAATGATTTTCATTCGGTACTTCTGCCGAATTTGCGATTCTCTGATGATAGAAGCTATCATTATGTGGCCGGAAATCTGAAAGAGATATTTTACGAGGACTGCTCGGACCAAGATGCCTCGGAGGCAATTAATCAATTGGTTCTCGAGCCCACCGCGCCTATCGAAACGCCGCTTCGACTTGGATATGGTTATGAAAGAGTACCTCGTTTGTACATCGAGTGTTTAAACGACAAGGCACTTTCACCCTCGCTTCAAAAAGAAATGTATACGGCGACCCATTGTGACAAAATTCTTTCGATGAATACCAGCCACTCTCCCTTTCTCTCGAGGCCAAGTGAACTGGTGGACAATCTGTTAGAGTACAATGCGTGAATTTGATACTGTTCTCACGCATGAGAATCGCAGCCTTACTTAAGTATCACAACAAAGCTT
>JASHOD010000052.1 GCA_030041295.1 Nitrososphaerales archaeon
TACAACGGTTCTACAGCAGCCAGTCAGACATTCACGAATATCCTGCAACAGATCAACAGCAATACCAAGATGATGAAACTCTCGACTATGGAAAGCGTCTCAGACATCAAGAATTCAATCCAGCAAGGTAACCTTGAAGGAGGAATAATAATCCCAGGTAATTTCTCATCAAGCATAGACACAGGAAAACAAGGAACGGTGATAATCATGACTGATGAATCTAATCCGCAGGTGTCAGCTACAATTCAAGCTCTATTGTCCAGCGTTTTCAATAAAATGGGTACCCTAATGGCGCAGGAAAAAGTCCAAACGCTTAGCCCGCAGGTTTCATCTAACAGTTCTCTTGCCATAGTCCAGCCCCTCAAAGTGCAAACAGAGGGTGTGGTCGCAGGAACTTCAAACAACAATTACTTTGAATTCGTAGCTCCTGGAATTATGGCGATGACCGTCATGATGAGCGTTATGACAGGTTTGCCCGGCGCAATATCTCAAGAAAAGGAGGTTGGTACCATGGACGGAATGATGGCAGCACCGATCAACAGATTGTCAATAATACTTGGAAAGACACTTGGTCAGACCGCCAGAGGCCTTTTGCAAGGCATCATAATACTGGTACTCGCTGTCGCATTGTTTGGAGTAAAAATAGAGGGAAATATCCTTCTCGTCTTTGGTCTATTGCTGCTTGGCGTGTTCAGTTTTGTAGGCTTGGGAATAGTGTTGACGTCGTTCGCAAAGGATCAGCAAACTGCCACGATGCTCATGACTACATTGATGTTTCCCATGATGTTCCTGAGTGGCGTCTTCTTTCCTATTCAGCAGATGCCGTGGTACATGCAGGACATATCAAAACTTCTCCCGTTGACATATGCTTCGGATGCCCTAAGAAAAGTCATGGTGCTTGGGGCAGGCTTGGGAGATATCACCACCGAACTGATCATCTTGGTGGTCTTCGGGATCGTCATGATAGGGATCGCAGTACCAGTGTTCAGGCGCCAGATGACAACGTAGTCCCGTTCGAATAAATCAAGAGAAGTGAATCATCACGGTACAATACAAATGGGTCGCGCTCTCCAATACAACGCTTGGAGTATTGATGGCCTCGATTAACGGGTCAGTGACACTGATCTCACTACCCGCGATATTCAGAGGTATCAATATTGATCCCCTAACTTCGTTTCAATATCTTTTGTGGATTCTTTTCGGTTACAGCATTGTCACCGCAACACTTCTCGTTGCTTTTGGACGAATTTCTGACATGTACGGGCGAGTTAGGCTCTATAATCTTGGATTTGCAATTTTCACTGCTGGTTCAATAATGCTATACCTGACTCCCAACATCGGAGACACGGGAGCCCTTGAACTGATAATTTTCAGGATTATTCAGGGGCTAGGCGCTGCATTTCTTTTTGCAAACAGTGCTGCAATCATTACTGATGCTTTTTCTCCGAATGAACGAGGAAAAGCGCTAGGTATAAATCAAGTTTCAGCTCTCGCAGGTTCTCTCTTAGGACTGATTGTAGGAGGGGTTCTAGCTACAATTGACTGGAGAGATGTTTTTCTTGTGAGCGTCCCTGTCGGGATATTCGGAACAGTATGGTCTTACTGGAAGCTGAAGGAACTGGGAAGGATCCAGAGGAACCAAAAAGTGGACATCTTTGGGAATACAACTTTTGGCGCCGGCCTCACATTGATTTTGATTGGTGTCACATACGGACTTATTTCGTACAACGGCGCTACAATGGGATGGTCAGATCCATGGGTAATTGCTGCACTTGGCGTGGGTGCTGCTCTCTTGATCGCATTTCCTTTCATAGAGTTGCGAGTACCGCAACCTATGTTCAGACTAGAACTTTTCAAAACAAGAATGTTTAGCGCGGCAAATCTAGCCGGTTTCCTAAGTTCAGTCGGACGAGGAGGAGTAATGATTATGCTCATCATCTTGCTTCAGGGCATATGGCTTCCTCTTCATGGATACAGCTACACGTCCACGCCTTTCTGGGCTGGGATCTATATGCTCCCAATGATGGGAGGATTTATCGTCATGGGGCCCTTAAGTGGAATGCTCTCTGACAAGTACGGAGCTCGCGGATTTGCGACCCTGGGCATGGTGATTGCAGGTGCAACCTTCATTGGGCTTGCATCCCTTCCTTACGACTTTCAATATCTTCCATTCGCGCTCATACTCTTCCTGATGGGAATTGGAAGCGGAATGTTCGCCGCCCCAAACACTGCCTCAATAATGAATTCTGTCCCTCAAGAACACAGAGGCGCCGCTTCGGGAATGAGAGCTACGCTTCAGAATACTGCTACGACTATCAGCACAGCATTGTTTTTTACAATAATAATAGAGTCGCTGTCAAGTAGCCTTCCAACGGCAATAGGGAACGCATTGACTAAGGCAGGTGCAGGATCGCTCGCTTCTGTCTTTTCTAACATTTCTCCTACAGGGGCACTCTTTGCGGCTTTTCTCGGATCAAATCCAATAGGATCTATTCTATCTACTCCACAACTTGCATCCATAGTTGCCCAGATTCCAAAAAACGTCATTGTATATCTCGAAGGCAATGTTTTCTTTCCGACTACAATTGCTCCTCCTTTCATGTCTGCGCTTCAGCTCTCCTTTTACATTGGTGCCGCTCTATCTTTGATTGCAGCAATTGCCTCATTGCTTCGCGGTCAAAGATACATACACGAATTCGAAGAAGCAAAAAGAAAGGAGAAAGAACGGATCCCAGTCATTGCTCCCGCAACAGCGTGATGTCAGCACGCTTGAGGAGTTCCACACGTAGGTAAGGAGGATAGTCTTGCGTTTACCTATCACGAGGATAATGGTTCCAATAGATGGCTCAAAGTATTCAATTATCGCGCTTCAAGCGGCCGTCGGTTTGGCTAAAGACTACTATGCCGAACTTTACATTGTTCATGCCTTGATGCCACATTCTCTCCCCGCTTCCTTCTCGGCCGTATCAAATGGTACATCGACTGCCGAGATTTACGAAGAAGAAGAAAAGAAGGCTACTAGATCGCTCGATGATGCTGTGTCCTTTGCAAAGAAACAAGGAGTCAAAGCTAAATCCGAATTACTAAGAAAAGAGATGTCTATTGTCGAAACTATAGTAACTGCAGCCTCTGACGAAAAGGTTGACCTAATTGTCATTGGCACAAGAGGCCTTGGGGACTTTAAGAGAATGCTGATTGGCAGTGTTTCGACAGGAGTTGTGACACATGCCAGGTGTCCAGTGCTGGTTGTAAGATAAAAGATCTTTCCCGACAGGATAACTCAAGAAATTAAGCGATCGCGATGTGACGAGGAACTCATCTTTGAATCACAGAATTGAAACCTGTATATTCAATGTGATACTATCCTAATCTTGCAGGCTTTTGAGGAAAAAAGCAAACGATTCAAAGATTTTGTACGTCGCAATCTTCCTTTTTCGGCTACGTTCTTATTGATAGGCATGAGACAGCTGATCTTCAATCCCCTACCGCAAACTAGCTACCTACCCGAACAGATCTTCAATAATGTGATCATATTCTTCATTGTAGGTTGCCCCACATTTGCTATGTGGGCATCAGCTTCCGAATATAAGAAGAAACGGAAAGAGGAGATCATGAAAATAGAAACTGCCCAATGAATCTTGTTTCTCAGCAAGTTGCGAAACTCTTTGAACGACGAGTGAGTATCTTAGCTTTCGATCTCTTCATTGCATATTTCTATTTGACTTGATCTAAGTTCTCACTGTTAACTATGAAGAAATCTACATTACACTTCGAGTCTTCAATCCCCGATCTTTGGAAGTGTTCAGCAAGATATTCAGGTGTATCCTTGCTTGGAGTCGTCTGACTAGGGATACCATGTTTATAGTGGCGTAGCCTATACAGTAGTGATGTCGGCTATCTCGCTAAAAGCAGGAAGTTGGTACAAGCAAAGTAGCCGTCGCAGCTTTGCAACGCTGCCCCTGCATGTTGCGCTTCAATAAGATTGCAAAAATTCGCCTTTGAAACACTGTGGGATTTAACCGAGGCCTTTACCAACTAAGCTATCTCAAGTGAGCACTTGCTTTAACCGCTTCTCAAAAAGAGAGTAGAGCAAAGCCACTGTCAAAGATGCCGTACACAGGCGACTTTCAAACAAGTGAAATGATGCGGGCCCGGTGGGATTTGAACCCACGACCCCCGGCTCCGAAGGCTTGCACGTATTTGAAAAGCAAAACTCGATGCCCTGATGTTTGCTGATCAACCAGATTTTGTTGGTTCGTCTGCACGCTCGGGAGCAGAGCCTGAAAAGCTCCATGCTAGGCTACGGGCCCATTTCTACGTGACTATCTTTGAGAAGAGCTGCCCCATTCTAATAACTTATGCTTGGTGATGGCTAATCCTTTCTTTTTCCTTGGCGCTTTCCTTCTTCATCAAGGATCGCTTGATGGCAGAAATCTTTGCGGCGAATGGTTTCCTCAACACTCCAGCTTCACAAATAATAGCCGAAATCAATTCAGGCGGAGTCATGTCAAAAGCTGGATTGAAAACCGAAATACCATCAGGCGCAATTTGGTGACCAAGTATCTTCTTCACTTCGGTCTCCGTTCGTTCCTCAATCTTCACTTTTCTCCAGTCAGTGACGAAATCAAAGGAAGACAATGGCGCCGCAACGTAGAAGGGCACGTGGTGTTTCTTTGCCAGAGTCGCCACTTGATATGTTCCGATCTTGTTGAATACATGGCCGTCTTTCGTTATGCGATCCGCTCCAACTATGACGGCCTTGATCAAGCCGCGTTGCATCGCTAAACCTACCGCAGTATCGGGCAGTAAAGTAACGTCGAATCCGTCGTTTTCGAGCTCGAACGCTGTTAGCCTCGCACCTTGAAGTACAGGTCGCGATTCAGTTGCGAATACTTTGAAGTGCTTGCCCTGGTCTCGTGCGGATCTCAGAACGCCGAGAGCCGTACCATATCCAACTGTCGCGAGCGCGCCCGCAATCTGCTGAGCCCAGAACGAATCTGAAAACTCAATTACAGTGAGTCAGAACGCTCGAGTTGTCAGGTATCAGCTTTTGTCCTAATCTTGATAGTGTCTTGTTCGCATCGACATCCTTGTCAGCCAGTTCCTTCACAAACTGAATGAGTTTTTCGCTTTCTTGATTGGGATCCATACTCTGCGAAAGGGATTTCAGAAAGTCCAAGGCAGACTTGACGCCCCAAGCAAGATTAACGGCCGTAGGTCTTGCCTCAGAAAGCGATTGGGCATCTTTGTGGATCTTCTCCTTCAATCGTTTTGGATTCAGTCCTTCCTCAACGCCACGTACGAGAGATAGAGCGACGCCCATAGCTCCCGCCACTCCGATTGCCGGAGCTCCCCTGATCTGCATGGTCTTGATGGCACTGACGAGTGAATCAACCGTTGCGCATTCGATAACTTTGAGTCTAGCTGGGAGCAATGTCTGGTCGATAAGTTTCACAGATTTACTTTCGTCATCCCAGCTTATTGTTCGCTGGACGAAGAAGCTTATTCCATTTGACGTCTTTGGTGTTTGCTGAATGTACTATCACTACTCCTCTTTTTTTCCTTGTTCACGATTTTTTGGTTTGTGTCTTATCCGTTTATAAACGGCATTGGTCAAAATAGTTCTTCGGAGCGTGTTTCATTCTCTTTGCCATCGGAGGAGGAAGCGGCCATCGGCGAGGTTTCTGACCTTGAGAGGCCTCCGCAAGAAAACCGAGAAATCGAAATTGAACAAACAATTAACGGCATCTATTCTCGCAAAGCGCACCATATTGTCCTAAATCGGAGGGAGGACGAGCAATTCCTAGAGTCGAAGGGCTTCGGGGTAAGAGAGGCATCGCTGTTTTACCTCCGCGATTACGAGGTCCTCTACCTGATCTTCACGAAAAAAATGAAGGTTGAGATGGAGGGTTCGGAAGTTTCCTTCGAGGATTTCGTAGGTTTTTCTTCAAAGCGCGATCACGACGCCTGGGCCAGGTTTTTGATTTTCCGAGACCTGCGCACTAGAGGATACGTTGTAAGGGAGGGATTCGGCTTCCCCATTGATTTTCGGGTTTACGACCGAGGGGACTATGGAACGAAAGCTGCGAAATACATTGTTTTCGGATTAAACGAGGGAAAGACGATGAGCACAGCTGATCTCAAATTGAATGTCGAACAGATGGCTACCATGGGAAAGGAGGCTGTCGTTGCCGTCGTCGAGCGTCGAGGTGAAGTTATTTATTATAAAGTCGGCAAATGGTACCCGCAAAAGCCGATCTAGTCAGGAAACTTTCTGTATAGCCTCAGCTAAATTCCTTATATGCTGACTTTCGCGGGTTCAATCCTTAGACGGAGGCAGCGCTAAAGTGAAAGCTGTCATTCTTGCCGGTGGATTTGGA
Source organism: Nitrososphaerales archaeon (assembly GCA_030041295.1). GTDB lineage: Archaea > Thermoproteota > Nitrososphaeria > Nitrososphaerales > CADDZS01 > JASHOD01. Next base: position 6,381 of record JASHOD010000052.1, read on the forward strand.
AAAAGGCTCAAACCTCTTACCGATGATAGACCGAAGCCAATGGTCGAAGTGTGCGGAGTGCCCATTCTTGATTGGCAGGTCAATTGGTTAAAGGATCACGGAATAAAGGAAATCATAATCTGCGCGGGTTATCTTAAGGGATCCGTGATTGATCACATAGGCAGTGGTCAAAGGTACGGAGTGAGCGTTGGTTTCGCGGTGGAAGAAGAGCCTCTTGGGACTGGCGGTGCTTTGAAGAATGCGCGGGCTATGATCTCAGGAGAACAGTTCATCGCGATGAACGGTGATATTCTGACCAGCCTCGACCCGTTGCAGTTATCTTCCCTCGTGCAACCGCAAGGCGATGCTCTGTGTTCTATTGCGGCTGTCCCGCTTCGTAGCCCATATGGAATTATAGAAATGGACAACGGACACGCAAGGGCGTTCCATGAAAAACCGGTTCTCTATGATTACTGGATTAACGCTGGAATCTATTGCCTCTCGAGCAAGGTTTTGGAGATGCTGCCGGACAAGGGGAGCCTCGAAGAGCAAACGATGCCAGAACTTGCAAAGGATGGCAAGATCAGAGTGCAAAAATACAACGATGTACTGTGGCGTTCGATAGACACTCACAAAGATATTGAAGAGGCCTCGAAGGAATTCAGCGCCTTGGTACCTAAACGATTTTGAGAGATAACTGTCAATCTTTTTCTAAAGGATAAAGTCTAGTTTCCCTTTACTGATCTAGGTTTAATGGCAGATAGCCAACAGCAACGTCAAAATTCCCGGAAATCCAAAACTTCAGATTGGATCTCACTTATTCGCCCTGCGAATTCCCTGATGGTTGGATTCGCGGTCGTAGTGGGAATAGCTGTTTCTTCGCCTGCCGGTAGCCAGATGCATGATATTGTTAGTGTCAGATCCCTTCTAGGATTCCTGACAGGGTTTACAATTTCTTCCTTTTCTATGATAACAAATGACGTGTACGATTACGAAGTCGACAAGATCAACCAACCTGATAGAGCTGTAGCCAGCGGTAGAATCAGTCTGAGCGCGGCCAAGATCTACGCGATCCCTTTTCTTTTGACTGGATTGGTTGCCTCCTTCTTCATTAGCACGATAAACCTCGCTGTCGCCGCAGCATTTGCGTTGATTGGTTGGTATTACAATTTTCATGGAAAGAAACTCGGAGTTTTCGGCAATTCCCTTGTCGCGCTTTCTCTAGCGATTCCTTACATCTTTGGCTCAGTCGCAATCGGAAACTATGCTCTCAACCTTGCGTATCTGCTAGCCATAACCTCTTTTCTCGCTGGCATTGGCAGGGAAGTCTTGAAGGGAATCTCAGATATTCCTGGTGACAAGATCAGGAACATTAGGTCAATCGCAATTACTCGAGGTGTACCGATTGCAAAGATACTTTCTGCTACGATGTTTCTTCTTGCGGTGATTTCGAGCTCTTTTCCCGTGCTGGCAGGAGTGCTTGGACGTGGGTTCGCAGTTTATGTCGTTCTCGTGCTGGTAACAGATGCGGTCTTTTGCTACCTGGCCATCAAGACTATGACGATTAAAATTGAGGCTGAATCATTGCGATTGAAAGGGATTGCTCTCGCAGGTATGATGCTCGGGCTCTTGGCATACCTTCTGGCGGGTCTCGCGCGCTAAACTGTACAATTTCTTTCCCGCATAAAGTCTAAAATTTCATGATGCAGAGTTTCTCTCGGATTAGATTTTCGTCCATTATGGTGCTCTAAGAAAAATTGTCAATGCTATCGGAAAAATTGAGGCCCAATCAAATCGCGGCCATGATAGGCAACGAGCAAGCTAGGTTAGATCTAGTAAAATGGCTCAAGAATTGGCGTATGGGTTCAAAGGCAGTCCTTTTGACGGGACCTCCTGGAGTTGGCAAATCCACTGCAGTTTATGCCGTAGCAAGAGAGTTTGGATACACTGTAATCGAGTACAATGCAAGCGACATCAGAACGAAATCTAATCTTTCCTCGCATCTGAGCGGCGCCCTGGAAAATGCTGCGTTATTCGGAGAGGAAGAGAAATTGTTGATTTTCTTGGACGAAGTCGATGGACTATCCGGCAGGGCCGACTATGCAGGGATTGACTTCATTATTGAATTCACGGAAAGGGCCAACATGCCTGTTGCAATGGCTGCGAACGTCGAAGACGAGCCCAAACTTCGAAAGCTTGAACAAAAATCGCAGGTGATCCGTTTCTCTCCGATAAACGAGGACTTGATTTTCATCTATCTCAAGTCAATCGTCAAAAGAGAACAGATCCCCGTTGGCGATGAAACTCTCGAACGCATTGCTCTTAGTAGCAGGGGCGATGTAAGGTTCGCCCTAAACTTGTTCCAGACTGTTATGGGAGATCAAGCTGGTATTCTCTTTCAGACCGACAAACAGTTCTACTCGGACTCTGCCGCTTTGGATTCCATCTTTAACTCAAGCTCTCTCGACGATATTGTGGCGAGATTACGCCAATATGAATCATCGCCCTTTGATAAGGTCAGATCAATTTTCGATAGCGTAGTTTCGTCGAAGAATCTCTCTGTTGAAGCTCTGGCAGGTTCCCTCAGGTTGCTTGCCGATGCGGACATTCTACTGCAGCAAATTAACAAGAATCAGAGATGGCGCCTTCTCAGGTACATGGATCGCTATCTAGGTCTAGCTGTTCTCGGAAAGGGTGTGAAGAGGAGCGACTCGAGCATTCCATGGAACCTCAAAATATCCATCTGGAACGACGGAAGGGTAACGAAGGAGTTCCTCCAAGAGCTGCCACCTGAATTTCATGTGGGAAGGGGCTCGTTCGCGAGTCTTTATCTTCCGTACTTTGCGCTTTACTTCAAGAATCGCACCAGAGAAATGGCCTATTTTCTCGAAAAGCATGAGTTCGGCGATTCGGAAAAGAGAGTAATCTTGAAGATCGCTGCGAAGAACTAGGATCGAAAAGAACAATAATTGTTGGAAAGATTTAGAGCATGCGAATAGCCACGAACAAATGGTTCACTCTTCCTCGGTTAGGTCGCGATACCTTTTCCGAGCTTATGAGGGCTAGAATAAAATATGATTCGAAATTCGGTTTCAAGATAACGTCAACAACCGACGTACCTAGGGTTCTCTCGATCCTATCAAGGGCTTTAGGCGAATCCGTGGAATTAGAGTCCGCGTGTTTCATCTGCCAGAGACCGTTTACCGAAAAAGACAAACCAGGTTCAGTGATTTGCTCTGATTGCAGAAGCAAGGAAGATGCTTATTCACTTTATACTATGCGATTTGCTTCCTTGATGGATCTGTCCTAACGCACGATTTTTTTGATATACCTTCGGGACACTAACGATAAATAACGTTAGATCTATTTGGTAATTTGATTCATGGCCTTGGCTACAGAAGGACAACAACAAGCTAGTGCGGCCACTCCTGGGCACAACCACGATTTTCGATACTATGCTTGCGTCAACCTTTGGGACAACGGAGAGGTCACAGGAGTGGTTGATGTATGGCGTTGTACTGCTTGCCATGCCAAGGGAATCGAACTCCGAGCGCAGGGACTGAATAACTTGGCTACGGAAACCGGCTTTCCCATACTTGATGGACCCGACAGCAATTGGGTTGTGTTCGTATGCGGTGCAAAGGAACAAATCCAATATGAGGTATTGAGAGTTCACGCAGGCGACACTATTGAGCACGATTGCGTCGAAAAGAAAGGGCTGCTAAAGGTCGTCGCAGGATACAAGCTTGAAAATAGCGGCGACAATTTTCACAAGGTTCAGAGCATAGAGCCTTATTTGAACGAGAACATGGATCTTGCTCTTTAGAAGATCTCAAAATCAGTCCGACGAAGAAGAAGTATTAGCTGTATCGTCTGGCCAAAGAATCTTTGGCTGCTTCGGCTTGGCTTCAGGCTGCGGGAGCATCTTATAATTTGATTTGTACTTACTCATATCCGGGATGACAAAGTGGCAGCTTTCGCATTCCCATACGGTTCCTTCGTTCGTCCTCCGTAGAAAAAAAGGTCGAACTTTCTGTTCTTTTTCGCAAAAGTTGTTCAATTTCTGAATGATCGCTCTCTACAGCTGTACGACTCTTCGCCTGTTATCTATCGAGGAACTGTAAGTCTCGGGGCAGACGACGAGCTAGAAACTTTCTTCCAATCGTCGAGAAACCTTGCTAGCCCAATATCTGTCAGTGGATGCGCAATCATCTTTGCTAGGACATCGGGAGGAAGTGTTACTACATGGGCTCCGAGCTTTGCCGCATCGATGACGTGCAGTGGATGCCGAACACTTGCAACGAGAACTTCGCAATCAAAGTCGTAATTCTTGAAGATTGTAACAATGTCGCGGACAATGTCCATCCCGATTTCGCCGATGTCATCCAGTCTTCCTATGAAAGGACTCACGTAGCTAGCGCCAGCTTTTGCGGCGAGGAGGGCCTGGTTTGCCGAGAAAATTAAAGTGACATTAGTCCGGATCTGCTCCAACTTTAGGGCACTTACTGCTTTTAGTCCTTCGGCAGTCATTGGGATCTTTACGACGACGTTCTTGCCGTATTTTGATAACCTTCGCCCTTCGGCCATCATTCCTTCGAAATCGGTGCTAATTACTTCTAGGCTGATCGGCCCCTTGACGGTTCTCACGATTTCGCCCATAATCTCCTCCGGATCTCCTTTTTCCTTTGAGAGGAGAGTGGGATTCGTCGTAATTCCGTCTACCAGTCCCATATCGTTGAATTTCTTTATCGATTCTAGATTTGCTGTATCGAGGAAGATCTTCATTTCAACTTCCAGCCTCTGACTTTGAAATACGCGTCAATTCAAGCACGTTATTTGCTATATTATTTGCTGAAAGGCCATATTTGAGCATCAATTCCGCTGATTCGCCTGACTCGCCAAAAGTGTCTCTCGTTCCGACTCTACGCATCAAGACCGGATGACGTTCGCCGAGGATTTCGGCGACGGCACCACCAAGGCCGCCGATGATATTATGCTCTTCCGCAGTTACGACAAGGCCCGTTTCGGAGGCTGCTTTTATCGCGGCCCTTTCGTCGAGCGGCTTTATTGAGAGCATATCGACTACTCTAACGTTTAACGAGTTTTCCCTTGCTAGCTTGTTTGCGGCGGCGAGAGCCTCGTATACGAGTAGTCCGCATGCAATTATTGTCGCATCATTTCCGTCGCGGAGAGTCATCGACTCGCCGGTGGAAATCGACTGGGCTTGGGATGGCGAATAAATAATCGGACAATCAGGCCGAGCTATTCGCATGTAGTACGGTCCTTTGTTCTTTGCCAAAATCTCTACTAGACGGGCCGTGGAAGCTGGGTCAGAAGGAACTACGACATGCATGTTTGGGATGACTCGCATAGTTGCGATGTCCTCGAGTTGCTGGTGCGAGGCACCATCTGGACCTACACTTATTCCAGCGTGCGACGCGACTAGTTTTACATTGACGTTGGGGTAGGCAATCGCATTTCTCATCTGGTCAACGCATTTCCCAGGCGCGAAGACAGCATAGGTGCTAGCAAAAGGTATCTTCCCCGCGATCGCCAATCCCGCCGCAACCGAGACTAGATTTGATTCCGCAATGCCAACGTTAAAGAACCTCTCGGGGAACTTTGCTCCAAATAATGAAGTCTTGGTGGAGCCGGTTGTGTCAGCGCCGACAGCAACAATCTCCTTCATTTCGGCCCCTAAGCGACATAATGTTTCGCCGTATGCGTCACGCATCGAGCCTTTCTTTGGCTTGTCGACTATATTCCCGAGATCTTCCGAGCTAAGCATCTGCGCTACCAACTATATTCCTCAACTCCTGAAAAGCACGTTCCTGGTCCGGCTGCCCCAAGACAGAGTTACCTGCGACGAGCACCGTTGCTCCGTGCTCGACGAGTAATTTCGCGTTGCTCGTATCTACTCCCCCATCAACCTCAATTTCAACATGTTTGTTCGTTTGCGAACCAAACATTTTGGATACTTTCTGAAGTTTTGGCAGTATTTCTGGCATGAATTTTTGCCCCGAGAAGCCTGGATTGACGGACATAACTAACACCATCGAGCAATCTACACCATCGAAGTCGAAGTCTGAAACTGGCGTCGCCGGTCTAAAGGCAATCCCCAGTTTCTTACCATATTTTCTTACTGATTGCTGGATGAGTTCGATTGAACTCGGTGTAATTGCCTCAGCATGAACAGTGACCAGATCGGCCCCAGCTTCGAGAAATTTTTCGACGTATTTCTCGGGCTCTGCCAGCATCAGATGGCAGTCCAGTGGGATTGACACTTTAGGGCGTATGGCTTTTACCAACCCGGGACCAAATGTTAGATTTGGAGCAAACTTCCCATCCATTATGTCTACATGCAACCAATCCGCTCCCCAAGATTGAGCTCTCACTGCGTCGCTTGTCATGTTTCCATGATCTGCGGAAAGTATCGAAGGAGCGATCTTTACGTGCATTTGCTCTCTGCCAGAGGAATATACGAAGGCTACTTGGTTTCCCATTCTTTCACGATGGACTCGATGGTCCTTTTGTCAGGGACCTTGCCGTGATATTCGGGCGACCACTCCATAAACTCTACACCCTTGCCTTTCGTTGTGTGTGCAATGATTACAGTAGGTTTGTTTCGAACTTGTTTTGCCTGCTGGAATGCTTCGAGTATCTGTTCGAAATTGTAACCATCGACCTGTATCACGTTCCAGTTGAACGCCTTCCACTTTGAAGTCAGAGGCTCGATTGGCATTATCTGTTCCGTCAGACCGTCTTGTTGGATGCCGTTTCGATCGACTATCGCGCAAAGATTGTCTAGCCGGTACTTGGACGCGCACATGGCAGCTTCCCAAATCTGTCCCTCCTGCATTTCCCCGTCGCCCATCATGACATAGACGCGGTAGTTTCTGTTGTCAATCTTGCCGGCCAAGGCTTCTCCTATTCCGACAGAAAGACCAATGCCCTCGGATCCCGCGGCCATTTCAACACCAGGTGTCTTTGTCGGGTCAGGGTGGCCTTGCAACTGGCTGTTCAATTTTCTGAGAAATCTCAGCTGGTCCAAAGAGAAGTATCCCTGCTGGGCTAAAACAGAATAAAGCAAAGGAGCCGCGTGCCCCTTTGACAGTATGAAACGATCTCTGTCTGGCCACGTTGGATTTTTCGGATCATGCCGCATTACGACGTAATACAGTGCAACTACTAATTCTACTGCTGAGAGCGAGCCGCCAGGATGGCCCGATTTGGCCTCCGCTAACGTCTCTAATATCAAACGGCGCGTGTTCTGGGAGATTGCCTTCAGCTCTTCCGTTGATTTTGCACTCTCGGCAGACATGGCTCTGACAGGACCAGACAAGGACAGTTGTATGTTTCTTTTTCTTGCCTTTTGAGCTTTTAGCGACGTACGGGTACCTGAACTACCCTCGATAGAGCTTTTTCGGAAGCCCCAAGATTCTGGAGTATGTCGTCGCTGCTTATGACAAAAGTTCCGACGCGCTCGGCCCGTTTGGAGGCCGCGATCATGCTTAAAGCAGCAGATTCAAAGGAGTTGCCTCCTGAAGCAAGCGCGAGAGTGATAACCGAAGTCATAGCGTCGCGCAGACCTACGGCCCTCGCGAATTCGTTCGACGAAATCAATGGCGGAATCGTGCTCATGGTGTTCTTTTCAAAAACAGTAATTCCCTCTTCGCCACGGGTGAGTATGAGCCCCTGATAATCTAGACGCGTTGACAGGTTCGTTGCAATATTTCTCATGCCCGATTCGTTCAACACAGATATTCCCGTGGCGATGCTTGCTTCGCGTTCGTTAGACTTGATATAATCCACACCGCGAAGATCAAGGTAATGGCGTACTTTGGGTTGAGCGATGATCTTCTTCCCTGCTGTTTTTGCCGCGGCGACGATCATGTCGACGAAATACGCAGTTATTGTACCCTTGTCGTAATCAGCTATAGCAATGATATCGCATTCAGGTATCTTTCTTTCGACAGATTTCATTAGCTCATCGCTGAGCTCCGAACTAATGTCAGATCGCACTTCTCTGTCGATTCTAAGGTATTGGACGTCGTTTACGTAATAGCGCTCCTTGAGACTGGTCGGCCTCGAATAAGTCTCTATGGAAGTGACATCAGCCCCTATTCTGCGAAGGTCGTTAATTATCCACTCGCCCTGTTCGTCTTTGCCTACAAAACCAACTGCCTCTACTTTCGCACCCAGATTCGAGATATTGTTTGCGAGGTTCCCTGCTCCTCCAAGGCTCATCTTTTCCCCTCTGAAATCTCCTACGGGGACTGGGGCTTCGCGAGATAGTTTCCTAGCACTAATTGAAACGTACGTGTCTAGGATAAGATCACCTATAACAAGAACAGATTTCGTCTTGAAATATGAAACGATGTCTTGGAGCTTTTGTCTCTCGAGCAGGGTCATCAAATACAGCTCTATGTTTTTCCTCCTTCACTCTGGATTTAAACGTGGCTGTAGCTTGAAGTTATTATCGCTACAACTTCTTTCACAGGAAAAAATGCGTATTTTTGGTCAGTATCGTCGCGAGTTCTTCATATTCCCAGAGGAGCTATTTGTTATAGTCTGGGATCAGTCTGGGACGGCGAAATAACTTCATCCCAGCTCTAAGTGGGATTTATCCTTGATTTACGAGTTGTGGAAAGGCGATATCTCTTTACTTTAGAAATCGAACCCGAGATCAAATCGGCCTTCTTTCTTATCTGCTCCGCCGTCTTTGGATCCATCCGAAATACGTAGCCCCGCTCATTTTGAAACAAAAACTCGGCATCTGGGGGAAGATTTTCCGGTACCGACCGAAATATTGCGTATCTTTTTTTACGTCTCATTAGTGTAGCAGATCCTCGTATTGTTCACGAACCAAATCGCGGCCGCCTCGACGACTGCTAGGTTTGAACTTGATCCTGATGGGTTCTTCGGATCCCAGCGTAAGCCGCTGATTCAGCGACTGCCTGTCTAGCCTTACGTAAAGAGCGTCATGTTCGTCTAGATTTGAATCGAGATTCATGGCCAGTGATTCCTTGCTTTTTTCGTCCAAGCTAGAAAAAATTGATACCGAAACGAGGTCGGCCAAATCTCCAGTAATATGGGCGCTTGCGTAATGAAGAGAGTTGCCGTAGTGGCCTTCCAGCTGATGCAGTTCGAATGCATTTTCGGGTAACTGCAGTTTTCTAGACACCAGTTCGACAAGCGACTGGACGTCTTCAGTAGAATGGATAAGGAAGGAAATGGTCACCGAAGCAAAGCCGAATGAAGACTTTAGACGTGCCATCAGGAAAGTAAACCTTGCTTTTTCCGATAAAAGACTAGCTTCGAAAGCCAAAAGAATTATCTGCCGCCGGATTTAACTCCGACAATCGGAATATGTCGAAAAAAAGTGCCCGCCAAAGCAAGAACAAGGCAATTCAGGGCTTGAAAGTCGAAGATGTGTTGAACGAGGAGCTCAGGAGAGAAATGGGCGTAGAATCTGAGCCAAAAACAGGGCGTTTGAAGTTGCAGGAGAGGTTCAACTCCGTCGACAAATGGGAGGACATTATGCATTCTGTTTACAAGCTTCCGATAGAGCTAGAAGGCTACACGAAAAAAGTATCCGAGATGCAATCTTTGAAGGAGATGATAGACACTCTATCATCGCAGAAGTTCAAGAGCGTAAAGAGATCGGAGAGCAGGAAGAAACAACTTACACAGTTTGTGAACACGATGCACATGTATTACAATCTTGTTTTCACCCAAGAAAATGGCGAAAGAATAGGGTACGGCGCCCTAATATATTTCCCGAATCTGGAGGCAAAGGACCCAGAGCTAAGTTCAGGTATCGTGCTTGCAGAACGGAAAGTTACAAAAGATGGTCATTCTGACACGAGATTTGAAAGAGCCAAGTTCGACAACTTTCGCTTGGATGTAAAGCCTTACATCGAAATGCTTGGAAACTTGTATAGGTCAAGCAGAAAGCCATAGCTTTGCTTTTCCCTCTTCGCCGCATTACATTTTTTTTATCTTAGAAAAGTACGAGTGAGTGCCCCACGATTTGTCTAGGTATTGAGAGCACCGCACACACGTTCGGCGTCGGAATCGTCGAGCGTCGGAGGGAAAACGGAAGCATCAAGTTCAATATCCTATCAGACGTAAAGGACGTCTACAAGGCACCGCTGGGATCCGGAATTCACCCAAGGGAAGCTTCGAGGCATCACGTAGAAACTTCATCTGAGGTACTAGAGAGAGCGCTCAAAGAGAGCAACTTGAGCATGAAGGATGTTGATTTGATTTCTTACGCGGCCGGTCCTGGATTAGGGCCGTGCATCCGTGTAGGTGCCGTTGTAGCAAGATCTTTGGCTTCATACTTCTCGAAGCCAATAGTTCCTACAAATCACGCCGTTGGACACATAGAACTTGGCAGAGTACTATGCAAGCTCCTAGATCCGCTAGTGTTAATTGTATCCGGAGGCCACACGGCCTTAGCTGCGAAAGTCGATCGAGACTGGAAGATTTTCGGCGAAACCCTAGATCTTACCTTAGGTCAGTTAATAGATCAACTTGGGAGATTCATGGGCCTGAGTTCGCCTGCAGGGCCGCAGATAGAGCAGCTTGCTTTACTCGGGGCAAATGATCCGAAAGCAGAAGAGGCTCTGCTCGCACTGCCCTATACTATCAAGGGGAATGACGTTTCTTATTCAGGTATCTTGTCTGCTTGCAAGGATGCGCTTGCTAACAGGGGAGAAACCAAGGAGAGAATAGCATATGCCGTCCAAGAAATTGCATTCGCGATCCTGGTGGAAGCCACCGAGAGGGCTCTTGCTTTTACAGATAAGAACGAACTTCTAGTCACTGGCGGTGTCGCTGCAAATCAACGACTGGGGTCGACCCTAATCTCGATGTGTTCCTCTCGTCAAGTAAAGTGTGGAATGATACCAAAGCAATTCGCAGGCGATTGTGGGTCTCAAATAGCAGTGGCAGGTTTTTCATTTTTCGATAGTCGAGGCGCGGCCAAAATACATGAAACGTTCGTTCGTCAATCCTGGAGATTAGACCAAGTTAGTCTCTAATTTTATTCTGGAGATTGAAATTGGTCGAACAGGACATTCTTGACGAACGCCCCGAGACTACGAGGATCCCGTCCAGAGCAATCAAAATTGGGGCAGAGGCAAGAATTGATCTAATAAGATGGCAGGGCATAGAAGCTATCTCAAAGACTAGAATTCCCAAATCCTATAGAAACCCGGTCCTAGATCAAAGAATACGGACGCGTCGGACGAAGGAGGAGACTGAGATACTATTCCTCTCAAAGCTTGCGCGTGTTGTATGTCCGAAAGTATTCTTTGTAGACCCGAACAGGTGTGAGATAATAATGGAATATGTCGAAGGCGAATTGTTGAGAGATCTTGAAATCAAGAATAGCATTACTCGCGATGAAAAATTATCAGATGTTCTTTCGAAAATCTATGATGCAATAGGTAAATACGCAGCACGTTTGCACGGCGCAAATCTAGTCCATGGCGACCTAACGACGAAGAATGTCATAGTTCCAAGAATGAGCGAAGGCCATCATGTTCCGGCGCTCATTGATTTTGGTCTCTCCTTCTATTCCGAAAGAATTGAAGACCGTGCTGAGGATCTGCACTTGCTAAACCAAGCTTTGAAAAGCTCGACTGATTCATCCAGTGCCAAAGCAGCTTTCAATTTAGTCATCAAGGGATACAAGTCCGAAGCTGGACTGAGACAGACTAAGCAAGTACTAGATACAATTGCCGAGATTGAGAAAAGAGGAAGGTACGCACGAGTTGATTGATTTCTATTTTGCGACGGGAAACGAGCACAAGCTCGAAGAAGCAAAAGCTGCGCTGTCCCCGCACAAAATTAATGTGATAAAGCTCGACGGCGCCGAGAAACTCGAAATTCAGCACACTAACCTCGAAGAGATCGCTAGAGCGGCGCTGAGCTTGATTGTTACGAAGACTGGCGACAAACTTGTTTTCGTGGAAGATTCCGGGCTGTTCGTGCATGAACTAAACGGCTTCCCAGGTCCTTACAGCTCTTTTGTCTTTGAAACAATTGGGACCGAGGGGATTCTGAAGCTGATGAAAGACGCAAAGAATCGAAAGGCGGAGTTTCGCTCTTCTGTCTCGCTCGGTACAAAGGGCATGATTCTAGGTACTTTTTCATCGGTCACGGAAGGAATGCTTACTGCAGAGGCGAAAGGAGAGAATGGGTTCGGTTTCGATCCTATATTCGTACCAATGTGGACGAATAAGACTTTTGGTCAAATGCAGCTCAAAGAAAAGACCGTTTACTCACATCGTGCAAAAGCACTTTTGAAGACGGCGCTCTGGTATCTTGATGCTTCGAAGAATAAAACGCTTCAAGAGAATGCGATTCATGTCACATCACAGTCGCAAGCAAAGGAGAGAAATGTAGCTGCTAGGAAAGCTTCGAAGAAATCGTCCTGCTAGTCTTGGCGATAGATTTATTTCAATAAATTAGGATGAAGTTGTGTTTCTGGAAATGGCAAGAATTCATTCGCATCGTAGAGGCAAATCTCATTCAACCCGCCCTTCCTCTAAGAGGAGCCCGACCTGGGTAAATTATAGCCAAGACGAGATGATTGCTCAAATTGGAAAATACACAAAGGAAGGGCTGAGCCCTAGCATCATTGGAATGCGGATGCGAGACGATTACGGAATACCGAACGTCAAGACTTTCTTGGGCAATTCGATCAAAGGAGTACTTGGAGAAGACAAATCCAAGCAACCACTGCCCGAGGACCTATCAAATCTCGTCCGAAGAGCTGCACGCCTCAAGTCGCATCTTGAAAATGCGCATGCCGACAGAAAGAATGTCCGCTCGCTAGAGCTTATCGAAGCGAAGATTCACAGGCTGTCAAATTACTATAAAGTGAAGAACGAACTTCCTATGAATTGGAAGTACTCCGCCGCCGTTGCTCAGCTTGCATAAGAGAAACCATTTGTTCAGTCTCTTTTTCGCTAGGCGGATATGGAGCTGACTCCTTGGGGGAGCTGTGTCCGATAGATTATGCGAGACGAACAAGGACTATACGCAAAAGCTGAACTCTTCGGAACCAAGATTTCGTCTGCTGCAAGAAATCACGAAAACATCCTCATAATCTGCCATCACGACGCTGATGGGCTCTGCTCGGCCGCACTCTGTTCGAATTTCATATTCAAGAACTCTGGTCACTGCGAAATTAGGGCGGTATCCGAACCTAGCATCAAGAGCCTAGAAAGAATAGCTCAAGGAAAGTTTGATCTTGTTCTCTTCATAGACATCGGAAGCGGTCTTTCAAAAGAAATAGAGAAACACCTCGGGGATCGATGGTTGATCATCGATCACCACTCGATTCCAGATAGTGAAAAGAGCGACGAGTCAGCTTCTAGAATTTTAAACCCTTGGCAGTTTGATCTAGACGGATCGACAGAGATCTCTTGCGGCGGCCTTGTGCACCTTCTAAGCGCAAAAGCAAACTTGGAATTCTCGTCTTATTACGCGGTCGTTGGCGCTCTTGCCGATGGGCAAGATGTGGGTCCAAAGCGGAGCTTAATCGGATTAAATGCGAAGATATTGGAAAATCTGCAGGCTAATACGCGCAGCGTCGCGACCAAAGCAGACCTCCTTTTCTTCGGACGAGAAACCAGACCAATTCACGAAGCCGTAGCGAGTACCACGAGCTGCTATCTTCCGGGTCTCACGGGGAATAAGGATGCGTGTCTCGCTTCTCTCCGAGGAGAAGGCGTTGAATTGAAATTCAATGCGAGATGGAAAACTGTGGCGGATTTCTCCGAAGACGAAAAACAACAGATTCTAGGAGCCATTTTGCCTCATTTGAGCGGAACCACCAGCACAGTCGAGGACCTCGTAGGAACCGTTTATTCTTTGAATCTAGTTGACGAGTTCTCGCCCATGCATGATGCAAGAGATTTTGCTTCGGTATTGAATGCTTGTGGAAGAATGGGCAAGGCCAGTTTCGGGATTATGCTCTGCCTTGACATCGGATCTGATCTACCGAGCGAAGCCGAGAAAATCGTCGGAGATTATCGATCAGAACTCGTTAGAGCAGTTCAAACTATTCTTGCAAGTCCCGACAGAATAATCGACAAGCAGCACTACTCGATAATCGTGGGTGATGGTATAGTCGGAGAGAGGATGACTGGAATTACGTGCCAGGTTCTCTCGACGCTTAGTCGCTTCAAAGGAAGAATAGTGCTTCTTAGGACAACAACTTCAGATGGTGAGGTAAAAGTGTCCGCTAGACTAGGGAAAGGCACCGAGGCTGACCTTGGCTTGATGCTCCAGTCGGTTGCAAGTTTCACCTCAGGAGTAGGAGGAGGTCACAGGAACAAGGCTGGGGCAAGATTCTCCATAGCTAAGCAACAAGAGTTTCAAGAGGTCGTTGATGCACAATTTCAGACGATCCGATCGTAACAAGCGCGGACTTACAGATCGCTCTTGAGAGTCCCAAGGTGGCTAGAGCAGTGGACGAGGCGCTGGCTCCAGACAATCTAGACCTCCCGAAAGGAATGTCAATAGTGCAGACTAGTCACGGCAAGAAACTTACTGTTAGCATTTCTATTTCAAAAGAAGCTCAAAATCCACTTGAAACATTAATATCAACATTGGACGAGTTCGTATCTCATGCTCAGACTGTCTTAGACACTCTGAGCAAAGTCGATGAAAGATCGGACAATGATAGATCTAAAGATTCTAAGAGAAGACCCAGAAAAAGTGAGAGACAATCTTCAAAAGCGAAACATGCTCGACTTTCCGCTTGACGAGCTTCTCTCGCTCGATAAGCAAAGACGCGAATTAATCACCCACAACCAGCAGCTCAAGACGGAGCGAAACAGGATCTCACTAGAAGTGGCAAAGAGAAAGCGAGAGAACGCCGACGCGACAGATCTCATAGCCAAAATGAAGAATACCTCAGACCAGATCGCTGAAAATGATGCGCTGATCCAGGTTGTCGAAAAGCGTTACAATGACATTGCGATCACGGTTCCGAATTTCATTGAACCTGACGTTCCAATCGGGCCGGATGACTCATACAACATGGAGATTGAAAAATGGGGGAATCCAAGACAAGGACGAGATTTCAAAGATCATATCGACCTGACGTCAGCCTTTGACTTGATAGATATTGAGAGAGCCGCGAAAACCTCCGGGACCAGGTTTTATTTCCTAAAGCGAGATTTGGTTCGTTTAAACTATGCGCTATTGTCATGCGGCCTTGATTTCCTTCGTAACAAGGGCTTCATACTGATTCAGCCCCCCTATATGTTGAAAAAGGAGGCTATCGGCGGCGCGATAATATTTTCCGATTTCGAAGACGTGATCTACAAGATCGAAGGCGAAGACCTTTACCTAATCGGTACTTCTGAACACGCGATGGCGGCGATGCACATGGACGAGATTTTCTCCCCCGAGGAGCTTCCGCTGCGCTACGCAGGTATCTCACCATGTTTTAGAAAGGAAGCCGGGGCGCATGGAAAGGATACGAAGGGAATCTTTCGAGTGCACCAATTTGAGAAAGTCGAACAGTTCATTTTTTGCGAGCCGGACCGATCTAGAAAGGAACATGAGTTACTTCTCAGCAACGCCCTAGAGTTCACGAGGCTGCTCGGGATACCACACAGAGCGGTGATTTTGAGCTCTGGAGACATGGGTAAAGTGGCAGCGAAGACGGTCGATGTTGAGAGTTGGCTCCCGAGTCAAGGAAAGTACAGGGAAGCGATATCATGCAGCAACTGCGCCGATTTTCAGGCGAGGTCACTAGGAATCAAGTATCGGGCGAAGGCTCATGAGGAGTCCAAGTTCGTGCACACTTTGAACAGTTCCCTCGTCGCTAACACTCGAACGCTAATCGCAATAATGGAAACCTACTTCAATGAAGAATCCAAGACAATCGAGATTCCCGAGCCTCTACGACCGTATATGATGGGACAGAAGGAAATCGTAGCTCAGCCCAAACATGCAGCTTAATTTATATTCGCGCGGAAAGAGTAAAAGCCTTTACTGAAAAGTAGTCGAAGGAATAATAGTATTGCCGAAAGCAAAGCGAGCTGGTAAAGTCAAAGACAAATGGCGTGAAAAGCGTTGGGTGACGGTCCTTTCT
This sequence comes from Nitrososphaerales archaeon, assembly GCA_030041295.1. Taxonomy (GTDB): domain Archaea; phylum Thermoproteota; class Nitrososphaeria; order Nitrososphaerales; family CADDZS01; genus JASHOD01. The sequence continues at coordinate 22,486 of JASHOD010000052.1, forward strand.
TCACCCGGTTTCCAGAGAGCGCCAATTGCATACATTCCAATTACAAGCGACGAAATCGCGATGGGCAAGGTCATCGAAACGACCCTATTTGATCTTACAAGAGACGACCCCCAGCAAAATATGCTGATCAAATTACACTTCCAAATTGCCGGAGTCGAAGGAACAACCGCAAGTACAGTATTGAAGGGAGAGGAATACTCGCGTGAATATCTGCGTTCGCTTGTTAGACGCGGCGCTTCAATGGTCAATTTCATACGCGACTTCAAGACGAAGGACAATGCCACAGTGAGAGTCTACGTCGTTGCCTTCACGATTGGCAGGATAAACTCCTCAAGAAAGCACGAAATTCGTCTAGCTGCGAATCGTGTTGTTTCGGAACGAGCCGCAAATCTGTATTATGAACAGTTTGCTCAAGAAGCCGTGAAGCAGACAATCGCCCGCGAACTGTATGAAAATACGAAAGGAATCGCAAAGATTCGACACATTGGAATACGAAAGATAAAGCTCATCAAGGCTGGCGAAGGCATGCCTCAAATGCCTGTTGCGGAAGAGACAACTGCAGAGGAGGAAGAAGCTGAACTCGCGGCTGAAGAGGGCAGCGAAGAAGAGGCAGAAGAAGCTGAAGTGCCAATCGCTAGGGCAAAAGCGTCCTAACCCTTTCGGCCCGTGGCAACTATCTTTAACACGTCGTTATTCTTGAGCTTATAGTCGGCGCCGACCCTAAGCCCTGTACGGGCATCGATCGCGTAGAGAAAGGTCTCTCCCAAGTCACTATGCACGGAGTAAGCAAGATCTTTCGCCGTTTCCCCCTTATGCATGATCCGGGCATCAGGAAGAACGTTTCCTTTCTTATCTGTGAATTTTGACTCGTCCTCCACTGGATAGACGACGATTCCGTGCAAGAGAGACAAATAAGCGTCGTTAATCGCCTTTTGCACGCCGGTCCCCTTCCAGACATCAAGAACCTGCGATTTGACTAGTTCAAGAGCCTTTCTTTGAGGAGCGCTAATTCGCGAAGGCTCTTTTACATTGAAAGTAGAGTCGCCGGGTACGTAAGAAATGAACCCTCCCTGGGCGGCGCGTCTCAACAAAAGTTCCGCTTCAGCGGCGCAAGGGACAATCGTATAGTTCTCTCCAAGTCCTTGCTGTAGCTTCGATATGATTTCTTTGGATACAGGTTGATCGCACTTGTTCGCAGCAATGAGCATGGGCTTTGAAATATCGAGCAGGAGACTCGCGAAATCATAAAGATCAGTGTCGTTCCAGGAAGTTGGTTTGTCTATCTTCAATCCAAGCTTATGAATTGCAGCTTCAATCGATGTCTCGCGAATAGAAAGGCCAGAAAGTTTTGCCATTAATTCTGTGACGAGATTTGGAGCTCCCGCCGCACCCGATTCTACTGTTCTTGATATTCTGGGCCAGTCCTTTTCTATCAACCCCTTGACCCATAGAACTACCTCCCTCTTCACAAATTCGATGTCCATCATCGGATCGCGACTACCGGCCGCTACGGCTCTTCCTTCTTCGTCGGTTGATCCTGAAGAATCTATGACGTGGATTAGGGCATCAGCCTGACGCAAATCGTCGAGGAATTTGTTTCCTAGTCCTCGCCCCTTGGAGGCATCGGGAACAAGACCTGCTACGTCCACCATCTTCACGGGAATGAGTCGTGTTCCATCAATGCACGCAGAGTTTACTGGGTTATCCTTGACACCTAGCTCCTCGTGAATGCACTTTACTCTGATGTAGCCCGTTCCCACGTTTGCGTTGATCGTCGTAAAGGGGTAATTGGCTACGGCAACACTCATGAGCGTCGCGGCGTTGAAGAATGTGGACTTTCCAACATTGGGTTTGCCTATTATCCCCGAAATCATAGTCAGCTACACTGGAATTTTTTCAGTTTCTTGGTTAAAACATCTTTGCGAAGAGTTTTGCTTGTAATTCACTTGTTCTAAGCAAAGAATTAAAGAAGATTAAGGGTTCATTGATATCGGAAGAGGTCTCCTCAAAAAATGGCAAGAATCCTTGTCAGTGATTCCATCTCTGAAACAGCCTTGAATCTTCTGAAGAGTTCAACAGTCGAATATTCTTACGAGCCCGACATCGGGCCGGCAGATCTTTTGAAAAATATAGGAAATTACGAAGGACTTGTCGTCCGGAGCCGAACCAAGGTCACAAAGGACGTGATTGAACGCGCCACAAAACTCAAAGTCATTGGAAGGGCCGGCGTGGGCCTTGACAACATTGATGTTCTAGCAGCAAAGGAAAAAGGCGTTCAGGTAGTAAACACGCCAGATGCTCTAACAAACGCGGTCGCGGAGTTTACTCTTGCGTTGATGCTGGACCTTTCTCGATCTATACCAAGGGCTGATTCTTCGTTGAAGCAGGGCAAATGGATAAAGAACTCGCTCATGGGTCAGGAGCTTAAAGGGAAAATATACGGAACAATTGGAATCGGGCGGATCGGTGCTAGAGTTTCTGAGCTCGCACACGCATTTGGCATGAAGATAATGGCCAACGACGTTATCCCAATTCCTAAGACCTTGGTTGAAAGCTTGAATATCAAAGTCGCAAGCGCAGACGAGATCTTTGAGCAGGCCGACTTCGTCGATCTTCATGTGCCTCTGACGAAGGAGACGACTTATCTCGTGAATTACGAAAAAATGTCAAGGATGAAACCAATTGCTTATCTCATAAACACTAGCCGAGGAAAAGTTGTTAACGAGAACGATTTGGTCAGAGCTCTGAATGAAGGCAAGATTTCTGGCGCGGCATTGGACGTTTTTGAAACGGAACCGCTTACACAATCCGCCCTGCAATCAAATGAGAAAATAATCCTGACTCCGCACATAGCAGGACAAACGGAAGAGGCGCAAAATGAGGCCGGGCGAGTCGTCGTGGAACAGGTTCTCAGAAGTTTGAGCTAGATTTGCAGTTTTTCTTGCCAAGTCGTGTTACAGCTGTAACGTTCCGTCTAGTTGACTACCTTAGTATGACGCGGTTCCTCACAATCTCTGCCTTTGCCTTCTCTAAATCAGCCTGCACAGTGGCGCTTCTTAAGTAAGGCCTGCTCTCGATCCTTTTGTGCAGAGAGTTTGCACCGAAAGCAACAATCCCGACTATGCCCACGAAATAGCCAAACTGCATATGTGCCACCATTACTTTATTCAAGTTAACGATCACCGCAAAGACGGTGTTGCCAAATTCCGTTACGCGCCAGTCCATGAACCTCTGTGGCAAGTTCACAAAGTAATATGGAGTATGACTTTGTAGTGACGCAGATATGTCGTCAGCAAGGTCCATGTTAAACAAGGTAGGTACCAAGTTAAAGACAAGCCTCTTCTTGCTTGCTCCCTTCGAGTACAATGCCGCTGCCGTAATCACGACGCTCGCACCCATGATGACACTTTGATAGCTACATTGGTCGAACTTGCAGCTGTTGATGACGTCGAACAGCGATCTGTTAATTGTCTGATAGCAATCCAAAGCCCCTATTGCGATGGCACCGCCGAAATAGGTGCCTGCTCTCGTCAGTGTGTCCTTGTTTATCGAGCTCTTGGCTGCATCCATCCAGCTCCTTAGTTCATTCTTTATCTCATGAGATCCGCTTTTTCTCATCCACATAGAGGCATTATGAGGAGCCGACATATCTTTTAGTACAATTTGTCTAGGTTAAGCTTCTATTACTCTTTGTTACCAAGATGTTTTGAAAAATGGAAAACATGGCCTCGTGACTCACCATCGCCTCATTGCAAAACTCAGTTCCTCTTTATCTCTCTGAATAGAGTCTCACCATGGAACCATGACGTGCTCGAGCATTAGGGCATCATTGAGCATCTGAAAATGTACTTTGTTTAACTATGAGAACAAAAGAATTTTCCCAAAGTTTAGGAGATGCAATTGAAGTCACAGCATCATGGTTTTGCTTCTAAGCGTGGCTTTAAACATCTGCAGCTATCGTATCATTAGTCTAGATTTCAGTAGACTTGCTTGTTCTGAACGGCGCATCGGCATGTAAAGTCTTATTTGGCGAATAAGATACAGTCTACGAATTGTTTAGTAACGATGTACCGACAAATTAGCCGCGAGTGGCGCACACAAATCAAGAATCCTTCGATTTTGTATAGGCAGCGAGCTATCACTTGGCGCAGGGGTCCGACTTTGGTCAGGATTGCCCGACCCACGCGTTTAGATCGCGCAAAAGCTTTGGGATACAGGGCAAAGCAGGGGATAATCGTAGTTAGAATCAAAGTCACTCGTGGAGGTATGAGGCAGAAAAGACCCACTTCAGGTCGCAGACCAAAACACATGGGAACGCTGAAGATTAAAGGTCATTTTAGCTCCCAGGACACAGCGGAAAGACGAGTTTCTGAAAAATATCCGAATGCCGAGGTTCTCGGTTCATACCCGGTTTATCAAGATGGTAGATTCATCTGGCATGAGGTAATCTTAGCGGACTTGCACCATCCTTCGATGCAGGCATCGTACGAGATTAGAAAACGATTCCCGAGCGCAATGTAACAAAAGATAAATTCGTACTGTTACGCCGATTTTTCGCTACTGTGTCCTGGGAACAGCTGAGCCTTTGGATCCACGTATTTCTTTGCGACATTGACGGCCAGTGCAGCTTGGGCAAAGCCAGTCGCGATCAGGTTCAGTTTCACGGAATCACTTTGTGCAGCAATGTCTCCCGCAGCGAACACGCCTGGGAGGTTCGTTTCCATTTTGCCGTTCACTTTTATCGCTCTATTCTCCATCTGAATCCCCCAGTTCGCGATCGGTCCGAGATTTGCTTTGAAACCAATGTTAATCAGAATACAGTCGACCGGTATCGTTTCTTCCTTCGTCGTCCTGTTGTCGAAAATGGTCGCGACTTTCACGCCACTCGCGTCGCCGTCCACCGATTTAAGCTCGGTGAATGTCCGGACACTTATCTGGGGACAGTTGTAACATTCCTTCACGCTCTGCTCGTGAGCTCTAAACTGATCCCTTCTATGAATCAATACAATTGATTTTGTAACGTCCTTCAAGTTGAGAGCCCAGTCGACGGCAGAATCACCCCCACCAACTATCAAGAGGTTCTTGTCCTGGAAGAACGACTTGTGCTTTACAAAGTAATAGATTCCGTTGCCTTCAAACTTTTCCTGATTCGTAATGTTCAGTTTGTTTGGTGAGAAGGATCCGACACCAGCCGTAATGAGAATCGCCTTTGTCAGGTATCCTTTCTTGTCCGTGTAAACGGCGTAGGTGCCATCCGCATTCCTAACAAGATCAGTTGCCCTCTCGCCAAGGACCATTCTCGGGTTGTATCGGCTAGCTTGCGCAACAAGTTGGGCTACCAAATCTTTTGCTAGAATCTCTGGGTATCCAGGAACGTCAAAGATGTACTTCTCCGGGTACAATACAGCAAGCTGACCGCCTGCCTCGGGAAGCGCATCTAGCACGACGGTTTTCATCTCCCTAAATCCCGCATAATACGATGCAAAAAGACCGCAGGGTCCTGCACCAATTATCATTAGATCCGAAAGCTCATTTTCCACAGGAACTGAAGGTCTTTGCGCGGCTGCTCCCGACAGAGCTGTCGCTGTTACAGGTTTGACTTGTGTTGCCTGTTGAGCCATTGAACAGAACGGAGCCTCTTTACTAATTTGAAAACAGTTGGAAAATCTATGAAATTCTTAGCAGGTAAACTGGATTTTTTCCTTTTATAAGATAAACCTTGATATGCTAAAGCAGCTTCATGTCTCCTGTATATCGATCTACGATAGCCGAGGGAACCGGTCCAATCCCGAGGCAAGTAACAGTGCCAGGATCGAGTTGAGTCAACCCGGCGTCTTCGATCAAGGAATTTGGGATTCCTACTTCATCTATTTGTCTTTTCAAATTTCTCAGCTCATCCTCAGAAGCGACCTTCACGCAGATCTTTCGTTGATTTTCCGAGAACCATGCGTCCACCCATTTGGATTTCATTCTGCGAGCCCGCTCCAGAGACGAAACCGCAGCATGCGCGACTTGCACCGCGAGTTTGCCCTTACCCATTTTGAGATCCGTCCTCACGGCAATTACCTGCTTGAACTCTTCCAAGTTAAAATAGAAACCTCGATTCTTCTCTTTCTTAACCAGAAATTACCGGTTCTTTCCAAAACAAAATGGGGTAATGCCGTGGCCGATTAAGTTAACAGCATGAACAAAAGAATGACTGCTTAACAGTTTCTCCGCAATCTATCTGGCGAGCAAATGTTGAGTGGAGCATCTTCTTCTACAGATGACATGATGCGCCGTGACGTGAACATAATTGGCGGAAGCGTTGCGGGACTCTTAGCTGGGAGAGAACTGGCGCTCCAGGGA
>JASHOD010000053.1 GCA_030041295.1 Nitrososphaerales archaeon
GAGAAAGAACAGTCTCCTAAAATCTCAAACCGTCTCGCGGTCCTACCTTTAGTCAACATGACTGGAGATTCCTCTGATGAATATTTTGCAGATGGGCTTACCGAGGACATTATCGGAAGACTCTCCAATGTCAAGAGTCTTCGAGTCATAGCTCGCACTTCAATTATGTCTTACAAGGGAACGAAAAAGAGAGCTGACGAAATTGGTAAAGAGCTTGGAGTTACGACGTTGTTAAGCGGTACCGTTCGCAAAGCCGAAAACAAGGTTCGCATAAGCGTGGAACTCATTGATGCGGGGACGGAGGAGCGCATCTGGTCTCGAACATATCAAAAAGAGCTTCGAGACATTTTCGCGATTCAAGCACAAATGGCAAAGAGCGTTGCAGAGTCGCTTAAGGTAAAACTCGCAAGGCCAGAAGAAGAGCGAGTTGAAAAATGGTGTCGCACCCCTAGTCAAAAAGCGCATAACCTCTACCTCAGAGGTCTTTATTTCCTAAACAAGAGGACGCGCGATGATCTCACGAAAGCAATCTCACTTTTTGAAGAAGCGACGAAAGAGGATCCCGATCTTGCGCTTGCATGTACAGGACTTTCGGATTGCTACTGCCTTCTGGGAATCTATGGCAGTATACCTCCAGATCAAGCACTGAAACCCGCCAAAGAAAATTCAATGAAAGCGATTGAGCTGGACAGCAATTTGGCCGAGGCGCACGCGTCTCTTGCACACGTCATTTACCACTATGAATGGAAATGGAACATTGCTGAAAGGGAATTCAAAAAAGCCCTTAGCCTGAATCCAAATTATGCTTCAGCACATCACTGGTACTCAGAGTATCTTGGCTCAATGGGACGGATGGAGGAGGCCCTTGCAGAAATTAGAAAGGCGCAAGAGCTCGACCCGCTTTCCTTGATAATCAATACACACTATGGCTTTCTTCTCTATGCGTCGGGTGACTATGAGGGCGCAATTGAGCAGTTAGGAACGGTTCTTGAGATGAATCCCAAGTTTCCTCCAGCTCACGAGATACTCGGAGTTGTGAAGGCAGAGCAGAACAACGTACTAGAAGCAGAGAGTGAGATCAGAAAAGCGATAGAGTTCTCTGGAGGAAGTTTAGGGCTTAAAGCATCTCTTGCTTATGCGTATGCGATATGCGGCAGATGGGAGGAAGCAAGAAAGATTCTATTGGAGATCAAGGATCTTTCGGATCAGTACGTTTCTCCAGATTCTATAGCTCAGGTTTTTTCTGGCCTCGGGCAAAGTGATGAGGCTTTTGCTTGGCTAGAAAAAGCGTACACCTCTCGTTCTAGTCATATCGTAGATCTGAAGATTGAGCCAGCCTTTTACAATTTGCACTCGGACCCAAGATTTTCTAGTTTTCTGAAAAAGATGAAACTATCGCAAGAAGAAGGAGAGAAGTGATTCCTTTTTTTGAAAGCAGTGCCAATTCTTCCAAAATATGGATGGGTAAAAGACGAGCCTGACAAGAGGGATTATCCCTACATCCCTCCCGCGGAAATTGCTAGAAACCTTCCGTCAATGGTAGACCTACGCTCTAAATTCCCTAGGGTGTATAATCAGGGAAATATGAACAGCTGCACTGCAAATGCGATCGCGGCCGCAATGGAGTTTGATGAAATAAGGCAAAAAGTAGAAAAGTTTTTCGTGCCTTCAAGGCTCTTCATCTACTACAACGAAAGAGTGATGGAAGGTACCGTCAATAGTGACTCTGGCGCGCAGATTAGAAACGGAATTAAATCCGTAGCGAAACTTGGTAGTTGTCACGAGAAAGAATGGCCCTACTTCGAGCATATGCTGAAGCTCAAACCAACGAAGAATTGTTTCCAACGCGCCCGAAGATACAATGTCTTGGAGTACCAAAGACTAAAGCACAATTTGGCCCAGATGAAATCATGCCTTGTATCGGGTTTTCCATTTGTGTTCGGAATAAAGGTCTACTCCAGTTTTGAAAGTACGGGATTAAGAAAGACAGGACACTTACAAATGCCTCGGCCTACTGAGAAATTTGTGGGGAAACACGCTGTCATAGCGGCAGGTTATGATGATTCAAGGAAGTGGTTCACAGTGAGAAACTCTTGGGGCGACTGCTGGGGGATAAAGGGATACTTTACAATTCCATACGATTACCTCCTCAACAGACACCTTTCCACAGATTTCTGGACTATCCGCGTGATAAGATAGCTTATTCTTAGGGCATCTTGAACCTGATCGTAGGACTTAGTCTATGATCTTAGCAGAAGCAAGATGAATAATCATTAAGGGATCGGCGCAAAGACGACCCCGGCTAAAGGATGATTGAATTAGCACCCTCTTTCCTATTAATGCTTTTTATCCAGTAAGAACGGAGGGCTTTTGTGAGCGCCCTTAGTCTGAGAAGTGTTTACTTCTCATATCTTCATGGATTCTCTTTTCCTCTTGACGAACTAAAAGATCCGCATTTTTCATTCCTGAATAAAGGACAGTTGTATCGAGAGCATGTCGTAGACAACAAAATAGGACGTATGAAACCCTTTGTCAAGAAAGTGGGTCAGTTAAGATCGGCGCTGGAACCCAGGAACTTGGACAAACACGAGCGCGATTATCCCATAGGTGACCCGATCTGGGGTCCTATCAGAGACACTTACAGGAATCCCTTTACAATCGGAGGCAAAATTCCATTCTTCCCCTGCTTCCCTGTTGTTGTCGATTTCCTTCCTAGCAAGCATCGCACTTACTGCCTTAATCCTTCAGAACTCCCAGATTCAGCTTCGAAGGTCTCGCCAGATCTTTCAAAAATGAGTTTCAGTTTCTTTTACTTCCCCACAGGCTGCGTTATTTCTAGGGTGGGTCTTTACTTGGAAGCAGAGGATTATGTCCTTGACCCTTTTGACTTGATCCGAGTATTCAAGGCCCCCAAGAAATTGTATATCTCTTTGAAGAGGGCAAGCGGGGAAGTATCGACTCTGGGGTTCCAAGAAATGATTGACGAATTAGAGTCCTTGTTTGTTGATGGAATTTGCGGATCGCATATCAAAGATAAACCGGTAACTGTCAAGAGATTTTCTATGATCGATTTTGCTGACGCCTCTGGGCCGATTAGCGTAAATCATAACCTTGACCTAATATCAAAATCGATCGAATCGACTTTTGAAAATGATGCTGCAGGCTTGCCAAATCTTTCACCGAGACTACCATTGGATGGTAATTATGAGCAAGGCATCACAGTGATCGGGGACAGATTTGGTTTCGACTGGATGCCGAAAGATCTTGAGTTTCATTTTCGTCTTGGATACAGGCGCTCATTCAGGAATTTACTAATGCTCATTTTTGCACAACTTCAACTACAGAATCAAGTCTTCGCTCTTGAGCAAATGGGCTGGCGGGATCAGATCAAGTCAAGCAATTTCTTGCGACAACTCAAAAACGGAGTGTCCGGACCTGCGCTTGAATGGCCGCTATCGTTTATGCATTGTTTACAGATACAGCATGCATTTGACTTGGACCAGGTCAACAAACGTCTGTACTCCCAGCTAAGGCCTTTGATTGACAGAGACAAGGTCATAGATCAAACTACTAGCCAAATGAAGAATCGACTCACCGAACTGGCGGATGAAACAAAGGAGGCAAATAGTACGCTAGGATCCTTCATTAACAATTTGATTTCCATTGCAAGTATCATCAAATAGTCGCGAACAGGATCCTCTTTGATTTATTTGCCGCAAAATACGCGGCCAGTGTTAAACATACAACCTTGATTAGTTCTAATTTTCCGAGGGAAACTCCTAATGGAAAGGTTGCATCGCAAATTGAATTCGAGTGTCTCGAATCATTAGTCAGAGACGCTCTCCTGAATTATCTCCTGCAAAATGGAGTTAAGAATCTAGTGTCACGGAGATTACGGCAAGGGATAGGCAGAAGGGACTAAAGGCTACTCTCAGGCTCGGATGAAAGGATCATCATCTACTGTCCAAGAGAAAACCGAGGTCCCCATGGGAACGCATAACTACGCAGACGCACATAATTCAAATTGTTTCCAGAAAAATGAGTGAATTCGACGACGAAGAGGGAAGACTAAGAAAGCTTTACGATCAAGCGCGAATCCAAGGCGATAAGAAGAAGAAAAAGGAGTACAAGGAGAAGCTAGTTGAATTGAATCGCGACAGAAAACAGGCGATCCGCTCGAAGAGAAGAGAAAACTCAGAGCTCTCTTGAATGCAGATTCTTTTTCAACACTGGGTAATTTTCTTCAATTCGGCGCCTACTAGCAGGAAATGTCTTGCAAGAAAGGAAATGATTCTAGTCGATAGCCATTGTACACCCTTTATAACTATGCAGGAGTCTAAACAAGGATTTCAGGCTACCAGTACGGCTTATTCTACTTCTTCTCCAACCGTTTCAGAATCTCGAGAGCTTTCAAAGTTAACATCTTGCTTGGCTCTCCTACCTTCTCTAGCGAGAAAGGAGTCGGGGCCTGCTTTGGATGCTTGGCATACCACTTTGCAATACCCCCATAATCATCGAGATCAGGATGAACGGCGTCGAGGATCCATTTACCATCCGATTTTTGTCTTTTCTTCTTCAAAACCGAAATTGCATGCTCTAATCTCTTGTCATCCGTATATCCCAGCTCTGTCATGAAATCCAATCCAACTAGGAGGTCGTAGTAATAATGAACTGGATAGTGAAAACGGTACCAGGGCTCGTAATGATCCCCTTGCTTATGGAGCTCTCTTTCAAGGAAAAACTCGGCCCCTCTTTCAACCGCCTCCTTCATCGAGCGGCTCCATTTCTCCTTGGGATACACCGCGAATGTGCTCAAGGGTTCCCAGGAATCCAGATTTCTCCCGCTACCGAAGCAAGACCATCCGCCAAGATCAGATTGATTTTGGACGAACCACTGAAACGCGCTTCTCACTTTTGGGTGATCTTCATAACCAAATTTCACGAGCGCTCTTGCAGTATTTCCAACAACGCAGAGATGGCTTGTCTTTCCTCCGTCAATCCCAAACCCACCGTCAGACTTTGCAAAACGCTTAATCCACAATTGACAAGCTTTCTCAATTCTTGGATCATCATCTTTTGTGAGTCCTAGATCAGACAATATCAAGAGCATCCAGTTTGTCGAGAGATACTTTGGGCGATAGAGGCTTTCCTCTCCAACCCACCAACCGCCTGGATTCTGTTTAGAGAGTATATCGTATGCCCAGCCGCTCTGCGTGATCTCTTTCTTAGCTGACTTGACTTCAGGATCGTTTACTGACTTGCCAAGCAATCTCGTGAGAGTAAGATACCTAATAGATGGCTGATCACCTTCCAATAACCAGTCAATCGTTGAAGAATTTGTTTTCAAAAAGAGACTCTCAGCGAGATGAACTTTGACCCGATATTAAGATCCCTTTTCTGTCGGAGAGAAAAAGAGTCATCTGAACTAGGCCCTTCCTTTTCGAGCCATATTTACCGTCCTACAGGCTCGTCCACGATATTACACCCTTTGAATTTCGATCTTCTGACGAAATCTAGGATTTGACCTTCAGTGTAAGCTGATCTGAGCAGCATGTGCTCGAAGATTTGCTTTGTCATGTAGGAATTCAACCAACCTAGTTTCAGCCTATCCACGTACTGATCCAATTCTGCCTTCGATACTTCCTTTCGCATATCAATTATGAGTGCCTCACTTTGGGGGTCATTTCAAAACCCTGAATATATTATCCAACATTCTAACAGGGTCGGGAAAATTCTTGAATGCTGAGGTGCAGATTACAAAATCAAAGCTTTCATTCGCAAAAGGCACGTATGCAGCGTCGCCATGGCGAAATTCGATTTGTTCTGCATCTAAATGAGCAGCTCTTGCCTTTTCTGTTGCAATCTTCACAAATGTTTTGCTAATGTCCAATCCGACGATCCTGTATCTACCTAATTTTGCAATTTCAATAGATAAATAACCTGGATCTGGAGCTACTTCGAATATGCTCCCTGCTTCTCTTCTTCCCTGCATATGGCTAATAGCTAACTTTGCCCATGATTTATACTGCTTAATGCTCTTTTTCTGAATATTAGAGTACCACTTTGCAATGAGACCCTCCATTGCTACTCTTTGTAGGCCTTCTTCCTCTTTTCGGGCACTGGTCTGTAGGCACCGGTCTCCGGGCTTGCCATAGTCATTCCTGCACTTTCTTTAATGACGATGAGCCATTGGAAGAGGAATATTCCTAGCTCACTTTCGATAATCACTTTTAATCATCACTCAAAGTGATGATTAAACACGTCTACAATGCGACAGCGTCGAAACTACTTCAAAAGTCGTATTAGCACTAAGAGAACACGTTGACTGAGGGTGGGGACGTAAGGTATCATGCAAGAAGTCGTACATAATGATGTTATGAAACGAAATGTCAATCGCCAATGGTTACTAAATTCAAGACCCGAAGGAATGGTAAGCGAGAATAACTTTCGCCTGGCCGAATCTGACATTCCCAAGCCAAAAATGGGAGAGGTGTTAGTCCGAGTTCTCTGGCTCTCATTTGATCCAACTCAACGAGGTTGGATGGCAAGAGACACTTACGTTCCAAAAATTCCTCTCGGTGAAGTTATGAGATCCTTTGCCGTTGGGGAAGTAATAGAATCTAACAACAATCCCGATTACAACGTCGGAGAACTCGTGACTGGTTTGTTTGGCTGGCAAGATTACATCGCAACCGATGGAAAAGGCATGACGGGAATGCGAAAGGTTCCAAAAGGAATTCCTCCTAACCTTGCCCTAAGTTTGTTCGGCATAACAGGCCTTTCTGCCTATTTTGGAGTAAACGATATCGGTCAGTGCAAGTCCGGTGAGACTTTTGTAGTCTCTGCGGCAGCAGGTGCAGTTGGATCTATAGCTGGACAGGTAGCGAAGAAGATCAAAGGATGTCGCACGATAGGCATTGCGGGTGGGAAGGCAAAATGTGATTGGATTGTCAAGGAAGCGGGGTTTGATGGTGCAATAGATTATCACTCCGAGGATGTTGGAAAACGCCTTTCAGAGCTTTGTCCCCAAGGCATAGATGTCTACTTTGACAATGTCGGCGGTCCAATACTAGATATGGTACTGGAACGAATCAATCTCCATGCCCGAATAGTTCTGTGCGGCTCCATATCGCGTTACAACACAAATGTTCCCTTTGGTCCCTCAAATTACTTCAATCTCACGGCTCGTAGAGCGAGAATGGAAGGGTTTCTGGTTCTAGATTATGCACAGCGTTATCCTGAAGCAGTTCAAGCTCTAGCGAAATGGTTAGCTGAAGACAAGCTCAAACAAAAAGAAGATATCGAAACAGGATTGGAGAACGCTCCCAAGGCTTTCATGAAACTTTTCAAAGGAGAGAATTTTGGAAAGCAGCTGCTGAAGATCTGAAATTCGTAATTGATTGACTATTTCTGAGGCAAGGCGCACCGAACTTGAGTTAGAGTTCTAGGTGTCTCCCGTGAACACTTAATCCCCAAATAGCTGAACTGCTCCTAGCACAAAGCCAAGAGGAATCAAAGGCAAAATGGCTATGGATAAGCCATTGTTTGTATCTATTTTTGCTAGGCCATTGAGTATGTTTGAAGACGAATCTTGGGCAACTCTCGCTATCTTCAGTACATTACCCGCCAAAATTAAGGCAGCAGGGCAATCAATTTCTAACTCCTGAGATTTACATTCAAGTCAATGAATAACATTACTTCGGACATCCTTCTTAGCGATGTCAAAGATTACGAGGATGAAATAATCAAGATTAGGAGGGAGCTCCATTCGAACCCCGAACTCTCTTACCAAGAGGTGCAGACGGCCAAATTAGTAGCTTCGAAACTCCGTTCGCTCGGAATCGAGGTCAAAGAACACGTGGGAGGAACCGGCGTTGTCGGTCTTCTGAAAGGCGAGGGAGGAAGAAAGGGGAAAACCGTTGCTCTCCGCGCGGACATGGACGCACTCCCGGTTCTTGAAAACGTCGACGTCCCCTTCAAATCGAAAAACAGCGGGATCATGCACGCATGCGGTCACGACACGCACGTTGCAATGCTCCTTGGAACCGCGATGCTACTTTCAAAGCATCGTAGCGACCTTCAGGGCTCTGTCAAATTTCTATTTCAGCCCGCGGAGGAGCACGGCGGACGGGGCGGGGCCGAGCCGATGATCGAGGATGGCGCTATGAATGGCGTTGACTATGTCTTTGGCTTGCATATCGAGTCCGATTGGCCATCGGTCACATTTACTCTCCGGGGCGGACCAATCATGGCGTCGCCGGACGCCTTCAAGATAAGGGTTATTGGTAGAGGAGGCCACGGTTCTCGCCCCGATGTCGCAATAGACCCGATTTACGTTTCATCGCAAGTGATTTCTGCAATTCAAGGGGTTACGAGCAGACTCACCGACCAGAGAAGGCCGCTTGTCATCTCCGTCTGCTCGATTCATTCTGGGACGAAGGACAACATTATCCCGGACGAAGCCTTCCTCGAGGGAACGATTCGCACTCTGGACGAAAAGACACGCCGGGAAGTCAAGGCAAAATTCCAAAAAACTGTAAGGTCGGTTTGTAAGGCCCACGGAGCGCAATGTGAGATTCAAATGATGAAAGACGCGTACCCCGTGACGGTGAACGATCCGAAGGTTACCCCAAAGGTCTTTCAAATTTTGAAATCGATCAAGGGGTCCAAAACCCGAGAATGCGAACCGCGAATGGGGGGTGAGGACATGTCCAGGTTCCTCCAAAAGGCACCAGGAGCTTTTTACTTTCTGGGAACGAGGAATCCGAAGAAGGGGTGCGTAGCGCCTAACCACAGCTCGAAATTCAAAGTTGACGAAGACGTCCTAAAATACGGTTCGGTTTCTCTCGCACTACTCGCGATGGTATTTGGCGCAGCGTGAAAAAAAGAGAGAAGGCACGGAAGGCCGCTCAGCTTTCGGATGCCTAACGCGTGGTAGCCCATCATCCATCCAGGCAGGTCGTGTCGGTAGTTGTAGTTGAGGTACTTAGTGAAGTTTGTTGAGAGGTTGTGGTTGTGTTTTGCGTTACTGAACTCGGTGACGACGACGAAGTTGTCGAAGTTTGAACGGCGTTTGCGAAAATATTTGTCTGTTGGTTGTGGAAAAATGAGAATCCTACCACCAGACTGATCGCGAGAGCGGCGGCGAGTACTAGCACGGCTGTGGTCTTGTAAAAACCTAGCTTATGAGGTATCGTGACTTTCATAGTTTGGAAACGCTCGAATCGTATATTTGGACCCCTAGCTTATCATCGCTTGCGGATAAAATGGGCGGCCACTTTAACCAGAGATCTGCTTCGAGCAATAGATTTGGATAAAGCGTACTACTATCTTAGCTAGGGGCTCCGTACTTCCTCGGTTGAGCTAAAAGAGCATCCTAGTACTCTTCTAACCTGCCGCTTCTTCTGGCCAGGCGTTCAAACCCCTTCAGGAGCAGGTATCCAACGAACAAGACAGCGACGCCGTCTATGAACTCTTGGAGGAATATCGGACCGAGACTCATTACTGAATAACCCGAGATCGCGTCCCGAGCCGCTTGCACTCCATAAGTCATGGGTATTGCCCATGAGACCGGCTGTAGCCAAAGCGGGAGATCCTGAACAGGAAAGTTGACCCCGCTCACGAGCATTGTGAGAAAGAGGAAGATATTCGCGACTATCATGGCGGTTCGCATGAATAGCCCAATGCTGCTGATCAACAGTCCGAAGCTGATCATCATGACGCTCGTCAGAACGATCGTAATTCCCAGGCCCACAAAATCCGCGTGACCGAAACTGATCCCGAACACATAGTGCGCGTAGATGAAAGCTGCCACAGTGATAATCGCCGACATGAAAATTTGAAACGAGGCCCTCCCAATGAACAATGCCATCCGATTCGCGGGCGTGACAATCAGATTTTGCAATGTGCCCTGCCACTTGTCTTGCGATGTAATGTTAGCTACGGCGAATACGGCGGCGAACGACATCGACTGCACTGCATTCCCGATTACGGTATATTGAGCGTATTGCAGAGCAGTTGGACCGCCATGATACACCGCTATCGCGAGCAGGAAGAAAAAAGCCATCTCCGCCGGTGGAGTGATGAAAATTTGCATAATCCACATCTCCCACGAATCCCAAAGGATTGTTCCCTTCCTTCCAAAAAGAACTGAACCTAAGAAGACTCGATAAAACATCGACAGCTTCTGCCTCAAGGTTTCGTTGTCGTCAGAAACAGCACGAGTTCCCCGATCTCCCCCAAGAGGAGATTTTAGTCCTTGCTCTCGCTCTTTCTTTTCTTGCTCGGATTCTAAAGTCAAGTCTGAATCAGCACTCCGGGTGCCCTAGTATTCTTCTATCGTCCCGTTCTTCTTCGCGATTATCTCGACCTTTCGGAATAGTATGAGACTCAAACCAAGATAGGCGAATGTTGCGATCATCATGAACGCAATGTCAGTCCAATATCCCGTGGGCAAAAGATGGCCGAAGGCGTAGCCCTGCCCCACGGCTGCTTGCTTGATCGCTTCTATCCCCCAGGTTGGACCCAAAATGAAGGAAATCGGGAGCGCATAGAAGGGAAGTAGCGCTACGGCGAACGAAGTCCCCGTTGCTATGTATACCGGTATCTCCATCGAATTTTCTATGAACCCCCCCTTCCTGCTCAACACATACACGGTTGATAGCAAGAGCCCAAATGAGGACATTGAAACATATGTCAGGATCGTCGCGAACACGAATAGTGGAGGATTCAGCAATCCTACCCCCACTCCGAACCACGCCATTCCGATAGCAAGCACTATGATTCCGTTGATCACCCCGATGAAAGTCTGCCAGAGCACTCTGCCGAGCACTATCCAGATTAAGGGAGCCGGAGCGGCGAGGGTCGATTCCATCGTGCCGTTCCAGCGATCAAATCCGATAGAATTCGCGGATCCATAAACGGTGGTACCCCATACTCCCATCAGCCCCCCGCCAAGAACGGCTGCGAGTAGAGCCGACGGGCCCACGTTCTCAGGCCCCGAGCTCACGACAAAGAAAAGCGAAACCATTGTGAAGATGAAAGGGGCAATGATACTGGGTATGATCCACTGCGGGTCCGCAACGAAGTTCTTTGCGGATAGGACCATGGAGGCCTTCACCACCTGCGTCCTCGAGACGCGGTATGATCTCGGTTTGTACATTGTCTCGTTCTTTTGCATGCGATCTCATTCCTCGACCAGCCTAAGGTAGGCGTCTTCGAGAGTCGGCTCCTTGATTCCCTTGTCTATTATCTTGACGCCGTCGTCAGAGATTTGAGTTACTTTCGTCAATACGTCTGCCGCTATCGGAGTTTGTATCTTGATGAATTGTCTCTCCGACTCTAGTTCAGCGACAACCCTAATCACGCCCTCGATCGATTTCAGTTTGTCTACAAAACTCTGAGTGGCCCCATAAGTCTGAAGCTCCACGACCGAGATGTCCTTGACGAGCTTTTTCAGTCCCGACGGACTGTCCATTGCGACGATCTTCCCCTTGGAGATTACTGCTATTCTCTTACATAGCTCGTCAGCTTCGAACATGTAGTGCGTCGTAAGCAAAATCGTCTTGCCCCATTTTTCCATCTCGCGCACCATTTCTCGAATGTCGCGCGCGCCGGCGGGATCAAGCCCTATCGTCGGCTCGTCTAGGAATACCAATTCTGGATCGTTGACGAGGGCTTTCGCAATATGCAGTCTTTGCTTCATTCCACGGGAGTATTTCTCGACTTTCTCGTTTTCCCTTCCCTCCAGGCCTACCAGCCTTATGAGCTCGGGAATCCTCTTCCTACTTGTCGCGGGATCAACTCCGTAGAGATCGGAGAAATATTTCATGTTCTCGACAGCAGTCACGCGGTTGTAGAGCCCCCGCTCTCCGCCGAATACGATTCCTATCCTCTTCCTGATTTTGTAAATGTCCTTTTTGACGTCATACCCGAGGACGAATGCAGATCCCGATGTCGGGGTAAGCACTGTAGTGAGAATTTTGATGGTCGTGGTTTTTCCAGCGCCGTTAGGACCGATCAAACCGAAGAGCTCCCCTCGCTTCACGTCGAAGGACACGCCTGCAAGTGCCTCGGTCACTCGGCTCGCCTTTCCAAAGAAAGAGCGAGTGACATACTCGCGCCTTAGGTTCTTGACCTCTATCGCGAATGCTTCGCGTGCCCTCGCCCTATCTTCTTCTGGCTCTTCAACTATTTGCAACGCTAGATTCACACTGTCCTTAGATGCAAGTTTTTCTTAGAAAGAATAAACAGCTAATTTATCGTGGTTTATCTTCATTTCTATCTTCAAAATTCTACTTTCGAGGTGGGTATTGGGTTTAAGGGTTTGATTGAGCGTGGATTACTAGAATATCTGATCATTTCTTCTTGAATTCGTGAAACTTTTCTCTATAAATTCAGAACTATTCGCTCAACAAAAATTACTGTTTGTACACAGGGATGTTACAACCGTAACGAAATGTTGTACGAATAAACGAGAACGAAGAGTAATAATGCTAATGTCTTGATCTTCGCTAAATTGTAAGGAAGGAAAAAAAGCGCGTCAATTTAGTACTCAAGAATAGAAGCCGTGTAGAGATACTTTACGACATTGTCTCGGCCGCAAAACCTAGCAGCAAGAAAACTCACCTAATGTACAAGGGGAATCTGTCGTATCAACAACTGGACCTGTACCTCAATTTCATCCTTAGAAATGGACTGCTTGAGGAACGTTTCGTTGATGAGACTCGACTGTATTTCGTAACCGCAAAGGGAATAGAATAGAACTCCTCTGCCTGTTCGAGGATCTTCATAACTTGATCATGCCGATCAAGCTGGAAAATCCCGAGAATCTAGGTGCTCGTGGCAATATCTCAGAGCAATCGCAGATGTTGCGCACGGAGACTTTTGTGTACTGAAAACGGAAAAGGGGCGGAGCGCAGTTTCGATTTTTTCCGCTTTACTCTGTCCACTCTTTTTTCTCACCATCGTCATGCGAAAAAATGGAGACATGACCTAGAAGAAAAGATCATTTGAGTTAGAAATCATAATATCATTGGAACACAAAGCTTCGACAAAGACGCAAAGAAACAGAGAAGAAGAAGGAAGAGGGAAACGTAGCGATACATACAAGATTCAAAATAGTGGAGGTTATTACAATTTGTCTCCGAGTGTAACTAGAAGCGAGCTACGCAAAATGCGATCTATCGTAACCTTGATTGGCGCCGAAAATCTCCTGAAATTGTCAAACGCAAGTTATCAATGTTTGCACGGTTTTCACATCTACATTGCAAAATCCGGAGAGAAGGAGCTTGCGCTTAGCATTTGGGATAGGCCAAGGGAAGAGAAGACATCGCACTGTCTTTTCGCCGACAGAATAAGCATCTCAGCATACACTGCGGCTGTCGACTATTGGCGACATAGGTACCAAGCGACCCAGACGCAATGATATAATTCAAGAGACCTTGGGAAAAGGGTAATTACCCAACTTATTCGCGCTGTCGGATAATGGATCGAATACGAGGACGTACAAACTCTCAGGAGAAAAAGAAGAAGGCAGACCATACTATCGAGCGGGACATATTGCTTCTGAAAGAGTATGGATTCAAAAAACGCACGCTTGGCCAATCCTCTTCAAACCTGAAGAAGATCGACGGGTTCGGAATGCGCCAGCTAGACAGGCTCAAGATGCTCCTCCTCAGGCACGAGCAGCTTGTGTACAAATACCCGGAGCATATACGCCGAGGTATAGAAATGAATGATCCAGGCTCCTTTGCAAGCGCGCTAGTTATTTTGTCACCGGTGATTCGAGACCTCATGTCCTGAAATCCTCCCCCCTCTTGCGAAAAGACCATAATGCAAATATCCTAGCGGGCGAGAGTACTTTAGAAGAAAACCAATTCGGAGGATCAGGTAGTCCGACCCTTCGAATGATTTTCAATTCCCTTCATTTGTAAATGAGGACTGTGGTCTAATCAAAAATGCCTAGAGCAATAGTACTCGTAAACGCGGACGTCGGGAAGGAAACAGAAGTATACAATTCCATAAAACAGATTCCTGAAGTCACAGAGGTACACACAAGCTACGGAACGTACGACATTATCGCCATCGTCAACGCTGATACTAATGAGAGATTGAAAGGCATAATCACGTCGCGAATAAGGTCGATTCCTTCAATAAGATCGACGCTTAGCATGCCCGTCGTGGACTAGAATTTTGCAAGAGTTCTTTCGCGACTAAAAGGGCCTCGCGCACGATCATCGCGTCTATCAGGACGACGCCTCTTAACAAAGCAAACAAGCTACGTGAAGACTGATACTCTTGAGCGTTTCGAAGGCGCCAAAGTTCTTCCTTAGTGATTTGATCGAAATCGCGTAATTTTCCTGCGTTTCGCTTGCGACTGAATCCAAGGATTGTATCTGCGCCAAATCGTAAGAAATCGAAAAGCTCCGTTACGGTGCACTAAGCAGGCGTTTTGGCGCTAAAAAGTAATTAGCAGTAGGAAATAAAATTTTTCGTGTGCAATCACTTTTTCAAGGAATTTGTCTTGCGACTTCAAGTGCTTGCTGTAGCTTTCCGATCTCTTTTACAATGACTTTGGTCTTTGGTTCGAAATCTCTAGGAATGTGCTCGCCTGCCCAAGATGGTATTCCGTTCTTTGCGTTGCGAACACTTTCCAATTGCGTATACCTTTTCCAAAGGCCCGTGTAAAGGCATGCGTTCATTCCGCAGGAGGTCGCTCCTAGTACGTCGGCCGAAAAGAGATCCCCGACGTGTAGTGCTTCGGCCGGTTCCACATCTAGGAGATCAAGCGCGTGGTGAAAGATCTCCTTGCGCGGTTTTAGGTAGCCAATTTCGCATGAGATTACGAAATGATCAAAGAAATTGCCGATTCCAAGGGCCTTCAAGGTACGCCTGTAAGTGTAGGTTGATCTTGCCGCGTTTGAAATGAGCGCGACCTTGAGCTTTGGGAACTCTTTTCGAAAGGCACGTAGAGTGGGCTCCGCCTCGGGGTTTAGATTTGGGTGTCTTCTCATATAACCGGAATTTGAGAGGACCTTCCCCGCGCTTTCAAAGACCTTTTCTCGATCCTCTTCCTCGACCTTGATCTTGAGCATGTCAAAGAGCATTCGTCCTCTGTCCTTTGGGTGAAGATCCTCGCCTCTTTCATAGAAATCTTCAGATTTTTTCGAAAGGGTTTCTAACGCTAATCTAACGTCAGCGAAACGAAATGGTGTGTCGGACTTGATTCCACTGTCCCTGTGAACACGATTTGCAAAGCGGTACAAGTTTACTACTCGTCTTAGTTTCCTGTATTCTTCTAGCTCGCTCGAGTCCCAGATGAGGGTAAGCCAGAGATCTAGGGTGAGAGCCTTCAAAGGCAAGGTTTACTTTGCTTTTGTCATACGCTTCTCAAAAGGATATGAATCATTCTACGTGGAATGCCTGTATTTTTTTACGCGAAAGAGGCCTGAAAGTACTAAGCAGCTGGATCAGCATCTTTGTACAATTAATTTTTGGTGTGGAAAATAGACTAGTAGAATATAAGAAGCAATGGCAGATTGATTAAGGGGGTTCATGTGAAAGCAATTGCAGGCAGTCTCCAGCTTCTATTTATTCTTCTAGCATGAAACCCATCCATTAAGGAACAAAGCACTTCTTTGACTGTCCTAAATTAGGATTTTCTCATCAGAAACGTATTCGCCGCGCTCTAAATAATCCCATCGAATATCTTGCATAACAGTTCCGCCGTTAAAATTGCTCCGCCTGCGGCACCCCGAATAGTGTTATGAGTGAGCAGGTGATATTGCAGGGCTTTCTCGTTGTCCTGCCGAATTCTACCAACAACGGTGGACATACCGTTTCCAACCATTCGGTCCAGTCTCGGCTGGGGCCTGTTTTTCTCTTTCATCACAACGATAGGCCTTTCCGGCGCAGATGGCAGTTTGAGCTTCTGAGGAATTGACTTGAAATTTGAAAGGACGGACTCGGGATCTGAGATTCTATCCTTAGCCTCTAGGTACACCGATTCCAGATGACCGTCAATTACAGCGACGCGGTTGCACGAACAATAAATTTCAATCGAAGAAGGTTTGAACGCGTTTTCTTTCTCATCGTAGGTTCCGAGTAATTTATTCGTTTCTTTTGCGACTTTTTCCTCTTCGCCATCGATGAACGGGATTACATTGTCTTCAATGTCAAGCGATGGTACGCCGGGATACCCTGCGCCAGAAAGTGCCTGAAAGGAAGTCATTACGACCTTACTTACATTGTAAGCTACGTGAAGGGGCTTGAGCGTCATCGCGAGGCCAATCGTCGTACAATTCGGCGTCGCAACGATGAATCCCTTCTTCTTGCTTTTTGGAGGAAGATGATGATCCCCTGTGAAATTTTTTCTCAACATGCCCAAATGCTCAGGATTTACTTCTGGGATCATGAGGGGCACGTCCTGATCCATTCTATGAGGAGAGGCGTCTGTTATCACGCTAAATCCAGCTCTGGAGAAGTTTGACTCTACTTGTTTTGCAATGTCTGTGGGCAGAGGCGAGAATACGAGTCGAGATTCAATCTTTGATGGATTCGATTCCTTTATCTCTAGTGACGACATCGGGGAGGGAAGGTTCTCAACTACGTCACCCAGCTTTTGCCCGATCTTGGTGTTGCCCGTAACTTCGACGACTTTGAACCATGGATGATCCTTTAAAATACCAAGGTATTCTTGACCCACGCGCCCAGTAGCACCGAGCACTGCGACTTCAAAGGTTGGGATGGGATCATTCACCTTGCTACATTTTCGGAATGCTAGGCTGGATTTGGTCTGGCAGAGGCGAGTTTCAGGGATTTATCTTCCAGCTCTTTGTTAAACTTTGAAGATTCCCCTAGTCGAAACTCATCATGTAATGCGATGACGGCCCTAGTTCTATCCTTTGCTTTCACAACAAAGGAGATATTAATTTCAGATGAGCCTTGAGCTATCATACGTATATTGATGCCTTGATTTGCGACTGCCGTAAAAACCCTTCCCGCAACACCGGGTATTCCGATCATACCTCTCCCTAAGACGCCGATCACTGCAACATCGTCTTCATAGTCGACTCTTGCAAAGGCGGAACTTCTTTTTTTGGAGTGGTCTCGGATCGGAGATGTCGTCATGACTGAGTTCAACTTTTCCGAATATTCTTCATCTACCTCTTCCTCCTGAAGTAGTCGTTCTCTCAAAGTGCGCACGACTTGAGTGAGACGATCCTTTTTAATTATGATTGACACATTGCTTTCGGAAACTGACTGTGAAATCATCAGGAGACTCACTTGAAGCTCCTTAAGAATATCAAAAATAGCTAGGGCGGTGCCCGGTTGCCCAACTATTCTTGCTCCGCTGATTGTTACTATCGCGACATCCGACAGTGAACCGATACACTTGACTCCAGTGCTCTCCTCGTCGTTCTCTCCGTTTCCAATCAAACCCGGTGCGACAATCAGAGTACCTTCTGATTTTGGATTGAAGGTGTTTTTGATTCGAACAGGAATCTCCTTCTTTGCCACAGGCTCGAGAGCCCGTGGTTGCATTGCTTTCGCCCCAAAAGCGCTCATTTCCATAGCTTCAAGGTATGTGATTTGTTTCACTATTCTCGCATCTTTGACGAGCCTTGGATCGGCCGTCATTATCCCATCCACATCCGTCCAAAGATATACCTCCTTGGCCCCTATCGCAGTTGCGATCAATGAAGCAGTGTAATCTGATCCTCCGCGCCCTAGAGTAATCATTTCATTTGTACGAAATGTACTTGCAATAAAACCAGTAACTATCGGCGTCACTCCAGCAGAAAGTAATGGAACCATCTTCTTCCTGAGATTCTCTCCGGTTATTCTCTGGATAGGCTCTGCAGATCCAAAATTTTCGTCGGTGACAATGCCCGCTTGTCCTCCCGTAAGATACTCTGCCCTCAATTCATCGGAGGAAAGGAGATTTGACATTATCAATGTGGAAAGTTGCTCTCCGAAGGATAGAATGAAATCAATCGTTCTTGAACTCGTATCTCTTACTAACGAAATACCGTACAGCACTTTCTCGAGTTCATTGAGTTTGCTTTCTAGAAATTCGCATGTTCCCTTGAAGAACAGTGGATTTGTTATCGTTCTCGAAATAGTGGAAAGGTGTACCTTTTTGATCTCCAAAAGAACTGCTCTCGCTTCTTCGAATTTGCCTTCCTTCGCAAGATTAATCGCTTTCAGAAGATGATCGGTCGTATCTCCCATCGCGGAACATACGACTACGAGCAGATTGTTGTTCTTCTTTTGTTGAATATGTTCTTTGATGATAGATTTGCACTGCAAAAACTCCTCTGAACCAGCTAGAGAAGATCCGCCGAATTTCATTACGCATGGAGCGGAATAGTCTTCTAGGCTGTCAGAGTCTCCTGTGTCTTTTATTTCCATTCCACTGTTCGTCCTTGTTGCTTTTCTTTTGAAAAATCTGGTTTCGGAATAAGCACTTCCGTGATTTAGGCTTGTAAGTCTTTGGCGAGGCTATGAATTATTTTGAGATAAGGCTGTAAATCGTTTTAAAGCGTGGCCCATTCAACCAAGAAAAGCATCCGCAAAAAAGTGAGTTATTGGAAATTGCCTGCAAAAGACGGAGGAAGGGAAATTCAAATAAGAAGAAGCGCGGACGTACTTCAAGGAACAAAGAACTCCCCGCACAGGTCTTACTACAAAGCTATGGGGTTGTCTGACGCTGACCTAACAAGACCTCTAATCGGCATCGCTAACACGTGGAACGAAGCAACACCATGTAACGTTCACCTCGATGCTCTCGCAAAGAAAGGAGCAGAGGGCGTCATTGCTGCCGGAGCGACTCCGCGAGAGTTTGTCACTATCGCCGTAAGCGACGGGATAGCGATGGGCACAGAGGGAATGAAAGCATCTCTGGTCAGCCGAGAAATAATCGCCGATTCGGTCGAGCTGATGGTAAGAGCACACGAATACGACGCTTTCATGGGTATAGCAGGGTGCGACAAGAGCCTGCCTGGAATGATCATCGCGATGGCACGCCTGAATGTTCCTTCCGCTTTTGTTTATGGAGGAACTATTCTTCCGGGTTCTTGCAACGGACGAGATATTACGATTCAAGATGTGTTCGAAGCTGTCGGTGCATACGAAGCTGGAAAGATCAGCTCTGAAGAACTGAAAGAGATTGAAAACTCTGCCTGCCCAGGCCCGGGGTCGTGTGCCGGTCTCTACACGGCGAACACAATGGCTTCATTGAGTGAAGCTCTTGGCGTGGCACTTCCAGGAAGCGCTTGCCCGCCCGCAGTTGACGCGCGTAGAGCTCAAGCGGTGTATGAGACTGGTAAAGCGACGGTGAATGCGTTAGAAATAGATCTTAGACCCCGCGACATTCTGACGTTTGAAGCCTTTGAAAATGCAATAACGGTTCTGCAAGCTATTGGCGGATCGACGAACGCAATCTTGCATCTACTCGCGATTTCGAAGGAAGCAGGAGTGAATCTAACACTGAATGACTTTGAAAGAATTCGAAAAAAAGTTCCGCACATTGCTGACTTGAGACCAGGAGGAAAATATGTAATGTCAGATCTTGATCGAGCAGGCGGCGTTCCATTGATAATGAAAAAGTTGCTTGATAGGAAGATGCTTCATCCAAATGCTCTTACTATCAGTGGAAGAACTATTGAACAAAATCTGAACATTTTTAATTTCAAAGAGCAGCAAGAAGTTGTCCGACCCTTTGAGTCGGCTCTTAATCCAATTGGAACAGATGTGATTCTTTATGGATCACTTGCACCTGAAGGGGCGGTAGTGAAAATTGCGAGTATAGGAACAACTTCGTTCAAGGGAACAGCGAAAGTATTTGATCGCGAGGAAGACGCGTTTGACGCAGTGTCGAAGAAGAACGTAATCAAAGACGGGGACGTTGTAGTAATTCGATACGAAGGACCAAAGGGAGGTCCAGGAATGAGAGAGATGCTCGCAGTGACTGCTGCGATCGTGGGACAGGGCCTCGGTCATAAAGTCGCACTGGTGACGGATGGTAGGTTCTCTGGTGCGACGCGCGGCCTCATGGTGGGCCACGTATGTCCAGAAGCAATGGCGGGTGGACCACTGGCTCTCGTGAAAGATGGCGATGAAATCGAGATTAACACTTTGGAGGGCAGGCTTGATCTCGTTTCTGTTTCAAGGACCGAGCTCGAAGAAAGAAAGGGAAAATGGAAACCCCCAGAGGCAAAGTACAAGTGGGGAGCTCTCGCGAAATATGCTTCCCTTGTGGGCCCTGCCTCCGAAGGCGCAGTTTGCAGACCGCTCGCATAGTGGATGACTCTGAGCATACTCGTGAGGGATTCTCATTGTTTCATGGAAGAACCGAAAAACCGACAGAGTGCCTGCAATGCCTTCTAGTCGTATCTTTGTCCAGTTATGATGACAACACTCGTTTCTCCTTCAGGAATTGATTTTCTTAGTAAGAGTTCATACGTAGCGTAGGAAAGAGCTCCTGCAGCCTCGGCTTTGATACCGTCCTCCTGAAGGAATATTGACTCCTGTCCTTTTGAAACTGGCTCTTCGTCCAAACTTAGCAAAGCTCCACGCGTGTCGCGGATGATTTTGAATGCTGTGGTCAGATCTCCAGGCCGACTGACTCCAAGGGCGCTAACTTTAGGATGGAGGTACTCGGGTACTACTGCCCCGTAGATTCTCGGAATCTCGCTTATAAATTCCATCTTTTTTAATTCGTCAAAAGCCTTCCAAATCGCGCATAGTAAAGTTCCATTGCCTACGGGTACAATGATATTGTTTGGAACCTTGCATCCCAGCTGGGCGTAGATTTCGTAGCCAATTGTCTTGCATCCTTCGATTCGAAGCGTCGTATCTCCGATCCACAATCTTCTACTTCTTTGTGGTACGTTTCTATGCTTTTCAAATTCTTCTCGAACATGATTTTGTTGCACATCGTACCCGCCGTCTCTTTCGGAGCATTCCAAGCAACGACGGACGCCGTTTAGAGAATCCAAACCAAAATTTCTCATCCTCTGCAACTTGGTCTTGTTGATGTTCTTCGACACGTGAAGAACGAGTGGTAAATGCAGAGCATCAGCATAATACGTCGCGGAAATTGCCATATTCCCCGTCGAAGCTAAATGAAGAGCATCATCATTAGATTCGTAACTTCTAGAAAGGCCAATCTCGTGTGCTTTTGAGAATTCGCAAATCGTTCCCATGTCTTTGAACGAACCAGTGGGATTTTGGAATTCGCATTTCAAGAACAAATTCGAATATCTGTTACTTCTTCTAAGCTCAGTAGATCCCGGAAGCCTGGTTCCATTCGTCGAAAGGACTCTTGATACTTCGTATAATGTCTCTTCTCCCACCGGCAACAATCCGGAGATTTGAAAGAAAAGAGGAAGAGATGATGAATCTCCGGAGGAAAGCGAATCTAAAGCCATCCTGATTTGCGATTTGATCGAAACTAGACCGTAATCATAGTTCACGTGCATATTTGCCCTGCATGTATCGCACTCTGTGTGCCAACTTCTCCTTACAGCTTCCTCGGACGTAATCGAGTTGCCGCAGTAAAAACAAACTAAACTTATCGAATTTCCATTTCCGCTTTTTCCCCTTTTTTATTTTCTCGTTTTTGTTTGTACTATTGTTACTCTTATCTCAAGCACGTTTGTATGAGCCGAGAATTTTGAGCTCAATGGTTCGTTCCTTTAATTCATCAAGAGCATTACGGCAATTTTCATCTTTCTCATGCCCTTCGAAATCCACATAGAAATAATATTCCCAAGGGCGAGATTTCATCGGTCTAGATTCAATCTTTGTCAAGTTGATTTTTCGTGAGGAAAGAGTCGAGAGTGAATCGACAAGAGATCCAGGTTTATGCTCAGTCGAGAAAATGATCGAAGTCCGATAATCGTTCGCTTCGCTGTTTACGAGAACAGGCGATGATGCATTCGAAGTGATCACTATGAACCTCGTTTGATTTGAGTGATCGTCTTCGATATGGCGAGCTAAAATCTGCAGACCGTAAATTTCTGCCGCCAATTCGCTCGCTATCGCCGCGGTATCCTCGAGATTTTCATCTCTGATCATCTTAGCGGCACCAGCAGTATCGTAAACTGGGATCTGTTCCCAGTCATGCGCGTCAAGATACTCTTTGCATTGTGCTATTGCCTGCGGATGCGAAATTACTCTTCTAATCTTAGAAATGGAAGAACAATTCTCGTGAGCGATTAATGCATGGGAGATTGGAATTCTTACTTCCCCAACTATTCTCACATTATTTGATAGAAGAAGAAGGTCCAAAGTTTCGCCGATGGTTCCAGCCAAACTATTTTCTATTGGGACAACGGCGTAATCTGCTCTCGATCCTTCACGTACGAGATTTTGAAAGACTTGTCTCAGTGTGGGAAGTGGCAAGACCTCATTTACATTGTCTCTTCCGAAGAATGCGTAGATTGCGCTCTGACTGTATGCCCCGATCTCTCCTTGGAAAGCAATTGAGTACTTGCTCGTATAACCGGGTCTAGTCGACGTTTGCAATACGCTCAAACTATTACTTGCAACCTCTTTCGGAGCCTTTCCTTGACCAAGGTGATACGGTCTTGCGAAAGTAGAGTCTGCCTATCTTCTTTTGACATTGAAATCTTTAATTCAAGTTCAGATCCGCGTTTCTTGATCGTCAGATCCTCTAGGTTGATCAAGAGATCGTCACCGACATCTAGATCCCCAGTTTTTGCAACGAGTAGAGCTGGAAAACCGTTGTTGATTGAATTCCGGTAGAAAATATCTGGAAATGACTCTGCGATTACAGCTTTGACATTGTTGTACTTGATTGCATAAACTGCCTGCTCGCGACTGGATCCGCAACCAAAATTCTGTCCCGCGACAACGATGTTTTCATTTGAGGCTTGGCATTTGGTCACGAAGGAAGGGTCGTAACGCTCGAAAGCATGTTCGGCAAAGTAGCTTTTCTTCCAAGCCTCTTGAAGAAGATAGGCTGGGATAATGTAATCCGTATTGATGTCGTTTCCGAATTTGACCGTGACTTTGCCAGTAAAGGAAGGTTGATTTGAAATGCTACCCGATATGGATTTTTCTTGCATCTTGCTAATTATAGTACCTCCTAGGATCAACTATCTTCCCTTCAATGGCACAAGCGGCCGCAGTCGCGGGGGACGCTAGATAGATCATTGCCTCTGGTGAGCCCATTCTCCCCTTGTAATTTCGATTAGAAGTGCTCACACAAACATCTCCCGACGAGAGAACTCCCATATGCTTTCCAAAACAGGGGCCGCAATTTGACGATTCTATGTTTGCTCCTGCTTCAGCAAAAATTTCTAGGACTCCCGATTTCATCGCCCAATTGTAGACACTTCTTGATGCTGGTATGACAATCAAATTGACACCAGGGTGCACCTTTCTTCCCTTGAGAATTTGGCTAGCCTCAAATAGATCTGAGTGCCGTCCGTTTGTGCAAGAGCCAATGAAGACCACGTTGACCTCGGCTCCATTCACATCGTCTACTGGTTTAACATTTGCAGGCGAGTGAGGCAGAGCGATTTGAGGATCTAGTTTTGAAGCTTCTACCTCAGTCGCTCGGGCAAAATTAGAATCTTCGTCTGTTCTTAATCTAGAAATTTGGGAGCAACATGATTTGATTCGCTCGGAGAGTTCCGGATGCTTTCTAGTCACTTCTTGTAAGAAATCAATTGTAATCTGATTTGGGTTTACAATTCCAGTTCTTGCTCCCATCTCTACGGACATATTGCAAATCGTAAAGCGACCGTCCATCCCCATTTTTTCGATTGCGTCTCCTGAGTACTCTGCTACCATCCTTGAACAACCGCTTTCACTCATTTGTCCCAAAATGTAAAGTACCAAATCCTTCGCAGAACACCCCTTCTTGAATTTACCATTTACTTTGAATTGATGCGTCCCAGGAACAACAAAATCATAAATCTCTCCAAGAGCTAAAGCATATTCTGCTTCTGTCGTTCCAATTCCAAATCCTAGTGCTCCGACTGCGCCAACCGTGTCGGTATGGCTATCGGTTGCAACAACTATCTCGCCAGGAAGAACAAACCCTTCTTCGGTTACAACTGTATGCTCGATCCCATCCCCCTCCTTGTACATCTTGAGTCCTTCTTCTGCTGCAAACTCTTTCATCAAATTGATTCCCTTGGCTACCATGATCGAGCAAGAAGGAACCGTATGATCAGGAATCATGGCAACGCGAGATGGATCAAATACTCTCTGGACTTTCGTCTCTAGCTTCTGAAGCTGTTGGTCTCCGCTCCCCTTGTGTTGGTTGACGGAATACTCGTTGAATATAGGCTCAAAATCTTCTTTAAAGCTAGAAATTGCCGGCGGTGCAATTACCTCGTTGAAGTAAAGCTTGTCGATCGGGAGGACATCGATAAGATCGCCTGCACTCACTTTGTGACCAACAGCACGTGAGACTATCTTCTCGACTATGGTCTGTCCGTCGGTTGTCGTCGTATTTTATGGCACTCTCACGTTGTTGTTTTCTTAAGCGATTGCAACTCTCCAATCAGGAATCGCAAACCTTTCTTTCTTGTTTAGGAAAATGAGTTTGTACCTGTATCCATCAATAAGAGCGCGAACACTTGCATCGATAACATCGTCAGAAACCGCAACTGTTGCCCAGGTAGTAGGATTGACATTTCGATTCGCATGATCGTCGACAAATTCTGTCCTTGCTATGGCGGCGGCCGCCGAACCGTTTGAGGAATCCACGATGTTTAGCGA
Organism: Nitrososphaerales archaeon; assembly: GCA_030041295.1. Classification (GTDB taxonomy): domain Archaea; phylum Thermoproteota; class Nitrososphaeria; order Nitrososphaerales; family CADDZS01; genus JASHOD01. The sequence continues at coordinate 24,763 of JASHOD010000053.1, forward strand.
GTATGAAACTAGCTTGATGTCTTTTGTCTCGGGGAATACTTTGGATAGAGCTTTTCGCAAGGACAAATCAATTGCGTGAATAGGACCAACTCCCTCTGAGCTTACGGAGAAACTTCTCGAAACGGAACCATGTCCCACTGTTCCTTCTAAGGTCGCCTTGACTTTCGCTGTCTCGTCTATTGACCTCAATGAGCTTGTTTGCCAACCCGTGATCGTAAAGGGAACTATGTTTGAACCCATCATCTGAAGGATCAGAAGATGCACACTCGCAAGAGCTTCCTCGAAATTGTACCCGACGCCCTCAAGATCCTTCATTTTAGCGAGAGTTATTTTAGCAAGTTCCTTCGGGTTCTTTGTATACAACCCGAGCTTTGAAATTTCTTCTAAAATCGAGGGGGCATCATAGACTATACCAACCTGCCTTGTGTTGCTACTTTGAGTTTGTTCCGTAGTCTCCAATTCCCTCTCAGTTCCTCTTTCCTTTGGCTGATTTTCGAGAACGCCCAGGTCGTCGTCCTTTTTGTTGTAGCCTGGACCAGCTAGGAGTCTTGCTTTTTCGCGAGTCTTCTGGCCACATCATCGCCCGAAGTTTTCGACCCGCTTGTTCAATAGGGTGGTTTTCCAGCTCTCGCAAGTATTTTTCAAATGCCTGAGATCCCTCGTTTTGGTACGCATTCATCCAATCTTGGGCAAATTCACCAGATTGAATCCTGTCGAGCGCTTTGCGCATTCGCTCTTTTGTCTCACCTGTCATAATAGATGGCCCGACAACCAACCCGCCATATCGTGCGGTTTCGCTCACTCCTCTGTACATTCCTCCGATTCCGTAGCGCTGAATGAGATCTACGATCAGCTTCAATTCGTGGAGGCACTCGAAATACGCTATTTCAGGTTGATATCCTCTTTCAACAAGGACTTCGAAAGCGGTTCGAATCATCCTGTCAACTCCTCCGCACAGGTCGACTTGTTCTCCAAACCAGTCGCTTTCAACTTCTTCTTTGAACGTTGTTTTGATCAAACCCGCTCTTGCACTTCCAATTCCCTTTGCTAGCTCGAGCGTTCTCTGCCAGGCACGACCCGTGGAATCTTGCTCAACCGCGATAAGCGACGGAGTCCCAAAGCCCGAAACGTAAACTTCCCTTACTCTCTGACCAGGAGCTTTCGGAGCAATCATGAAAACATCAACATCTGACGGTGGCTTGATCCAGCCCCAGTGAACTGCAGCTCCATGAGAAAATCCGAGTGCCTTTCCCTTGGTCACATAAGGCTCGATTTGTTTGTAGACGGAGCTTTGAGCCATGTCAGGAACCAGCATGTGGATGATGCTCGCTGTCTTGGCAGCTTCCTCAACAGGCAAAACTTTGTGGCCATCCTTCTTAGCCAAGTTCCAAGACTGACCCCCTTTCCTTAATCCAACAACGACTTTGAAACCAGAATCACTCAGATTGCTTGCTTGAGCTCTCCCTTGGAGGCCGTAGCCAATCACGGCTATGGTTTCGTTTTTCTTTACGGTCGTGCTCTTGATGTCTTTCTCATAGAGAGCCTTTGAATCTCCTAGAGTGGTTTCATTTTTTCCTTCCAATTGTTGTTGTTTCATCATATCTAATTCCCTCTTACCCGCCAATCCATTCGTGTTCTAGTACACTCGCGTGACCCAGTCGTCGCGACCAAACGTCTCGCGCCCGACCACAAGATCAAAATAGGCTTTAGCTAGCTTTTCTGTAACGGCTCCGACTTTTCGGTTTCCAACTGGTTTCTTGTCAACGCTCAGAACTGGTGCAATGCCTGCGGCCGTTCCGGTCAAGAATATCTCGTCGGCAGTGTAAAGTTCGGATCTGCCTACTTCTCGCTCGATGATTTCCACGCCGAGCTTCTTTGAGAGGAAGATTATGGTATCTCTGGTCAATCCCTTGAGAATCGAGGAGCCAACCGATGGTGTTACTAATTCCTCATCTTTCACGACGAAAATGTTCTCACCTGTTGCTTCAGATACCTTGCCAGTTGCGTTGAGCATGATTGCCTCATCATATCCATTCTTTGCAGCCTCCCGTTTTGCAAAGACAGAGTTCACATAATTTCCACAAATCTTGGCCATAGGTGGCGTTACTGGATCATAGATTCGCGTCCAGCTAGAGACACAAACATCCAAACCAGCTTTCGCGAAATACTGTTTGAAAGGAAAAGCTACGATCGCCGCATCAATTGGATAGTTGATAAAACCTAGGTTGATTCCTGAAAAACCCACGAAGACGATTGGTCGAATGTAGCAGTCTCCTCTGATTTTATTGGCTCTTAGAAGATCAACGCACGCATTTTCAAATTCTGTCGAAGTGTACTTGCATTCCAAATCACATATCCTTGCGGATTCAAGTAGTCGTTCAAAGTGCTCTCCAAGCCTGAACACGTACAGTTTATCTTCAGATCCATAACCTCGGATGCCTTCAAAGACCCCGGTTCCGTAATGAAGTGAATGAGTCATAACAGGGACAGTTGCGTTATCCCAGGCAACCAATTCGCCGTTCATCCATACAAAATCCACTTTTTGGATTTCGGGTCTCGTTGCTTGTGTTGATTCTCTTCTTTGTTCCAGTTCTGTTTGCATTTTCTTTTTCTCACTCATTTTTCCTTATCGCAAAGTTATTTCATTCAGTTCTTCTTCCTCGGGTTTTTTCCGTGTCAAATCTCGGGGAAGCGTAAGGGGCATTTTTTTGATACTTGACGAATTTCTTGGGAGACAGCCTCAGCGACTCGATTTGTGTTCGCATTACCTCCAATATCTGGTGTCTTTACACCAGAAGCAATAACAGAATGAATCGCTGCTTCCACAATTCGAGATGCTCTGTTAAAGTCAGAATTTCCTTTTGTCTTTGCGAGCCAATCTAGCATCATCTTGATCGAAAGGAACATCGCAATCGGATTTGCTATGCCCTTTCCTGCGATATCAGGCGCAGCGCCGTGAACTGGTTCAAAGAGAGCAAAATGTTCGCCTATGTTTGCAGACGGAGCTAGTCCTAATCCACCAGCTATTTGCGATGCTTCGTCGGACAGTACATCTCCGTACATATTTGAAGTTACGATAACATCGAATGCCTCTGGATTCCTAACTAGATTCATCGCGGCCGAATCTACATACATATTCGAGAAATGAACAGAAGGATATTTCTTTGAAACACTCTCACAGCTTTTTACAAATAGTCCGTCGCTTTTTGGCAGGACGTTTGACTTTGAAACGCAGATTACTGACGGGTCGGATTTCCTCTCGTTGTTGTGTTCTTTTTGCCTCGATAATGCTTGCTCGAATGCATATTTTGCAATTCGCAAACTTGCTCTCTTCGTAACGACCTTTAGAGCAGTTGCCTTCTGACCGGACGCATCTATTGATTCTCTCCCCACGTAAAGATCTTCCGTGTTTTCTCGCACAATGACCAAGTCTACATTTGGAAATTTGGATTCGACGAAAGGAAGATTTTTCGCTGGACGTATGTTTGCATAAAGATCCAGCTCTTGCCTTATTTTGAGAATTGTATCTTTCGCTGTCTCTCCGACAGGGGCCTTCAGGCAAGCATCAGATTCTTTGATCACTTCTAAGGAGCTTTTTGGAAGAGCTTTTCCATTTCTTTTGAGTTCTCTATCTCCGGCTGGGGCGTTTACATAATGAAAATTGAGATCGAAAGTCTCTGAAATAGAATCGAGCACAACTCTAGCCGCTTCGAAGAGTTCTGGTCCTATACCATCTCCCTCAATGCATGATAGTACTACAAAAGATTCGCTTCTCAAATTAAACCACCTCATGTTCCATTTAGGATGTCATCGCTGCAATTGTCTGGGCAGGACGAACGATTTCTTGGTTGCCATCCTGCCTAGATCTGCGGAGCATTGTTTCGTTGATACCGCTCATCATAGCATAAACACTTGCCATCACGATATCCTGTCCTGCCGCTGAAGCAGAGCATACGTTCCCTCTGTCGTCTTCAACTTTCACGAGTACTTCGGCTTCTGCATCAGTACCTCCGCTCACGGCCTCGATTCTGTATTCGCGTAGCGTCACCTTTGCATAACGATCGGTAACCTGAGAAATTGCTTTTAGTACAGCATCAACAGGTCCAACGCCTGTCTGGGCGGTAGTGGTTGAATCATTGTTTCCAAATGCGAGCCTTACAGAAGCAGTTGGAACAGTGTTAATTCCAGTAATGATCGCAAGATCAGTTATCTTGAAATAAGAATCTCGTTTTGCTAAACCACTTATCTCGCGTGCCAACCGGTCTAAGTCGCTATCTGTCACTGGTTTGCCTTGATCTCCAATCTCTTTCACTTTCTGAACGACTTTCTTCAGTTCATCGGAGGTGAGATTGAAGCCAAGAGATTTCAATTGTGAGTAAACCCCGTGTGTTCCAGCGTGTTTACCTGCTTGGATCCGTCTAGAAGCACCAACGAGCTCTGGCTCCATGGGTTCATAGGTGGCTGGCATATTCAAGACGCCATGCGTGTGAATTCCTGATTCGTGGCCAAATGCATTTTCACCAACTATGGCTTTGTTTGGTTGCAAAAGCACACGGGTCAATTTGGAAACTGTTCGCGAGGTTTCGTAGAGCAACTTTGTTTTGATCCGGCACTCGATACTGTACAATCTAGAAGCTGCCATTACGAATTCTTCGAGCGACGCATTCCCCGCTCTTTCGCCCAGTCCGTTAATAGTTACATGCGCCTGATCTGCGCCGGCATTCACTCCAGCTAGGCTGTTCGCAACGGCGAGTCCATAATCATCGTGGCAATGAACACTTATGGGAATTCGTATTTGCGATTTCAAGTACCTAATTAGTTCGGCAAATCTCTCTGGAGTGCTAGTGCCGACGGTATCAGGAACATTGATTCGTTCCGCCCCGACTCGCTCCGCTTCGCGAAACGCCTTTACAAGAAAATCTCTCTCTGTCCTAGTAGCATCTTCTGCAGAAAATTCGACCTTTATTCCGTGAGCTTTCGCATATTCTATACCGGCGATTTCGGATTCAAGGGCCTTTTCTCTTGAAATTTTGAGCTTGTACTGCAGGTGCAAGTCGGAAGTTGCTATGAAGAGGTGACCATAGCTAATGTCACAATCGATCAGTTTGTCAATGTCTGCCTTGTCAACCCTTGAGAGAGCAGTGATCTGTGAGGATAACCCAAGTTTGTTAATTCTTTTGACCGCATCATATTCCCCCTCGGAAACTACAGGGAACCCGGCTTCTATGACATCGACGCCCAGCCGATCAAGGGACTTTGCTATCTCCACCTTGTTATCAGCTGTAAGCGATACTCCCGGAGTCTGCTCACCGTCACGAAGTGTTGTGTCGAAAATGCGTACTTTACTTACGGATTGATACGGAGAGTAATCCATCAGTCATCTCTCCTTAAAGCAGTTAGACCCGTACGGACTACTTCCTTCACCACGCCTGACTTTGAAGCCTCTTCGATGAAGGAATCAATTCCCTCCGGCGTCGAGCAGAATTCTACAACTAGTGAGTCATGGGTGGAATCAACGGCCTTAGCCCCGAGAGCGTTAGACAAGTCAAGTATTTCGCGTCTAGCCTCTGATGAGTTGGTCTCGAACTTCACCAGAGCAAGTTCTCTTACTATGGAATCTTGTCTCGTCATCATGCCGACTTCGATTACGTCAATCATTTTTCGGAGCTGTTTTACCAAAAGTACTAGAGAGGTATCGTCTCCAGAGGGCACAATTGTCATACGAGCCAGTTCAGAATGCGAAGTTCTCCCTATCGCGATGCTTGTAATGTTGAATCCCTTTGCTCTGAACATACTAGAAACTCTGTGTAATACGCCTCGCTGGTTTTCGACTATAGCATAGACAATCGCGTGCGAGTGTTTCTGCCTAGTTTTTTGCAGTACCTCGTCGCTCCTTGATTTGGAAGCTTCTAGAATCGGTTTAGCGGTAGAAAGAGGACTCTGCGGAGTTGAGGACGACGTTGGAGAAGAAGGTGAAGAGGCGCTCATGCTACGACCATATCCTTCAAAGCGGTTCCTGGAACGACGAAGGGAAATACATCTTCTTCAGGAGAAATTGGAACGTCGATAACTGTGGCGACATCACTCTTGAGTCCGAGTTTTACGGCTTTGGAGAATTCTTCTAAAGATTGAGCACGTAGTCCTTGAGCTCTGTAGGCTTCCGCGAGCTTGACATAATCTGGTAAGCTGTAGAGCTTGACGCCATTATATCGACGTCCGTAGAATAACCTCTGCCATTGAGCGACCATCCCGAGCATTCCGTTGTTAATCACAACTACAATCACTGGGATGTTATCTAGAACGGATGTTGCTAGGGCCGCTTCTGTCATGTTAAAACTGCCATCGCCAGCAATGTCTAGGACGGGACGATCTGGACTTGCAACCTTGGCTCCAATTGCCGCCGGAAAACCAAATCCCATCGTTCCCAGTCCTGTTGAACTGTAGAACGTTCCAGGCTCTATAACATCGAAATGAAGCGAAGCCCACATCTGACACTGCCCAACTTCGGTCGTCACGATTGCCTGTGAGGGAAGAGAATCTCTGAGCGTTTTGAGAAGGCTTATCGCACTGACCTTTGTCATGTCTACAGAAAATTCACTCTTGCAATGATCCTTGACCTCCGTGAAACGATCCTGCCACTTTTTCAGTTCATTTCGTCTAGCTCTTCGTTTGAGTGAATGTATCATCATTTGAAGTGACGCTCTAACATCTCCAACGATTCCGAGATCGACTTCTTTGTTTTTGTTGATCTCGGAAGGATCAATGTCTATGTGAATCACTTTGGATTCTTTGACAAACTCAGAAACCTTGCCGGTTGATCTGTCTGAAAATCTCGTCCCGATTGCGATCAAAACATCAGCTTCAAGAGTCAGCCTGTTTGCCTCGATGTGGCCATGCATTCCTATTGGTCCGAGTGCCAGCGGATGAGTCTCGCTGAACACGCCCTTTCCCTTGAATGTCGTCGCGACTGGTATCATCAGCATCTCTGCAAGGGCTTGCAGTTCACTGAACGCTCCAGAAATTGCGACTCCTCCTCCGGCTAGTATCATCGGCCTTTCTGCCGAAAGGATCATGTCAAGGGCTCGTTCTACCTCTGGACCGCTAGGCTCGCCAGGCGGGTCATAACCTCGTACCCTGATGGCGTTTGGAAATTCTGTTTCAGCTTCATTGGTTTGGACGTCTTTTGGAATGTCGATTAAAACTGGGCCCGGTCTACCAGAAGAAGCAATGAAGAAAGCCTTCTTTACAGCGTGAGGGATTTCGTTTGGCTTTAGAAGCTGGAAAGTATACTTCGTAACCGGCGTGGCGACCCCGACTATATCACATTCTTGAAATGCATCGCGCCCTATGCTTGAGGTCGCTACCTGACCCGTAATTGCGATCATAGGAATAGAGTCCATGTAAGCGGTCGCAATTCCTGTTACTAGGTTTGTAGCTCCAGGACCGGACGTAGCTAGACAGACTCCGGGCTTTCTTGAAACTCGTGCAAAGCCATCCGCCATGTGGGCTGCGAGTTGCTCGTGCCTAACTAAGATGTGTCTTATACTCGAACTTCCCAGTTCATCATAGATTGGAAGGTTCGCCCCTCCAGGCATACCAAAGATAACCTTCGTGCCTTCGTTTTCCAGCTGTTTGATGAGAGATTTTGATCCAGATAGCTTTACCAATATAACTTGACAACTCCAATACAATTTTTCCCCAGCGAATTTCTTCTTAGAAGAACGCTGGGTCTAGGCGATAATAATGACAAGCAAGCTAAGGACTACAAGGGACACTCCCAAGTACAGAGAACCTCCCTTGAATGAGGACAAAATAGATGCAGATTGCTTGTCTGACATCGCTTCCACGCATACCCGACTCTCACTTATTTAAGAATAGTGAGAGGTTCTGTTTATTTTTAAGAAGGTACTTAGAGCAAGACAAAGACTGCATTTTTTTCGGTGATTAGACTATTGTCAATTACTAGGAGCTGGAATTTCAGATATATTCGTGTCATATGCGACAACTGCAAATCTACTAATAATCATAAAATAAGCGTAGGAAAAATGTCGTGTGACAAACAAAGTGCAAAGAAATCAGAGATTTATTGCAGAAAGAATGAAACTTTCAAGCGAGTCAGCCACGATTCGGCTTGCGGACAAAGCAAAAGCCCTGAAACAACGCGGCGTGGACCTCATAGATCTGACTGCCGGTCAGCCACATTTTGACACTCCAAGCAAGGTGAAGGAAAGCGCAAAGAAAGCGCTTGACTCTGGATTCACTAGTTACACGCAAAGCTCGGGTATTCCTGAACTGATAACAGCGCTTCGAAACAAGCTCAAAAATGAAAGTGGAATAGACGTCCAAGAATCTCAGATCCTAGTTACTGTGGGCGCAAAGGAAGCAGTGTTTGACTCGGTCTTTTGCACTGTCAATCCTATGGACGAAGTTTTGATTCCAGATCCTTATTGGAACACTTACGGCGAGTGCGTCAAGCTTGCTGGAGGCGTTCCGATTTCTGTCCCAATCAGCTACGATGAGGAGAACGGTTTCCGTTTGGACATCGAGAAAATGAGGGAGTCAGTGTCAAAAAGGACGAAGATGATAATGTTGAACTCGCCTCACAACCCGACGGGAATGGTGCTTCAAAGAGGAGAACTGGAATCTATTGCCGAGATCTGCAAGGAAAATGATCTTCTTATTGTGTCTGACGAAATTTACGAGAAGATTGTCTTCGATGATTCAAGACACTATAGCATCGGATCCTTCGATGGAATGTCCGAGCGAACAGTCACGATAAACGGTTTCTCAAAAGCTTACGCCATGACGGGCTGGCGCTTGGGATACGCCGCTGGACCCAAAGAAGTGATCGATAAGATGAAAGTACTTCATCAGCATACCGTCACCCACCCCGCATCGTTTGCCCAGAAAGCGGCCGTAGTCGCCCTTAATGAAAGCGAAGGAGAAATAGAACAAATGCGGCAAGAGTATCAGAACCTGCGAGACTTTTTCTTTATGATGCTTCAAAAGAGGGCTGATCTCTTTTCATCGACAAAACCCGAAGGCACGTTCTACGCATTTCCAAAAATCAAAATAGACGGAATGTCATCGCAGCAGATGGCAGATGTTTTGCTCGATAAAGCTCACATACTCTGCGTACCCGGAGCTTCATTTGGCAATTATGGAGAACCGTTTTTGCGTTTCGTTTTTGCAAACAATATGGCGACTCTCGAAAAGGTAGATAGAAGGATAGAAAAGCTAGCTCTTTCTGTAGTACAATGATTATTCTAGCCATGGCTTATCTGCCTGCGCCTGTGCGGAAAGAGAAAAAACTGCTTCAAATGCGATCGGAAATTCAAAATGGAAACTCATTGACTGGAAGTTCATCAAGGACTAGCAAACAGCACAAGAGAAATAAAGAAAGCGTGAATTCTCTGGCTAAATTGAGAGAGTTGCTTGACGACAAGGATCTGGACAGAATAGAGACACCCTCAAAGAAATTCAGGAAAGGATTCAAGCTGCATTGATCTCAATAAATCTGCGAGAAAACTAAATACAGACCATACGTAGATTTTTCGCCAAATGAGTATCGTCAAGAAGACCGGCGAGGTTCCGTCACTCAAGGTGGACAAAGCTGTTGGAACCGAAATCGAGTGGCTCATAGATCGCCACGATGGAGCCCCGAATTTTGAACTAAGGAAATTCAAGATCAAACCCAACGGCCGGATTCCAAAGCACTATCACCCGGACATCGAGCATGAACAGTACGTCTTGAAGGGAAACTATGAGGTAGGAATAGGAGACAGAGTAGTTCGTGTCAAGACAGGCGACTCACTGTACATTCCGGCAGGTACCGTTCACTGGTACAATAATATAGGGACTGAAGACGCGGAATTTCTCTGCGTCGTCCCAAAGAAGGAAGATTACAAAGCAGTCTACCTAGAAGAAGAGGAAACGACAGCTCTAGATAAGTGAACGACGCCCTGCATTTTATTAGAGCGATGTTGCTGACTTGATAGCTCGGTCTAGATCTTCAACAATGTCCTGAGGATCTTCCAACCCCACTGAGACTCGTATCAGACCGTCTGTGATTCCGGCTTTTTCTCGGGCTTCCTTGCCCATAGCTGCATGAGTCATCGTAGCAGGATGTGTGACCATCGTTTCTATGGCCCCAAGGTTCTCTGCCAGTGTAAGGAAGGAAAGACTCTTGGCGAATTTTAATCCAGCTTCTACGCCGCCTTTAAGTTCAAAGGCTAACATCCCTCCGTAGCCATTTTTCGAGTTGTTCTGTTTCTTTGCAAGAAAAGCTTGAGAAAAGCTTGCCAGCCCTGGATACAGTACTTTGGAGACCTTGGGATGGTCTTCCAGATATTCAGCCACAATCTGGGCATTTTCGCTGTGTTTTCTCATTCGCAGTTCGAGAGTCTTTAGTCCTCTAATTGTGAGCCAAGCGTTGAAAGGAGTGAGAATCGATCCAGTAGCATTTTGAATGAACTTGACATCCTCATTATCCTTCTTTGAGTTTGAAACTACGGCGCCCCCGATTGTCGAATTGTGACCCTCGATATATTTCGTCGTGCTATGTATTACAATATCGGCTCCGAGCTCGATCGGTCTTTGAATTGCAGGAGTGAGAAATGTATTATCTACGACGAGCTTCGCGTTTCCCTTGATTTCTGATAGTGCCTTAATATCGCTGAGTTTCAAAGTAGGATTCGCCGGCGTCTCGACGAAAATCAGTCTAGTATTCTCTGTGATTGCGTTTCGAGTTGCCTCGATGTTTGACGTGTCCACGTATGTTGACTTGATCCCAAACCTTGACAGGATATTATTGCACAATCTTGGAGTTCCACCATAAACAACCTCAGAAATTAGAACATGATCACCTAGGCTCAAGGTCGAGAAGACCGCCGTAATCGCCGCCATGCCGGACGAAAAACAAGCGCAACCAGCTCCTCCTTCGAGTTCATTGAGATTTTCTTCGAGGGCACTGACTGTCGGATTTCCAGTCCTTGAGTAAGTGTACCCCTTGTGGACTCCGACCGCTTCTTGGGCATATGTTGTTGTCTGGTAAATTGGGATCGTAACTGCACCAGTTGTCGGATCTGGAATCTGTCCGGCGTGAATCGCGCGAGTTGCGAAGCCCAATTCTTTTTCCTTCTTGTCTTTCTTTTCAGGTTGTTGTTTTTCTGTTAAGAGAGTCATTTTTCCTATTGCACCTTTCTAGTTCAAACCGTTCTTTACTAACCATTCATCATTATAGACAGTGGAAAGATATCTTTCGCCCGTGTCAGGAAGGATTACTACAATATTGTCGTCTTCTGATCGATATCTCTGCGCGACCTTCAAAGCACCATAGATCGCTGCGCCGGAGGATCCTCCAGCGAGAATCCCTTCCTCTCTTGCTAATCTCCTCGCATATTGAAAACAAACCTTGTCCGAAACTCTGATCCACTCGTCCACAACGTTTGGCCAAAGAGTACTCGGAGTGAAATCGTATCCGATGCCCTCGACTTTGTAGGGTGCGTCTATACCTCCTGAAAGAACTGAACCCTCGGGATCCACCCCGATTACTCTAGTACGTGGATCGAATTTCTTTAGCTCGCTTCCAGCGCCGCTTATAGTTCCTCCCGTGCCCGCCCCAGCTACGAATGCAGTTATTCTCTTCCCATCCATCTGTCGAAAGATTTCACGAGCTGTTTCAAAGTGAGCTCGAGCATTCGCCTGATTGTTCGTTTGATCCAAGAAGACTGCATTCGGTCTTTCCATTGCGATTTTTTTCGCTACTTCGAGGTAGCTATTTGGGTCAGAATGGGAAGCGTTTGGAGTCACGATCACTTCGGCGCCGTAAGCCTTTAGCAGATTCTTCTTCTCGATACTCATCTTCTCCGGTATAGTAATCACAAGTTTGTACCCTCTTGCCGCAGAAATCAAGGCGAGACCTACTCCCGTGTTTCCCGAAGACGCTTCAACTATCGTGCTGACCCCGGAGGTCAGGAGGCCTCTCCTTTCGGCATCCAACACCATAGAGAGTGCACATCTATCTTTGACGCTGCCGCCGGGATTGCAAAGTTCTAGTTTTGCATAGATTCTCGCCTTTATCTCCTTAGATACCATTCTTTCTAGCCTAACGAGTGGCGTGTTTCCTATCTGATCGACTAGAGATTCCCCTTGTGTTTTTTGCTCACTAACTGATTCTAAAGTCAAATTGAAGACTCGATATATAATCGCAACTAGTTGAACTGCGCTGATTCGAATATTCCATTAAGAATACTCTTCTTAGAGCTATATTCCTGCTCCGCTTGAAATCATTTTCCGAATAAGTGCCCTCATAATTCAGCTCAAGATTTATTGATATTCACAATAAAATTCCGTATTTGTTATTAAACCGGCTATTTACGTTGAAATTTCGAGAAAAGCTTTGCAAGATTCAAAGAATGCTGAGCATCCAACCATTTCTACGCGAAAGAATTTTCTTAAACGACTTGTTATTGGTGAAAGAATCTTCGGAGCAGTTGTGGTCATCGAGACTGGAGCATTTTTCCTTGCAGAGAGAATCAGTGACAGATAATGCCAGAACCAACGGAGCACTACTTGCTCTTGTATACTTGGGAATGGATGATCTAGATCAATCGTTTCGATCGCTAGAGTTTGCTTTTCAGACCCGCGAGATATTCTTCGGCTGGGTACGAAACTATCCACTTTTCAGGAAGGTGAGAGAAGATATGCGATTTGCACAGCTACTTGAAAAAGCTGGATTACCAACCGGTTAAGAAAGTGAATAAAAAAGAAGAAATAGGATTCATAGGGTGACTTTTAGGGTTCCACATCGCTTCCCTGAATCACAGAAAATTAGGAAGCAGAGAAGCTATTGATTAAATCCAAACCCGTTTGACCTCCGAAAAATGAGGATCATTTGTAACGCAAGGAACACCAAGTCTTCTTGCCGTCGCCATGATAAGAGAGTCTGCCATCGGGATTCTCAGTTTATTGGCCAATACCGCGCCTTCCCTTGCAGTTTCCGAATCAATGCCGATAATTTCGAACTCATTTTCGATAGCATCTGCTCGAATTCTTGCAACATCACTTCCTTGTTCTTCAAGAGAAATTTTGTAGACCTCGTAAACTGTGATAATAGATGCAAACCTATGTTCCCCAGATTTGTATACTAGAGACCTGAGTCTGCTAAGCTGAGCCGCATCCTTCGTAGCAAAACGAACAAGAAAATAACGAGTTTCGAATAACAAATCAGCACGACTACTCGGCTTCACGCATCTTGTCTAGAAGTCGAATCGCTTTCGCAGGCGTCAGCTTGCTAGAACCATCTAAATCATCCATTGACGGAGACTTGGTAAAAATAATCTTATCATCAATAGACTCAACGGACAGTCGAGCCCCCTCCTTGATGCGCAATTTTTTGCGGATCTCTATCGGGATTGTGGTTTGACCCCGTCGTGTGACTTGTACTTCGGTTGTCATTATGGCCAGAAATATTTGATTCCTATCTTAAATAGACTTCCTATCAGAAAACTCATTCCTATCATCCTGTTCTGTCTTATTATGCACATTATCTCTCGGCTTTTTTTGAGACTGAACTTTTGAATTCAAAGAACTCCTGGTGCTACTGGCTTTTTCCGTTTGGTGAACGGGAACAGCATGGGCGTGCTCTCAGAGTACTTTTTCCACTGTTCTCCGAACAGAGCATACAATTCTCTCTCTTCAAACGGGATTAGAACAAAAGTGAACCAGAGCAAAATGATTACTGTAGCAATAAACACGAAGGTGAAAGAGGTTAGGATGGCCCAGCCAAAAACCATCACCACGACTCCAAAGTACAGCGGGTTTCTTACGTACTTTTGCGGGCCGGTTATTATCAGAGGCTCGGTTCGGCCAGCGCTTTCGCTGACGAGGGTCCGCCTGAACAGCTTTGTAAGCGTGATGTACGTTGAAACAATTACGTTAGTTGGGCCTCTATGCGCTAAGACCCAACCTCCTATTCCCATTCCCGACAGGACAATGGCCCCTCCAGCCACTCTCACAGCAGTCGGCAGGTCAAGAGACAAGGGCAAACCGACGAGAGTCGACATGAAGTATGAAATGACAAAGAGGGCCAAAACTACCGCTACGATGATAGGGACTGCGAACAGGACAGCCCTTCCCACCGATGTCTTCATGAGTCCTTAGTTCTACAATTGGTCGATTTAGCGTTACCTTGGCTTCAGTTGATTTAGCGGCTTTGTCTACTTTCCTCCATGTAGTAATTCTCTAGCTCGGCTCCGAACCGCAGCACTATCACTTTTCAAAATTCGATTAGTTCTTGGTACCGAAGGCGTTGTCAATATTTCACTTTGCTGACCCGATTCCCCCATTACTTCTGTTGCGAATGTGTTGACAATACAAATTCTGTCCTCTTGGATCCTCGCACCATCTCGTATTGTTTAATAATCCTTGTTTCAATACATTACTACATCAAGTTCAAGGATAGGGCGATTGCTCTGGTGATGTCCTTCCAATATCGTTTGCCCCCGTCGGGCCTGTTTTACTTCTGAAGCTCTTTTTCTTCAAACTATACCTTAGCAACATGCTGTGCAGTATTTTGGTAGTCGCAATTTTTCAATGTAGTAGCTTTTTTCGCAACATATCAAGCAATTCTATGTAGGGAGGAAGACAAACCTCATGAGCATTGTCATGAAACCGACGGCGACGAAAGAAGATGTTCAAGTCGTCATTAAGCTGATCAAATCTGCCGGTCTAAAGGCAGACGTCTCTTCGGGTCAATTCCAAACAGTCATCGGGATCATCGGAGACGAAAATAAGATCAGCTTTGACCAGATCAAGGCCTTATCTGGAGTCTATGATGTCAACCGGATTCAAGTTCCTTATCGGCTCATAAGCCGTTCTTACATTCCACATGACGTTGTTGTAAAAGTTAGGGACGTTTCAATTGGCGGGGAAAACGAACCAGTCATGATCGCGGGGCCATGTTCAATTGAAAGTTACGAACAAATGTTCAGGATTGCAAAGAAAGTGAAAGAAGCAGGTGCGCATATCTTGCGCGGTGGGGCTTACAAGCCGAGGACATCTCTCCATTCATTTCAAGGCCTAGGTCTGGACGGATTGAAACATCTACACAATGTCGGAAAGGATCTCGATATTCCGACAGTGTCTGAGGTTCGCTCCGAGTTTGATGTAGAAATGGTCGCGAAATACTGCGATATGCTCCAAATTGGAGCTAGAAACATGTACAATCAGGACCTCATTGAACAAGCAGCTAAACAGGGCAAGCCAATCTTGTTCAAGAGGGGGTTCTCCGCTCAGATTGATGAGTACCTCAGTTTCGCGGAACGGATTGTTGCAAGCGGAAACCGGAAATTGTTGCTTTGCGAAAGAGGAATCATGCCTTTGGGCGGTTCGTTCAAATCTCAAACGAGATTCACACTTGACCTAAATGCAATCCCTGTGTTGAGAAGAGAGACACCGTTCCCTGTGATAGCCGACCCAAGCCACGGAACCGGTAGAAAGGATCTCATAATCCCTATGAGCAGGTCATCCATTGCAGCTGGAGCGCACGGTCTAATGGTCGAAGTGCACGACAGACCTCAAGAGGCACTGAGTGATGCGAACCAAGCTTTGCCCCCAGAAGATCTTGGAAAGGTGATCAGGATGTCGAAACTATTGTTCCAAACCATTAAGCAAAGTGAAACGCCTTTCACCGGAGACATATCAAATGGCTCTACACATCAAAGTTGAAATTGTAAATCCGAATGATCTTCTATCGGGCGTTCCTTCTTCTTCTACCCCACAATTTTCTGCCGACACCTCCAAAATTATAATTCAAGACAGCCTGTTTTCCTCTTCGAAAAAAACCGCAAGGCTCTTGCAATCTCTCTTAATGGAAAAGGAGCCCACTTCTTTTGTCATTATTACTGATTCGCGAGTCCGAAGACTCTACGGCCAAAAAATCCGCGAATTATTTGCACCAATTGCAACAACAGACCTTATTGCGATTCCGCAGGGTGAAAGAAGCAAGACATTAGATTGTTGCTCCGAGATTCTTTTACAGCTTTCTAAACTCAAATTCGACAAAAACGGTGTTCTAGTCTTACTTGGCGGTGGAGTGGTTGGCGATTTAGGCGGTTTCGTTGCCTCGATCTACAAGCGAGGCGTAAGATATGTTCAGGTTCCGACGACGCTTCTGGCGCAGGTCGACAGCAGCATTGGAGGAAAGACGGGTGTCGATATGCCATGGGGGAAGAATCAGGTCGGTACAATTTATCAACCGCTCGCGGTGCTCATAGATCCAAGATTTCTCGATACCCTTCCTGAAAGAGATATTTTGAATGGAATCGGAGAGATGGTCAAGTACGGCATCATTGCAAATGAGAGGATCTTTACCTCTCTTCAACGGAAATCTGAATTTCATTCCCTTTCAAAGACGCTTATCGATCTTATCGAACCCTGTTGCAAAATCAAAGCGCGCATAGTAACTGAGGATGAATTTGAGCAAAATGTTCGTTCCATATTAAATTACGGCCACACAGTTGCTCACGCGATTGAAGCCTCATCAAATTTTAGGCCAAATCATGGGATTTCCGTTTTGATTGGGATGCTTTGTGAGGGATGGATCGCGCGGCAATTAGGAATCTTTGAGAAAGAGGATTTTGAAAGAGAAGAAAAATTGATTTTGAGAATTTTGCCCAGGAGAAAGACGAAAGCTCTTTCTCTCAAAGAAACTACCAAATTCGTGAATTTTGCTTTCGCTGACAAGAAGAATATTGGTGGCAAGTTAATGATGAGCCTTCCCGAAAGGATAGGGAGAATGCACAGGACGAGCGAAGGTAGTTACAAAATCGAGGTTCCCGAGAGCCTCCTGAAAGACGCAATAGTAAGGCTCCAATCTATCTTGTAATAACTTTGCTTTCCTTCTGAATAATGCTGAATCAAGTATGACAACCAATAGTTCTACTAAGCTAACAAGTGTCCAACGAAATCAAGCTGAAAGCGAGTTAGAGGAATTACGCAATCAGATCTCAGAACATACTCTTACTATCTTGCAAGGAGTGAGTGAAAGGCAAGAGCTCGCGCGCAAAGTTGCTCGAATAAAAGAAGAGTCTGGACTTGCAATCGAAAATCTGGCTGTAGAGAAAAAACTCAAAGCGACGATCGAAGAATACGCGAAAAAGATAGGTCTAGAATGTAGACTCGCTTTTCAAATTGCCGACATTCTCATCAATTCCTCGAAGATTGAGCAGCGTAAAGCGGTGTTTGCAAGGAGGATAACTGCCTTTCTAGATAGAAAAGAAATCAGATCGGTGTCAATTATCGGAACTGGCAGAATGGGAGGCTGGTTCGCACGATATTTCAAAGACCTAAAGCTGGAGGTATCCCTTTACGATCAGAAACCGATTTTTGCAAAAAGAATGGCCTACGAGCTTGTTTGCAAGTTTGTTACAAACTATCGATCAGTTTTGGATTCAGACCTAATTTTGGTAGCAATCCCAATGTCACGAACAAGCGTGGAAATTAAAAAGATTCAAAAATTAATCGACAACAAACAATCGCGAGTCAAAGCTATTATTGAGATATCCTCTGTTAAGGGAACGGTTTTACGAGATCTTGAAAATACAATCGTTCCTGTAGTATCAATTCATCCATTGTTCGGGCCTTCAGCCAACGAATTCTCTCAAAATACAATCGCAGTTGTAAAGCGAAAAGGTAATCTTGCGAAAGATAGTCGGAATTCTTTGCAACTTGTGAAGGGCATCTTTCCTCAATACAATATCATTCAACTTGATGCTTTGGAGCATGATAGAGAGATGGCACTAAAACTTACACTACCCCATGCGTTGGCTCTTGTCTTTGCGAAAGTTCTGTCAAGAAATAATAGATCTATGGGGCGCGACACGAGACTGGAAACTCCGAGCTTTAGTGCCATGAAGGAGATTTCCAGCAAAGTACTTTCGGAGAATCCCGATGTATATTTTGAAATTCAAACAGCTAACAAGTTCACTCGAACTGTCCTGAAAGATCTCGAATCAGCGATTAAGGAATTCAAAGAGATTGTTGAACTGAAGGACAGTTTGAAATTCAAGAAACTCTTTGACCTCTCGGAAAAGAGAATAAGATCTTCAAGATACTGAAGAAATAACGCTTTGGTTCCTTTTATAGCTGTTATATCCTTATTTAGCCACTAGTACTAGATACTAGGTATGGTAGAAGAAGTTAAAGTCACTAGAAACTACCAAGTAACGATACCAGCTTCAGCTAGGAAGAATCTAGGCGTTAAGGTAGGCGATGTGCTAGTGGCAGATTCCGAGGACAACAGGATAGTATTTCAAAAGAAATCTTCGGACATTGCCAAGCTTCGAATAAGATTAAACAAAAAGATAGACTGGAAGGATGTAGAAGCGACAGTTCGAGAAGCTGGAGAAAGACTTGGCACAGGCAGTCGCTGACACAAATCTCCTGGTTGCCGTCATGGTGGAAGACGATCGTAACCACAAACAGGCAATTAGGATCTGGGAGTCTTTTGACAGATTTGTTGTCCCTGCAATATCTCTTTTCGAACTTTCTTTCTTTTTGGTCAAGAACAAATTGAGCCTTGGCCTGCTGGATAAAGTTGTAACGGATCCGAAGATAGAATTTGTAGAAAACAATTTGGACGATTTTTCGTATCTTGTACGCCATTCGGATAAGGTAAAATATTATGATGACGTCGGGGATTTGATCATCGTATCCGTGGCAAAGAGACTAGGAATAGAATTGAAGACATTCGATAAAGATCTGATGAAGATGTTTTCTTAGCTATGTCTTGAGTACTCTTGAGATGTAACCTCCGCGAATACCGAGATCTGCTAGTACGCAAGATGTCATCGCTTCAATCACGGGAACTGCTCTTGGGACCACAGTCGGATCATGTCTTCCTGGGACGACAAGTTTGCTTTCCTTACCCGTACTCAGGTCGATGGTATCTTGAGGCTTTGCGATCGAAGACGCAGGTTTGAAAGCGGCACGGAAAACTAGAGACATCCCAGTACTCAATCCGCCCAGTATTCCTCCAGAGTTGTTCGTTCTTGTCACTATTCTACCGTTGTCGAGTCTCACATAAGGGTCGTTATTCTCTGAACCTCTGAGTCTAGTTCCCGCAAAGCCCGAACCAAACTCTATTCCCTTGACGGCTGGAATTGAAAAGATTGCTTTGCTTATCTCCGACTCCAAAGATGAAAAAACTGGTTCCCCGATACCTACAGGTAGGCCGAGCACGGTACATTCGACTACCCCTCCAAGAGAGTCGCCTTTGCCCCGCTCTTCAACAATTAGATCCTTCATTTGGTTCGCCACTACGCCATCTGGACAACGAACCTCGTTGGAATATCTCACGCGAATGATGTCCTCGTAAGAAAGTTTTGAAAGGTCAGCTCGCAGTCCGCCCAGTTCGATGGTGTACGCGAAGATTTTGAGCGAAAGAGTGGTTACCAGGAGTTTTTCTGCGACGGCGCCAGCCATCACGAATCCTGCTGTGATTCTTCCCGAGAAACGTCCTCCTCCACGATAGTCATTCAGTCCTGAGTATTTCACAGATGCAGGATAATCTGCATGACCTGGCCTGGGGTTGTTGACGAATTTTTCGTAATCAGAGCTTCTGACATCGGAATTCCAGATCAGCATGCATATTGGAGCGCCAGTGGTCTTGCCGTTGAACACGCCTGAGAGGATTTCGACCTTGTCTTCCTCAGCTCTCTGGGTTGTAACTATCGATTGTCCTGGTTTCCTCAGATTTAGTTTTGTTTGGACGTCAATATCCGAAATTTCAAGACCTGCCGGACAACCATCAATCACTACTCCAACGCATCTTCCATGACTTTCGCCAAAACTTGTGAAAGCGAAACTGGATCCGATAGTATTTAGAAGTGACGACATTCGAACTAGATATCTCCCCCTTTGTTGACTAGAGAAATAACTCTTTCATTGTTCATGAGAGATTCAAGATCAGAAATAAACGAGGGGTACGATTTCTTCACACAGGATGGATTTGAAATCAAAAGTTCTCCAAACTTGCCAGAAATGCCTGCGATGGTCAAGCTCATCAATATTCTGTGATCGTTTTGTGAGCTCAAAAGAATAGGTCGAGTGGATTCCTTATTACTTCTTTGAAACTTTTCAGCAGAAATTGCTAGAGAATCTTTTTCTTCGGTTAATTCTAGTCCTAGTCTTTTGAATTCGCGAGCTAATGTGTCCAATCTATCCGATTCTTTGAAACGCAAGTGAGCCACATTAGTAATTTTTACATCGCGTCCCATTGCAGCGGCCGTTCCCACGATAACGGGAACCAAATCAGGAGAATTACTAAGATCAAGATTCAACAACTTACGATTTCTTAATTTGTCCGAAACTTTTGCATTGACTTCAATAAATCTTTCAGTACTCTTTTTTGTAATCCTAACTCCCAATGACTCTGCAATGTTCAAGAAAGCTGAATCCGCTTGAGGCATCTTTAGATTTACGCCATCTATCTTGACCCTCCCTCTTGCCCCCATTGTCGCGGCGATCAACGCAGCACCGGAGCTCATGTCACCAGGGACAGAAAATGTTCGACCTCTTGTTTTGGTTTGATTTGCCTTGATAAGAAAGATGTAAGAGGATCCCGATTTCCTGCTTTGGATTCTGAATCCAAAATAATTTAGGACAGAAATAGTAGCATCAATGTACGGCAGGGAAACTGCCTTCCTAATGTCGAGTATTTTCAATATCGTGTCATTTCGCCCCTGAGTACACGCAATTAAAAGAGCAGAGATGAATTGGGACGAAATAGATCCGTCGACAATACAATCACCGCCTTCAATTCCGCTTGACTCGACAAAAACAGGCAATCTTCCATTCGAATTACGAGAGTAACATTTGACGCCGATTTGAGCCAAAGCATCAAGAAGAGGCTTCATGGGTCTCGTTAGAAGGCTGTTACCACCGGTGATTGTCGTCCGCTTTCCATCCGTTGAGATTGCGGCGAATGCAATCGCAAGTCTCGCCGTCGTTCCGGATTCTCCTGCAAAGACCCTTCCGCTTGATACGTCGTTTGGAAGAACTAGGATACTCGTACCGTCTCTGGCTCTTTCGATGCATTGTCCAAGAGATTTCAGAGTTTGAATCGTTGCTGACACATCGTCAGCGAGTAAAGCGCCGATATTTTCAATTCGGGATTGCGTCTTACAAAGCGAAGCGATGAACAGGGCTCTGTGGAGATAACTTTTGCTCGGTGGTAATATTATTGTTCCATCAAAATTTCTAGGCCTTGAGCCTGACAGTCGGAGATATTCTGTCATAGTGTACTTATTCCTCTTAGGTGTCGCCTTCAAAAGTGCTGGTCTTGATTATTGTAAATTCATCTCCATCTTTCATTTCTTTCCATCGCTTTTCAATGCGTCTTGCAATTTTGCTAGTTGTACACATCGCAGAAATGGCCGGACCCTTTCCACTTATTCCTGCACATGTAGCACCTTGTTCCACCGGCATAAGGATGGGATCAAAAGAATAGCCCAAAACCGAGCATTGGGCGAGCGAGTTTAATAACATCGCGGCTTTGATATCTCCTTTCCTAGCCAATTCAAAAGCGTCCTTGGAGTTGTTTCTGTACTTTGAATAAGCACTCTTATTGATCGAACTTGTGTAGAGCTTGGATCTAGTTGGAGCTCTAACAAGGACAATCCTTCCTAGGTTCCTAGGAATTTTAATGCGCTTTAGAATGCGGTAATTTAAATTGTCAGTTAAAACTAATCCTCCAAGGAAACAGGATGTCGCGTCGTCATAGGCTCCTGTAATTGAGGCTCCCGAATCTTTGGAAGCATCGCAGGAGAGTCTCAGAACGGTTCTGGAATCTGGTTCTTTTTTCCCAATTAGCTTTGCAACCGCAGCCACAACTGCAGTTGAAATCGAGCTTGAGCTTTTGAGACCCACTGCAACCGGTATTTTCGAGTCCACATTGATTTGAAGTTGATAATCTTTCGGGACGTGAAGTGAAAGGAATCGCTCGACATAATCGACACATTTTGGGATCAAAAGATGTTTGTCAAATGTAGAGGTTTGAATGAGAATATGTTCTCCTTTTCCATCATCTGGAATTATCGAGGCCTCTGCTTTGCAAGGAATAGAGATTCCGATCGCAGCTCCAAAACCGGTGCCTATCGCATTAACTACAGAAATTGCCGAATGTGTTTCTACGACACTGCGTGAACGAAACAATGTGGTTCTATGCATAAACTTGAGCCTTCTGTTGCTAAACCGAGTGCTGTAGCACACTCTTCGCTGTAGCCATCATAAGGTCAAATGGAGCTTTTCTTCCCGTCCATATTTCAAACGATTTTGCAGCTTGGGTCACAAGCATCAGGAGACCGTCGATAGTTTTCAATCCACTTCTTCTAGCTGTCTTTAGGAAGGTACTTTCCTCCTTGTATCCTAGGTCAAATACTGCTGTCTTGCTAGCAATTCTTGACAAATCGAGCTTCTTCAATGGGAAATATCTTGAATTTGACTTGGAAATCGTATTGATTATCAAGCCACAATTTTCTATAGATTTGGCGAATTTTGCTTCTGTTAATGGAGCTATCTCAATTTCTGATTTAGGAAAAAGACTTTCAAACCTCTTTGAAAGAACTCGGGCTTTCGAAACAGTTCTATTCAGTATCGTCAAATTCGAATAACCGTTATTCAACAAAACATAGATTGAGGCTCTTGATGCGCCACCGGCACCCAATACGACTGCGCTTTTCTGTTTGGCTGATTCTCTTAAGCACCCAAGTCTCCTAAGAGCGGCGAAGATTCCATCGTAGTCAGTATTGAACCCCATCATTCCTCCGATTTGATTGTCGATTATCTTTACCGTATTGACTGCGCCAATAGATTTCGAACGAGGATCAATTGCAGTTAGATAACTCATTATTTCCTCTTTGAACGGAGATGTTACGTTGAATCCAATTGTATCAGATATTGATAAGCTCGAAAAAAAACTCGCAAAGGAACGCCTATTCAGATCTTCAAGTTCGTAAGCTGCATTGATTCTTAATTTTCTGAACGCTGCGTTTTGTATGGCTGGCGAAAGAGAATTTGAAATCCCTCTCCCTAAAAGAAAAGCTTTCTTCATCAATTTACGATGCAGTTCTCTGTCCTAGGGTTTCAATAGTCTTCTCATTACTTCGATATCTAGTTGCCCAGAAGCAACGGGCTCGCGGGGCAAAGACGCGTATCCAAATGGAGCTCCAAAATAGAAAGCCAGAATTCTTGATGGGACTCCTAGTTTTCCTAAGCAAAACGCAACGAGTTTAGAAGGACCGCCTCTGTAAAGATTCAAGAGCTTCAAGTTATCTTCAAGTCTTCTTGCCTTGCTCACAATTTTGACAGCATAGAGTGAGGATTTCAACTCATAGGGAACGAATGACATAATATTTCTGAGATATTCTTCTGACTTCGTGCCTTGGAGATCGTGAAAAGATGCCACCAGTTTCGTGTTTGATCTTTTCAGATCCTGTAGAAGGAAGGGATATTTCTGAATCGTCGAGATTTCTATGTCCATAATTGACGGTTTCAGTTGATTTATGACATATCGGATTAGTCTTAATCGTTCTCTATCAGAAACTGTAATATGACCACCTTCTTTCCTTGATCTAATTGTCAGGATTTCGTTACCGCGCAAGCGACCTTTGATAGTTTCGAGTTTTTCGATATCCAGTCCTCGAATGAAATCGAGTCTTAGCTCGATCAGATCCGGTCGAAAATGTCGTCTTGCTAGACTCATTCTTTCCGCTAGTGACCGAATTGTCTCTCCTGATAGTGAAATACAAAACTTGGAGCTGCGGTTCAAACTAGGGATTTCCTAGGAGCTTTCATTTCTCCCTAAGAAAGATTATCTATCTGCCTTGAAATTTGAGAGTTAGTGTTTCGATATTTGAACGGAAAAAAGCAGGTCGTAACAACTTCGAATGCGCCAAAGCCAATCGGTCCTTATTCTCAAGGCATCATAGTCGGTGACCTCGTTTTCACGGCAGGTCAGGGAGCAATCGACCCAAAGACGAATCAATGGGCCGGCGGAGACATCAGAGAACAAACACGTAGAGTATTTGAGAACATTAAAGGCATCCTTGAAGAAGCAGGAAGCTCACTTGACAACGTAGTCAAGGTTACTGTGTTTTTGAAGGACAACAAGCTCTTCGGCGAAATGAATGAAGTGTATGCTACTTACTTCAAGAACGAGCCTCCAGCAAGAACGACGGTTATAACTGGTTTGCCTAAAGACGAAATGCTAGTCGAAATCGAAGTTGTAGCGACGCTTTGAAATACACCGCAGTTTTCCTTCATTCTTTCTGTTCGTGGTAAGTTTGGAAATCAGTCTAGCAGACATTGAGAAAGCGAAAGAGCGCATCAAGTTTCTAGCTTCTCATACGCCTCTTTACGAATCTCAGTTCCTATCCAAGCGATGCTCGTGCGAAGTCGACCTTAAACTAGAATGCTATCAACCCATCCGAGTGTTCAAGATACGTGGCGCGGCAAATAAAATGCTTAGTTTGGCCGAGAATCACGAGTTACGAAACGTTGTAGCTTTCTCGGCAGGAAATCACGGACTCGCCGTCGTATACGTAGCCTACAAATTAGGCGTGCAGGCTGCAATAGTAGTTCCTAACACGGCAGTTCAGACTAAGGTCAATGCAATTAGCGAGTATCCAAATTCAAAGATAATCAGAGGAGGTAGCACCGTTGAAGAACTGAAAACGGTCGCAGAAAAAATCGCAAATGATGAAAACTCGTTATTGGTCCATCCCTTCGCGGACCCCGCTGTGATTTGTGGTCAAGGAACCATTGGACTAGAGATTGTAGAAGATCAGCCAAAAGTTGACACGATACTCGTCCCTATAGGCGGAGGCGGCTTGATTAGCGGTATCAGCGCTGCCGCAAAGGCGAAGAAGGAAAGCTGCAAGGTCATTGGAATTTGTGCCGAAGGAGCGCCCGCTGCTTACAAATCATTCAAAGAAAATCGCATAGTGAGCCAGCCACCAAAGACAATAGCTGATGGCATGGGAGCCTCCACAACCGATCCGTTCAATTTGGAACTGATGAAAAGATACGTCGACGACATGGTCCTAGTTTCAGACTTAGAAATCAAGCATGCGATGAAGGTACTAATTGAGGATCTTCACGTGTTGGTCGAACCAGCTGGAGCAGCGGCTGTAGCAGCCTTGTTGTCGGGAAGTTACAAACCTTCTAGCCGAGATGAAGTTGTTGTTCCAGTTTTGAGCGGAGGAAATGTGAATCCGTCTTTGGTCAAGGAAATATTGCTTGAGCCAAGTTAATCGCACTTACACTGCCCCATCGTGACTGTGCTAATCTTGATTATTGGCACGATTTCCGAACAAACCAGTGATTGATTAGCCTTATCAAGAGGAATCAAACCAAGCAACAACCTAGTCTAGGACTTGATTTCGAGAAATTCCCTTGCGCTCTACGGTGGAAAGCCTGTCAGAGATAGGCCACTTCCAGTCATGCACCCCGGAGCAACCTTCTTTGATGATGAAGAGATAAATTCCGTCCTTGAAGTCCTTAAAGCTCAATCACCGTACAGGTTCTACGGCCCAAAGTTTCTCAATATTACAGGCAAGTTCGAAGACGAATTTCGAAGTTACATGGGAACAAGGTACGCCCTAGCAGTTACGTCTGGAACAGCAGCTTTGCACACGGCACTGATCGGACTAGGAGTTGGTCCGGGCGACGAGGTGATTATTCCAACGTATGGCTGGGTGGCGTGTCCTAGTGCAGTTGTTGCAAGCGGAGCGACCCCGGTTCTTGCAAACATTGACCATTCACTTACTTTGGACCCCTATGATGTTGAGCGAAAAATCACAAACAGAACAAAGGCGATAATGGCAGTCCACATAAGAGGGGTTCCTTGTGACTTGGATCGTCTGGGTAGCATTGCTTCACATTATCAAATACATCTTCTTGAGGATGTGGCTCAGTGCGGAGGAGGCAGCTATCATGGAAAGAAACTGGGTTCAATTGGAGAAATCGGTTCGTATAGTTTCCAATTGAATAAGTTGATCTCTGCCGGCGAAGGAGGGGCAATTGCTACAAACAATCGGGAAATTTACGAGAGAGCCTTAATGTTTCATGATACCGGCACGCCATACAGAGGGCTCGAAGAGAAGGAACTTCGATTCTCAATAAGCCCATTCCCGGGTGTAAACTATAGAGCAAATGAGATTTCTTCTGCAATACTCTGTGTTCAGCTAACAAAGATGGACCGGATCATAAAGAAGATACGGGAAAACAAATCGAAGATAAAGAAAGGTATCTCGGATATCAGTGGGCTCGAATTTAGAAAACTTCCAGATCCTGAAGGAGAAGTCGGCGTCGGATTAGTATTTTTCACCCAAACCAAAGAAAAAGCATTGCAATTCAAGGAAGCGCTATTAGCAGAAAACATTCGAACGCCTAGTGGTTCCTACCCAGGCGTAGTGTACGAACCGGGTCGTCAGGACGGACATGTCTTCATGCACTGGGCTCACCTTCTACCAGGAGTGGAGCGCGTAAGCCAACAATATTCTCAATCGCTTGACTTGCTCAGTAGAGCTGTACATATCGACATCAGTCCGCTAGATGGAGAGCAGGAGATCAACGACATAGTCGAAGGAATCAGGAAAGTTTCTAGCGTAGTACTCTAACAAAAACTTGAGTGAAACAATTTCGATGCTATACAAGAATAATGCTGAGCAATATGATTCGCTGGTCAAGGTGTTCGAATACCATGGATACAATCTGTATTCGTACAAGAGTCACTCACAATTTTCAAGGAAATTAACGTTTGATTCTAGCAAAAAAGAAAGAATCACGTTTAGTTTGAAAGGGAGAATTAGGGTAAACGGGATCGATTTAGATGAGAAAGACATGATCTATCTGCCAGTGGGTTCCTCTGAATTGAAATTAGAATCGTCTGAGGGATCTGTCGTCTTCGTCGCAGAGACAGATGGGGTGAAGAAATGTGATCAATATGTGAAGAAGTACTCTGCTGCAACCAAAATGTCAATTGGTCAACCTACTTATCGAAGGTCAGTAGTCGTCTCGATAGGGGAAAAGGATCCAGCGAACCGCTTTATTGCAGGTTTCGTTGAGGATTCTCTAGGAGAGTGGAGTAGCTACCCGCCACACAAGCACGATGATAA
Source organism: Nitrososphaerales archaeon (assembly GCA_030041295.1). Lineage (GTDB taxonomy): Archaea > Thermoproteota > Nitrososphaeria > Nitrososphaerales > CADDZS01 > JASHOD01. The sequence continues at coordinate 51,942 of JASHOD010000053.1, forward strand.
GCCAGAAGCATACATTTTCTACGGTGTCAATCCGGGATTTGCAATTCAAGTTGTCTTAGATGGCGAAAGTGAGGAAGCATATGTAGTTCACGATTTTGACACCGTATTGATACCAAAAGGCTACCACCCCCACGTCAACACCTCGCTTACTGGGAGCAACTACGCTTGGATTATCTCCGCCCCTCCTGACAATAGAAATCTCGGTGTTGAAATACTCGAGGCATATCGAAATGTCGAGCTTGGCAGGTCGCATCTTTCGATTAAGAAGAACTAAAATCGCTGTCATTTTCAGATCTTCGTAAATTAGATCTGTGCTACACTTGAGTGCTTTCGGAGCTGACTCTAGAATTTGCCGGAGAATATTATAACTGGAAAGGCCGAGAGGTTCATCGTCATCGGCTATCTAACCGCGTTCACGGTAGGCATTCTAAACGGGCTAATACCAACTGTATCAAAGCCTCTGTTAAATTCCGTTAATCCTTTGTTCTTCACTGCAATAGTTACACTCACACCCGCGCTATTGTTCACTCCTGTTTCACTTAGGGCGAAGGAGAACACGAAGATCAAGAGAAGAGGCTACCTAGTCCTCTTAGCTTCTGCCGTGATTGGCAATCTGATCGGACCGTACGTGTATTTCGTCGGAGTGAAAGAGACTACAGCCTCGAATGCCGTTCTTCTCGCAAATGGAGAAATGGTCTTCACAGTTCTCATAGCATCGATGTTCTTTGGCGAGCGTCTTTCGAGAAAGGGAGTACTCGCTCTGGGGATTTTGGGCGTCGGTCTGATTACGGTGGTAACTGATCTCCAATTCTCAATTACAGCTGCGAATTTTGCGCAACCCGGAAATCTACTGATAATACTTGCGACATTGTTTTGGGGCATCGATAACAATGTCACTAGTGCAATAACCCAGAAGCTAAATGTAGCAAGAATAATTCAGTTCAAAGCATTAATTTCTGGTGCTTCTCTACTCTTGATCGGTTATTTTGTTCACGCCATATCGATCAATGGCACAGACCAGCTGATCGAGATAATTCTCTTTGGCCTCCTGATATTTAGCGGGACTGTGTTTTTGAGCGTCGAGACACTGAGAAGGCTCGGCGCGATTACCACGACAATAGTTTTCCCGATTAGTTCTGTCTTCGGACTGATATTTGCGTTCATCTTGCTTAACGAGAACATAAGTTTGATCCAAATTGCGTCCGTTATCTTGATCTTTTTCGGGATCTATTTGATAACGAGAAAGGGAAGTGTAACGAGACTGGGGATAAACTTAGAGCAGATCTAGGCCGTTTTTTCGACAAAGTGACAGGACGCGAACTGTCCTGATTGTACCTCACGGAGTTCGGGTGCCGTCTCCGAGCATACGGACTGAGCGTAAGGACATCTCGGATTGAATTTACAGCCACTAGGAGGATTTATCGCCGAAGGCACCTCACCCTTGATCTCAGTATTCAGCAAGTTCCTCTTCCATGGATTTGGGATTGGGGCAGAAGCAATTAGACTGATCGTGTACGGATGACGCGGTTTCGAAATGACCAATTCTGAGGGACCGTATTCCACGACATTCCCAGCATACATTACAACGAGGTAATCAGACATGTACTCTGCAACCGAGATGTTGTGCGTGATTAGGATGTAGGTCAGGTTGTAATTTTTTTGGAGATCCAAGAGAAGGTTCAAGATTTGCGCCTGAACAGAAGCATCGAGGGCGCTAGTTGGCTCGTCAAGAATCACAAGCTTTGGTTGGGTCGAGATTGCTCTCGCGATTGCAACTCGCTGTTTCTGACCCCCACTTAGATGACCTGGCAAACGATCTGCATGCTCTGGGGACAAACCTACAGCCTTGATGCTTCTCATCACCATGCTATCAATGTCCTCCTTGCTTAGGTGTAGCAATCCGCGGCAGGGCTCCGCAACGATATCCCGGACTCTGAGGCGGGGATCAAGCGACGAATCAGGATCCTGGAAAACCATTTGCATTCCACGGTACAGGAAGCTCGGATTTATTCGGGGGTTTATTGTCTTTCCATCGAATGTAATGTGTCCAGAGGTGAGCGGAGTTAACATTGTGATCGCCCTAGCAAGAGTTGTCTTGCCACAACCAGATTCTCCGAGTATCGCCATTGTCTTTCCTCTAGGTACTGTAAGAGAAACATCATCTACTGCGCGAACGAATTGTGCTTTCTCTCTACTTAGCGGATTGAATCCCCTCCTTATCGGATAATATTTCTTTAATTGAGTCGCGACAAGAATGTTGTCAACACCGATGCTGGTGCTGCCGACGCCTCTGTTGTTGTCGCTACTTTCAATAGATTCATTGGGCATAGAGATAGCAGGCCACCCTATGATTTGGTTTTATTTCTACTAGCTTCGGTTTGTTTTCCTGACACACCGGCATTGCGCTTGGGCACCGTGAAGCGTACTTACAACCCTTTGGCAGATTTGCAAGGTCAGGAACAGTTCCCGGTATAGGTTTGAGTCTAGCCTTATCCTTCGAACCCGAGGGAATACATGACAAAAGTCCCTTACTGTACGGATGGAGGGGTTGCTCAAACAGACTATAAACATCAGAATCTTCGACGATGTCTCCAGCGTACATCACCACAACTCTATCTGCAACCTGACTTGCTACGGATAGGTCGTGCGTAATGAGTAAAATGCTCGTGTTAACTTCATTCATGAGCTCCTTCATGAGCTTCAGTACCTGTGCTTGGGTGGTTACATCAAGAGCCGTAGTAGGCTCGTCTGCGATAAGTAAAGCGGGTTTTTGCGATAGAGCCATCGCAATCATCACTCTCTGTCTCATTCCACCTGAGAGCTCGAATGGATACCTTTCAATGACTTGCTCGGGATCTGCGATTCGAACTTGTCTTAGAGCATCCAGAACTTCATTTTTGAGAAGCTTTGTTAAACCACCCCTTCGGAATAACGGAGGAAGTCTAGATGGCAAATCCCGAGAGTCCCTTTTGTAGACCTTTTGCATCACGTCGCTTTCAAGATCAGCCTGGGGATTCCCCTTCCTCTCTTCACGCACTGCAATAGCTTCGGCTATCTGGTCTCCCACCTTGTATACAGGATTCAAGCTTGTTAATGGTTCTTGAAAAATCATTGCTATTTCTGTTCCTCTAAACTGTCTTCTCTCATTTGATTTTAGAGCAGTGAGGTTTATTGATTTGTACATTATTTGTCCGCTTAACATTCTTGCAGGAGGGCTAGCTAACAGACCAATGATCGAAAGTGCTAGGGTTGATTTTCCGCAACCAGACTCTCCGACGACCGCAACAAAGCTGTTTCTGCCTATCTCAAGGTTGATATTTTCCAGTGCGAGCAATGCGGAGTTCTTCTGTTTGTATTCGATGGAAAAGTCCAAGATTGAGAGAAGCTGTCCTTTTCGGGTCGAGTCAGTATTTTCATTTTCTTTTCTCGTTACAAGTTGCTCCGTCTCGGGGAGGGTCTGCGTCAATGGTTTGTTTTCATCAACTTGTGAGAGTATCCTTAAGGCCGTCTCCGAGTAGACTGAATCCAATGACACTTAGTGCAATCACTAGTCCAGGAAAGAAGGGGAGCCAAGGATCTGAGATGATATAATCCTTAGTCGAGCTTACCATTTCGCCCCAATCTGGATGCGGGGGGAGCACGCCCAACCCGAGAAATGTAAGACCGGCGTAAACCAAGATGACCGTCCCGACATCCAACGAAGCATAGATCAATAATGTCAAAGAAATATTTGGGAGAGCATGTCCAAAAATTATCTTGGTCGTTCCCCTTCCAGAGAGTCTTGCTGCCTCTATGTAATTTTGGTGCGCAATTTTCAAAGCTTCACCTCTAGCTAGCCTAGCGTACGGAGGCCACCAGATGACCATTAGAGCAATTGTCATGTTCACAATACCAGGGCCTAACGCGAGAGCAATAGCCATCGCAAGAACAAGTGCTGGGATGGCAAAGAAAATATCTGTCACCCTCATCAAGGCTTCATCCCATAGTCCACCATGGAATGCCGCATAGCTCCCTACTATCGCACCTACAACGAGAGAAAATGCGATCACAGTCAGACTGACGGCAAAATCATTTGGCGTAGCGGTTAATATTCGACTGAATGTATCTCGACCGAGTTGATCAGTTCCCATCAAGTGAGATAACGAAGGAGGCGATAAAGGCGGCCCCGCGCTGAGCTCTAGAGGATTGTACGGGGTTACGGGCAATTTCAGGAGCTGGCCGACATACTCAACTATTGCCGTTACAGCAAAGATTCCGACGATTATAGCTCCAATCAATGCTCCTTTATTGGATCTGATAGAACCGAGGATCGCCCGGAATCGTACGCTAGCACTGGGGTTTGAGGGAAGAATTTCCTCTCTGTCCTCCGCCTCGTCGCTTCTTTCAGCAGTCAGCAAATCTTTGATTTATTCTCCTATTGATCCTTTTTCCTATCCAAGCCGAATCTGCGGATCTACCACCACATAGAGTATATCGGCGACTAGATTTGCGAGGATGATAATAATTGCAAAGACGAGCGTTGTCGCTAGAATACCAGGATAGTCTTGGACGATGAGAGCTTGAAAGACATACTGACCCATACCAGGGTACGAAAAGATGTTTTCAACGAATATCGTTCCAGTTATTAGCCAAGTCACGATTAATGAGGATAGCGTGACGACAGAGATCATCGCATTTCTGAGACCATGTTTGAAGAATACCGTGTTCTCCTTCAGACCCTTGGCCCTAGCCGTCCTAATGTAGTTAGAGCGCATTACATCTAACATTGAACTACGAAGAATCCTGACTACTACTCCAAAAGTTCCTAGCGCGAGGGACACACTTGGAAGTATTACGTGTTGAAGTGAACTGAAGAAGTATGGATAGTTCCCTTCAAGTAGAGAATCCAACATGGGAATATGCGTGACAGGTTTTGGCGTAGCTAACGTGATAGCTGCCGCCCCACCGCTAGGGAGAAGTGCAGGACGAAAGATAAGCGGAGAACAAAAAACGATGATCAAAACTAGAGCAATAAAGAACGAAGGTGAAGAAATTCCAGCGAGATAAAATCCTCTTATGCTTTTATCCACCGGTCCATGGTGAAACCTAGAGGCAATCACCCCAAGGGATATTCCCAGAATGAGGCTGATCAAAATTGCGAAGAAAGCGATTTGAAAAGTATAGGGAAAAGTTTGAGCTATAACGTCGCTTACGGGTTCGAACTCCTTTGCGGGCGATAGTCCAAGATTTCCGTGCAAAAGACCATCGAGGTAGTAGTAATATTGAACATAGAGGGGTGAATCGAGATGATATTCCTTTGTATAAATTTGGACAAGTTGAGGATGAGCGGAAGCGTCTCTTCCGAGCCATGCATACACCGGATTTCCTCCGATACTATGAGCCAAAATGAATGTTATTGTTACGACGCCTAGAAGTACTAGTATTGCTAGAAGGAGCCGACGAACTATGAACCCGACAATGTTCAAATCGTTGCGTGCAACCGCGTTCTGTACTTATATCTGATTTATGACGACAAGAAATGGATGAATATTCTTTTTTGCCTTTTTACAAAGCGTTTGTCGTTATTAGAGTAACCCTTTGAGGTATTCGTAACCCTCCGCCACAACATCACGAGGATTCTGTCCTTCGTTTGCCTCGATCTCAAGCATTAGCTCTCCTCTGTAACCGACAGCCTTGAGTTTGTCTATCGCGGCCGAAATGTTCACGATGCCGTGACCGACGTTAACGAAATCACGCCTGAATTTAATTTCATTCATTGGTACTTTGGCTTTGAGATCCTTGAGGTGAATCAGAGTAAGACGATCGGCATATTCTTCAATCGTCTTCGTTATGTTAACGCCAGCTGCTGTGCCATGCGCAGTATCAAGACAGAGTGTAAGGCCCTCAATAGATTTCATTGCTCGGCGGATTTCAGAACTTGTCTGAAAAGCTGAACGAACCTCATTATGGAGAGATGCCACAATCCCATTTTCTCGGGCTGTCTCTGCAAATCTTCTTAGCTTTTGGACTGCTTGCTTTCTGTCGTGTGAATATATCGAAACCCAGATGAGCGGAGTTTTCGAATCTTTTGCCCAATTGATTCTTGCTAGTGCTCCTGGTGAAAAAGTACCGCCATTTTCAAGCCCCGATTTCCTGACTAATGGGGCTACTAGTTCTGGCTTTTCCTTGAGCGCATTAGGTAGATACCCATACTCCAAGCCTACTCCTTCAAATCCAATCTCCCGTAGTGTAGAAAGCACGTTGGAAAGGTCCCGTGGAGTTTTGATTTTCCTCCACGGAAACGTTGTCACTGAGAGTTTCATGTATTACTTCGTTTCGATAAAGCTCAGCTATTCGATACAAAAGTGATTGTATTGAATATGGCTGTGGATGACTGCCCAGTATAGACCGGGTCGAGAAGCATACTCTTGACCACGTTCTTGTTCCACACGATTGACCCAGCGCCAAAAACCAGTTTCAGAGTACCAAGTGGAATGTATGGCGCATCATTGTAGAATTGTGCCTGCGCTGCAGTGCAGTCCGAAACCAGTGTGGCATTGCTTGCGCCATTCGTCCAATCATCTACACATTTTTGGACGGTGGGGTTAGAGTAAATTGCCCAGTTATTTGATGAAGTTGCATTGTTAGCGAATAGTAACCAAGCGTCTGCGGGATCCGGAGCCGCAGGCGCGAAAGTTCCAGTACCGAACCAAGCTAATTGCGCGACTGTTTGCGAATCATTCAGAGCTTGGGAGTAGGAACAAGTTCCAGCCGTGTATGGGCATTGGTATTGACTAGGTTCGGTCACTTCAATCTGAACGTTAAATCCGAGGTTTGAGAGGTCGGCCTGTACGATTTCTGCGGTTTCCTCACAATAGCTGCAGCCGGCGACAACTCTAAATTCCATCTGAGGGAGGTTCGCGGGATTTATGCCAGCATTTGATAGAATCTGTTGGGCCAAAGTGACATTGTACTGGTAAGGCGGCAGATTTCCGAGATCGTAATACGCGGACTGCGCAGGATACTCGGGAAATACCAGAGGATTCAATCCTCCGAAGAAGACTGTCTGTGAGATGTAAGTATAATTTATGGCGTGTACAATCGCTTGCCGTACCGCCGTTATATTCGTCGGATAGCGTTGCGTGTTCATAGCCAATCCCACGAATAACATTGACTTGGCGGGCATTGTAAAGTACGAGTAAGTATTCAGATTGTTTTGAATTAAAGGCCAATCTTCACTCAGGATAGCGGCGACTTGGGCAGCACCAGAACTTAGGTCCGAGTAGCGGGTTACATCATCTTGTACCCACTTTACAATCACATTCTTGGCATGCCCTGGATCTAGGTAAGGATTCGCTTGGATCTGAGCAGCAGTCAGATTTGCGCCCCAATAGGTTGGATTCTGAGTAAACTGAACATTCGAATCTTCTGTTACACTTGTTACCACATAGGGTCCAGTCCCTGGAATTGGGTTGTCATTGAAGTAAGTATTGAATTGCGCAGGAGTACCGAATCCACCATGATTCAAAAGCCATTGTGTGTCAAAAATTAAACCGGTATAAACTGGAAAGAGGTAGGGGAAGAATTGGAATGGATGCGCGAGTTGGAATACTATGGTTTCAGGCCCAGTAACATAGATCGGCCAAGACGAATTCTCCATGATTGAAAGTAGTTGTGAAGATGGATTAATGAGTTCTGAGGAACTTGCATTCATTAGGGCGAGCGTGGCGGGTCCAAAATTCGCAGTGTTCATGTTAAACACATTATATGAAAGCATCCAAGACGAGCTGTTTCCGGACAGATAGTAGAAGCCGTACATTTCTCCCCAGACTTGGTAAGCGTTTAGTGGATCTCCATCAGAGAAATTCACATTTGGTCGAAGGGAGAAAGTGTAGTTCAACCCATTGGATGACACAGTCCACGAACTAGCTAACATTGGTTCAAGCTGGACAGTGCCCGAATCATACAGGGCAGAACCATTCAGGGTAACAAGAGATTGATAGACCGTGTAAGTGAGCCAATTAGGGTATGGAATCTCGCCTAGAGCATTTAATTGATTCAAGTCTCCGGCCGGCCAAAATGCATCATCAATTGTAAGAGTCTGCATGAAACCAGACCCAGTACCTGTGCTCGTTGAAGTGCTAGTACTTACAGTAGCTGAACTAGAGGATGAAGTACTCGTAGTTGTCGAGGATGATTTTGACGTGAGAAGAGCGTAAGAGCCCGCAACTGCGGCGATAACAATTATTACGACGACAATGGCTATCGTCGCTATTCGAGAAATTCCGGCAGCTTTCTTCCTACCCAGCACGTTACTATTCAATTTAAGATTAGCTCAAGATCAGCCCGCTAGCGTTGTCATTTATAGTGTTTAGGGAAGCGGGGGCAGCAATCACAATCTCAGTGAGTCATAATGACAGGTGCCTTTCTTTTCATAGACTCATCAGCCGCAAATCCAATCTCAATCGCAGCTTTTCCATCTCTTGCCGAGACTCTGGGCGGTCGGTTCTCAAGGATGCAGGTGGCAAAATCCTCGACCTCGTCGTGATATGCCTGCCCGAATCTCTCCACGTAGGAGGAAGAATACTGACCATGGTGGCCTGATTCATCGAGAATCGTGGCGGAGTTTTTCTCCCCTATTCCCACAAAGGCGGCTCCCTTCGTCCCCAGGATCTCCGCTTGCACGTCGTAACCATAGACAGCATATGCTGAGGAATCCACATGAGCCATTGCCCCTCCTTCGAGGGTTAATGTTACTACGACATGATCGGGGATCCCGGAAGGATCCAGTTCCTTGTGATAAACCAGAATTTCACCGTCCGCATAGACCTTCGTAACCTCCGATTTAGATAGCCACCTTATGACATCAAAATCGTGGCTACACGTATCGGCCATGATTCCTCCGCTTTTTGCAAAGTCGAGATAATAATTCGGGGATAGGCCCGGGGGGTCACGTGTGTGTGAAGACATCAAGAGAACTCTTCCTATTCTCCCTTCGTTTATTGCGTCTTCTACGCGTCGAAAGGCATTGTCAAAGCGCCTTTGGTAACCAACTTGAATTTTCACTCCGGCTCGATCGGTTTCGTAAATTATCTCGTCGGCGTCTTTCGAGGATAGAGTCATTGGTTTCTCGACAAAGACGTGCTTCCCAGCCTTTGCTGCTTGCACGATCATGTCCTTTTTCAGATACGGAGGAACCGCTATGAGAATCGCCTCAACATTCTTGTCGTCGATAAGGGAGCCAAAATCTGAATACACTGTTTCTACCCCTAGGCTGGATGCTAGTTTCTTAGCGGGTTCGACAAGCATATCCGCTATAGCCACAAGATTTGCCCTTGGGATCTTGAGGGCGAGATTTTCTGCATGCACACGGCCCATAGCACCTACTCCTACAACACCAAATCCAACTCTTCTTTTCGCTTCAGACATTTTCAAAATCTAAGGGCCGTCTCTTTCTCTAGTAGTTTTAAGACTTCTAAGTGGAGCGGATTCCTTGTAGTCTTCCCGGGAAGACTACAAATTGTTCAGTTTTCGTGAGCGATTCGAGAGTCCGTTTCGGTACTCTCAAGAATGTCCGTATGGTTGCCGCTCAATCGCGACCAGTGCTCATGGCGTATCTTCCATTTGCCGCCCTTACGAACCAAGATTATAGTTCCACCGGCGCGCATTTTTATCTGCCTATCGTAGAACGAACCGGAATAGCTTAGCGTTAACGTTGCAAAGGCGACATCGTTAAGGATCTCCGCATCAAAATCGCCTATCTTGTAAGCTAACCTTGGAGCGAGCTCATAAGACCAATTCTTGACACGCGACAGTGCATAATTCTTTTCGATTTTTTCAAAGGGCGGAAACGCACTGAACAGGCTAAAGGAATCGTCAAAGATTTGCATGTCTTCAACGGACTGGAAATCGCCGCTGTGGATGAGACGTAACTTGTTCACGATCAGACTGAAAATTTGTTTTCGTTGCTCCCCTTCGTAGGAGAATGATGAAGATAGTTCAGGAGCACTTGCGATCGATTCATCATCGGGAATACGCTGTATGTCATTTGATTTGAACCAGCTGCGTAAGCGTCCCACGATTGCTGAGAGTTCCCTTACCGAGATATTCTCCTTGACTATCCTTTCGAGAAGATCAAACCGAACGGAGGGATCTTTTACTCTTGCGAGTATTCTAGCGTGATGCTCAGAGACTTTGTGAAGGAAATCAATGGCATCAGTCTTTGAGGCAAGGAAATCAGGATCAAACAAATTAAGCATCGCAATGTAATTCCCTACGTGTTGCTTTGATCGTCCCAGAAGTGCACCTATCTGTTCGTAGGTCAGATGAAAATCCCTGTTCAGTCTTTTCAAAGTGAACGCTTTTTCATAATCAGAGAGCTCCTCTCTGTCCAAGTTTTCTATCAAAGACTCGAAAATCATCTGAGAGTCGTCTGCTCCGACAACACTCGCCCGAATTGATTTCCAACCGAGGTTCTTTGCTGCCAAAAATCTCCGATGGCCATACACGAGCTCGTATTTCCCCTCGTGCTTTGGAGAAGGGCGGACCTTTACCGGAACTAGCTGACCATGTTTGCTCAAGGAAAGATTGAGTCGTCTGATGTTTGAGTCTGAATAATGCAATCTAGAATTGTAAGGGTTCCATTCGATCGAATCTAGGGGAATCTCTGCTTCCAAAAACTGCGCTCTGGCAGAGTCACATATTCTGAATCTAATAAGTATTCGAGCGAGAAAATAAAGGAGTCAGTTTGAATATAGCTGAAATCATCAATGATATCGATACTTTTTGAAGAAATCGATGTGCGTTTCTCTTTGAGGATGCCTCTTTATCTCAGAGTAATCTAATTCGACACCTAAGCCCGGGCGCTCGGATAATCTGATCTGTCCATTAGAAACATGTTCTCCGCCTTTGACTAGTTTGGACCTCCACGGCACATCGACCCAGTATTCCAAAATCAAGCCATTTGGCATCGAGGTCAACAGGTGAGCCGAGGCAGCAGTTGACACCGGTCCGTTGGAATTGTGAGGAGCAACAAGAATGTTCTTGTTTTCGGCCAAAGCAGCGATTTTACGTAATTCGGAGATTCCACCGACGTGGCATACATCAGGCTGTATGACGTCAATTCCAGTGCTTGAAGAAAGGAGATTCCAATAGTCGGATCTTGTGAAAAGGCGCTCGCCCGTCGCGATAGGGATGTCTACACTTCTTGCAACTCTTGCCAATCCCTCCATGTCCTCTGGAGGCACGGGCTCCTCGAGCCACATAGGATCGAAGCGTTCTAACTTTTTACCTAATCTGATTGCAGTTCGCGCAGAGAATCTCCCATGCGCTTCGATGATGAGATCGACGTTCACTCCAACTTCTTCTCTTACTTCACTCACGATCATGATCGCTTTTTCTTCGTCTACTCGATCAATTGTCAGGTCGGCTGTTCCGAAAGGATCAAACTTTAGTGCATTGAATCCCTTTTGGACCATCCTACTTGCAGCTTTAGCATACTCCTTAGGTGTCCCATTTCCTGAGAACCATCCATTAGCATACAATCTCACTTGGTCGCGATATTTTCCACCTATAATTTTGTACAACGGGAGATTGGAGGCTTTTCCTACGATATCCCAGAGTGCTTGATCTATTGCACTGATTGCGGTTGTGAAGACTGCTCCTCCTCTCCAAAATGGTCCCCTGTGCATGCCCCTCCAAATTTTTTCAATGTTAAATGGATCCTGACCTAGAAAATATTTCCGAAGATCCTGAATCGCCCCTACGACACCGTACTGATTATTCGCTAGTGTCGCTTCGCCGTTTCCCACTAAACCTTCATTATCTGTTTTGAGCTCGACAAAGATGTAGTTTCTCCAGTTGGCTTCCATTGTGTAGATCTTTAGGTCGACTATTTTCATTTCGAAGAAGCTCCTGATTTATCGAGATTATCACGTGCTTTTATGTTTCAAAAACTCTCTTCACATGATGCAGGAGGCTCTCATTCAAAGAAGTTAAATTACTTGTATGGTTGGATCGATTTTCTGGTTAGAGAAATTTGAAACCAGATAGCTGGAAGATATGCCCCGATGATCGACCATCTGATGTTCAGAACCCATCTTCTCGCTTGGTTCAAATCGCATTGTCTGGTTTTCCACAGCTAGCGGCCGATACGATTCTGAATAGAGATTATTCCGAAAGACTCCCATTGATTATAGAAGAAGCAATTAGACTGTTAAATCTAGCATTCATACAAGAAAGAAGAAATAGGGAAGCTTGTGTTCGAGTTTTACTCGAGATCGCTCTAAACCTATTCGGAATCGAGGGCAAAAGAGCGTCTTTGTCCGAGGCCGATGCGGAAAAATCTGTTGTTCAAATACTCTTGATACTGAAATCATGGGAGGAATCAGAGAAGAAGGAATATGATGGGGAACTTGACTCGACAAAGGTTGTGGTCGATCAAATTCTCCGTGATATGAGAAAAGTTCTCAAAGGACAGAGCATGGTGGCGAAGATAGCAGATGAGATCGAAAGCGGACTAGACAAGAACGATCCCTCTGGAAGTTTCCTTATTGAGTCCAAGCGAGCAATACAAACGAACGTATACTACGAAATTGTCTCGAAAGCCCTGAGCAAGATTGGAAATGATTCTGCGACCGGACTGAGGTGGCTAAGGCACCTCGGAGCAGTCCAAGTCTCTAGCAATCCCGTTATCGCTGCACGTGCCTTCGAAGAATTTGAAGAGCTCTGGACTGATTTTGATCTAGTAATATCGAGCCACCCTGAATGGCAAAATAATCTTGAGCAATTTGCTGACGAGATTGCATTGTATGGTACCGTAACTTCTCTACTTCCAAATGTCTTGGATTTTCGTCCGATTGCGCTACTCTCGGATTTTGAAGACGGGATGGTTAGTATACAGATCAACCCTAACAAAGCATCGAGTGTGCGGGATAGTCTTGAGGACGCACTGCGAATTTATTCAATTCTGAGAGAGTTACTTCGAAAATACGATCCTTGGCTCATGCCTGACTTAAAACTAGACAGTCCTGGCAGGCCCAACGTAGTCTTCAAGGTAGCGACCTCGGAACCTGAAGCAATTGATCTAACTGAGAGCCTTGATTCAAAAGGAATGGGAACGAACAATACGGTTACGTTCTCTGTCTCGCAAGAGATCAAAATCGTAATGACTGTCATAAAGGGACTAGCTCATGCCCTAAAGGCCGGGATTCCGATCACCCGAGTTTACATTACCAACATGGAGGGACGATTGGAAGATCACATGCGCGAGTGCCTCGCTTCTGATATAGTTCACTCGAGTTTGGAAAAAGTTGATGATAGGCGTGAAAGGATTAAATCAACTATATCAAAGGTAGCGCAAAAAGAAATCGAAATTTCCTATGAAGCTGGAATAGAACTTATTTGCAACAAACGCTATCTAAAATCTTTGAGCGACAAATGGTTCTTTGATTTGGTCGGGAAGGATAAGACCCAGATTCTCGATCAATTGGAATCCGACATTAGAATGTCCGGAATTTTTGTTACAAGGCGAGTGTTCAGGCTGGCTTTTGACTCGACAGTAAGATCCAAATGGACGAAGTATTTGAAGGAACATCTTGAGATTTCCGAAAGCCAAGCGAGCAAAGTCATGGATTCAATTGACTTGTTACCGTCGTCAAAGAGACGCGACGCGGACACGTTACAGGTTCTTGGAAATAGCTTAGTCACTAACCTTACCAATACAGAATTTCCGGATCAGCAGTTGAAGGTTTGGAATAAATCTCGCGAGACAAACTTTGCATTATCCAAATTTGAAAATTCTATCTCAAACGACCCGGACCCAAAGGTTTTGGAGAGACTCTTGGAAATTGCCGAGTTTCGGAAAGCGTACCTCTTGACTAATGAACTCTCGAAGGAATTGAATGAGGTTGGAATCGATGTTCCCTCAGAAACTGATGGATTGGAAGTGGAAGATTGGAAATCGTATGGTCCGTCAAAGAAAACGATGGAAGAATTCAAGAATGCGTATTTGAGTTTCAGGAGTAAGCTAGTCCAATCTGTGAACAGCAGCAACTCTCAGCGCGAAAAATTAAGCAAATTGTTAAATCGCCAAGACGGCCGGATGATGACGTCCTCGTAATTAACTTCCTTTTGCCCTAGAGGGAAGGTCCCAGAAGCCGTATGATTTAGATCCCGCATATGGGAACCTATTTTCAATTACTGCCTCAACCACGACAGGCCCAGTACCAGGCTTAATTGCGGTCGCTATAGACTTTGTAAGGGCGCTTGGATCTTCGGCTCTGAAGTAACCCGCCCCAAACGCCTCAGCGATCCTCTGGAAATTAGGCGTTCTAATTTTTCCGTCCTTATCCTTGAAGTCAGTGCCAATTATTCTACCTGCGAAGTTTCTCATTTGGAGATCTCTGATCGAAATCCAACCAAAATTGTTCAGAACAACTACTACGACATCGAGTTTCAATTGCACTGCCGTGAGTAACTCACTGTTGTTCATTAGAAATGATCCGTCGCCTTCAAACGCAACGCAGACGCGATCTGGTCTTGCCAGCTTTGCTCCTATAATAGCGGGAAAGGCAAATCCCATTGTTGAATAACCACCTGAACTAAGAAAAGTTCTAGGCTCTGACGCCACCCAAAGCTGAGAAAAGATCTCCTGAGGAAGTCCTGCACTTACGGAAATTATTGCACTCTGCGGAATCACTTCTCTTGATATTTTCACTGCGTTAGGAATTCCCATCGGTGTAGTTACGCGCAGTTCCTCAATCTCTTTTAGCCAAGCATCCTTGAGCTCTCTCATTCGCTTATAGTGCGGCGTATTGAGATAGCTCGTTGAACTCTTGGGATGTCCCGCAAGCTTATTCAGATGTTCCAAAAGTACCGACAGACCTGATTTTGCGTCGGAATTAATTCCAATTTCCGTTGGGTAATTCTTTCCGATTTCGTGAGGGTCTATATCCATGTGAATTAGTTTCGTGGGTGGAATGTTGAAAGTCACATTTGGGGCATAGGAGCTCGTCGTTTCGTCGCTGAAAGTTACACCTATCGCCAAAATGACATCTGCCTCCAGAGCAAGTTTGTTTGCGACCAAACTTCCAACATTTCCTGGCGAGAACACATAAAGATCATGATCTTCGGGGAAGCCTCCCTTGGCATCACCTCTAAATGAGGAGGCAACAGGCGCGCCCAAGAATTCGGCTACTTTGATAAGCTCGTCTTGTGCATCAGACATTACAACACCTCCTCCAATCAAAATCAGGGGTCGATGCGAGCTTTGCAAGAGCTTTGCTGCTTTCGCAACAATGTCCGGATCCGGATAAATCCGCCCCAAATCTACCGGTACTTCCGGTAATTCGGCTCGCGTCTTCTCAACTTGGATTTCCATCGGAAAGTCGATTAACACAGGGCCGGGTCGTCCGCTCAACGCATCCCTGTACGCATTACTAAGAACTCTAGGAAGTTGCTTGATGGAAGAAACTAAGAAGGTCCTTTTGCAAAAGTGCCTCATCGCATTGATGTAATCAACTGCGTTCTGCCTTTCAATCTCCTGAAATATTCCCATACCAAATAGGTAGGTTTGAATCTCTCCAGTCAAGGCAATAAAGGTCGAAGAATCTACATAAGCTGTGGCAAGCGCAGTAGAAAGATTTGTTGCGCCCGGACCAACTGATGTCGTGACTACCGCTGGAATCTTTCGGTTCGCGCGAAAATATCCATCCGCCATATGTCCTCCCCATTGCTCATGCTTGATAGGAACAAACTCCAGATCTGGTGCATAATCTATCAGCTCATCAATGATAGCTGCATTACCGTGCCCAGGAATTCCGAAGACATGTCTCATACCGGATTTCTTGAGATATTCGGCTATGTATTTCGCGCCTGTCAGCTCAACATTTGGCAAATCAAAGTCACCTGTTATATGACTGGCAACTACAAGCCCTTTGAGAATCAAATTAAGGCTTGTGCAATACAGAATGGTCTAGTCATTTAATCAAGTGGAAACTGGCACGAAATATGTAATGGAGTTTGAAATAACTGATAAAGGCCCCCACTACCAGAACTACACAATTAGCTATTGGAGTAGATTCAACCAAAATGAAACTAAATGAAAGTTATGGAAAGCTCGAACTTTTGATTGATGGGAACTGGAAGAGATCGGTTTCCAGTCAAACTCAGCTCATATATGACCCTGGTACGGGCGAGTCTATCGGCGAGGTCCCATTTGCGACGACCGAAGAAACAAACTTGGCTGTTGAAACTTCCCAAAAGGCCTTTGAAAAATGGTCCAACGTGCCAATTTTGGAACGAATAAAGTATCTATTCAAAATCCGCTCCTTGCTTGAAGAACATCGCGACGAAATTGCTTCAATTAATACTCAAAGCCACGGCAAGACCCTTGAAGAGAGTCGAGGCGAAGTCCAAAGGACAATCGAAAACGTGGAATCTGCGATTTCGACGGCTTACACGCTTTCAAAGGGCGAGACTTTTGACCGGATCGCAGAGGGGATTGATGAATTTTCTGTCAAAGAACCTCTCGGTGTCTTTGCGATAATCTGCCCCTTCAATTTCCCTTTGATGGTTCCATTCTGGTTTATCCCATATGCAGTTGTACTTGGTGATTCTATAGTTGTGAAGCCTAGCGAAATAGATCCAGTACCAACTGCCTATGTGGTGAAACTCATTGAAGATAAGGTCGGCCTTCCTCCGGGCGTCCTAAATTTAGTTCACGGGAGCAAGGATACAGTTCAAACTTTGATTTCGCATAAACTCGTGAAAGGTGTAACATTTGTCGGCTCTACCCCCGTCGCTAAAAGAGTTTACCAGCTTGCTGGTGAACATGGAAAGAGAGCCCTTGTAAATGGCGGTGCGAAAAATTCAATCGTTATAATGCCAGACGCGAAAATCGACAATGCAATATCACCGATTGTCTCATCTTTCTTTGGAAACGCAGGTCAGAGGTGCCTCGCCGGGGCCAATCTCATCACTATTGGTGATGACACTCGCAAAACTGTGGTAAACAAATTCGCCAAGGCATCGAGCGAATTGAGGGTGGGATATGGTCTAGAAAACTCAACGCAAATGGGACCAGTCGTTTCGAAGAAATCCAAGGAAAGAATCCTAGATTACGTCGAGAAGGGACTGTCCGAAGGCGCAAAGTTAGCTTCGGACGGAAGAGAAACCAAAGTAATTTCGTATCCCCAAGGATTCTATTTGGGTCCAACAATCTTTGATCAAGTCGCAGAAGACATGACAATCGCAAAGGAGGAAATTTTTGGTCCAATAGCTAGCGTGTTATCCTATGACAGCTTAGATGACGCGATAGAGTCCATCAACGGCAACACGAATTTTGGAAATATGGCGTGTATCTTCACTTCAAGCGGCGGCTCGGCGTCGAAGTTTAGACATGAGGTCGATGCAGGAAACATAGGAATCAACCTGGGGGTCGCCCAGCCGGCTGCTCCCTTTCCTTTCGGAGGAAGAAGAGAGTCGTTTTACGGGATTCTTCACGCGCAGATCGACACGGTGGATTTTTTCACTGACAAGAAGATAGTAATCTCAAGATGGTAAAGGCAATCAACTCTCAGCCCATGATGTAGAAACAGCCGAAGCCACCCCTCTGTCAGAAAGATACGGGTCTTCGATCCGGGATACTGATAGAGTCACAAAACTAGAGAAGAGCATATCTTTCGGCTTAATTAGTCCTTAGGGCATATCTCTCAATGCGCAATCGTATGCTATACCACTTTCCAAATTTCAATTGTAATCGCTGTCATTCATTCCCTCTTATATTGTCAAAGGGAGCGCGAATCTCACCGGCGCGGGTGTCCTTAATGAACTACTTATGAACAATGGCTTTACTACTAGGGCATATGAGCAGGGGAACCATTCTGTGAAGCGATCTCTGCCATAACCGCGCCATAATCTGCAAAACGTCACTGCCGGGTTATCGAGTTTCGCGGCTTTCGATGGGAGCTAGACGAAATTCAATCATCATATTTGAACCCCCTCTAGATAACTTGCACGCACGAAATGAGGACAAGCCACTGCATTCTGATTCCTTGTACTTAGGTATTGATTCGAGTTCTAAATTTACTTAGAGCAGAATTTATTTCACTTCGCATGTCCTCGAATGAGGTACGATATTCCGGTCCAACAATCGTCGCGTCAAACTTCATGTGAGAGTTGATCGGCGCAGCTTCAGATCTATCGCCTAATACTTCCGTGACTTTGAATCGATACATTGATTGTTTTGATCTCGCAGTGTTAACTTTGAAATGGTCAGCCTTACTTTTGAAACGCTTTGCAAAGCCGCGAACGTACAAGAGTCCTAGTCCATCCTGCAAAATGAACGTCGCGTTAGACTTCTTGTTCAGATTATGTTCAGTGTGCGATCCTTTGTAAACTTGAAAACAGAGTTCACTGCGAGAAGTTGAAATTACCTGATAAGGAGAAAGTAGACAAACACGTGAAAAGCCGCTTACGTCCGTTGTGAGAAGAAAGATGACAGTATTCGACCGTGCCCTCTTTTGTATTGACAAATCAGACGCAATAGATAGGGGAAGTAATTTTCCGACATTTTCGGTCAATGTGATTCGCTCTTTTCTTTTCCCTTCAACTAGAAAGCCAGATAGGCAATCAAGCTTTCAAGAATTTTTCCAGTCGTTTCTTCGACTCTCTGGCAGCAACTCGCCAATTTCCGTCACAAACATTGTTAAGATAAGAATCATTTTCAAACTCCAAAGAGAGGAAACCCGAATATCCAACGGACTCTAGTGCATCAAAGAAGGGTCTCCACTGCACTACTCCTTCTCCCAGGAAAGGAAAATTAAAATCCTCTCCTAGAACACCAGCTTTTCCCGCCACGTCTTTCACATGAACATGCCTTACTTTTGTCCCTAGTCTTGTTATTGCCCATGCAGGATCGTTCCCATATAGGGCGAGGTGAGACGGATCGAGGTTCACGGCAAGATACTTTGAATCAAAATAGCTAAGGAGCTCTCTCATCGTGTAATAATCATGTACTAGCATTCCGAAAACGGCCTCAACGGTAATTATGACGTTATTCTTCTCCGCAGACTCGACAATGCTCGAAAAGGAATCTTTCACTGTATTCCAGGCTCTTTCTTCCGAAATATCTCTTCCAATTTTCTCGTACTCGGGACTCCAGGTCATCGGTCCTGTAAACACGTTCAAAATAGGAATTTCAAGCGCAGACGCTCCTTGGATGTATTTCTCGATAACTGCAACACGTCTTTTCCTACTGCTTTCATCCTTCGTTACAAAGTCCTGCCAGCACATTATGTTTGAGACTTGTAACTTTCGATACCTTGTTTTCTGGACGAGAGCCCTCAATTCTCCAACACTGTTGAAATGATGTCCTAACATCCACTCCACTCCGTCAAATCCTCCCTCTCCTAGTACTTTGATTGCTTCTGCAGTGGTGGGAGCTGACCATTTCATTTTTGAAATCATATAGTAGGGGATGAAGGAAATCTTCCATCCATGAATTGTCAATTTCGAAAGACCTCAGCAGTTTAAAGCGAGTGCCCTATTTCTTTCGCAACAGTTTCTATGGTTCGTAGACTATCGTCAGACTTGGCCTTCTCTCCCAGAGTAAAATAGTTCATTCCTGATTGGATGTAGTCTTCAATATCCCTCCGAAGTTTCGTCAAATCAGTTGAATTGATCAAAATTGTAAAAACGAATTTTTGCTCAGTGATGTCTTTTCTTCTCCTCAACTTCTCTACTATTTTGTTCTTCATAATAGAATACTGATCCGGTTTAGGATAGCTTTCGTCAAACCATCTTGGTCCAATAGGCATCCAGCCCTGCCCGTATTCGCCGGCCATCCTCAAACTTTGTGACAAATGTCCTCCGAACCAAATCGGAGGATGCGGTTTTTGAACAGGCTTTGGTTCGATTACTGCACCTTCGGATCTAAGATATTTTCCTTGAAAATTTACTGCTCCCTCATTCTTCGTCCACAATAGTTGCATTAGTTGAATTGCTTCTTCCGTGAATGCAATTCTCTCTTTGGTTTCATACCATTTTGAATAACCATCAAATTCTGGCTTGAACCAACCAAATCCAGCTCCCAGAATCACTCTACCATTAGATAGGTTGTCAACGCTAGAGATAGATTTGGCCAAGATCGCCGGCTGTCGGAATGGAATTGGAGTAACGCAAGTCCCAAGACGGATGCGACTGGTCTTCGCCGCAAGATAAGGGAGAAACGACCATACATCAATGTGATTGTTTGAATCGGGCAACATGAAGTGATCGGTTACTAAAAACGAGTCGTACCCTAAATCATCCGCCAAAACTGCCATCCTTTCAAGCCGCGCCGGCTCAGCGCGGCCCGATACCGCAAGTCCAAATTTCATGGTTGTGTTCCTTCCTTCTCTTAAGAGCTTCTAGCTACCAAGCATGCCACTTCGGGTTCGTCGCCTTTTTGGCCGTCATCTAATTTTTTGATCAAATCTGGTAAAATAAGCTTATCAGAAGCTTTTCTTTCCTTTGGAATTAGCCCAACAAATGCCAAAGAAAAAAGCAGAGATCACAGCGAATCTCGGGGAAAACGATTACGATCCGTCAGAGTTTGTTGAAGCCACAGTACTTGCAGAAGAGCTTGGATTTACTACAGCATGGTTCGGTGATCATATTTTTCCTTGGTATCACTCTGGGAAGAGATCGTCCTTTGTTTGGTCAGTGATGCCCGTTGCTCTAGAAAAGACGTCACGAATTAGTGTCGGTCCTTTCGTAACAGTGCCTACCGGAGCGAGATATCATCCAGCGATCATTGCGCAAGCGGCCGCGACGCTTGACAATATGTACCCAGGAAGAATATTGCTTGGGGTAGGATCTGGCGAAGCACTGAATGAGAGACCCTTCTGGAACGGTAAGTGGCCAAACTGGGAAGAGCGTATGAACAGAGTCACGGAAGGTGTCGAGTTAATCAGAAAGCTCTGGAATTCAAAGAAACCCTTTCGCTTTGACGGCAAGTACTTTTCTTCAGATTTCTATTTCCTCTACACCAAACCGAGGAAGAAAATACCCGTTTTTATTTCAGCAATCGGTAGGAAGGCAGCTTACCTAGCTGGCATGAACTCAGATGGGTTGATCACAATAGCTCCAAGAAACAACGTTCAGAAACTGAAAGACGAAATTCTCCCCGCATACAAAGAAGGCAGGCGAAAATCGATGAGAAACGGCCTTGGAAAAATATGCATAGAATTAGCCTTTACATTTCAGGATGCTCGTGAAATTGTCAAAAGCTCTTGGAGGACGCTAGGGATAATGAACAAGGATTCTTGGAGTCTTCCTGATCCTATCGCAGTTGAAAAAGCAGGAAGAAATATTACCGCAGATGACGTCAAATCAAAGACTCATCTTTGTAAGAATTGGAACGAAGTAGTTAATGTAGTCGAGCAATATGTCGAAATCGGTGTCAATGAAGTCTCCATTTACACCG
Source organism: Nitrososphaerales archaeon (assembly GCA_030041295.1). Lineage (GTDB taxonomy): Archaea > Thermoproteota > Nitrososphaeria > Nitrososphaerales > CADDZS01 > JASHOD01. Next base: position 73,387 of record JASHOD010000053.1, read on the forward strand.
GATGTAACGAGAAATTCTTGAGAGATATTTCGAAGAACCTGCTAAGTGTTTTCTAAACTATGAGAGAAAGTTTTTTCTCCGTTCCCCCATTTTGTAAGGACTCTATTGGGAAAAAAGATCAACCTCCAGACTGGAGTAATATTAGATTAGACTAGATACGTCGTGTGTTTTCTCGGGAAGCCAGTCAGTCGTTCATTAGTTACCTTCGTCAAGATACGGCGAAATCATCCGATAGAACAGCGAGGACAATCTCCTTGGAATCTTTCGGATGAGATCTACTTGTTCTTTGTTTGCTTCTAGTCCAAGATTTTTCTCACAATATTCTAGAGCCTCAACCTGCTTCTTGTCCTGAATTAGGAAAGCTTCGCTATGATCCTTCTGCGAAACTTGGAACCAATTCTTGCAGTTCGAGCAATAGAAAAAATCCCAGTCCAAAGTCGACGTGATACGAGTTGCTGACACTTCAAAACCAAGAGCCGAGCAGACCCGACAGTCTGTCATAATATCCTTTGAGAATTTGTAATCAAAGCCGCCGATTCTTTCCAACTTTCATTCCACTTCCCGAGGTTACAGCTGAGATCATTTTCCATTTACGAAAAGTTTTCTCTCAATCGAGATTTACTTAGGCTAAATTGCCCCCTGCTAGACCAACTTTTATTTCTAAATTATATTCGATTCATCTCAAGATTCTTTATTAGGTCTGTTTTCTGATTTATTCTGTCAAGGTTTCTTTCTTTGTTGTCTCTACTCACAGAAGTCTCTCCAATGATTCAAGAGGCCTATGAGAAAGCTTGCACTCTTTACGGTTCATCGATTGGAAAAAACCCAAACGAGCTCGTTACTCCTGCGTTAATTTTGGATCTCTCTTTATTGAAGCAAAACCTTGCACTAATGAATGGTCTTATGAGAGATAAACCTGCAAAGCTTAGAGCTCACATCAAAGTCCACAAGAGTCCACACATCGCTCGAATGCAGGTTGAAGCTGGAGCTGTTGGAGTCGGAACTGCTACAATTTGGGAAGCCGTTATTATGTCAAGAGCAGGAATTTCTGATGTATTTGTGATCAACGAGGTTGTGGGAGCCGAGAAAACCAGGGTCGCTGCTCGACTCGCTCACGAAACTGATCTCAAGGTCGCAGTTGACAACGATTCGAACGTTAACGAGCTATCAAAGGCAGCGGAGAAAGAGAAGAGTAAAATTGGCTGCTTGATTGAAATTGACACCGGGATGGGACGTTGCGGAGTTTCTTCGGCCAACGAAGCTTTGAAACTCGCTGAAAGAATTGTGAGAATGCCTGGTTTACGATTCGAAGGATTAACTGGATATGAGGGCCATTGTTCTTTGGAATTTCACAAAGCAAAACGGGAATTCATGGCTCGAAAGGCGATGGACTATTTCGTCGGAGTGGCCGACTATCTCGCAAAAAATGGGATATCCTGTCCCATTATTTCCGCAGGTGGTACAGCGACTTGGGAACTCACCGCATCAAATCCGCGAATCACAGAGATTCAGCCAGGATCATATGCGGCGATGGACGGGTACCATTCAGGGTTTGATCCAAGGTTCAAGCAAGCAACGACGGTCCTTGCTACCGTGATCAGTCGAAAGTCGGACCATATAGTTACTGACGCAGGAAAGAAAACTGTAGGAGGATCCCAAGCTATTCTGAAAGATTATGATTACCCAATCCACCGCTATGACGAAGAACACGGTATATTCGACATCTACGATCCCTGTCCCTTGAAGGTCGGCGACACTGTCGAGCTATCTCCGGGCTACACGCCTTTTGCGGTAAGCTATTTCGACGTATACAATGTCGTCGAAAACCGGAAAATCGTGGACATTTGGCCTATACTTCCACGAGGGCCGGAACATGGAGGATTGTTAAATTTGTTCAACGAACGAGCTTCGTAAATTAAAGCGCAGTCTCTATTTCGTTAACGAACAGCCTTCTTTTTATTGGAACACATTTAGCCAAAGTCGCAACCATCGGGGATCTTCGATGAGTTAACTGAAGTAATTCGACAATTTTTTGCGGAGAAGCATTTGTGGTTATTCTTGTTACGATGGAAATACTCTGAATTGAAGAGTTCGTACCGTCCATCTCGAATAATCCCTTACGATCCCATCTAGCTTCGACTGTGGTTTCAAGAGAGTCAAAGTCCACGTTATTTGTCGCAGCTTGTCTCGCGAATAACACGTTGTCGGCAAATCCAACAGAAGCCACAAATAGTGCGGAGGGGGATGGTCCCGAGCCGGCTCCTCCTACAGCTTGACTCTCGTCCGAGCGTACTACAAGACTGTCCCATTTCGCTTCAGATGCTTGCGGTCCAACCATTTTTGCGACAGCAATAGTCGGTCGAATTGATTTTGCCGGGTCATTTTGAGATCCAAGTTCATCAGCTAGTTTCTCTACCCCTTGCTTTAGCTCTTTGGATACTAACGTCAACGTCCAAGAGCCACCGGTAATCTACGGTTAATCTTCTTAAAGCAACTTACTCTGGAGGGATTTCTTTCAAAACATGCATTAGATCTATTGATCTACGTTTGAAATAGAAGTACCGTGCAAAGTAAATCACGATAGCTGAGGCAAAGATACCTGTTAGCAATTCGATGGAACCGGGCGAGTGAGGCCCGATTGCAGTGTTAGTAACTGACCAATAGAATGTTGTACCCATTACCCCTATTGTAAGAGCGCCGAAAACAGGTAATAGCCAACGACCGCCTGGAAGTCCCCTCGCCAAGTCTTTCCTGACAAATGGGAAGACTATTGCGCCTATCCCCAGCGCAACCCAAACTATTGTCCATATTGTTACGGTATTCAGAAGCTGAGTCCAGTAAGTAGTGTATATTGTCAGATAGGTCAGTGCCGCTGATAACACTAAGACAAGTGCAGTTGCTTTTAGAGGCATATGCAATCTAGGATTCACATCAGAGAAAAATGTAGGAAGAACTCTATCGAATGAGAAAGCGAATACATACCTTGTCGCGCAAAGAGCCAGACCAGCAGCCCACCAGAAATTGAAAATTAAGAAGCCGAAGCCTACGAATGTTGACAGGTACTTGTTACTCAGAACCGCAGGAATAAAGAGTGGAGACCACGGAGAAGCGAGTGGAAATTTACCCAAATTTGCGAGGCCAAAAGCTGCTTGGACGAATTGATAGCTTTCTGCTCTTACCACGAAGTAAAGACCGACACAGTCAATAATTCCACAAATGGCCAGTGCGACTAAAACTCCCCATAACATACTTCGCTTTGCATTTCGCACTTCGCCGGAAACATAGGTAGAATAATTGAAGCCATTGAAAAGCAAAACACCAAATGGGACAGCTAGCAAAGTTGCACCCATAGCAACTGGTGTATATGGAATAGAATTGCTTTGAGCTAGGGAAATAATTCCAGAATAAGTGACCGCCCCCCCAGTCATGGCGCTTAAGCCGGATTGAAAAGATGCATTAGTCGCGGAAGCAAATGCTATTATGAAAATTGTTGTCGCGAGGAAAATTAAGACGGCGAGTGCTATCATGATCCTGCTGTATATCTTGGGACCAAAGCTGATAATCAAAATCGCAACAACAACGACGAGCATCGTAGTGAGGAAAACATTTGTCGTGCTATTTGCAAACGTCTCACCCCAAGTGACCAAGCCAGAGTCATGCCACGTGTAACCCCATGAAACGGCAACATCGGGAAAAACGACGTAAGGTTCTGTAGTAGAAGCGCTTGCGAGCAGTGTAACAAAAGAAATGAACATAGCCCAACCACCAACAAACCCTAAAACAGGGTTGACGCTGCGACCCAGCCAGATGTAATCACCACCCGATCTGGGCATATGACTAGAGAAGATGTAGTACATCACTCCTAACGGTATCATGAAAAGCAAACCGAGCAAAGCAGAAGTGACAAAGTTAGCTCCAGGACCGCTTGGGGCCACATAACCAATCTGAGAAGAAATCCCAAAAAGCGTTGGACCCGTTACAGCAAGACTAAGAATAAGAGCGTCAACCCAAGTGAAAGATCTGACAAGTCCTGTCGCGTCTCTTGCAAAGGTTGTCGGCTTAGGCGAAGCTTCCTTGGCCATATCTCTTCTGGAGAGCTCCGGTTGGCTGATAATATATTAACGTTGTGCGATTTAGTAAGAAATAGTCAGAAATGAAGAAGATGATAATTCAATGCAGAGATTAAAGGGCAAGTCAGCAATAGTTACCGGATCAAGCAAGGGAATAGGCGCTGCCATCGCAAAAGCCTTCGCTCTCGAAGGAGCAGATGTCCTGATCAACTATAACAAGTCACAGGCCAAGGCACTCAAGCTTGTAAACACTCTAAGTAACGATTCACAGGTAAAAGGCAAAATATCCTCTTACAGAGCAGACGTTTCCAATATTAGGCAGTCGAAAGCGCTAGTCGCAAGAGCCCTAAGAGAATTTGGGAAGATTGACATCCTAGTGAACAACGCCGGGATACTTCTCTCAAAGGAGTTCCCTGAAACAAAAGAGAAGGATTTTGATCAAACAATGAACGTGAATTTGAAAAGTGCTTTCTTTCTCTGCCAGGCAGTTGCCCCGTTTATGCTCAAGCAGAAACACGGCAAGATAATCAACATCTCATCGGTTTCGGCTCTGGCACAGCGTTCTGGTCTCACCTACGTTGACTATGTGTCATCAAAGGCAGGAATGATTGGACTAACTAGGTCTCTAGCTGTCAACTTGGGTCCTTACATCAATGTGAACGCGATCTGCCCCGGGACAATTGAAACGGATATCATTTCATGGATGCCCAAACAAATCAAAAATACCATGGCTAAGGAATCGCTTCTCAATAGACTTGGAAAACCTGAAGACATTGCAAACACATCTGTCTTTCTTGCGTCCGATGAATCGAGTTTCATCACTGGAGAAATCATCACAGTCGCGGGAGGACGGGGAATGCGTTGAGGAAGAAGATTCTGTGGAGTGGAAAGAAAATAAAATGAAAATGCTTGTTGTCGGAGACTCTTTTGTCTTGGTTGACGATTTCAAGAAAGCCTTCTCGACCATAACTAAAACGAATTCTGTTCGATTTATTGAAATGAATGAACAGGAAAAACTAGTTCCTTCCACTCCTTCTGAAAAGAGCATCCGAGAGTATCTTGGAAGCCCAAAACAATTGATCGAAGAATTGAAGGCTGATCAGGAAATGGAGTGCATCGTCGTTCACGGGGCGCCTGTGACGGAGGAAGTTATGGATGCAGGACCTAAACTAAAGCTAATCGGATGCGCGAGGGGAGGTCCTGTGAATATCGACATTCAAGCGGCTACAAGAAAGGACCTTCCTGTGGTTTGCTCGCCAGGCAAGAACTCAGACGCTGTAGCTGACCTGACTATAGCTCTTATGATCATGTTATCCAGAAATCTAGTGAGGGCCATTGACCATGTCAAGAGGACCAAGATTGTCGGTGCGGATAATTTCGAGGGGAATCAATTCTTCGGTCATGAGCTCGGTGGCAAAACTCTTGGACTCGTGGGTTATGGGCGCGTTGGCTCAAAAGTAGCTAAGAGGGCATTGGCTTTTGGAATGAATGTCTTAGTTTACGACCCCTTTCTCGACAAATCAATGATCGAGTCCCCCGGAATTTCAGTAAGCGATCTTGATTCTTTGATTTCAAACTCCGATTACATCTCGCTTCATGCGAGAGAGTCGAAGGAAAACGAGAATCTCTTCTCCGAAAAACAATTCAAAAAGATGAAACAGAGTGCCTATTTCATCAATACAGCTAGGGCGAGTATGGTCGACGAGAAGGCTCTCTATGATGCGCTAAAGACAAAGAAGATTGCGGGAGCAGGCATGGACATTGTTAGATACGATTCAAATCGACCCGTGAATCCTTTAGTTGAACTTGACAATGCAATTGTAATGCCCCATATAGGCGGAGCGACTTTTGAAACCACAACAAAGGGGGCGGACATTGTGGCAAAGCAACTCGAAAGGTACCTGTCAGGACTAGACCTGCAAACAGTCATCAATCCTGAAGCAATGTTGAAGAAAAAGAAATAGTGCACGGCGAAGACTCTGCCTTTGTTTAGTAAGACGACAAGGAGACTTGCCGATCATAATTATTTGATGGCAATCGACGCTGGAACGGGGAGCTGTCGGGCAGTCATTTTTGACTCAATGGGAAATCAACTCTCCTTTTCACAAAGGGAATGGGCCCATAAACAACTGAAAGGATTTCCGTCTTCACAAGTTTTCGACACGACAAATAATTGGAGACTCATCTCCGAATGCGTTCGGGAGTCGATTCGGAGTGCTGAATTGGACCCCCACGCAGTCAAAGCAGTTAGCTCAACAAGCATGAGAGAGGGGATGGTTCTCTACGACGAAGCAGGAAAAGAAATATGGGCTTGCCCTAACGTTGATTCAAGAGCCGCGAGCGAAGCCCGGTACTTGATCAAAACTGGAAAAGCTCGTAGAATTTTTTCACTTGCAGGTGATTGGATCTCAATCACGGCGCCTGCGCGCTTTTTATGGATAAGGAAACACGAGCCAAATGTATTTCGTGAGATCAAACACATTGGAATGTTAAGCGACTGGATTCTATACCGGCTATCCGGCGAGTTTGTCACAGATCCTTCCGCAGGATCTAGCTCCGGCATGTTCGACTTGAAATCACGAGATTGGTCGAAAGAAATCATGGGAATTTGTGACCTAGAAAGTCATATCTTTCCAAAAGTAACTCAACCGGGAACAATTGTTGGAAAGGTGACAAGAAAGGCCTCTCTAGAAACTGGACTCTTGGAAGAGACTCCAGTTGTGGTGGGCGGAGCGGACACCCAGCTAGGTCTCGTCGGTCTTGGAGTTACAAAGCCAGGACAGGTTACACTTCTCGGAGGAAGTTTCTGGCAGCTAACCATGCTGCTAGACAAAGCCGTGATAGATCCAAAAATCCGTCTCAGAACCTTATGCCACGCGGTGCAGAATGAGTGGATGATCGAGGGGATTGGTTTCTATTGCGGTTTGACGATGCGCTGGTTTAGAGATGCTTTCTGCGAACTTGAAAAGCAAGAAGCGAAAAGAAAAGGTGTTGATCCATACACGCTGATAGAGAAAGAAGCTAGCGTAGTCCCCCCGGGAGCTAACGGTGTTTTTGGAATCTTTTCAAATATTATGAATTCCAAGAGGTGGGCACATGCATCGCCAGCTTTTATGCAATTTGACATAACAGATCCAGCTCACTCCGGAAAGAAAGAATGTATTAGGGCGATTGAAGAGGCTGCTGCTTTTGTAGTTATGGGGCACTTGAACATACTTCAATCCTTGTCTAGGGGGAAAGTAAGAGAGATTACTTTCGCAGGAGGAGGGGCGAAGGGTTATCTTTGGCCGCAAATAATTTCGGACGTCTTGAATGTCAAAGTCCGGACTCCGGTTGTGAAAGAATCCACGTCACACGGAGCGGCGATATGTGCGGGAATTGGAGCCGGTCTGTATAATGATCTCGAGACAGCGGGACGAGAATTCGTTAGGTTCGAAGATACATTCGAGCCTAAAAGAGCAAACCACGAGAAATATGTCTCGCTCTACGAGAAGTGGCTCCGCCTTTATGGTGAGGTAATGAAAATCTCTGACGCCGGACTACTAAATCCGCTTTGGAAAGCTGCTGGTGCCTAGGGATAGGTCCAGCTCGGCTTCAGAGATATTGCGTGCCCGCTGACAGTCTCAGCGATCATTTTCAAAGTAGGTTCCGTATCCATGTAATAGTACTCAATGTCAGGTCCTATTTGGCCGCTCATCAAAACATCGACGCCTTTATTCTTGAACTCCTTCAGAGCAGCATGAACATCCTCTTTCTTACTAACAACTGAGACATGGTGCAGTCCTTCTCCATGTTGATCGAGGAATTCTTTGTATATACTCGGGCCTTCGACTGGCTGAAGAATTTCAAAGTCTATTGGATCACAATGGACTTCCGCTCCGAGCATTCTGTACGGGGTAGGTTTTCCACGAACCATAGTGTCGTGCAACAAAGGCGATTTGTAATCATACACGCTCCACGGTTGCCAGCCGAGCATCTTGTGATAGGCTCCCATTGTCTTTTGCAGATCTCTCACTACAACTGCAACCTGAGTAATTCTCATTCCTGGCGGAATTGGGTGATGGCTCATTGGTAACTTAGCTCTCTTCAAGCGTCCTTTTTCTAGTTATTGAAAACGGAAGAATGGCTCGATGAGGGGCAGAATCGTTATTAGTCGTGAAACTGCTCTTTATGACTGATAGGAAAAAGGCGGAGGAAGAGATACAGATGGACTGGGGAATGAAAAATCGATTATCTCGTATGATAAAACCTGCAACTGGCAGGTCCGTAATGCTAGCTTGCGACCACGGATATTTCATGGGACCAACAAACAAACTAGAGAATCCGAGAAAGACGATTGAACCATTGTTACCTTATGCTGACACACTCGCCGTTACGAGAGGAGTTCTGCGCAACTGCGTAGATCCGAAATGGGATACTCCGATACTGCTTAGGGTTTCAGGTGGCTCAAGTATACTCAAAGATGATTTGGGCGACGAAGAAATCACAGCTTCTATGAAAGATGCCGTCCGACTAAACGTTGCGGCTGTCGCACTATCAATTTTCGTAGGCACAGCCCACGAGAAACAGACACTTGTCAATCTCTCTAAACTCGTCGACGAGGGGGGAGAGTACGGAATGCCAGTCATGGCGATCACTGCGGTTGGAAAGGAACTTGATAAGAGAGATGCAAAGTACCTCGCGCTTGCTTGCCGCTTGGCAGCCGAGATAGGGGTTCAAGTCGTAAAGACGTACTACTGCGAAGATTTCACCAAAGTCGTCAACGGCTGTCCAGTTCCGCTCGTAGTGGCTGGAGGTCCAAAACTGAATACCGAAGAAGACGTCTTCAACCTAGCATTCAACGCGGTAAGAGAGGGCGCAGTGGGTGTGGATATGGGACGAAATATCTGGCAGAATGAGAATCCTGTTGCAATGATCAAAGGAATCAGAGCAATCGTTCACGAGAACGCAAATGTGAGAGAAGCCCTTCAGGTATTCAACGAGAATAAGAAGACTCCTTCAACGCAAAGAATAGAGAATCCCATTCACGCTTGAAAAAGACAAATCTAGTGTTTGGCTTTTTTCTTAGTTTCGCCAAACACTTATCTCGGTTTTTGCTCTGACGAATGATGTACGATTGACTTGAGTCTTAAGGGAAAAGACAGTCCTCGAAAGAGGTGCGAAGCTCTTGCTGAAAAAATGCAAGAGATGAAATTAGACCTAGCCATAATCTCAAATCCAAAACATATTTTCTATTTTACAGGATTTCCTTCAAATCTCAACATGTATCTTACGCTCATGAAGGGGCCGCGTTCAACCTCATTTCTTGCAATTCGAAGCGACGGACAGTCTTCAATTCTAGTGGGAGAAAGCGAAATTTCAAACCCTTGGTTGAAAGAGACTGTGAAGACGAAAAATCCTTTGAAGAGCATCTTTTCAGATGGCGAAATCGAAACCTATACTGATTATGACCCAAATAATCGAATCGTAGTTTATGCAGATTATTTGTCTGGCAAATTTTCAAAGTGGCTAGGAAAATTAGATGGCAATCCTAGCAGGATTGGGATAGAGGATTGGCATCTCAGCGATCTTTACCTGTCTGCAATTTCTGGTTCTCTCGGAGCAAAAGAGAGAGTAGGAATTTCAAGACTGATTTTGTCTATGCGTAAGACAAAGGGAAAGGACGAAATCCAATATTTGAAGAACTCGACGCATATGCTTGACTTCGCATACAAGTGCGCAAAACGTAGTTCAAAACCCGGAAAAAGCGAGGTGGATGTTTACCGGGAAATGAATTACAATGCGTTCAAGGAATATGGTCCCTTCGGTTGGGTCATAGGCGACCATGTTTCTGGTGAGAGGTCCCTTGGAGTGGGCGGGTGGGCGACAAACAGAGTCCTAAGAAGGGGAGATACACTGATTTTAGATTTACAAGCTGCTTCGAATAATTACTGGTCGGACTTATGCAGAACGTTCGTAGTTGGAGAAACAAAAGCGAGAAAGGAGCAAAAGCAAGTCGCTGACACGCTGATCAAATCACTAGAAAAAGCAGAGGAAATTATGAAACCTGGAGTGAAGGGGAAGGAAATTTTTTCCGCAGTCAATGATGTTATCACAAATGCCGGCTATCCGAAAATTCTCCATCACGTCGGTCATTCAATCGGACTCGACGATCAAGAACCACCCTGGTTCATTCCTTCTTCCAAAGAAGAAATAACCGAAGGGAGCGTGGTCGTTGTTGAACCTGGAATCTACAAGCGATCCGCTGGCGGCATAAGGATCGAAGACGCGTACGTAATCACAAAGAAGGGCAACGAAAGAGTCTCGCGTTTTCCAAGGGGGCTTACATAACTACTGGTTTTTGGTGGTCGCCGAAGCCTCGAAAAAATTGCTATCGACAACTTTCTTATCATCTTCAGGCAGCTCGTACCATCGAACTTTTTCTCCGAGCTTCGCGCGCATGCTCCACCTCATTGACTTGGGCATACTTGCGATGGTCTGTTTTAGAAGTTCAATTCTTTCCTTTACCAATTCCCTTTGTTCATCGGTTAGTTTGAAACTCGAAAGGGCGGAGTCTATTCGGTCCAAATTTAGCGTAGTGGTCTTCCACAATCCCCAATCATTCGCGCACAGCTTCCCGACGTACTTCACGTTAATTCTTTCCGGATCTTCGTCACTTTGAGAAATTTCGTGATCGAGTAACAGAGATATTACGTCACGGTACTCTCGATCTGTTATCTCGTAGACTTGGAGCTTTGTCAGTAGAAGGTCAACGAGCGGAAGAGTAATCTTGTCGAGCTTTATTCTATGAGAGAAATCGAACTTGTGACACATTTCAAATATATTAAGAAAGATATCAACACGTCTGTTATTCGAAAAGTCATTGAAAATCATTCGATCGTAGTTCATTGCATTGAATTTTTCCCTGGGGGAATAGCCGAGTTCTTGGAACAGCTTTTTTAACGCAGACGACTGGTTTCTCAACCCGATTAGATCAATATCCGCGTAGCTTCTCTTTAATGCAAGGATTTGGCTGCTCGGACATCGAAGTCTAAAAGCGATACCACCGATTAGTCGGAGGTCAACGTGGTTTGATTCTGCTCGGGCGAGGATTCTTTGAGCTTCAAGGACTCCGTCTGCTTCGGGAACCAGTTGTATGACCCTCTTTGCTGAGCTCGATCCTCTTTCACGTAATTAAGTAAAGCTTCGTTTCTCGGTTTTGATAAGATCGCATTCGAGTGGAATTCTCCCTCTACAGGATCCTAGTCAAATTTCGAGAGACCCCAGCTGTTCCAATTTTCTTATGGTTGAAAGGAAAAAGCTTGGAACCTTGAATATACTTCGGAATGTAGATCAGTTTATCACTGCTGACATTCGAAGGCATAATCTCCGGCTATTCTGGAATACTTTCCTTCCAAGCAAAGTCACAGGGAGTTACAAAATGGGCACTAGTGCAAATAATTCAATTGATTCTAACGATCAAGAAGATGGAGGAGCGGCCCAAGCAAATAACACGCAATTCATAAGCTACATTTTCTCTTCCGCCGTTGCCAACGCGGTTCTTCCAGTTTTTTACATATTCATTCCACTGTTTGCTGTTGCAATCCATGCAAACGCTCTTGAGCTCGGATTGGTCGGGGGGACATCGTATGCAGTATACTCATTCATGCCTTTCATTATGGGTCACTTTTCTGATCGAAGTGGCTCTCGAAAATTCTTCATTCTTACCTCGTTCATTCTACTTTGCTTGGTCTCATTCCTATACTCTTTGACGACTAGTCCAATTACGCTAATCCTAATTCGATTGGTCGAAGGTACTGGGTGGGCAATGCTGTGGCCCGCGATCGAAGCCGCTATAACTGAAGATCCATTCAGGGAACCTAGGAAGTCTCTGAGCATTTTCAATTACACTTGGTCTGGAGGTGCAATGTTCGGACCACTAATTGGGACGTTCCTTGTGACAGTTTACTCGTACAGATTTGCTTTCATAGTGAGCGGAGTATTCTTTGCAATTTTAATCTCGGTAAATTCATGGATGATGATTACTCAGAGGCCCCATTTCTCTCCCTCGAAAATTGAGAATTTGGAAAATGAAGTTCATGTCTCGCTTCTCCATTCAATTCGTCAAGTTCTCCTGCCTTCGGATGAGAAGAAGGGCTTTCGGATTTGGACTTGCTTGGTCACGACATGTCTTTCCGCTCTGACATCGAGCGTATTCTTCACGTTCTTTGGACCATATGCGACCAAAACAGTTGGTCTGGGCTTGGTGCTTGTTGGTGTGATAACGACGACGTACGGTGTCGTGCGATTTTTGACGTACATTCTCTTTGCAAAACAATCCTTACGTGACAGATTTTTCGACCAAGGTAATCGAGTGAGGAACACATTATCCTTTGCCGCTTTAGCATCGCTTTCAACACTCATTTTGATGATAAAAGATCAAACCGGTGCGCTATACTTCCTCGCTTTCGCTCTTTTTGCAATCGGCTATTCTGTAGTCTATGCAATTTCCCAAGTCACGCTAATTGCGGAGAGCACCAAGGAGCACATAGGAGCCGGAGCGGGACTTTTCGAATCCTCAATAGGTATCGGAGGGCTGGTCGGGCCTATCGTTGCCGGTGCTATTTCGTCTGGTACGCTCACGGTCTCTTTTGTAGTACCCGCCGCTGGCCTTGGGGTTGCCCTGCTCTTACTCCTATTTCTAGGAGTAGTTAGGAAAAGGGCTTGAAACTCGATGGGCACGGGATTCAATCGCGAAAAAGGGTTCAATTTTTCGCTTTGCTAACGATTCTTTTTCCTCGTTAGGATCTGAGCAGCTTCCACCAAGTCAGAATGAACATACTTTCCGTCTTTTATGATAACTTGACCATCGTTCGCCTGGAGCGTTGGTCGCAGTGTAATGCCGTCCGAATGTGATATCGCTTTTGTATCCAACGCCGCAAAGGTCTTGCTCTGGTTCCCGAGACCCCATTCCAAAACGCCAAAAATTCTTTCGTCCTCTAGAACGTTTCCCGTGAGTTTCGCGCCGGGATTGCAACCGTACGAGAGGTGCGCTAGTATGAACATGTTCTCGTCGTTTAGAGATCGGAGCCATTTCTCGTAGACCTTGGCCTGAGGGCCGCCAAAACACCGCTTCACGCGACCGTTCCGAATTTCCATTTTCACAGGACCTCTCAGCAGTCCAAGCTCGTCGGGTGGGTTGACAGATCCATCGAAAACTATGGTTCCGTTTATTGTTTCTTCCACCGGCGCCCAATCAACCTGCCCGAGTAGCATATACTCACCCGGACCATTTACATCGCCCTCGACTAAAACGGGTCGCTTTGGATCGTTTTCGAAGCTGATGTCTGTTCCGCCGGGAGTCGTGTAGTGCATTGATCGTGATTCTCTAGTCACGCGCTGGAGTACTCTCTGAAATTCGAGCAACTTTGGCACATCGACTTCACCGATACATCGGTTCGCCATGTCGACGCTCATACCGACGAGGCACATGTATCTCGTGCGCTTTCTGTCCATCGCTTCCTCGTAGACCCTAGAGTAGAGGAGCCACTTTCTATTTAGCTCGATCCAGACGTCCGATTCCTTTACGGCCCCGATGAGACTGTCTAGTGGAAGGTACGGTTCTGCGGCGCGCCCGACGTAAGGTGGAGCAAAATTCTTCAATACTAGGGGTCTCGCGTCAAGAGAAACGGCCGCATTCTCAACTGCTTGGACAAAATCCAAGTCGCTCTCGTTGTCGCACGTTATTGCAACAGTTTCACCCTTCTGGGTTTTCAGAAGGTCCTTTACTAGTTTTACCGCTGTTTTCGAATTCTTTGTTTTAGAAAGAGAGGATGGCATTTTTGTAATATCACCACTCAATGTAGAATTTAAAAATCAGACCTAAATCAAACTTCTTCAGTGAGACGGAAAAATAAGGAGAGGATGATCACATTTTGAGGACGTTATCCAAAACAGACATTGAAAATCTGATCGTCGGAGCGACAATACTAGGCACCGGCGGGGGTGGTTCTCCGGAAGAAGGGCTAAGGTCACTCATGGCTCAGTACAATCGAGGAAAAAAACTGCAGGTTGCATCTATTCAAGAGCTGCAGGACGACGATAGAATCGCGAGTCCTTATTTTGTTGGTTCCGTTGCCCCCACATCGATGGGAAAACACGCTGGAAAGGAGAAGAAGGTCGTCTTTGAAGATCCAATCGCTGCATCATTCAAATTACTCGAGGATGGAATGGGCAAGAAGATCGCGGCAACAGTTTCAACGGAGATAGGTGGAGGTAACACCGCAGCATCGCTTGCAATTGCGTCAAAACTAGGACTGCCTACGATTGACGGGGATCTTATGGGGCGAGCGGGCCCGGAGCTTCATCAGAGTACAGTCCACATCTTTTCGCTTTCGATGGCTCCTTCCGCGATATCAAGTGAAACTGGGAACCAATTTCTTGTGGAAAGCTACTCTGGAATAGACGATTACGAGGCGATTGCAAGATACGCGAGCGTGATAGCAGGAGGTCATGTGGGTGTGGTCGACTGCCCACTGGAAGTCTCAAAGGCTAGAGAATGCATTGTAAAGGGAAGTATTTCCAAATGCATCGAAATTGGCCAAGCTAGGAGGGAAGCAACAGAAAATCGAGGGGGAGATCCTATCGAAGCGGTTTTGAGCAAACTCGTAAACGGAAGGAAGATATTCGAGGGCGTTGTCTCAAAGTATTCTTGGAAGGACGAGAAAGGATTTCTATTCGCCGAAGCTCATGTCTCTGGTACGGGCGAATTCGAGGGGAGGAAGCTAAAAAGTTCAATCATGAATGAACACATCATGTGCTGGATTAACGGCGCTCCGGCGGTCATGCCGCCTGACTTGATAATGTTCCTCGATCCAAAGACCGCTCTCGGAATCACGAACGACAAACTAGCAAAATCAAAGAAGGTCGTAGTCTTGGGTTCGAGCATTGACAAAGTCTGGCGAAAGAAAAGAGGTCTTGAGCTGTTCGGGCCTAGACATTTCGGACATCAAAATGACTATGTCCCCTTTGAAAAATTGCACTGATGACTTCATTCCAATCATTAAAGCGACTATAACTCTCCGGCCCCTTGTAGACTGCAGTTCGTGCAAAGGATAAAATGCGAGTATAGAGCGACCGTTTAATTGCAAGTCTAAAAAGAGAAGAGACGCACACAACGAATGGGTTTCGTAACCTATCTGATCAAGCGGGCCATCTATTCCGTACTTCTTATAGTCGGTGTGGTTGTACTTACCTTTATTCTAACACATCTCGTATCATCGGATCCAGCTTACGTTTGGGCGGGTCCGCATGCGTCAAAGTCTGAGGTCCAAGCGATCACAAATGAATACCACTTGAATCAGCCAGTGCTGACACAGCTTTACTATTATATCATCTCAGTGTTCACCTTCAACCTTGGCAATTCCCCTTTTTTCAAGGCACCAGTATCAGTTCTCATTGAGACTTACTATCCGAGAACTCTGGAACTAACATTCGTTGCAATGGGAATCTCAATACTCCTTGGTGTATTCACGGGAGCCTTTGCTGCATCTCATCATGAAAAAGCAGGGGACCATGGCATAAGAGCTGTCTATCTGATTAGCTGGTGCATGCCTCCTTTTCTCGTAGCACTTATCTTGCAATTTTTTCTAGCTTACAACAACCATATCTTTCCTGCGACTCAGCTGGCGGATCCGGCTCTTGTCCCGCCTCAACCTCTCACGGGAATTATTACTTTGGACGCTCTGATTCGAGGAGATTATGCGTATTTTTATTCATCAGTAGCCCATCTGGTTCTCCCAGCTCTATCTCTTGCATTGATATCGTTCGGTCTGATCACGAGGATTATGCGCTCTTCTATGCTCGACAATCTCCGCGCTGATTACGTAAGAACAGCCATCATGAAGGGCGTTGGAGAACGTAAGGCGACGTATGTTCATGCTCTAAAAAATTCACTGATTCCCGTCATCACAGTGATCTCTCTTACCTTCGCGTATCTTATCGCGGGTGCAATAGTCATTGAAGAAGTCTTTAGCTACGAGGGAATGGGATACTTGATCACGCAGGCTCTTTACAACTATGATTACCCAACCTTAATCGGGTCGGTCATAGTGATTACGATCTCTGTTATCATCATTAATTTTATCGCTGACGTTCTTTATGCTGCGATCGATCCAAGAGTAAGGATAGGTGATACGAGCTAAATGACGGTCGCAACGACTGCCGAGCAGCCGAAGGATCGTTCCAAGATAGGGAGCTTCCTGAATGGCGTGCGTAGACTCGCTTCACGACCTTCTTCGCTCATAGGCCTCGTAATTATTGTTGCATTCTATGGTTGGTCACTAGTAGAGGGAATAACACAACTTCTCGCCATCCTTCTTCACAAACCGAGCATCGGCTGGATCTTACTTCCATACAATCCATTCTTGCAAAACCCCTCGATTATCTTACCTTTACCTCCTTCGTTAACTCATTTTATGGGAACAGACGAGCTCGGCCGTGATATCTTCAGCAGAGTTCTTTATGCTGCTCCAACAGACGCAGGAATATCTATCTTAGTAATTGCGGGAGGAATTACGATTGGAGGCCTAATTGGGTATCCAGCGGGCTACTTCGGAAGAGGAGTAGACGAAGCGGGCATGAGAGCAACAGATCTCTTTCTCGCGTTCCCTGCCTTGATTCTCGCCCTAACGATCGAAGCTACCTTGGGAAGAAGTGTTGATTATGCGATTATCGCCCTCGTCGCAGTCTGGTGGCCTTCGTACGCTAGGTTGCTTCGTGGTGAGACTCTGAAAATAAAAAACATGAAATTTATTGACGCGGCTCTACTATCCGGGCTTTCTGATTTCGGGATAATTGGAAAACATGTCTTTAGGTCATCCCTCAATACTTTGATCTCCTACGCCACAATTGATCTTGGGAACACAATCTTAGTCTATTCAATCCTAAGCTTTCTTGGGTTGGGAGTTCCACAACCGTATCCTGAATGGGGAACAATCGTGGCAGAAGGCCTGAACTACTTTCCGCAATGGTGGTGGATTTCAATCATTCCTGGCACAGTAATCACGGTAATTGTTATCGGAGCTGCACTGCTCGGAGACGGTCTTCGAGACATGTTTGCGGGCGAGCTTTAGCGCAGAAACACAATAGGAGGCTGTATCGAATGCCCGAGGCAATTTTAGAAGTTCAACACATGAGCGTGGACTATAAAGTTCAATTCGGAAAGATCAGAGTATTGAAGGACGTCTCTCTGTCTCTAAAGCAGGGGGAAGTCTTGTCGCTCGTCGGCGAGAGCGGGTCTGGGAAGACGACTTTCGCCCTAGCTGTCGCCAAGCTCCTCGCTCCGAACTCCGTGGTCTCGAAAGATACCCACGTGTTCTTTCGTGGACGAGACATAATAAACGTCAAGAGGTCTGAAATGGACAAGATTCGGGGGACGGAAATCTTCATGATCTTTCAAAACCCATTCATGAGCTTGAATCCTCTTATGAGGATTAAGGATCAGCTTGGAGAAGCAATGGCTGTCAGAAACAAACGTCATCGTCGCGACTCAGGAGAAAACAAAGAGCCAAAAGGAGTAGAGGAAGAGATTTCTTCAGTTCTGAAATCTGTGAGAATCGGGGATTCCAAAGAAATCATGGAGCGATACCCTCACCAACTCTCGGGTGGACAAAACCAGCGCATAATGCTCGCAATGGCACTTGCTGAGCGACCTTCCCTTCTAATCGCGGACGAGCCTTCTACGGCGCTCGATGTCACGACGCAGGCGCAGGTTCTTGCCCTGATCAAGGAGGTTATCAAGAACACGGGGATGTCCATGATTTTCATCACCCACGACCTCGCAATAGCAGGTTCGATAAGCGACCGGATAGCAGTGCTTTACGGCGGCATGGTCCAGGAAATAGGGACTGCAAAGGATATCCTCTCGGATCCAAAACACCCTTACACCGTCGGTCTCATTGAAAGCATTCCTTCAAAGTCGAAAAAGGAAGGACACCTCGAAGCTATCAAGGGTTCATACAATCCAGTCGGTCTCGAAAACATGTGTTTGTTCGCACCCCGATGCCCTCTTGCTCAAGGAATCTGCAGGGAGCAAGTGCCCGAGCTTGTGCGACTTCAAAGTGACCACTACGTCCGATGCGTAAATTACGTGGTAAAGAATTGACAGCGGAGCTCAAGGAGTCAACGCTCGCGGGACTTGAGGAAGGCGACACGGGCGGAGCATTTCTTGAAGCTCGTCACGTGACAAAGCGGTTCTCTTTGCACAAGAGGGGATTTTGGACGCGACTCTTTTCACGTAGGAAAGCGGCTAACGGTGACCAAAAAGGCCGGTTCGTCAGCGCAGTCGACGATGTTTCACTTACCGTGAGCAGGGCGGAAACGCTTGTCTTGTTGGGCGAGAGCGGCTCTGGTAAGACGACTCTGGGGCGGTTGATGGTCGGTCTAGAGAGACTGGATATGGGTAAGATCTTTTTGGAGGGTAAAAAGGTCGGGTACGTACGAGATCGCAGCTCGGAACGGGGTAGGCTTCAAATGGTCTTCCAGGATCCCGGATCCTCGCTTGACCCTTACCTGAGCGTCGCGGATTGTGTTAGAGAACCTATCAGCAAGTCGCACGGGTCGAAATCCGAGGCGAATAGCAAAGTCAGAGAATGCCTCGGCCTGGTTGGTCTCGATGCCAACACTGTAATGTCCCGACGTACTTCGGAATTGAGCGGGGGCCAAAAGCAAAGAGTGGCAATTGCTCGGGCGATAATAAGCGAGCCGCAGGTCATCATCTTGGACGAGCCGACTTCCTCGATAGATGTATCGATTCAAGCACAGGTTCTGAATTTGCTGATCGATCTCCAGAAGATGAAGGACCTCACCTACGTGCTGATTACCCACGACCCAAATGTGGCGAGGTTCATGGGTGACTACATTGCAGTAATGCATCTTGGCAAAATTGTCGAGTACGGAACGCCCGAGGGTCTACTCGCTAAACCGAAGCATCCTTACACACAGGCGCTACTTGCTTCCGCACCCAAACTTGGCGAGTTATTGCCGGCTTTTGCTGCGGTGTCGGCCGATCCGCAAAGTGTGATAGTTCTGCCTAAGGGCTGTCGTTACGAACCCCGATGCCCCTTCGCAATGTCAAAGTGCAAGGAGAGAGAGCCAAGGCTATCGCCCACAAGCGAAGAACCCACATCGCAAGTCTCGTGTTTTCTTTATCAGGAATAGCCGATTAGCGGGAAGTAGTACCCGAGAGTTCCTACATTGTCGAAGACGCCTGTCACATAGGATCTCTGGACCCAGTATGGATCAATCGCATATATCCAAATGTCCGGAGCATCACTGTACATTTGGCTGTACACCTTTGTCACTGTTGAATTAATTTGCGCTGAATTCGTTAAGAACGGCAACGTCGAGGTGTAATTGTTGACTGATGTATTGTTGTACCAAGAAACATCGCCACTGATTCCTCCGTACTCGACATTACTGATTACGACCATATCTTGGTAGACTGCGTCAGCCCAGCTTGGATACCAATACCAGATCAAGAGGCCCGGATAGCTCGAGGCTGTTCCAGGTTGCGATATGTCACTTTCTTCCGCTTGAGTCGTGACCCCATTTAATGTGTAAGTTAGCCCCACTGACGCAAACATAGTCACCATTTCTTGGGCTATCTTTGACTCTGCGGGGTCGTCTGTGGTATATGTGATCGACAACGGAGGCAGAGCTTTACCCGAGGGATTGATTATGGTTCCATTTGGTAAAGTTACCTTGAAACCTGATGCTTGAAGATTTTGGAGAGCAAGCGTGGTATTCAAAGAGTACGGCGCGAGGTTACCTGGATTGTAATAAGGATAACCAGGCGCGATCGGTCCCACAAACTGCTCCGTGTATCCCATTCCCACAGTGCTTTGAATCTCTGTGTAGTTAATTGCGTAGACTATGGCTCTTCTAAAGTCTGTGTTATTGTATGGAAATTGCTCATTGTCCATCATACCCGTAAGAAATAGAAACTTTGGAGCCGAGGGCAGAGAATTCACTTCAATTCCGGAGGTTGATGCAAGTGTCGGGAGGTAATTTGGAGTTAGGGCAGGAAGCGTCAAAGGACCGACCAGTGATGCCGTATTCGAATCTATGCTTTCGATTATTGTAGATGAAGAAGTGGAATACTCCAAAATCACGACAGGGATTTTTGGAGTCGAGAGCATGATATTGGTTTGAGATGCGCTGAGTTTTGACGCCCAATAATTCGGATTTTCGACTAGTGTAGCAACCTCACCGGTAATATAAGACTGAACTACGTATGGGCCCGTTCCCATTGTATGGGTATTCACATAATCATTCTCAGAGTTAGGCGTCACGCCGCCGTTTGCATCAACGAAGGATGGGGCTACCATTCCGGCTCCAGGCACAGCGAGTACCTGAAGGAAATTCAGATATGGATTAACTAGGTTAAACTGAACAACGTAGTTGCTTTCTACTACGATAGCTTGGTGAGGATAGCTCATTATACTTTGTAGGGTTGTATTTGACGGATTGAAATTACTCAAGATTGTGGCGAGATCTTCTGCTGCTTGTTGCTGTCGTAACGTCGAATTTGTCGTAGACAACGAATAACCATTAGCGGCCAGCGCATTGTCGACACCCGCAGGCAAGTTATAACCAGTTGCCAACGCTGTTGTTCCGTTATAGATCAAATTAGTGAAGTAGGATGCACCGACTTGGTTCATCAAAACTGTTCTGTATATGTTGAACCATACGACGGAGGCGTTGAACGGTTGACCATTTTCGAAATATGCATTGTTCCTTATGTTGAAAGTGAAATTCTGGTAGGACGGAGAAACAGTCCAGTTCTCAGCTAGAATAGGAGCAAAGGATTGTAGACTCGTGTAATTAAACATCAGCAGACCTTGGTATGTGTTTACCATGATTTCGTCTTCCCCAGCAAAGAAACCAGCCGCGGGATCAT
Organism: Nitrososphaerales archaeon; assembly: GCA_030041295.1. Lineage (GTDB taxonomy): Archaea > Thermoproteota > Nitrososphaeria > Nitrososphaerales > CADDZS01 > JASHOD01. The sequence goes on from JASHOD010000053.1 coordinate 94,396, forward strand.
AACTATTGGGAGGCTCGTTCTCCTCGACAACTAGTTGACTGCTGTTTGCAGGAGCACCTACGCTCGATGACGTGGTGGAAGTAGTAGCAGTAGTGGTGGAACTCGTAGTATGCAATAGAGTAATTGCAGCATAACCTGAAACAGCTATGATTATTACTACAACGACGACCACGGCGATGACTACTGTCCGGCTTATTGCCGACCTCATTCTGCTCATTATACTCTTGTGCATTGCTTTCTACAGAATGAGCGGGAATAATTAAGAATTTGCACTAAGACTAAATTAACAAATGACGAGGCGAAGCAATCGAATTTTCCAACACTAAACCTTGGCGAAAGGTCTGAATTATGGGCATCGAGTGAATCATGGATGAGGTTTGATCTTTAAAACTAGGTAAAATAACAGGTTAGGTTGTGAATTTTCTACCTTGGCGAAGACGGACGTAATTTCAAAGATATCTTCGGGTATTGATCGAGATTCCACGAAGATCCAGGATTTCTTCGTGAAGATGCTCAAGATCAATTCAGTAAATCCAGGGATGGGCGGGCCAGGTGAAACGGCACGGGCAAATTTCATCCAATCTTACCTTTCGGCTGAAGGATTCGACGTTCAAAGAGTTGAAGTTCCAGATCCTGATTACAAAGAGAAGTTTCGACCGAACATCTACGCGAAACTCGAGGGATCGAACAAATCAAAGACCCTGTGGTTTCTAGCCCACATGGATACTGTTCCCGAAGGGAGCAGGGAACTGTGGAACAGCGACCCGTTTGAACCCGTGATAAAGGACGGCAAGATTTACGCGAGAGGAGCTGAAGACAACGGTCAATCGCTCGTTGCTAGCCTCTTTGCTCTTAGGGCACTAAAAAATTCGGGCGAGAAACTTCCTTTCAACGTTGGTGTATGGTGCGTCGCTGATGAAGAAAATGGAAGCAGATACGGTGTGAAATATCTCCTTGAGCACGGAGGACTATTCGGCCCGAAAGACCTTGTTGTCGTCCCCGACGCCGGTTTCCCCGACGGAGACAAGATCGAGCTTGCGGAGAAGAACCTGCTCTGGCTCAAGTTTGTCGTTCACGGAAAACAGGTACACGCAAGTCTACCAAGTAAGGGACGAAACGCTCACCGCATTGGAATGAGACTTGCGCTGGAACTGGACAGGATGCTACACGAGAAATATACGAAGAAGGACGATATCTTTGACGAAATTCACTCCACGTTTGAACCGACGAAGGTGGATCCAAATGTTGGAAATGTAAACACAATACCGGGGGTAGACACTTTCTATTTTGATTGCAGGGTACTTCCCGAGTACACTTTGGACGATGTCCTCGCTGACATATACAATACGGTTGACCAATTCAAGGAAAAATACAAGACCGAAATCAACCTCCAAATACTAAACAAGGAAGATGCGGGCCCGGCGACCTCGGAATCAAGCGAGGTCTCAAAGTTACTGGGAAGCGCGATAAAGGCAGTGACGAGGAAGGAGCCGGAATATGTCGGAATCGGAGGTCAGACGGTGGGGAACTTGTTTAGGCAAAAGGGACTTGCGACTGCAGTGTGGAGTACGGTCGACGACGTGCCTCACGAGCCGAACGAGTATTCCAAATTCGAGAACCTGATTTCGGACGCAAAAGTGTTCGCCGCGATGCCCATAGTTGCAAGCTGAAACTAGATCAATACGCTAGAGGAAGACAAGTCGTTAGTCGATATTCGTCTCTAGTTCTTTCATGTTGTAGACGACACATTTAATCTCGGTCATTGCTTCGATTGCATTCCTCGCTCCTTCTCGACCCAGTCCACTTCCTTTGAAGCCACCAAAGGGCATCATGTCAACTCGAAAGTCGGAGCTTTCGTTCACCATTATTGTGCCGAATTGAAGAGTCCTTATAGCGTATAGCACATTCTCCATTTTATGCGTAAAGATACCAGCCTGCAAACCGTAATCGCTGTCATTTGAAATCGAGCAGGCTTCTTTGATATTCGCGAACTTGATTAGTATCGAAACAGGTCCAAATACCTCCTGGCAAGAAATCTTCGCAGAGGACGGGACGTCTTCAAAGAGCGTAGGCTCGAAGAAAGAGCCGGATCTATGACCCCCAAAGAGCAATTTACCCCCTCGGTCTCGAGCCTCTTTCACCCATTCCTCAACCCTTTTCGCGCTATCTTCAGAGATCATCGGCCCCATGTCCGAAGATTCGGACCTTGGGTCGCCCATCTTTAATTCCGAGACTTTTTGTATGAACTTCTCCTTGAATTCGCCATAAACGTCTTCATGAATTAAGATCCGCTGGGCATGGAGGCAGTTCTGACCTTGAAACGAATATGCCGCGCCGACTAGATTCTTTGCGACGCGATCCAAATCCACAACCGGGCACACAATATTAGGGCAATTACTGCCTAGCTCCATAAGCATTTTCTTCGCACCTGCAGCTTTTGCGATGGCATCGCCAGTATCCTTTCCGCCAGTGAAAGAGATCACCCTTACTGCCGGGTTTGATGCAATGGCCGGGACCAGCGACCTCCCACTTCCCGTCAAGACACTCAATGCCCCTTTAGGGATACCCGCATCAAGAAACATCTCGCACACTCTTATCGCGGCAAGCGGTGTTAATGACGAGGGCTTGAACACCACAGAATTGCCTGCGGCGAAGGCTGGACCCATCTTATGTGCAAATAGCACGAGCGGGTTATTGAATGCAGAGACTGCGCCGACTACCCCAACTGGCACACGAAACCAATAGCCATGTCGACCAGTGCCTCGTGCATCGGCGTCAAATGTTTGGGATTCGCCAGCCATTCTCAGAGCATCGGTAGCGTACATCTTGAGAATGTTCGAAGCCCGTCTTACTTCGAATCCTGCGTCGCGAATGCACATTCCGGCTTCGCGAACGAGAATGTTGGCTAACTTACTTTCCTCCTTGAGCATCAAGTCGGCCACTTTTTCCAAGATCTCTCGCCTTTCATAAGTAGAGAGCGCAGCGACCTCTGAAGTTGCTTTTAGAGCGGCGGCTATCGCGATGTCAGCGTCGCTAGGCGTCAGAGAGGGAAGGCTTTCAAGCTTCTCGAAATTGAACTTGTCAAACACGTCGAATTTCTCCTCCTTTTCGACGAGTTCCCCGGCCAAGGATATTTTCAAAAGAAATTCATCACTGCATATTCGGGAACAACCAAGTGTTAAAAGAAGGTTTTGGGTTTATGTCTGAGTAATTTTTTATTTCCGCCCTTCAATAGCTCCCTTCCGCGTATCAGTGCGAAGATGCATGTCTAGCCGCAAACTTTGAATTATCCCGTGGTACTGTAAGAATCTATGCCACAAAAGAGGGTTGGAGTAATAGGAAGCGGCCCCGTCGGACAGAAACTTGCAAGCGCTTTTTCGAGCCTCGGTTACGAAACGGAGATTGGTTCTCGCAACCCGGAGAAGTTGAAGGACTTTATCGCGCAAAGCGGCGGGCGTATTACCGCCGGGACCTTTGATCAGACCGCGGCATTCGGTGATATTCTTGTTCTTGCTACGCACGGCGAAGCAACGGAAAGTGCGATTGATTTGGCTAATCCAAAGAACTTCGCCCAAAAGGTCGTAATTGACGCATCGAACCCGCTTGACTTCTCCAAGGGGATGCCGCCGGGGATTCCCGCGAAGTATTCAATGAAATCGCTCGGAGAGCACGTCCAGGAAAAGCTGGGCGACGCGAAGGTCGTGAAGTGCTTCAATACAGTTCCAAACGAGATAATGTTTCGACCAAAATTCGAGGAAACGAGTATGCTCATCTGCGGAAATGATTCAGTCGCGAAGAAGGAGATAACTCGAATTTTGAAAGAGTTCGGGTGGGCTGGGTCTATAGACATAGGCGGGATAGATAACGCCAAGTGGCTTGAGGCCCTCGTGCCGCTGTGGGTTCGCGGAGCTCTTGCGACTGGAAACTTTTCATCAATGTTCAAATTCGTCCAAACCGAAGCACAATCGACTAGACGCTAACTTCTTGCAATTGCTTGCTCGTAAGCAAAGTCTTCGCCGAAGTGAGAGGGTTCATTATGGTAAGGGATGGGCTCAGGTAGGGCCTTGTAGTAGTACTTTCCCAAACCTGCATCGGAATTCTGATTTTTCTAGACTACTGAGTGCGCACAGTGGTTGTGCCGTTGCATTGGCTTCCACCGGTAAAAGTTGCCTTCAACATAATCAAGTACGCCTTATTTTGAGCGAGAGAGATACTTGACATCATAGGAAATGTGCTGCTCGAGGCGGAATAAGTGAGAGAATACTCGTAATGATAGTTTCCTCCTGCTAGAGGAGTCAGCATCGATTTTATCATGGAATAGTTTTCAGATCCGATATAGGTTCCGTTGATGTAGAGGGCCAACGTAGAGATCTGCGTATGAGATTCAAACTTCACTGTTCCCGTGAGGCTAGTGGTCTGCGCGTTCAAAGAAAAAGAGTTGAGCGTTATAATGTCCGGATTTGAAGTAGAAGTCGGAAAATAAAAAATGTAGTATGCCGCAGCGGCAATGGCAATGATTACGGCTACGAGGAATATTATTCCTACACGCGCGACAGCACTTCTCCTTTTGTCCCTCAAATTCGAGACCAGCATCTCAGACCTAGGCTTTTTTTTGTATTTAAGAACGATACATGACCGTCAAGAATGATAATTCGGCTGTTTGGGCGTATTTCCTCTTTTTCCCGTTCAAAGAAAGCTATCTTCTTCGTCTTACTTTCAGGTATGTCGACAACGGAACCGCAGTTGAAAGATTTCTCATTACTTGGTGGATATACGATTCTTCAAAGATATCGTTCAACGTCCGGGGTATCTTGTCTGTGAATACCTGATCCGCATACCATTTCGACCCGAACTGTGCCAAAGTCATTAGAATGGGCAGAACATCCCTGCCTTTCTCGGTTAAATCCCATTTCAGGAAATTCCGACCGCTGTCGCTCACTATAATAAAACCTTCTTGCTCGAGTTCCTTCAGCTTCATGGAGAGGACACGCCTTGTGAGGCCTGGAGTCACTTTGAGCATCTCGTTGAACCTGTGCTTTCCGAAGAGCTCAATATTCCTCAGTATGAGCAGTGACCATTTGCGACCGAGTACACCGAGACTGGCCTGGACGGGACAGTTTTCGAATTCCACTTTGAGCTTCGCAGGGTGCACTTGCTGTTGTTGTTCTATCATCTTTTTCGATACAAGGAATGTACTATTTCTTTATGATTTCGGATTTACACGAAGGCGCGTAGTGAGAGGTATACTTTCACTCCCCTACTCATTTAAAAGACAAAGCACTTTGAACGTTCTTCGGCCGCTCATCTAGTGGTCGTTGAGTTAGAACCAAAAAATGGCAAGTAAAAAGTCTGAATCGGATGTAGTTTTGATGGTTGGCACCGCAAAGGGGGCCTTCATCTTCAAGTCAAACGATGGTCGAAGAACCTGGAAGGTTTCAGAGCAGAATTTCAAGGGATCCCCATCCTTTCATCTATCTTATGATCGTAGAAACAAGATGTTTTTGGCAGGAGTAAACAACATGCAGTGGGGTCCAACCATCTTGAGGAGTCTTGACGGTGGAAATACTTGGAAGAGAGCAAAGAATCCACCAAAGTACCCGAGGGGGAGCGGGTTATCCGTGACCAACATTTGGCACATAGAGCCGGGTTCCGAGGATGAGCCGGGCGTGGTGTACGCTGGGGTCGACCCTGCAGTACTTTTCAAGAGCGAGGATAAGGGTGATTCTTGGACGATTAACGAAGCTTTGTTAAATCACGAAACGCGAAAGAAATGGACGCCGGGCGGCGGAGGACTATGCTTACACACAATAATGGTCGATCCAAATAATTCGAGAAAAATGCACATCGCAATTTCTGCTGTTGGAACAATGTTCACCGAAGACGGCGGGGAGACTTGGAAGTTCCAAAATAAACACGTTCGTTCTGGTGCATTACCTGAAAAATATCCAACGTTCGGTCAGTGCGTGCATAAACTTGTGCGCCATCCGGAGAGGCCAAATGTGATCTACCAGCAGAACCACTTTGGACAATATAGAAGCGACAACAACGGAGAAGATTGGGTAGACATTCAAAACAACCTGCCGTCAAGATTCGGATTTCCAATTGCAGTTGACGCAAACGATCCAAAACGTGCGTACACCTGTCCTCTCGAAGCTGACTCGAACAGGGTCTCCCCAAACGGACGATTCGCGATCTGGGGGACCGATAATTCGGGAAAGGACTGGCAGGAGTTGAACAAGGGATTACCCAGTGCTCCTTCATACTTTACGATTCTACGGGAGGGGATGGTGGCCGACAAAGAAGATCCGTGCGGGATTTACGTCGGGACTACTACGGGTCATCTCTTCTACAGCAGAAACCAAGGCGAGAACTGGAGCAAGATAACGGACCAGCTGCCCCCTATCATGTCGGTCTCAGTTTCGGCAGTTTGAGAAATATTCAGGTAGATTCGAGAATAATCGTTGAGTTCGGCTCATGATGAAATCGACGTAAGAGAGATGATTGTTCAAATTGAAGTTAGCGACCTCGACAAATCGCGATCGTGGAATTCCAAACTATTTGGTAAGAAAGGACCCGACCTAGAGCCTTTTCCGGGAAACGTCGAATACAAGATTGGCGGCGCTTGGGTGCAAATCGTAAAGGGGAAAGTTGTGCCATCTTCGAGCTGGAACCTTCAACTCGAAGTCCGGGATCTACAACGTGAGCGAGAACGATTACGAAGAGAAGGGATTGCAGCCACCGAGATCAAAACAGTTCCGAATGTAATTAGCTTCTTCGACATCAAGGACCCCGATAGAAATACCATGAGATGGTTTCAGGTCCTGACTTCGGATCCGAAAGTTACCGGAAATCGTTCGTAAACTCTCGAGAGGAGGAATTAAGTTACCATATCTCGTTTTCCCCTTGTGCCTGGCGCGAAAATCCTGTTAGGATCGTTCGTCATTCCCAAAAATGCAGTTACAGGCAAGGGCTCCAGAATAAGAAAGAAGCCCTCTATTAGACAGCTTCTTGCATTATGATTTCAGTATCCCTGAGGATGGACTCTGCTTCATGCTCCGTCAGACGTCCATAAAGTTTCAATGTTCCAACTTTAGCCCTGATATTTGCCGCGGTTTCTCGTATCCTCATAAGGTCTGTTTGTGCCAATTTTATTATGAACTTCCTCTAACGTGCTTTGTAATTTTTACAAAACCCTGCTTGCTGAGGATATATACCATACAATATATGTAACCTGCACTACGGCAAATGTCGATATTTTGCTATTTTTGAACCCTTTACTTGGAATAGGCATGCGACGAAGAACCAACCGCTAATCATTAAGAGAAGGCCTCCTAAGCAAGTAGTGTTGTGATGATTGTAAAATGCCGGCAAAGCAAACAAAAGGCGAAGAACCTGTTACAAAGACCCAGAATCACTGGGTCGAATTCAAGTCCCTGAAAGATCTGTTTTCGTTCGTTATCACAAAGTCCATGCCAGGACAGCAGTTTCTTTCTGTGATCAGGTATCGCGAGATCACTTATGTTTTCACTCCGGTGAGCGAATCAGGTGTCATGGTTTTCTTCACAAAGGAAATGCCACAGTCCCCCGCATACGCTTGGGACTCTGATAACGACAAGTTCCTCCCTGTACATTCGCTTGACCGCACACGGCTCAATATCTTGGTCCAAGAAGTCACCCAGGATACTTTGATAGAGTCACTGTTTTACTCTCTAAAATAAAGTGGGGCTCACAATAATTACGGCGCGGGAAAGGAGAAAATTCTTCGAGCCTGCGTGTGAAACAATCCATCCACGTTGTTGTGTCCTTAGATCGCCTAATTAAACAATGGATATTGAGTGGGAAATTACTTTGTCCGAACCAGTGATAATCTCAAATTGGAATCATGGCAAGCAAGCTGTGACGACTGGAATTGGTATTCTAAGAAAAGGCGGCTCTGCCCTAGACGCCGTGGAAGCAGGTATCTGCTCGGTGGAAGATGATCCTGAAACTCACAGCGTTGGAACAGGAGGAATTCCCAATATCGAAGGAGTAGTGGAGCTAGATGCAAGTATCATGATCGGAAACACACACCAAAGCGGAGCTGTTACTGGGCTCGTCATGACGAAAAATCCCATTTCGGTGGCAAGGAAGGTAATGGAATTATGTCCGCATGTGATGCTATCGGGCGAAGGGGCACTACATTTTGCACGCGCATGCGGTTTTGAGTACTATGAGCCATTGACACCTTGGGCTAAGGATAGATGGGAAGCTCTGCGAAAGCTTCTCTTTTCGGCAATGAAAAACGAGATCTCATTTTCACAATTTACTGCCAAAGTCGGCTACAATATCGAGCCAGAAAAGATAGCCTCAGCACTTGAGCTTTTGATTAAATCTGGCGAAATCAGGGAAGCGGGCACAGTCGGGACTTTATGCCTCGACGCAAACGGGATGATCGTCGCAGGGACTTCGACGAGCGGTTTGCCCATACATCTTCCGGGCCGGGTAGCGGATTCTTCTGTTATCGGAGCCGGAACTTTCGCCTCTGAGTCGGGTGCGGCTTCATCTACGGGCATTGGAGAGTACGTAATTAGACACACTCTTTCGAGGAAGGCGTGTGATTATATCGAGGAAGGAAGTTCTCCAACCGAAGCATGTGAGAAGGCGCTTCTTCAAATGCTCAAGCGCGAAAATGTTCCACACTTCATTGGCCTAATAGCCCTAAATCGAAATGGCAATGTTGGAGGAGCTTGTATCTCGAATGAAGCCCACCAATTCACATTCCAATACCAACGACTCTCGGATGGGGATATGCATGAAGTGACGGCAAACCCGGTCAAGCTCAAGTCTTAAGACAAAAAATAGTGTACGAGGGTTAGAGATGCCGATTACAACCGAGTTTGAATATTCAATTCAAGCGAGCAGAGATTTCATCTTCGACTGGTTCTCGGATCTGTCACCCGATGACGTAAAACTAGCAAAACCACTGAAGCAGAGGAAAATTATATCGAGGTCTCCGACAGAGGCAAGGCTCGAAGATACCGAAGTAATCCTTGGCAAGAGAATCAACTTGGACGTTCAGGTATTTTACAACAGATCCGACTATTCTTGGAGCGGGATTTATACAAGCGGTATTGCTGACGCAAGATCTGAATACAGGTTGTTAATAGGAGGGTTCTCGGTGGGAACAACCACCACCATTCTGAAATATCGCTCTACTATCTTTCCTAAGGGATTGTTCACCAAACTCATCTCGCCGATTATCGGCTTTGCGGTGAAGCGAACTTTTGAAAAGGAGTTTGAAGCCTTCAAGAAAGCAATCGAGCATGACCATGCAGAAGAGCAAGCTAGAAGGCAACAACAACAATCGTCGTAAGAAGTAGGTTCTAAGAGAATTGTGATACCAAGTACTCTGACAAGTATATTGCTTATTGCGTTAGGTTTTGCATCCCTTTTCTATGCGCTCGGATGGATTTTTGTCTCATTTGTCGTGCATGACGGCTACATGTCGTTTCTTCAGCTCCTTCTGATCGTATGTGTGGCTGTTGTGATCGCATTTTCGTTAATCGGATTCGGTTCTCGGTTTCTCTTCGACTAAGGCCAAAAGTTAACAGCTGAAACATTCAGAATTTCGAGCTACTCAGCGACTGACTCTACCCGCAGTGACTGCTTTCTAAAACCAAAGACTTCGACATTTCAAATTCTTTTAACTCTCCAGTATTTTTGGAATTAGATAATGAGCGTACCTGATGAAAAATTCGAGAAGCTGATTTCTGAAGCTAGATCCTGGAAAATGTCGGGGTGGAACTTTTCATCTTTAGAAGGTCGCTGGATTGAGGAAGCTCCTCCTTGGGATTTCGGAGAGATGATCAAAAAGGAGATTTCCACTTGTGGCTCATTGCTTGATCTCGGCACCGGCGGAGGAGAATTCCTTTCTTCATTGTCGCCGCTTCCAAAGCACGTCTACTGCACAGAAGGGTATAGACCCAACTTACCGGTCGCGCGAGACAGATTAAGACCTATTGGAGCTGAAGTAATTTGTACCTATTGTGATGATAATGACGTCCCTAATCAGAGAGGGGCCTTGCCATTTAGATCCGAATCATTGGATTTGGTCATTGATCGGCATGAATCGTTCAGCGCATCCGATGTTTATCGTGTCTTGAAACATGATGGAGGCTGTTTTCTCACCCAACAAATCGGCTCTAGCAATTTGGCTGAGCTGAATACCCTCTTGGGGAGCTCCGAAGTGCGAAATGGCTGGGATCTTGTGGAATGCAAAAGGCAAATCGAGGCTGCAGGTTTTGAAATAAGAGAAGCAAGGGAGGCCAAATTGAATTCGTATTTCAAAGACGTAGGTGCAGTAGCTTGCTTCCTACTCTCGGCTCCCTGGCAGATCGAGGATTTTACAATCGATGGATACCTTCCAAAACTTGAAACATTACATGAAACGATGGAGAGTGAAGGCGGGTTGAAAGTTATTGCTACGAGATTCTATGTCATAGCAGTCAAGGTGTGAAGAATTCACGAACTTAGGAAGTCTGTCCGCTGCCTCTCCTCAAGAAGAAGTGACCTGATCTGCGGCAAAGACTTGCCATATGTGGCAAAGAGTGTGAATATGTATTCGCTCGGTTTCTCCCTGCAAAAGACTGGGATTTTTCTGGCGTAGGCGTAGCCTATCTCAAGAGCTGTGCTTTGCCCGATGTATCCACCGGGATTTTCGACGAAAATGAAACTGCTCGCGGCTATCGCCCTAAAATTCTTGTCCTGCAGTTCCTTTGGGCTGCCGTTCTCGCCTCGGAGCACGACGAATCCGTGCTCGTTCTCTGATTTCCTGCTGGTGTATTTTGGAATGAGGACCTTGATTCCGAGTTGTCTACACTCCTCAATGCGCTCCTTCATATCTTTCAAATGTCTATGATAACTGCCGCATATCGAGACACTGAGAAGCGCGGTCTCTTTTTCTTGTTGTTGCACTACGGCTTCTTGAAGTGAGGATAATTCGTCGTGATGTTGGCGCTGTTCGCTAGTCATTTATTTTATGTTCAGATCTTTTCTTTTCCCTTTGATTGAACAAAGGGAAGGGAGCTTTAGCAAGAACGGCCATTTTAGCATTGTGCATTCCCGACACGTATTTTCAAACCCTTCTCCAAAGAAATGAGGAGTTAGGGGGAGAGTAAGGATATGCGCATTACTATGAGGCGGCGCGCTTTCCGACTTCCTTTTCGAGCCAATCGTAAGCATATATCACGTTCTCGACGATGTTCAACTTGGCGGACTTTACTTCAGGGAGCTTTTTCGCCCATTTCTAGATTTCATTTCCCTCGGCGATATTCGTGCCGTTGAAACCGAATATAAGTTCGTCCTTTGACGCGCTCGCTCTAAATACCAGGTTGGGTATCTTTGCCGCAATTGCTTCATCAACTTCAGATTTCTTGCCTTCAACAGTCTGTACGAGAAGTTGGTAAGATATGCCTCTGGTTCTTCGGAGATTCACTATTGGCATGATGAAGATCGCCCTCGAACTCATCATGCTGAGGTGTAGAAAGACAAGATCGGAAAGTGTGGCCCTAACTAACTAATTGATTCAAGAAGTCGAAACTGTCGAAGCTGCCAGAATCTTGTCTTTCTTCCAGATGTTGTTTTGTTCCCTGAATCCTATAACGAGCAATAAGCCTCCCAATGTCTCCATGAGTGAACCGAACGCGATATTGTATTGTGCAATCATACTTATTCCATTAATTGCTTGCCCTGCACCGCTGTCAAGGAATAGTTGTCCTGCGATGAAGAAGAAAACTGCGATGGAGATATACCGCCATCCTTTGCTCAGCAATCCACCCCTGTGTCCTCTTAAATTTTTGAACGCATAAAATCCCATTGCGATGAATACTCCGATTGTGAGAATACTGAAAACTAAACCAAGTACTGTATTTGTCAAGTCGAACATTTGTGTCTAGATTCACCTCCGTAATTGATTTCGCGCTTCCGTGATTGCGCGTGTCAAGCTGTCAGAAATATTCACGTTGATTGGATGCAGTTTGCCTGAGATCTGCGCAACTATGGAAGCCTCAACGCTGAAAGCTCTTTCGCCGAAGAATGTCCTCAAGCATTCGCTGAAAAGATCGGGCTTTCTAGCAATATCGCTTCTTTCGTGGTTGTAAACAGTCTTGAACCTCCAATAGATCACGGTCTTCACGGACGACCCGAAAACGTCGAGCCCCTTATCGACGCACTCGAGGATTCTTTCATCGCCTTCAGGAACTGTAAGTTGGAGCGACATTATCTCTTCTTTCCGATTATCTCTGATCTTTTTGCGAAAACAAGGAAAGAAACAAGCTATTTTGATTATGTGGATTCTGAATACGAATCCAGCGTAGTTGAAAATGAATAATTTTTAAAAAATTCCAAACAATCTTACAAAATTCATCTCTAGCACAATAGAGGAAATCTCCGTTTTGTAAAGGCTCTTCAATAACTCGCTTGACAATTGGCCACTATTATTCTGCAGCCGATAGTGACCGATTCTGATTTAGCAGTTTTTCTCAGTTCGCTTGAAAGCCGCACAAAGCGATTGATCTGGATCAACTGATCATTCTTACCACCGAAATTGCTTTGATGAAACTTGATAGGAATCGCAGTGGATCTCAAGATATTTCAAAAATGGCTAGAGCCGATAAAATTACATGCAAATGAAAACCCAATAATAATTTACAATATCACGGATTCCATGAAGGAATTTCATAAGAAAGGTTAGAGAGCGCACCTCGTACCAAAATTAGATAGCTTAAACTGGTCTCCTGCCGCCACTCCTGTTTCGACTTAATGCAAGAACCGATCCCAAAACAACAACGACGACTACGACACCTATTATTGCAAAGAACAGATAGAGGGGGGAACCAGAGCTTGAAGTCTGAGAATTTGAAGTTGACGTACTTTCTGATGCGGACGTTCCAATATTATTGGAGGAAGAAGACGAAGTAATAGAACTCGATGAACTAATTGTGCTGCTTGAGGCAGATCTGCTCGAGGATGTAACTGGAGTCGTCGTAGAGGATGAAAGGGTAGAACTTGAAGTCGAAGAATAGGAGCTAATCGAAGAAATCGAGCTTGTCGACGCAGTAATTGCTGTAGTCGTGCTGCTCGATGTTGATCCAGTTGGGCTACTACTTGATGACAAACTTGTCGACGTCGAACTACTAATCGAAGCAGATGAAGTCGAGCTGCTGGTACTATTGCTAGTATTTAATGAGCTCGAAGTACTGCTCGTAGTCGCGGAAGAAGTACTAGACGTTTGGGAAGTTAACGTAGTTGTTGTTGCTGATCCGATGAATTCGAGTACTCTAAAGTTATCATAATCTGAAACCCATAGATTTCCTGCTTGATCGAAGGCAATACCAAAGGGATCATAAAGCCCGCTTGCCGTGGTCTGAGGAAAATCAGTTGTGAACCCGGACTGACCGATTACCAAGCTCGCCCCCATACCACTGCAGAATTGTTCCGACGGACATCCCGAAGTACCGGGAATATATTCGAGTACGCGATGATTATTCTGATCCGCAATCCAAAGATTTCCCGAAGAGTCGAATGAAACGTCAAAGGGATTGCTGAGAGTTAAGTTATTTGGCGGGTAAGTGTTCGTGCTCGTGATGAAGCCATCTTGTCCGATGACAGTGGATGCGCTCATCCCGTCGCAGAACTGGTTCGTTGGACATCCTGACGTACCCGGTATATACTCCAGAACTCTGTTGTTGACACTATCAGAGACCCAGAGATCACCAGAGGAATCGAAAGCTAGTCCTTCCGGCCAATCTAGACTCGAAGCTTTGGGAGGAACGGCGGAGGTGTCCGTCGTAAAGTTTGATTGACCTATAACGAGAGAAGCATTCATGCTAGTGCAGAATTGATCTGTGGGGCAGCCGAACGAACCGGGGACGAACTCGACGATTCTGTTCACGTTCTGCTCTGCTACCCAGAGATCCCCATGGGAGTCAAATGTGATCCCTGTTGGGGACGGTAAAGTAGATTGTCCGACTTGTAATGAATTCACTGTGAAGTTCTTTTGACCTATTACAACACTTGCCGGCATTCCGTTACAAAACTGTCCGGCCGCACACGGAGACGTTCCGGGCACAAATTCAAGCACCCTGTTGTTGAAAAAATCTGATACCCAGAGGTCGCCAGATGAATCAAAGGCAATCCCCCAGGGACTATCGAGGCCAGTCTGCGTGCGCTCGTTCGTAGATGATGTAAAATTCGGCTGACCGATAACGACAGAAGCGACTTCGCCGTTAGTAAAACCTGCTCCTTTAGAGAATTCGAGAACTCTATTGTTTCCATTATCCACGATCCAGACATTTCCATGCGGATCTATTGCGAGACCATTGGGATTTGAGAGATCAGAATCTGTCGGAGTGGTTCCACGATTAGCTGATGTAAAATTTGACTGACCCAGTACTACCGAGGCAGGCTGCCCGCTAGAGAAATTAGAGGTAAACGAATGGGGCAATAATGCTGACCCAAAAGCAGAAATTATCAGAAGAGTACAGAAAATAATGCCCACGAAAAATTTTTTCATAATTTTTTGCATAAAAGCAAAAGTTCGAGATTTAAGATATTCGGAATTCTGCTGAGCTTATTCACAATGACTGTTTGCGGATATCAATGATTTCGTGCAATAGCGGAAACCAAATTTTTCGGCGGTGGTTGGCCGGTTCGAACCAGACGCTAAAAGTCAGCCAAGCTTGCCTGCCTCGAATCTTGAGGAACTTCAACTCCAGTTACATTTGTAGTACTCAATTTCGAATAATCCATCTCCATGAGTCCAGATAATCTACGAAATTCGTTCACCGATTCCGGTCCAAAACCTGCAAAATGGTTGTTGAAGAAAATAAATGCATCATCAATCTTTCCTGCGACGGATTTCATAACGTCAGCCATCTCTTTTTGCTCCTTCGCTCGGTCTTTCTGCTTTGAACCAAAATTCGTAATGTCGCGCTCGCCCACCATCCTCGCGTAGACAAAGTCCGCCGTGAGTTTCGTCGGAGTCCCCTCCGCGAGGTATTGATTCAAAGACCAGCATAGAGCTACGTTGTTACTTTCAAGTAGTTTGTACGTCTCTGACCGGAACCACGAGTTGTGGCGGAACTCGATCGAATGGCGAAAACCCTTCTTCGGCATTTCGTTTGAAACAAAGTTCTCGAGATCCTTGAACCCTTTCTCGTACTTGAAACTCGGAGGTAATTGAACAACAAAGGGGCCTAGTTTGTCCCCTAACCCAGAGATCGTCTTGTAAAGGAAATCAAGCGTACTGCGTACATTTTGAAATTTTAATTCATGTGTGATCTTTTTTGGAAACTTGGGGCAGAAGATGAAATCCTCGGGCGTGTTTTTCCTCCATTGCGAGATCATGAACGAGTTTGGTATTCTATAGAAAGAAGAATCTATCTCGACTGCGTCGAAGACCGAGGAATACAGTCTTAGAAAATCCTTCGGCTTTGCATCCTTCGGATAAAAAGGTCCTACCCAGTCCTCGTAACTCCAGCCGGAGCATCCCGCGTGAAGTTTCTTTTTTAAATCGCTATTCTCGCTCTCCTTGACCAAAAATAAACACGCCTTCTCGCTTGAAGCTGATTGGATAACTCAGATAGGATTTAAAAGATAGTATCTCAAAAATGACTCTTAGGATTGACCGCGACAGAGCAACGTCTGTGTAAACTAGAGCTCAGGGTTCGATGAGCTCGAAGAAACTCTAGAGATAATTAGCGATAAGAAGCTCGTCAGAAGTATCGAGCGCGGCCTCAAGGATTTGAAGGAGGGAAAGTACAAAATCTACAAGGATGTCAAGTCCATGTTTTCTGATCTTGATAAAAGATCGCAATGACGTACCTTTTAGTTCCAACCTCGAATTTCACTAGAGGTTTAAGAAAACTATCTGGCACAGACAGAACTCGAGCTGAGAAAGTCATTGAAGAATTGATGAACGATCCTTATTCGTACAAGGGATTATCAGGAAGATTCAAGAACATTAGAAGCGCTAGATTTGGAGACCAAGTCTTACAGTTTCCAACCAGCCACTTGTACCTTCGTCTCTGAACATTTTTGTTTGGAAATGCATCTCATATACGCCACCGCAATGAGGACATTTGTAATCAGGCACAATAAAGGTGTCAAACGCTCCCAACCTTACTTCACATCCCTCTCGGTTAAGGCAAATTAGCACTTCTTGCTCTAAAACCTGCCCGAATACTCACATCCCAACGCAAGCTTATCTGATCCGCGATTAGCATGAGTGGATTAAAGTCCACCTTCTCATGCTTTCCGCGTTCAAAAGAAATTCACAGTAATCGAAACTCAAGTCACGGTTTCGTTATTTGCTACCACTGTTGAATTCATTTTCAAGTTCGACAATTAATTTGTCCCAAAAATTCGAAACGCTCTTCACATAAGCTTTCCTTGAGGGGGCATTGTTTATTCTATAATGTTCTGTGAACGTCATATCAAGTCTCGTCTTTCCGCGTCCGACGAGCGTCAGGAGATAATCTCCTATCTCATAGTCTTCATCGCTAATGTAATCTAAGTGCCAAGATTTTGGGGGATACAATGTCACGACACTAACTCCGTCTAGGGACTTGCCACGACTATGATAACTATCCGCATAGACCACGCGATGGTTTGTCCGAAGAAGGATGTCGCGCTTGATCTTTGAGCCTGTTAACTCCGGATCAGTTTCTCTAAAATCTGTGGCCCAGTTGAACACAAAACGTAGAGGAGCTTCAATGGTTTTCGAAACATTAACACTGTATGATTTCTTATAGGATTCTAGCTTCAAGAGATCATCAGCAATTCATGCCTAAAGCTTGGTTTTAAGAATTCCAACCTCTTGACGAATGACCCATATGATAAAGCTACTGAACCACGATCTCCTTGACGAATTTGCCGAGCAAATTGGAAAGTGTTTCTTGTTCTGCTCTAGTAAGAGATTTACGAAGCGACTCTTCGGTGGATCTCCAGTAATCCTCGCTTATTCTGGTGTACGCTTTTCTTCCACCATTGGTCGCCCGAGAATGTCATGTGGCTTGCACTTTTTGGATCTACCTACTAAAGGGCCGCGAAATAGTATGATGCCTATTTGTCGAACGCTGTTCCGTTAGTCCCTTCGCAAGAGATATTCGCGCGATACGATTGATGGCAGTTCGAAGCTTCGCAAGCTCCTGCATGATAATTTGTGATTGTGAAAAGAGCCTCGAAGAACTTGGACCCAAAACACTCGTTTCAAGTTGCTCGGCCGAAGAAAATATGAAAGAAAAGACGTCTGCCAAATAAAGGAGGAGAGACACGTTTCAACAGTTTTTTCCAAGTTCCACATTCTTGATGTTGTGATTACGCCCTAACCTGAGCTGAGCATAAGTAAGATTAGCTATTTTCATAGTAGCGAAGCTCTGAATTCTCACTACTATTATTATTAAATCAATCTTGTTGCGTATTGAGTTATCAAAGATACATGGTGTAATCTCGCTAGATTGATTTCAATTGATTTCTCTCAAGCTGTTCAGATAGTTGGCTTTGCGGCTTTGTCCGTGTTTGGTTTTTACGCTTTGAGACTTGTCACATCATTTCGCACTGGGATCCTTGCCAGGAGCTGGAAGCATGTCACGACCGGCGCGATGTTTCTAATATTTGCGGAGATACCACTCCTCTTGGCTAGCGTTGGTCTCTCTGCAACTGAAAGCACAATCCTTGCAGTTTCAGGAATGTTGATGCGATTAATCGGTATAATCTTTCTTACAATCGGTCTGAGGATTCAGTGCCAAGTATGGCGCAGGGAAATTGGACCCCGTTCACCCAGAGCCAATCCTATTCCGGCTTGAAATCCGACCCGGCATCGGCCTCTCTGTCCGCTAGTTGATCAAATGAACACTTCTGGAGCCTAGTTCATATTCTCCTCAGTACGAATTGACAATTCACGACCCATAAATCCCGATTTTTCGTTTCGCAAAGGGCAGAAACGATTTTAGTGAAAACAGGCTTTTGCTATCGAAGGAACAACAGCTCAATCTGTCAGAAAGCATTCTGAATTGCATTGATAAGGCGATTAGCCCGAAGTTCGGGGAAAATGTCTACAACGTCATTATTGCAAATTTTGAGACGCGGTTCACATTGTCGAAAAATGAAATTGCCTCTCACCCATTGTTGTTTGAGACACTCCTTGACGACATATTCGGTACCGGAATTGCGTCGGAACTAATCAAATCATCTATCTTTAGAGAACTAGCTCACAATTTTCAGATCTTTGAACCTGACTACTTTCAAAAGAATATGGATAAAGAAAATGTCCTTTCAAGAGCTATTGAAGAGATAATAAAAAAAGCACAATAACGGAAACTTTCTTGCGTTCGAAGTACCCTAATAGGAGAGCTTCTGAACTTGGTGAATGTCCCATTTATTTCTTAGACCAAGGTCTATATCATTTGGCATGTCAAAGGAAGCCTCTATCAATTATCTAGCTATACAATATTCACTAACTGTTCAAGTATTGAATAGAACACATGGATTCATGTCCAGTGAAAAAGAAGAAGGAAAAATGAGGAAAGGAATATGGAAAGGCTGAAGAAAAGATTGGCAAGGACATGGACGTCCCGACATGAAGATACAGGGCAAAGCAGACAAGGAATATGGCGGGGCTCTAGAGAAAGTTGGCAAGAAGATCGAAAAGGAAAGAGACAACCTTTAGAGCGTAGTCACGAAAAGGGGGACGGCTCTTCAGAGGGCCCCTCTACCCTGTCTTTGTTAGCTCGATTATTTTCTTGCTGTAAGATCAAATGAAAGTTTATTGGGTTAGATAGGTATCAGGTAGTCTTTCTTCCCGTTTTTGCTCTTGAGACGAATCGGAAACTTGAAAGAGGGCAATGTCTTCAACTATCTGCGAACGTCATGGTAGAATTCGCACTAGTTCCAGGCGCTTGGCTTGGAGGCTGGGTCTGGAAGAGAATTATCCCGCAATTAGAGAAGAGAGGACACACCGCTTATCCTGTAACCCTGACCGGAATGGGGGAAAGGGTTCACTTGCTTTCGAAGGATGTAGGCATAGATACATCGATTCAGGATGTCCTGAATATAATCGAGTACAACGATATTGACGATCTCGTTCTTGTTGGACATAGCTTCGCAGGAAAAGTTGCAGCTGCTGTCGCTGACCGCGTGCCAGATAAGGTGAAATTACTGCTTTATCTCGATGCACTGAGGCCAGACAAAACTAGGGAACCTCAAGCAGGCTTTGACCCGACGAGAGAATTCGGTCCAGTCCCTGAAGGGAGCCTGGGAGTTCCTCTTACCGAAGAAATTATCGATAACATTGGAAAGGACGTGAAAGGTAAGGATCGAGAATGGATGCTTTCCAAAGCGACTCCATGGCCCTTAGAGATAGCAAGGGATCCGATCACCTTATCTGAAAGATTCGATTCGATAAAGAGTGCGTACATCTTCTGCACTCAAAGTGGCGACCCGGTCGACGAGATTGTTTCGGGCAAGTGGGGCGAACTCTATGGACCGTACAAACTCATAGAAACTGGACACTGGCCGATGATTACAAAACCGGATGAGCTCGTCGAAGATATGCTTTCTTTGGCTAACCAGTGAGATAAGGGAATCCAAAGGGAAAAAAAATAGAGTTGATGACAAAACTCTGGCTCTTACTAAATCCCCAAGAGCATATTTTAAAGAAGAAAAAAACTAATTGACGCAAACCTCATCTAATTTCGAGCCAAGGAATGCGATTTCGACTCGCATAATATTCCACGTCGACATCGATTCGTTTTACCCGTCCGTCGAAATCAGAGAGAATCCAAGCCTCACGGGCAAGGCCGTGATTGTTGGCGCGGATCCAAAGGGCGGACGCGCACGGGGTGTGGTAGTGTCCTGTTCCTACGAAGCAAGGAAGCTAGGAGTACGCTCCGGGATGCCAATTTCGAGAGCGTACAGAATTGCAAAGGATAATGCTGCCTATCTTCGACCAAACTTTACACTTTACATCCAAGTTTCCAAGAAAGTGATGAATCTCCTGCGTTCCTTCGCAGATAAATTCGAGCAGGTGAGCATTGATGAGGCGTTCCTCGATGTCACACATAGATTAGGGAGAGACTATGCTCGGGCGAGAGATTACGCCATCGAAATCAAGACTAAATTGGAATCCGAGGAAAGACTGACTTGTTCGATCGGAGTTGCTCCAAACAAGTCTGGGGCCAAGATTGCCTCTGACCTTCAAAAACCGGATGGACTCACCGTGGTTACTCCTGAGCACTTGAAAGAATTCCTAACGCCCCTCCCAAGCAGGGCAATAAGTGGAATTGGAAGCAAGACTGAAGCATTTCTAGAAACAAAGGGAATCAAGACCATCGGGGACTTGCAAAAGATCTCGGGTCAGGAACTTGTGAAATATTTTGGCAAAACAGGAGTGTGGTTATGGGGCGTCGCTAATGGCCTTGAGCAAATCGAGGTGAAAGAGAGGCCGATGAGATCCCTCGGGGCAGAACATACTTTTGAAAAGGATGTTGCGGACCGGACTGAAGTAATTTCAAAGCTGGAGGATTTAATTGATCGCCTGCACGACAGAGTACTTTCCGCCAAAGTAAAATTTCGAGTAGTTGGAATCAGAATTCGCTTCACTCATTTCCAAACCTTTTCGCGAGAGCACACTCTTCAAACGTTCACTTCAAATAAGAAGGTGATTTCGGCTGAAGCAAGGAACCTCTTGAGAGAGTTTGAGAGTAAGAAGGATAAGATAAGACTGATTGGAGTTTACGTTTCGGATTTCAGGGAAGAAAATCCTTTGGAAGAAGGGAGCGCGACAAGCGAGAGCTTGGAGAACTGGGTGAATTAAGAAAATAGAAATTCGAATCTATGCATATTCGTGTAACTCGCAGCGCGGGCAGTGATTCCAACAGTTTACACAAAAGAACTTTTCACAGTCAGGACAGATTACCTTCTGATGAAGCAGTTTGCTGCCATCAAGAGATCTTAGTTCTAGAATCGCCAAAATCGACGCATTGACTGACATCTCTTTCAATTCATTTTCCCGTCTTAAGTATCAATTACAATTCTTTTTTATCAAAAAAAATGAAGTTTCATTTCGGAGAGGGCATATGCTCTTGACTTATTTGTGAGAGGCCAAGTCTATATTTGTTAACTTCTCCGAGGAGATATCAGGTTGGGAAATCAAACATTTTGAATAATGTTTGACAGACTTCTGCGCGATTTGAAAATCGAAGTCGGGCAAAAAGCTTCATACGAGCGGACATTCACAGAGAAAGACGTTGAAATCTTCATAGAACTTTCTGGAGACAAGGGCAGACAGCACGTCGAAAGAGATAGTGAAGGACGCTTAATGGTGCACGGGCTTTTAACAGCGACTCTGCCGACGAAGCTCGGAGGTGACATAAATTACATCGCCCGAGAAATTTCCTACGAGTTTCTTAGACCCGTATTCACAGGTGATAAAATTCGAGTGGAAGGCAAGGTTACGGCTGTTCAGGAGCTGGATCAAGTAACGAAGGTGTCAATGAAATTTTCTTGTTACAACCAAGATAGTAAGGAAGTACTCAATGGCAAGACCTGCGGAATAATAAGAAAGAGCTTATCACAGTCCTCTATCGATACCGAGAACAGCTAAGAATATATCGACTTACATTTTTGCAGAAGGAATACGCAGCTGACTATTCGGAAAAGTCGAATAAGATGCGAAAAATAAAGAAAAGGGCGTGATTGATCATATAGATTAACAATTCTAATCATCAATCCACGAAAAAAATCGACCTACAAAAAATGATCACACCTGGTGTGCAAATTCTGACAGCCAAATTTATTTGTGGGGAAAACCAAAGCAAGAATTTGTTTTCGGTGAAGACAAGAACCATGAACGCCGGTACAAGATATAGAATCGTCGTTATGAAGAGGAGACGCCTATACGGCCTCGCAACAATATGCAGCGCTGCCGCGCTCGTTGCTGTATTCGTCGCTTTCTATCTGAGATAGTGGTACGAAGTTTCTGAGACTTTTTGCGAGAAAGTGCGAGGAAATAGTTTCTTCCGCTCCTCCAAAAGCTCTCCTTCCTATTTTTTCCGGATTTAGTTAGTATCGTCTTCTTGTATTCTTCTCAGGACTCGTAGCGCCTGAAGCGTAATCCATTTGCTCGGTTTCCCCGGTGCCTCTAGAGCAAACGGTTTGATTTTCCTCCTGCCCCTCAAAACGTAATCCGCGCCGACTCCGATATCCGGATGAACCCTTTCGAGGAGCCAAGTCCCGTCGGACTGCTTTTTGTCATTTAGAATCTCAATTGCAGGTTTCAGGCGCTTATCCGAAGCATAACCAAGCCTTGTCAATGTGTCCAACCCGACAAGGACGTCGTAATAGTAATGGTTGGGGTAGTGTAATCGAAACCATGGCTCATACCTACGCTTACCTTCTTCGAATAGCTTCCTTTCGAGGTAAAACTCTGCTCCCCGTTCTATGGATCTCTTGATACTTTTCGTGTGCTTTGATTTCGGAAGTGCCGCAAACGCTGCGAGACCTTCCCAGCCATCTAGTGTTCCTACTTTTGAATCGAAACAGTGCCAACCACCATCATCCTTTTGGTCCTCCACCAGACGATCGAAGAGCTTTCGGACTCTAAAGTCATCGCCGTATCCATAGTGTGTCAACATTCGAGCAGTGTTTCCAACCACGCAGACCTCGTCGTTGAATATGTTATTCATCGAAGGGAGTTTTAACCACTGGTTGAAAAACTGGTCGGCTGTCCGCTTGATCCGGGGATTGTCGGATGCGAGTCCGAGGTCTGAAAGGACTATCGCCCGCCAGTTCGTCGCCGTGTACTTAGGGCGATACAAGTTGTCACCGGATTCCCAGTAGCCTCCTCGTCTTTGAGAGCTCAAAATTTCCTTCGCCCATCCTCTCGTCGAAATATTCGAGTAGGTCTCTCTTACCTCGTCGTCCCTTTTGTCGCGACCTAGCAAATCGACAAGGGTATAGTACCTGACCGAAGGCTGCTCGTCCTCGAGTAACCATTCGACGACTGGATCCTCGTTGCTTCTTCTTGTTGTCATGATCGCCTAGCTTCGATGCAGAGAGTACGGGAGTTCCCAAAATTAAAGAGATCTGTGGTCATATGATAAATCTAATCTCCGAGAAGCTGTGAGCGCCAATTGGTTCTCCTTTTTCAGGGTGAGGAGATTCCACCAGTTATTTTGGAAACCCAAGTTAGATTCCTCGTACCAGTAAACTTATTAGATGAAAGGTTTTATTATAAAATAATGTTATACAGCAATGATTTCTATATGATATCATTTAAGATTGACTTCGACGCTTAACAAAGGAGTAAAATTCCAACATGATGACCTATAAACAAGCCAAGGGAGACAAAAACAGCCTCGTCTCCGAGCAAATCGCGGATTTAATTTGGGAGATATGGAGAACATCTAGAAACGTCTCTAGCCCTGTGAACTCTGGCGAGGTCACCCCAGAACAGTACTGGATTCTCCGATTGATCTATTTCGAGGGGCCTCAAAAAGTGAAGGATATAGCTTCTCGCATCGGTACCACCCCGAGCCCGGTTACAATTTCAGTGAAGCGTTTGGAAAGACAAAAGCTCCTGAAGAGGACCAGGAATACGGAGGACGAGAGAGTGGTGACCGTGGAACTCACGAAATTTGGGAAAATTCAATTTGAATCTTGGCGTGAAAGAAGGCGGAGATCGCTTTCAAAGTTCTTTGAAACCTTGGACGATCATGAAAAGAATTCGCTGTTGAAGCTGCTTTCGAAGGTCAAAACTACAGGGAGTGCATGAAGTCGACTCAGACAGTTATTGAATCTCAAAGTCTTCAAAGAAGCGACGAGCCTGCTCCCGCAGAAGGGCTTCTAAATTGCATCCACCTCACGAAGAGATATGGAAAGGCACCCCCTGCGCTAGAGAATGTCAGCCTTTCAATCAGAACGAGCGGAACCTTCGCGCTTCTCGGAAGGAATGGCGCGGGGAAGACCACTCTGATCAGAATACTAGCAACCGAGCTCAAGCAGAGTTCTGGAAGCGCGAGCATCAACGGCATGGACATTCAGAATGACGCGAGACAAATTAGGGCGCAGATCGCCGTGATGCCCCAGGAAGCTAGACTGGTCCCTTGGCTCACTCCGAGGCAGATGATCTATTCTTATCTCCTTTATCGCGGTTTCAGCAGGAGCGACGCCTCTTCGAGGGTTTCCGGAGCTCTTGATAGGCTGGAACTCGGGAAATACGAAAACGTACTGAACCGCCGTCTTTCTGGCGGTGTAAAGAGGAGGGTTCTGCTGAGCATGATTCTTGCGACGGACGCGAGAATTCTCTTCGTGGACGAGCCCACAACAGGTTTGGACCCGGTAATTAGAGCAGACCTGTGGAAGAAACTGAACGAATTAAAAAAGACCCATTTCATATTCCTTACCACCCACTACCTAGAAGAAGCCGAAAGACTGGCGGACATGATAGGAATTTTAGAGAACGGAAGGCTCCTCGGGCTCGGAACTTTGGATCAACTCCGGTCTATCGTAAAATATCAGTATACGGTACGAATCATGCACGGAAGCGAGGTCCCGCTTTCATCGTCGCTGACCAAAGGCGAAGTAATCAAAGCGATGGACGGGTCCACCCAGATCTTCACAACTGAAGAAGATGCGGAGGAACTCGCGGAGAGACTCGTTCGGGAGAAGAAGCGGTTTTCGATCTATCCGACCTCGCTTGAAGACATTTTCTATTATCTTGTGCGTAAGCCGATTGAAGAAGATACGAGACACGGGCCGGAAGAGGAGAACAGAATTCATGAAGAAGAGCGTCAAGATTAGCACGTTGAATCAGATTTACGCATCTGTACTGATCGACGCGGTCTACCAGATGAAGAATTATCCGATAACTTTGGCGAGCAACATAATTGCCCCCTTTTCGGTTCTTATTCTGATAATTCTGGTTAGCCACGGGCAGCTCTTGGGGATCTCGATAATCGGAGCTTTGATCACCGCGATGATCTCGAGCGGCGTAAATCTGCAGATTGACCTATCCCACATAAAGAACGATTTCAAGCTGCAGGACATGCTGATCAGCTCTCCCACCACTGCGTTCACTTACATGCTCGGGATGGCGATGGCCGCACTCGTCAATGCTCTTCCCGCCCTCACCGTTCTTACTGGTCTCGCGATACTACTCATTCATGCCAGCGTTTTTGCTGCAGTAACTATTTTTGCGGTCTTTTCGCTGATTTTTGCATTCTCGGTTGCCTTAGGATTCATGCTCTCTACATTTAGCACCGATATTCAGCAAAACCGAGCTTTCGTGAGCATCCTCACAGTTATTCTAGCTACCATAGCGCCGATCTACTACCCAATAACCTACATCCCCGCTTCCATAAGGGATATTGCCTATCTGTCGCCTGCCACCTACGCAGCTGAGATCGCGCAAAACGCCATAGGCGCCCTGTCTCTCCCCGTCTGGCACGTTGAGCTGAACTGGCTCGCCCTAGGAGCGATCTGCGGAGCTTTGTTCGTCATCGCGATAAAGAAAAGCCACTGGGCGGATCCCTAATTCTCTCGGCGTACGAATCGTAAATCATTTGCTCTCACGAGTGAGTGTGCAGATCCAAACTTTGAAGACAAAGTATCGTGGCAACATATCGAAGAGTTAAACTGTCGCAGGGATGGGTTAAGCATGAAAAGGTATGTTGACAAAGACGAACTTGAAGCATTTGTCTGGAGATATTATAGGAAAAAAGACTTGATGCATAACCTCACGCATATCGAAAGAATACTTGAAACTGCGCGTGTGATCTCCAGACGGCACAAAGGAGCTGATTCTTCGATTTTGACAATTGCTTGTTACTTTCATGGAATAGACGTTAAGGGAAATGAGATGAAACTATCGAAATTCCTAAGAGATAGAGGTTTTCATTCTGAGGAAATTAGTCGGATATTCCAAGCTGCTGTCGATTCTCAGACTGCATCTATTCCAAAGACGCTCGAGGGAAAGATCTTACATGACGCTCACTTGCTAGAAGGCGGGCGAAACTTCCACGTAGTGAAGTGTCTCGTTACAGGATTATCGAGAGGGAGTTCGCTATTGGAGATAACTAAGTACTATCAGTCGAACATCTATGGCAAATACAAGTGCTATCTTGCCGAAAATAAGGCATTATACAGAGAAAAGGAAGAATATGCTAGCCAGTTTTTCAACGATCTGAGGAAGAATCTTTCTTTGAAATAAACAATATCAAACGAGCTATCTGCGTGATTCAGTTCATGACTTCACACAAATTCAAAAGGATGACAATTCCGATCTTTCTTTCTATAAGAAAACGAGCTCGTCTAAGACTTTATAGTTCGTCAGTCGTATGGCACAAAAGATATTTTGTCCATGGTCAGGCAGAAAATCTTCCCGGAGTGAACGCCTTAATATCCAGAGTAGTATTGCCCTCGCAAATCAGTTCTGACACGATCTTGCCTGTGACCGGCGCGAGCGAAAACCCGCTCCTGAAATGTCCCGTCGCGAATATTAGATTGTCGTACTGAGTCGAATTTCCAATAATTGGTAGACCATCCGAACAGTAGGGTCGTAGACATGCAATTTTTGAGTCCTGACCTAAAGACTGTATGATCGGTAGGAAAATGCTGCCCTCACTCCAAGCCTCGCGTACCCTAGAATCAATGAGGCTCGTATCAAACCCCACAGAATCTTCGCCGCCTCCGACGACAACACTTCCCTCGTGGCTCTGCAAAAAGTAATAATTCGGACCCAATATGAAGGAGCGAAGAATCTTTTCCTTCGTCTTCAGGGTGATGATAAGGTGGCCCTTGACAGGTTCAACTGGTATCTTAATACCTGCCATGGATGCAATTTTTCCAGACCAAGGCCCGGCCGCAATCACGACCGTTTTCGGATGAATGGAGCCGTGATTTGTTACAACGGACTCGATCTTTTTCTCCGTTTTTCCTTCATTTCTGACCTCAAAACGCATCAACTCAGTTCCGACGCTCATTTTCACCTCCCTGTCGGCGCAAGCAGTTGCAAAGCATTGTCCTAGTTTTACCGAACTCCCCTGCGCATCATCCGGATAATAATATGCGCCACAAATATTCTCAACACTAAGATTGGGTTCGTTTTCTTTGACTTCGGATTTAGTCAAAAAATCACCGCTTGCCTGACTCTTTGCTCTAAATATCTGGAGCTCGTTCTTCAAAAGAGCCGTGTCCTTTTCCTTAGTGAACAGCACCATTGATCCGCTAACGGTATAATCAAAGTCGAAACCCTCCTTACATCCCAAGCCTTGGTAAAGCTTCGTGGAATGTTCCTCCAGGGGCCAGAATTCCACTGATTGGCTCACATGCGGCGCGGAAATCCCTCCCGCATTATGGCCGCTCGCATGAGAAGTCAACACATTTTCTCTTTCAATAATTTGAACATTGCAGAAGTTTTTTTCAGTTAGATAGTACGCAATAGAAAGTCCGATAATGCCTCCGCCTATTATGAGAACATCGGGCTTCTCTTCCAGTTTTGACGTACTATGACACCTTCAGGATTGTTGCAGCAGATTAGAACTGTGTTTGGTTCGAGTTTCTTATCCATCACTGTCGTGGTCTTTGAGGAAATAACACTTTTTGTATTTACGCCGCAATAGACCTGACCCAATAAGTTCACTCACATCCGGTCTTCAGTTTCAACTAGGATAGTTGAACCCCAAAAATTGTCACGGGTTTTCGATGCTTCCTTTTTCGGAGCAAAAAAATGCTGAGCCGAGAAGATCGGAGACGATACCAATTGGATCTAATAAATCCAGAACCCGGAATACCTTGCCTGCGACTCGGAGGCAAGCAAAAGAAATGGAATGCTTCCGTCACCACCTAGTGTATTATTGTACACAGTTGGACTCAAGCCGGCAAAAGATTAGCCACATACGGAAACTGGTTGACCTACGTCTATCTTGCAAATCGTGCTGATTAGAGTATTAGCCGCTCCATCGATTGAATTTGCGACGCCGCTGTTCGTGCTGAACGAATGTCACTCCCAAATCACTACAATAAGTCACCGTGCCCTCGAATCTCGAAATTTTCAAGAAGAAGGGATTTGATATTTAAGCTGGATATCTATTGCTCGCCGAAGAATCGCTGTATTCTTTTCATTCCTTCTTCTATGTCTTCATTCGAACCGGAGAAGGAGAGTCTCATGTGATTCTCTCCTCTTGGGCCAAATACTATGCCAGGAAGGACCGCTGCATTCTGCTTTAGCAGGAGCTTCTTCGCAAAATCCATTGAGTTTGTATTGCTCTTGAACTTCGGAAAGGCGTAGAATGCTCCTTCTATAGGAGCTGCTTCTAGCTCTGGTATCTCATTGATTTTCTCCGTCAATAAATCCCGTCTCTCTTTATATTCTCGCCTGAACTCAAGTATGCTGCTCTCGCAATTGTTTAGGGCATAAGAGCATGCCTTCTCGATGAAGGGTGAAAAACAGCTCATAGTATGCTCTAGCAGTTTGTTAATCAGAGGGATGACCTTTGGTCCAGCTACTACGTACCCTGCTCGCCATCCCGTCATGGAATAGCTCTTGGAGAAACTGAAAATTGAGACTACAATGTCTGGCTTGGGTTCAAGAGATCCAATCGAAAAATGAGTTCCTTCGTATACTAGATCTTCGTACGCCTCGTCTGTGATTACAAATATGCCGC
This sequence comes from Nitrososphaerales archaeon, assembly GCA_030041295.1. GTDB lineage: Archaea > Thermoproteota > Nitrososphaeria > Nitrososphaerales > CADDZS01 > JASHOD01. The sequence goes on from JASHOD010000053.1 coordinate 123,096, forward strand.
GTTCCTTGCACAAGTTATACAATTCTGAGAGCTCCCCACTACGTAGGACTTTGCCGGTAGGGTTTGACGGAGTGTTTATGACCAGAGCCTTGGTCTTCGGGGTTATTCTTTGCTTGATTGCGTCTATGTTGAGAGAGAAATCTGGATTTAGTGCGTAGCGGATAGGGGTCCCACCAGCTAGGATCACGGATTCTGAATAGAAATAACCTGGGTCAGGAATCAAAGCGTCAAACGGTGTCTCCGAGACGCTCATCAAAGAAGCATAGACGGCGAGTTTTGTAGTGAGAAAGATGCAATTTTCGAGCTCCGCGTTGATTCCATTTTTTCTTCGTACTTTGTTCTTTATTGCTTCTCTAACCTCAAGGGTACCATAAGAGCCCACATAATGAACGTCCCCGGCTCTCATCGCTTGGCACGCAACATCGACGATTTCTTTTGGTGTGTTGAAAGAAGGGTCACCAATCGCAAGAGAGACCACCTCCTCGCCGCGCGCTTTTTTATCCAGTACGAGATAGACTAGCTCAAGAGAAGGAGAACCTTGGATATTTGTAAGGAACATGCTGTATTTCCCATTTACAAGGCGGTTCTAGCAGAAATTTAAATTGTCCTCTTAAGAGGAGGACAAATGAGAGTCATTCATCTTTCCTTGTGATTTTCTCTTTTCTTGATATACTAACAGGTAAGGGTTATGTTCGTATTCCTTAGAAAAAGGAACCCAGGATTCTTCTTATTCCCTCAAAAAGAAGAGAAAGGGACGAATTTCTTAACAGCGGTTTGTTTCTTATGTTTGGAGGGGAAAGAAATTGATAGCCCAAACTAAGAGGAACGCAAGGTTGTCTAAAATATGTGACTCTGTGAGAAAGTCTGACAAACGAATTAGGCACGTAGGTTATTATGATCGACTGGGAAGAATACTATACGATAGCATAGGATACGAGAAAGCTCTTGAAGATACTGAAGAAATGCATATCTTGAACGGGACAGTGGCCAGCATGCTAAATCTCTGGAGGCCATCGAGTAGCTTGATTGGCGACATCGACAGTTTCATCATGATTAGGAAAAAGATAGTTGGATTAATCGTTCCCGTGGACCACGAAAACTATTTGCTTACAATCTTTGAAGCTAAAACACCTATCGAGGTCGTAGAAAAATCAAGATTGACGATTGAAGCAGAAATAAGAAAGAAAGCCTAGTGATTTAAGAAACTCTAAATCACTGTGTCTTCTTGAATTTGGGCAACGAAAATTCTGGAGTCACGTCATCAAAGTATAGTGTAACCGCATCTCCAATAGCAACCTTGTCAACAGCTACGCCCGTTACATTCGAATAAATTCTTGGTCCCTCGTCTAACTCGACTAGTCCAATAATAAATGGAATGTCATTTTGAAATGCAGGTGAATTGTCTATTACGTGTCTGATTATAGTGAAGGAATAAACATGGCCATTTCCAGACAACTTCCGCCACTCAATCTTATCTCTCTTTCCGCAGTTTGGGCACCAGGCCCTTGGGTACCAGATCCATTCAGAGCACATAAGACAATATTGCATCCTTAACTCGTGACTCTTGCAATAATCCCAGAATGGCTTTGTCAGTTGTGTTGGCTCTGGCAGAAATTTCTCATATGGTTTAGTTTGTGTAGTTATGGTTGACATATTTCACTTTAGAACCTCTCTTTCTTTTCTCCCCTAATTCCTTCCAAATATTACCGTCATACTATTCGCGAGATTATTTCCATAGCTTATTGCCCCTATGCCCGTTGCAAGACCGTATTGTGCATCATTTACCTGCCTTGCTCCCCCATCCCCTCTTAGCTGTCTTATACTCTCAACAATGTGAACCATTCCGCCGGCCATTGAGGGTTGCCCGGAAGATAGCTGCCCTCCACCAGTGTTCACTGGCAGGCTCCCTTTGAAAGAAATGTCATTCTCGTCGACGAATTTACCGCCCTTGCCTTTCTCGCAGAAACCTGTATCTTCCAGTTGCATTAGGACAGCTATAGTATAGTCATCATACAACTGCACAAAATTAATGTCTTTGTGTTGTAGTCCGCTCATATCGAACGCTCGCCTTGAAGAATCGTAAATTCCCATATATGTCATGTCTGGCCGTTGACTAGATCCCATTATGAAATTGTCTGATTCAGATATCCCTAGTATGTTGACGATCTTATCCTTCTTCGCAATCTTACTTGCCTTTTCCTTAGAGGCTACAATGTATGCCAGCCCACCGTTTACCGGAATGCATGCATCAAACATTCGTATGGGATCTGCAATCATTCTCGAGGAAAGGTATTGTTCCATGGTCAGGGGTTGTTTAAGATAGCCGTTTGGATTTCTCATCGCATGTTCCCTTTGAACAATAGCCACTTTTCCAAGTTGCTCCGAAGTAGTTCCGTACTGATACATGTGGCGTCTCAAGATGAATGCAAATTGGCTGTTGGGACCCATCATACCAAATGGCTTTTGGAATTCAGATTCGTATCTCCAAGTCCTTACGGCACCAGGGGTCGTAATATTCATTGGCGTATCGGCCCCTATGCAAAGAACGAGATCGACGACACCACTAGCAACTGCTAGACCTGCATGATATAACATGGCGCCTGCATTCATGCCGCCATGGTCTGATCTAATCAAGAGTTTTGGAGAGAATCCTAGATCCTGAATCACTTCTGCAGACCATATTTCAGCATGAGGATATGCGCTACCAGTCACAGCAATTCCTTGACCGTCGAGGTCTTTCTTCTCCAAGCCTGCGTCATTAAGCACAGATTCTGCTGCCCATGCAAAGTATTCCTGAGAAGATAATTTTGCCTCTCCTTTGTCAACTCGGGCCCTACTTACTGGCGTTTCACTGTACCCGATGATTGAGAATCTATCTTTCAATGTCACTTTGAAAATTCACACTTCCGAACTCTTGGGGCTTGCATCTATTCCGCAGTAAATCTAGGCTCTCTTTTTTCTTTGAAGAAAGCAGTTATTCCTTCTTTGAGATCCTTTGTATGAAACATTTCAATCGACTCTCTAAGCTGGTATTCCATACCGTCTTCTATGGACATCTCTGATCCATAGTTAACACAAGCTTTAGCTGCTCCAATTGCAAGTGGGGCTTTCTTTGAAATCTTTGACGCTATCGCTAGTGCTTCGTCAAGCAGCTTTTCTTGAGGAACTACTCTGTTCGCTAATCCAATTCTATAAGCTTCATTCGCGCTTATCCATTCACCCAAAAAGAGCAGTTCCTTTGCCAGATATTTACCCACAACGCGAGGAAGCCGGATAGTAATCCCGGCGCCGGGGCAAACTCCTATCCCGGTCTCTGGGAGGCCGAATTTTGCATCTTCAGAAGCAACAACAAGATCAACTGACTGTATAGTCTCGATGTTCGCATAACCATTAACTGCGGCAATTATTGGTTTTCTTAGCTTCTCCATCTTTCGCCAAAGATCTATGTTGGCTCTTTGGAATTTCTCAGTTTGTTCGATTGTATTTGAGAGAAACTCGCCTGTATCTCCTCCAGCACAGAATGTCTTTCCTTTCGCGGCAATAATCACGGCGCGAATACTTTTGTCATTAGCAATCTTGTCAAAAGCTCTCGTGAATTCTTGGACCATATTGTAAGTTATTGCGTTTCGTTTCTCAGGTCTATTGTAGTACAAAATGACAGTAGAGTCACCATCTTTCTGTTCGTACAGTATATCCCTGAATTCTTGCGTTTGTGCTTCACTTGATTGCATTACAATTCTCTGCCTTGATAACTTTGTAGAATTGATTGTAACTTTACGCTTTTCGCATTGAGATTTTTAAAGAAGGAAGAAGCTAACCATCAACCTCTTTTTTTTGAAGGAGGAAAAAGTACCGGCACATACGAGCATTAACGAGTACTCGTATTTCCTCAGTACGACCTTGGCAATCCAAGGGATCTTTCAGCAATAGAGGCCAAAAGAAGTTCTTCAGAGACTGGATGTACCCTGTGCGCTCTAACATCTCGCCAAAACCTTTCGACGTTGTATTCTTTATAGTATCCATGACCTCCAAATGCTTGCAGAGCTCTATCGGTTGCGGCTGTAGTTGCCGTAGCAGAAGATAGAAGAGCAAAAGCAGCCTCGTTGCCAAAGTTTTTCTTTTGATCAACCAGTGAAGCAGCTTTGAAGGTCATTCCCTCTGAGACCTCAAGTTGTGCTACTGCATCGGCCAGTGGAAACTGAACACCTTGGTTTGATCCAATTAATTTCCCAAAAACAGTTCGTTTCTTTGCCCACTTTGAGGCCTCTGAGAGCGCTAGTCTTCCTGTCCCTATTAGAGAAGCAGCTGTCAAGATCTTATCCATGTCAAAAATTCCAACAATGTTGCGCCACGCTTTGTCTACCTCTCCTAGTACTCTAGACTCGCTTACGGTCAAGTCTTCAAAGTCAATTGAATAACTATTCACAAAGTTCATTCCGAGCTTTGATAACTTTCTCTTCTTTATCTTCGGATCATAAGCCTCGACCAAGAACATTGAAACGCCAAATGATTTCTTCTGAGATGGATTTATCTCACTAGTGCGGGCAAATATGATCAGATAGTCAGCAAGATCCGCGTTGTTGACAAATGCCTTTGAACCACTAAGCGAGTACGTATGTTCTCCCATTTTGTTTGCCTTTGAATTAATCGAAAGAGCATCAAGCCCAGAACTTTCTTCTGATAGAGCAATCGATATTTTGAGCTGCCCTCTCGCCAATTTAGGAAGGAGCTCATTCTTCATCTCAGCACTTGAGTGGCTTGAAATGATACTAGAAACTAGACAACCGCTAAGAAAAAGATACGACCCGAGCCCCGCATAGCGTTCAGAAGTTTCTTCCACGGCTAAAGCTAGATCTAGCAGCCCTCTTTCCATGCCTCCCCATTTTTGTTCGATCAAAACTCCAAAAAGTCCACTTTCAGCGAGACAGTTCCAGTACTCTGTCGGAAACTTTCCTTCTTGATCTACTTGTCTCCAATATTCTAAATCGCACTTGGACGAGACTGATCTAATTTTTTCCTGTATCGACCGATCAAAAGTGAAATCCAATTTTTATCTCAGTAGCTCCTTGGTAGACCTAACACCCTTTGCCCTAGAAAATTCAGAACCATCTCTTCTGGAACTGGCCCCGTCCTAAATAATCGGCTATCTCTCCAGTGACGTTCTATGTCAGAGGTCTTTGCAAAACCTAGACCTCCGTAAGTTTGAATTGCTCTGTCAGACGCATTGAATGCTGCTCTCGCTCCCATATACGCTGCAATGTTGGCAGCGAGCGAGCAATCTCTTCCATTGTCAAACTCCCAAGCAGCTTTTTGTGCGACTGCCCATGCACACTCCAAATCTGCTTTGGATCTCGCAAGAGGAAACTGTATTGCTTGATTTGCACCGATCAAGCGGGAAAAAACTTGCCTTGATCTAGCGTAATTACATGCTTTTTCAAGAACAAGCTCACCCAATCCAATGCTAGTTGAAGCTGTGGAGATTCTTTCGGCATTGAGCAAGCTTGGTAGTATCTCCCAGCCCTTATCTAGCTCGCCGAGGATATTCTCAGACGGAACATACACATTATCAAAGAAGACCTCGTTTGACCCCAAAGCTCGCATAGATAGGTCATCAATTCTTTTCTTACGAATTTCACCGTGTTTCAAATTTCGTGTGTCTAAGAGGAAAAGAGTAAGACCGTCTGATCTCTTCTTGGCTAGATTTTTGGGCGTCGTGCGCGTAACAACATTCATTAGAGTAGCTTCATGTGCAAGAGTTATCCAAATTTTCCCACCATTTATTACGTACCCGTCTCCCTCTTTTGTTGCCGTCGTAGAAATATCAAGTGTGTTAACGCCAGCGCCAGGTTCGGTTAGGCAAAAAGCCATGATGTGCTTTCCTTGACCTAACTCGCGCACGAGATCACTCCGAAGTGGTTCCTTTGCAAATGTCTTGATCGTTTGAATTGCAAAGACACATATCGCCATGATTATATCCGAAGCAGCCATCCCTGCCTTTTTTGCTACCTCGTGCATAACGATTGAGGTCTCGATCATTCCAAGGTTTGTTCCACCAAGTTCTGCTGGTACATTCAGATTGAACCACCCATCTCTTGCGAGCGCATCGAAATATTCCCTGGGGAATTCTCCATCAGAGTCTCTTGCACGCCAATACTCATCGTTAAACTGGCTGGCAAGCTGTCCAGCTGTTTCCCGGAGAAGTTTTTGATCCTCGCTTTCTTCATAACTAAGCAATGATGAAACTCCGTTCCTCTGCACTATAGCTGTGGCTGGCGGAGTTAAGAGGTTTATCGGTGAGCTAGAGAATTGAAAAGGGCGATGATAGGAGAAAATGGATAGTTGAAGGAGAAAACTGTGAGTTATCCTACAACCGAATTTCGGAGTATTGTTTGAATCACGTAAGAGACAATAGACATGTAGCCAATAGTAAAATGACTGCAAAATCAGCTGAGAACTGTTATCAAAATTAAGAATCGTATGTGGGTATTAAGTAGGGGATGCTCGAATCAAATTGACGACTTAATGCAAAGAATAGAAAGAAACAAGTCGTTTGATATTGGGATTCTTCTTTATTATTTGTCTGAATCTCGGCTACATATCATAAAGTAAACAGCTGGAGTATAGTCGCAAAATGGGTTTTTCTGACCAAAAATTCTATGATTACACAGAGTACTCATTCCCTAAAATAGGCTCAGCGGGTAGAACGGGAGACTGGCGCTCCCTGAGACCGGTAATCATCTCTTACAAGTGCACAAAGTGTAACCTGTGCTGGCTTTATTGTCCAGAAGGATCAATTTCCAAAGGAAAGGATTCCGTACCTGTTATAGATCTCGAATATTGCAAGGGTTGCGGAATTTGCGCACAAGAGTGCGCCCCTAAATCTATTGTAATGGAGCACGAGCCTGATTGACAACAACCCTCGAAGTTCTGACTGGAAATGGGGCAGCGGCTTATGGTGCGAAGCTATCTAGGGCAGAAGTGATTGCTGCATATCCAATCACTCCACAAACTGCTCTCGTTGAGAAAATCCAGGAACTAATCAATCTAGGACAAATGAACGCAGAATACATCAACGTAGAATCTGAGCATTCTGCAATGGCAGCGTGTGTAGGCGCATCTATTGGCGGAGCTAGAGCTTTTACAGCTACCTCTGCGCAGGGACTGCTTTTGATGCATGAAATGCTCTTCTGGGCAGGTTACGGAAGGCTCCCGATAGTGATGGCGGTTGTTACGCGGGGCATTGCACCGCCTTGGAACATGTGGTCAGACCATACAGATGCTTTAGCACAAAGAGATACAGGATGGATTCAGATTTTCTGTCACAACAATCAGGAGATTTTGGATTCAATCATCCAGGCATATCGAGTCGGAGAAGACAAGAGAGTAATGCTCCCGGTGATGATTTGCTACGACGGTTTTGAAATATCCCACACATCGGAGAACCTATTGATTCCGGATCAGGCACTCGTAGATAGTTTTCTCCCAACTTATGAAAACGATCTAGTAAACCCTTCCAGTCCGAAGCTGTTAGGGAACGGAGCACTTCCTGATGATGCAGCTGTGTTTCGGCGAATTTTGAAAGATGTAACTGGAACGATACCTTCGATCATGGAAGAAGTAAACGCCAAATTTGAAAGAGACTTTGGACGTGGTTATGAGCCGGTTGAGACTTATGGCATGCTTAATCCTGAGATTGTCATAGTTGCCATGGGATCTGTAGCATCCACAACAAAAGCTGCAACTGACCTTCTTAACAAAGAAGGTTTTTCCATGGGACTAGCTAGAATAAGGGTTTTCAGACCATTCCCTGCAGAAATTCTTAGAAATTGTTGTGAAAGTGCTAGAGCAATAATTGTCTTAGATCGTGACATGTCTTTTGGAAAGGGGATTTTGTCAACCGAAGCGAGATCCGCGTTTCAAGGGGCGAAAAACCAACCAAAGTTCTTTGAATTCTTAGCCGGGCTGGGCGGTGAAACAGTAAGATGCAGTGATATTGTAAACATGGTGAAGAGATTAGCTCCTACAATACAATCCACTGAGCAAAAAGAGGTCGAATGGCTCAGAGCCAGGTGAATTGCACTCCAAATGATAACAATGAAAAATCTCGCTGAAGAGGAGTTGCTTCTCAAGGGTAACTCTGCATGCGCTGGTTGCGGCGCAACGCTGGCAATACGTTGGATTCTAAAAGTGCTTGGCGATAACGTTGTCCTTGTCTCACCTGCTGGATGTGTCTCAGTGTTTCAGGGAATGTTTCCCTTTAGTGCCTTCAATGTGCCTATGGTTGATTCTGCCTTCGGGGCACAATCTTCTGTGTCGGCCGGCCTTGCCGCGGCGTTCAGGGTAAGAAATAAGAAAATCAGAGTGGTCACCATCGCAGGAGACGGTGCGACTGCAGATATCGGTTTTCATGCGGTTTCAGCTGCGGCTGAAAGAGGTGATGATATCCTCTACATTTGCTATGATAATGAAGCGTACATGAATACAGGTGTTCAGCGTAGTGGGCTCACACCATTTGGGGCACGCACTCGTACTACATTGAAAGGCAAGCACGAATGGAAAAAGGACCTTCCGCTGATAATGGCAGCGCACAATATCCCCTACTTGGCTACAATGTCTGTAGGTTATCCGATGGACCTGTTTCGTAAGGTGGAGAAGGCATCCAAAATGAGTGGTTTCAGATACTTACATGTCCTTGCCCCGTGTCCGCCTGGATGGGGGACGGACGAAAGCAAAACTGTTGAATTAGGTAGACTGGCTGTAAGAAGTTGCATATGGCCCCTCTTTGAAGTAGAAAACGGAAAATTAACGCTAACTAAAATGGGTTCGAGAGTGCCCGTCAAAGATTACCTCCATGCACAAAGAAGGTTTGAAGATCTCGGCGAATCTCAGATTCAAATGATTCAAGACCGCGCAGGTGCTCAGATGAGCTACTTGGAAAGACTCGAGAAAATTTCAACTTGAGGGGTTCTTAGATTTGACTTCGATTGAACTGAGATTTGATGGACGTGGAGGACAGGGAGTAGTGACCTTGTCGGAGCTTTTCGTTAGGGCAGCAGCTTATGAAGGGAACAATGTACAATCTATCCCTACCTTCGGGGCCGAGAGAAGAGGAACAAAGGTCGCAGCCTACGCAAGAATCTCGGACAAGAAGATATGGATTAGAGAACCCGTTTCCAATCCTGACGTTGAAACTATTCTCGATCAATCTCTTATTACTAGAGAAAATAGCCTAATCAACCAAGTCAAGACAGAGGGAATCCTTGTCCTGAATTCAGTCAAAAGTCCATCAGAGGTCAAGAGCAACTTGAGCACTGAATTGAAGATTTACACAGTTGACGCGACAGGAATAGCTATGAATATTCTCGGAAGACCGATTGTGAGCACTCTTATGCTTGGCGCTTTACTAACGGCCACAGGAATAATCAGTTTAGATTCAATCAAACGCGCGATTGAATTTGGACTTCCTAGCTCGAATATTAACGCTCAGATGAAAGGCGTGGAATTGACGGCCCAGTCCACTAGCTGCACATAATCGTTTTACTATTTATAACTCGGTGACTTTACCAAGCTAGGGTCTACTTTGTATGTTTCCTGCAAAAAGAGTTAATTTTTTCTGCGCAGTCCTTCATCAGATCCGTCGGCGCTAGAGCTACAACTCGAAAGTGATTCGGTGCTCCAAAGCCAGATCCTCTTGTGGTCTGTATGAGTTCTTCTCGAATAAGAGACTCTACGAATTCCCTATCATTTGAAAATCGCATGGAGCGCAGATCAATTCGTGGGAAAATGTAGAACGCTCCTCCTGGCCTGACTGTCTTAAGATAAGGGTTTTCATCAAACAGCTTCATGAGCGAGTCAACATTTTCTTCTATTGATGCTACCATTTGACTAACTGCCCTATCGTGTTCTTTCCTGTTCGACATCGCTTCCGCTATTGCATACTGAGCTGGCGTGTTAGAGGAGAGCCTTACCCTGCAATAATCAGCAAGCTTGCGCTTTAATTCTGTCGAAGATCTGTCGTTCTCAGGCACGAGCATGTATCCTATCCGAAATCCCGTGGCGTCAAATGCTTTTGATGCGCCATTGAGGATGACGTGCGGTATCCCCTTTGCCAATTCGGCGACGCTCGTGAAACCTTCGTGTCTGAATATGATTTCATCATAAATCTCGTCCGATATCAACAACATGCGGTACTCATTTGCTAACTCCACGACCTGCTCGAGAGCTTTCTTTGAGAGGACCGTTCCGGTCGGGTTGTTAGGATTTGTAATGAGAATGTACTTTATCGCCCCGGCCTTTACTCTGGATTTCCTAATTGCACTCTTGACAGCGTCCAAATCGATTGTCCATTCGTTTGCTTCGTCATATTTTCCTTCTAGGAACTTGCCGCCGAACATTCTTATTGCGACAGGATACTGGGTGTAGTACGGCTTTAGAATCAGCGCGGTATCGTTTGGATTTATCAGGGCACTGTTAAGGAATGTGAGACCTTCAGCCACGCCACCAGTGACAAGTATGTCTTCGTCCCGAACGTTAACGTCATAGCGGAATTTATACCGTTCAATAATGGCGTCGACTAGTTCGTGTACTCCTTGGGATCTTGAATAGGAAGTTTTGCCTTTTTTGAGAGCATCCACATAAGCCTCGATAACATATTTCGGAGTCGGGAAGTAAAGCGCAGGATCACCGCTGCTCAACTTGACAACTTTCTTCCCGCTTCTTACAAGCTCGTCAACTAGATCATCGCTTTCTCTGATCGCGGAATAGACGTACCTGCTCGAATCTGAGAGGAATGAAGCTTTCAAATCGATCAACCCGTAGTTTGAGCTTTACTTTCGCTCGTACACGGATTGAATTTGATCTAACAGTGTCCTTTCCTTGAGTTTTCTGTATTGATTCAGATCCAAGTCTTTTGCATGTATATGCATTGAAAACAATGGATCATAACGCTTGTCCAAAACACTTTCCTTCTCTGGAATTATTGCATCCTCTGTTATCTTGATATGTTCGGGGCATACTTCCTCGCAACATTTTGAGATATTGCAGTATTGTAGTCCCGCGATGTTACTTAGCCAGTCGGATCGATCTTCGGAGTCGAGAGGGTGATTATCAAAGGTAGCGGTCTTCATTATCCAGCGCGGGCCTATGTAGCCGTGCTCGCGTCTTCTAAAGACGTGGCATACGTCAAGACATAGAAAACATTCGATGCACCTTCGCAGTTCGCGTCCTTTGTCAACGTCGATCTGCTGCATTTTCCAAATGCTGGTGCTACTTTCCTTTTCAGAAGCAAAAGGCGGTATGTTTTTTGCGATTTCAAAGCTTTCTGAGATGTCCGTGGCCAGATCCTTGAGAAATGGGAATGATTTCATCGGCTCTACTGTAATCTCTTCCTTCCCAACAAACTGAGAGACTGGTGTCTTGCACATGAGTCGAGGCAGGCCGTTTATCTCCGCGGAGCAGGAACCGCATCTTCCCGCTTTGCAATTCCATCTGGCTGATAAGGTAGGATCGATGTGGCTTTGGATATAGTGGATGGCATTTAGGACTACCATTCCGTCCACGTATGGAACAGTAAAGACATCAAACCTATCTTGCGAACGATCGTCCGCAATTCCCCTAAAGATTCGTAGAGTAACTAATTTCTCCTTTTCTTCTTCTTCTTCTTTCTTTGCATCTTTTTCTAAAGACATGCTCTTTTCTTTCCTCCCAATTACCTTTTTATCGCAGGAGCTTGATGTTTCGCCTCGTTTTCTTTCCATGAAAGTACTTCAGCTCGATTCAAAAGTCGCTCATACTCCTCGGGCATTTTCTCAACCGGGACAAATTTCTGAATCATCCTACCATTCTTCCCTTCTTTCTCCATGATATTGACCATCCAACGTGTATCGTCTTTCTCCGGATAATCAGATCGCGTGTGGGCTCCCCGACTCTCCTTTCTAGCTAGGGCGGAGAGAATAATGGCTTCGCAATCTAACACCATATTCCAAACAGCTAACGAGTCAGCCCAGGCTTGATTGAAGCGCCTCGGGCCGCTTGCTTGAACTTTCTTTGCTTCTTGTTTTATTTCGAGAATCTCTTCGAGTCCTTTTTTCAACTCCTGTTCGTTCCTTATTATTCCGACGTACTTCCACATAACAGAGGCGATTTTCTCCTTCAGCGCAAACGGATTGGCTCCGCCTTTTCTCACTTTGAACGGCGACAGAATTCTCGTAATCTCTTCATCCACATCTTCCTCCGAAAGCTTGTTTTGAGGAGATTCCTTTCGGACATAGTTACTCGCTCCAATTCCGGCCCTTCTACCGAAGACCAAGATATCAGAGAGCGAATTTCCGCCTAGCCTATTTGCTCCATGCAGACCACATGCAACTTCACCCGCGGCATAGAGTCCCCTTACACTTGTTTCGCCAGTCTCAGGGTCTACCCTTACTCCACCCATCTGGTAATGAACCGTAGGGGCAACTTCCATCTTTTCCTTCGTTATGTCAATATTTGCGAACTCTAAAAATTGTGCATACATGCTCGGGAGCTTCGTTTTGATGTATTCAGCGCCGCGGTGTGTAATGTCGAGATAAACCGCGCCGTTCTTTGTCCCTCGTCCAGCCATTATCTCTTTGTAGATCGCTCTAGCAACTACATCTCTTGCCGAGAGTTCCTTTCTCTTCGTATCATACCTCTCCATGAAACGTTCCCCCTTTATGTTCGTGAGTATCCCGCCTTCTCCGCGCACAGCCTCCGTGACGAGCATGCCACGAACACCTGCAGGATAGATCATACCTGTCGGATGGAACTGGATCATCTCCATGTCCATCAGTTCGGCCCCAGCCCGGTACGCGAGAGCTATACCATCGCCAGTGCTCTCCCAAGAGTTCGATGTAACTTCGTAGACCTTCCCACATCCACCTGTCGCTAGTATCACTGCTTGACATCGGAATAGGATTAGCTCACCGGTTCTAATCTTAATTCCCATAGCTCCTGATATCCCACCACTCTTGGCATCCCTGAATAACGTGGAGATTTCAACTTCGTCGAGATATGGAATATTTCGCTTGAGAATTTGGTCCTCCAGGGTTCTGATCATCTCTAGCCCGGTTCTATCGCCTACGTAGCAGAGTCTCCGATAGCTATGGGCCCCGAAGGGTCTTTGCATAATCTTACCTTCGGGAGTTCGATCAAACAGTGCGCCATAACGTTCTAACTCCAGTACTCGCTCAGGAGCTTCCTTCGCAAAGATCTCGACCATTCTCCAGTTATTGATATATTGGCCCTCGACAATTGTGTCTGAAAAATGCGCTTTCCAATTGTCCTGAGGATCAATATTGCCCAGGGCAGCTGCTATTCCTCCTTCTGCCATAACTGTATGAGCTTTACCCATGACAGACTTGCAGGTCAGAAATACTCTCATTCCGCGATCAAAACACTCTATCGCGGCGCGCATTCCAGCTCCTCCAGCTCCTACTATCAGGACATCACAGTCTATAGTTTTGTAAGGCTCTGAGACGTTCGACTTTACCGTTTTTTGGTTACTTGATTTTGATGGCAATTTGAAACCACTCTCCCTCCTATGTTACATACATCACGCTCGGCTTTGTTCCGGCATTTGGCATTAGTTTTATCGGCTCTTCCAATGGAGTTCTTTCTCTAAGGTACACATTCAGCTTCGAGGCTGGATCGTCAATGTCTCCAAAGATTCTTGCTCCGCTGGGACAAGTTATCACACAGGCAGGCTCCAGTCCCTGATCAACTCTTTTCATGCAGAAATCGCATTTCATCGCGGCCGGAAATTTGACCCTCTTCGAACTGTGGTACTTCTCCAAATCAGTTGTAGTGCCAAAATAGAACAGGTTGTCCTCCGAGGGATAGAATATCGCACCGTACGGGCACGCGGAAACACAACACTTTGCCCCGCTGCATTCCTCCGCATCCACGTACACAATACCGTCCGGGCGCTTTTTGATTGCTTCATTGGGACAGGCTGTTACGCATGCAGGCTCCTCGCAGTGATTGCACAAGATCGGGAGAAAGAATTTCTTCACGGTCGGAAATGTTCCGTACTCTCTAACTAAGACACGCGCAAACATCACATCAGGAGGTGTACCTTGCTCTTGTTTGCAGGCAATTGTGCACGCATCGCATCCAATGCATCTTTTCAGATCTATCAATATTCCAAGGTGCGACATATCTTTTTTTCACTTATCCTCCACCAATCGTTTGTACAAGATGAATCACCACGAGCTCGGAGAGATTTGGCATGGGGTTGTCAAATTCTTCTGGGCGGATTACTGACCCATTGACAGCTATCAAACAACCGAAGTTGTATTCGCTCTTGTTGTCAGATTGAACAATTTCATCGTAAAGCGCTGTCTTTGAGCCGTCTAGCTTGATTGACTTTAACAAGCCGGCAATGGTATTTCCTTCGTATTCTACTTCGGAGAAGTAATCGGGAAGCGAGCTCGGCTTTTGACCAACTGTCACGATTTTCACTTTTCTGTTCTCACCCATTTTCTAATGCATCACTTGGAGTTTAACCCTCGCCGCAGTTTCGTAGCTGGCCGAAACTGGATCGACCTGTCTCAGGTCGGAGCTCAAAAGTTCGTTGAATAGAGGGATGGAATCTATCTTGTATTTTCCTCTAATGTGGGGCCTCCCTCCCTGACTCACCATTACTGCCTCAGGATGAATCCCTTGAGTTAACCATGCCACACCCTCCACAGAGCCGTATTTGGAAGTGATTTTGATCCTATCTCCGGTTTTGATTCCTTTTCTGTTTCCCGTGTCTTCGTTAATCCAGACCATTGATAGGTCTGGGCGATTCTTTGCTACTTCTACAACCCACGGGACATTTACTAGGTCCTCAAAGTTGAACTGAGCCGCCTTGAAGTAAGTCGCGATCAGATCATACTCTTCCAAGTCCTCTGTGTGAATAAAGCTGGGTCGCCATTCGGGCAGTGGTTGGTATTCGTCGAAGTGCCAGCCTTTCATCCAGTCGACGTCGAGTTTGCGCATGTTTTGCTCTAGTTCGTAGCCAGCTTTTACAACATGTTCCATGTAAAACGGTAGCCGGAGCCCCTTGTAAGGGAAATAGAGCTCTTGAGGAGTCTTCAGACGCATCGATGTACCGTGTTCCTTGAACCACTCAATGTCCTTGTTTTGACTTCCATACAAGGCGGCTGCAAACCTAGCTATAATTTCTTCCGAAGTGTATTTTTTGTTTGGATCTAAAACATATTTTGGGTTCTTCCATAACCCGAGAAAGCCGCTCACCACGCTGTTCCACTTGTCTAAGATTCCCAGGCGATCGGAAAGCTCAGTGATAATGTCGGTTCCGTCCATCGTGTCGGCTGGAGCGGCGACCACGGGCTGCCTTAAAGTATGACCCGTAACAAACGGAGCCTCGCAATTGTATAGAGACCAACTTTCAAGATACGTGCGATCAGCGAGTATCACGTCACTCAATGTTGTCGTCTCGCTTACTGACTGGATGTCAATCGAAGCCACAAAGTCGACGGCTTGTATCGCTTTCATTATCTTTGAAGTACCGGGCATGTTCCACACCGGGTTTGAGTAGAAGGAAAAGATAGCTTCTGGCTTGGGCAGTCCGTATTTTTCATGATTCAACATCACTTCTGGAAGTATCTCCCCGGGTTCCAGTCCCACTGGAAAGTATTCAGTCATTTGATACCTGTCCGGAGGATACTTGAAAGGAATCGGAGGCCTGAGCTCATAGAGCCAGGGTTTGACAATCCCGCTTTCACCCTTTTCTATCTTGTCGATTGAGCAATCCCCCTTCCAATCAGTCGGGCTCCACCCGAGTGGAACGCCTAAATGACCCCCCGGCATGTCGATATTGCCTAGAAGAGTGTTAATCATCTTGTAGGTGAAATTGTCAAGATAGCTGTGGTTGTGAGCGTGTGATCCTCTGTACCATTGTATGGCCACGGGGCGGAAGTTGTAGGTTCGGCCATCTAGCTCGATCGTTGAACCAATCTTTGCAGCCTCGACCAACTCCTTTGCGATGCGTCGAATCGTCTCTTTAGGCACTGTTGTTATTTTTTCGACTTGCTCAGGTTTGTAGTCAAGTAGCTTATCCGTAAATATCTGGAAAGCTGGCTTGCAGGAGATATTTTCATTTACAATATATGAGCCAGTTAGGGCATGCTCCTTCGGATTTGGATCATCATAGCTCTTTGCAGCTTTATCTGATGTATCGTAGATTAGGGCTTTTCCAGCGGGGTCTTTAACGAATAATCTATCGGGCCCAACGAGATATGGAGCATTGGTGTTTACCTTGAGAAACTCCTTGTCGTATTTGTTCAACTCGTGGACCATTACGTACATGACAGACAGAATGAATGCGCTGTCAGTGCCGATCCTAATCGGAATCCATTCGTCGGCTTTGGCAGATGCTGAACCGAGCCTGGGTTCCAACACCACTAACCTCATTCCTCTCATCCTCGCGTCAGCAACTCTCTTTGCCGTGCCGGAAAGATGAAGGTGAGCTTCGAAGCCGTCACCAGCTCCGATCTGGATCAGATAGTTGCAATACTTGTAATCAGGTATAGTCGCAAAGGTTCCTTCGAATGCGCCATTAATTCCATGGTAACCTCCTCCGCATGAGGTTCCGAGAGTGGAAAAGAAATTGAAAGAGCCGAAAGCCCCGCTGGGCCATGCCCAAGTCCAATATCTTTGGAAATCACCAAAGGAGCAGACCAACGTGCGAGGATCTTTTTTCAGGATTGGCCTGAGTTTCTCTGCCACTAGATCCAAAGCGTAGTCTATAGACACTTCCTTCCACTTTGGATCCGCCTCCCAGTTCCTTTCTGAGTTAGTGCGGACAAGAGAGTGTTTGATCCTCAAGCTGTCATATTGCCTTCCAAGGCCAGAATTTCCCTTTGGGCATAGCCTGCCTAAATTGTCAGGATTATTTGGATCTGGCTCGATCTTCACAGCTACTCCATTTACAACGTGGACTAGAATACCACAACCGTGCAAACACATTCTGCACATGCTATGAATCCATTTGTCTTCTAGGGCGGCGGGCGGAGCAAGAGTTTGACTCATCAGTGCCACTAAGCTAGCATTGCACACATATTCACTAAAATCTAATCCTTATTCTCACTTTTGAGAATCGAGTCTCCCGCTTGAATAAACACAAAAGCGCAGACGAAATTAAGAGGTTGAATATTTGTCAAATCCTGTAGGTAATCAAGTCGACGCAAAGTCGCAAGACGATAAGACTCTGGCGAGAGAGCAAGGACTTTCGAGAAAATTATCCAGCGGACAAATGATGATGATCTCTATTGGTTCCGCTATTGGAACAGGTCTTTTCCTTGGAAGTGGATTTGCTACTGGTCTAGCCGGTCCGTCGGTGATTGTGTCATATATTATAGGCGCTTTTATTGCCCTAACTGTAATGATCGCCATGTCAGAGTTAGCGGTTCAGCACCCTCGTGCAGGCTCCTTCGGAAACTACGCGGAGATGTACGTCCACAAATATCTTGGATTCCAAGTGCGTTACATCTATTGGTTTGCTCAGGTAGTTGCGATAGGTAGAGAGATGGTAGCAGCGTCAATTTACATGGCTTATTGGCTACCGAGCGTGCCTGCAGTAGTGTGGATGACGCTATTCTCAGCTATACTTCTTGTAGTCAACTCCATCAGTGTTAAGACTTTTGGCACTTTTGAGTACTGGTTTACTATGATCAAAGTAGCAATCATCATACTATTCATTGTCCTGGGTGGTTTCGTTATATTGGATGCGGCTCACTTTCATCTGGCTTTGGCATACACCAGCTACGGAGGCTTCTTCCCTAAGGGGTTATGGGGAATGTGGCTTGCAACTGTTGTTGCAATATTCAGTTACATAGGAGTCGAAGTAGTCGCGGTCACAGCAGGAGAATCTGCGAACCCGCAAAGGGATGTTCCAAGAGCCCTAAGAGGAATGATCACCAGACTGATTTTATTCTATGGTCTAGCGATAACCATCATGGTTGGAATAGTCCCGTGGACTACAACAGGAACTCTTACAACAAGCCCATTCGTATTGGCGTTCAAAGACGTTGGCATACCATTTGCGGCTGCAATTATCAACTTCGTAGTTCTAACTGCGGCACTCTCTAGTACAAACACAGATATCTATCTGCCCTCGACAATGATTTTCTCACTCTCTAGAGCCAAATTCGCTCCAAAGATATTTGGAAAACTAAGCAGGTTCCAAGTGCCATTCTCAGCTCTAGTGATTTCTGCAATTGGTATCGTCGCTTCGATATTCATAGACTATCAGTACGGTTCGACAAGCGCTTACCTTGATATCTTCGGAATAGCAGTCTTTGGAGGGATTTTTGTCTGGATTGCAATCCTAGTGACACACATGTTCTTCAGAAGAAAAATGGATCAAGATTACCAGACACCGAGGTACAGCATCGGAGGTTCGAGATACTTTAGCGTAGTTGGTGCAATTCTGCTCACGGCCGTTCTGATTTCCACTTTGGACACCTGAAATACAAATCACAATCCCATCGGGAATAGTCACAATAGCAGTATTCTCGTTGCTCTACTACTACTACTACTATCGAAAGCACCGAACCCCAGAGGCCGAGGCGATAGTTAAGAAGTCGGAGGCTCCAAACCCCGAAGCAGCTAGGTTAGAGCAACCACCGACAACTAGAGCGGCAACAACAGATAACGCGTAAGGCGACAGGAGATGGACAACGCAACAGTAAGTAAATACCGAAGTTACTTTGTCTAAATTGACAAAGTAACTTTTCTTGCGGCATGTTCGCAATCTCCTCTTTCAAAACCTGTCCTCGCTGCCCTAGATCAATACAAGAACGATCTATTGGAATATGGGAATCCTTGGGACATGTGGATGGAAAAAGTGGAAGAGTCCAAGAAACTCTTCGCCACTTTGATAAACGCAAGCCCTGATGAAATATGCCCTAGCTCATGTGTATCGCAGGCTCTCAGTGCTCTACTCAGTGGAATGCACTATACAAAGAGGAGGAACGAGATCGTAGTTAGTGACATGGAGTATCCTACCACAAATTTCATCTTCCTGGCACAGCGAAAATACGGCGCAACGGTAAAGACAATCAAGAACAAGGACTGGGATATTTCCGTCGAAAATACAAAAAAATCAGTGACGAAGAGCACTCTCCTGACAAGTGCAATCCACGTGAGTTCGATGAACGGACTCAAACAAGACATCGGGGAGATTGTTGACATCGCTCACAAAGTCGGATCGAATGCATACGTTGACGCTTACCAATCAGTGGGTAACACAAAGATTGACGTAAAAAAGGAGGATATTGATTTCCTCACAACTGGAACACTCAAATATTTACTGGCGCTTCCCGGAAGGGCGTTTCTCTACGTCAGGCGGGATCTCATATCAAAATTCGAACCCACAAGCATTGGCTGGTTCTCTCAAACCAACCCCTTCCTATTCGGAGCGGAAGAGCTAGATTATTCAAAGACGGCTGATCGCTTCCAAAGCGGGATTTGCTCTATTCCAAGTCGCTACGCAACAATCGCGGGACTCAAAATCATACTAGAGGTTGGGATTTCGAACATTGAAGAAAGAATCAGACAGCTCACAAGGCACGCAATTAAATACGCTGGCGAACTCGGTCTCAAAACGATAACTCCAGCGGAAGACTCAAAGAGAGGCGCCATGGTTTCCTTCGGCGTAAGAGACTCACACAAGCTAGAACTGAAACTAAACAGAGAAGATCATCACCTCTTCCAGGGGTATTGGTCTGAGGATAGCTCCTTACTTCTATAATACAGAAAAGGAAATTGAGAAGGCTGTCTCTCGCATTTACGCACTAAAGGATTACGAAGGCAAAGTTATCAAAGCTTCGCCTCGTGTTTCTTAGAAAGTCGAGCTACAATAAATACACCAATATTTCCTTGTAGAAGAGAACAACACATATCTCAGCGCAGATTTCTTTTTTCCTTCCTTTCTATCTTGCAGGAGTGGATTATCTAGAAATGCCGAAGTCATCCATCTTTGACAACGATTTCGACGACTTGACTCTTGACCATGCGGATAACGTGTCAAAGATAGTCTCTAGATCCGGGTCCAAATGGCAACCGATTCTCAATTGCGCTCTTGCGGAGGCTGATACAAACGCTCCGAGTGTCGTAAAGAACGCATTGATAAGGGCAATCAATCAAAATATGAGCCACTATGCCGATCCGCGTGGACATTCGGAGTTTCTAAGGGCAATCTCGACGTACTTTTCAAAGGCGCGGCACGCTCGAATCGATCCTGATACGGAAATCTTGAGCACGGTTGGTAGCGGTGAAGCAATTTATCTTGCACTGTGCGGGATATTGACAAAGCCGGGCTTCGAAGCGATAATTCCAGACCCGTCCTACCACGGGTTTGAACCCCGCGTCAAATACCTGAATGGGGAAGTCGCGTTTATACGGCTCGGAGGTCCGCTCGAAGATCCGCATATTGATCTCGACAATCTAAACTCCCTTATTCATAAACACAAGACAAGAGCTATTCTAATTTGCAACCCGAATAACCCGACAGGCATCGTATACTCTGACAAAGAAATCAAAAATATTGTCTCGTTGGCCAAGGATCATGGTATAGTAGTTTTGTTTGATGAAAATTACGCTGAACTTGTTTACGACAATAGGAGATTCTTTTCCGCGGCGAGCCTCTTTCAAAATTACAAGGAAAATATCGTAATTGTTAGCGGCCTATCGAAGACTTTCGGCATGTCGGGCTTTAGATTAGGGTATGTCATTGGAAATCAGAAACTCATTTCATATCTAAAGAAAATTGGATTTGAAATTCATGGAGCGGTTTGTACTCACGACCAAATTGCCGGAGCGGCTGCCTTGAATCACTATAGTGAAATTACCTCGAGACTTAGGCGCATTTACGAACCAAGGAGGACACTGGCGCTCAACCTTCTAAGAGAGAAAGCAGGTTTGGAATGCGAGGATATTCAAAGTGGACTCACAGCATTCCCTTCAATTCCAAGGGCATTCAAAGGAGATTCGGACCTCTTTTGCACTGATCTCCTTCGAAAGTGCCATGTATTTGTCAACTATGGCAGAGAATTCGGAATCCATGGTGAAGGTCATTTCCGCTTTTGTTTTGGAATATCTGAAGTGAGAATGCGGCTTGCGATTGATAGAATGAGTTCTGTGTAGTCTTCGGTTGATTACAAAAAAGAGCTGATAGATTTCCCGCCAATTGTAGAGGCCAATGGTAGAGGAGCACAATTTTTATAATAGTTACTGTATTCTTACTGTAACAGCAACTGAAATTAGAAACAACAAAAAAGGATATCCACACTCTTGTTATCGTCGTTGCTTGCAAGAAAGTCAATCAAACAAAACTATTCTTCTCCTTCATTAGAAGTACTTTCACTAATGCAAGAGTATCGGGGAATAACAAATGATGCGATTAGAATCGGTATTGCCAATAATAATCTCTCAAACCTAAAGAAGCTATCGAAGCTAACATACAAAGAACTAAAGCGATACAAAGACATACCTTCTTGCTACAAGCT
>JASHOD010000054.1 GCA_030041295.1 Nitrososphaerales archaeon
CGAAAAGCTCTGTTTACGGTCTCGATTTCTTCCGATTTTGGGATTGCAACTTCATTTATTGGATAGCTTGTCGGCATTGCCTCCAAGCCCATCACTGTGATCCTCTCAACTGGTACTTATCTTTTCGAAACGAGTCCCCTAACCTGTTAGGGAGTCTGCCTTTTTCGTGTGCAATATCTCGAAAGTTAGCCGGAATCTCCATTGAGTTTCCTCCAAGAGTACATTTTTTTCTCATTCTTTGCAAGGCTGCAGAAAGATGCAAAAAAATGCATTGTGGCTAATCGCATTATATGACCTTTCATGGTTGCCCTAAAACATTGTTTTCCTTTCATAAGGGATAAATCAGACTGTACTCGCGTAGCTCTTTAGGTTAAAGGAAATTGTCAGAATCTACTAAAGATGAAGGAATTATCAAAGCGAATGTTTCAAGAAGAAGTCTTCTGAAATGGAGTGGAGCTTTAGCTGCAGCTGGAATAATTGGCATAGGTCTAGGAATAGGCGGAGATTTGCTCATAAGACCAAGCGTGACAAAGATTACAACAAGCACTGCGAGCGGTCGAACTGCAACAACCACTACCACAGCAACTTCAACAGCTACAGGGCCAACAACAACATTGACTGTGCCGCCAACGACTCTGTCTTATGTTCCGCCTTTATCGCCTTCTACGCAGACAACAGTTGATAACATCGTAAGCCAATTAATCTCCATTCATCAGGGTGAAAGTGTCTCCTACATGGTGTGTGCTCAGGATGGGTGCATGGACACTTGCATAATGAGAGTGAGATCCAAGAACGGAATAGTTACAGCTCTTGAACCAGATGACACGATAAACAACGGAATAAGAGAGAGCTTTCAAGACGTTCAGACAGGAATGTATCAACAACGAGGATGCTCCATGGGTTACGCTTGGAGAAGTGAGCTGTATGCTCCAGACCGAATTCTTTATCCCATGAAGAGAGTAGGTCCAAGAGGAGTAGGTGGCTCGCTAACAAGAATCTCTTGGGATGAAGCTTTGAGTACAATTGCTAATGCAATCTCCAATACAACAAGCACGTATGGTCCTTCTTCGATTTACATGAAAATAAACATCTGGGGCTTTTGCGGGTACGCTCTTGAAGGAGTTCTAGGTGGTGCAATTGCAGGCTGGGGTTCCTACAGTCATGGAGGCTGTTTTGCTGCATGGAACCATGTCTTGGGAGGCGCAGGAGGCGCCCCTTGGACAGGATGGTACTGGACTCCTGGCAACCATAGCTGGGATCCATCCATTTCGGGCGCGGGAACTGGCGCCACTGATTTGCTAAACGCGAAGCTGATAATCCTATGGCCGTGGAACGTTGTACAGGCTGAATGGCCGAACGATCCTTATGTATTGTTACAAGCCAAGGAACAAGGAATACCAATCATCTGCATCGACCCGAAATACACTACGTCGGCGGAAGTTCTGGCTGACCAGTGGATTCCTATCAGACCGAGCACTGACATTGCGATGATGCTGGCCGTAGCAAACGTATGGTTCAAGGAAAATCTTTACGATCAAGACTTTGTCAACAAGTGGGTTGAACCGACAGGGTTCGCTGCTTGGCAGGCATATGTGTTAGGGCAGACAGCTGGACCAGATGGAGCGATTGATAGAACACCGGAATGGGCTGCCCCAATTTGCGGAGTTCCTGCAGCTACAATACAAGCGTTTGCCGAGCTTTACGCGAATACAAAACCCGCCCATTTGAGATGTGGCTGGACGAATGGTCGATACATGTGGGGAGAGAACGTGCCTAGGGCGGCTATATATTTGCAGGCGATGTCTGGGAATATGTGCTGCCCAGGAGGATCCGAACCTAATAACATCATTGGTGGTGGAATGTTGGGTCCTGCGCCTTCAGTGAATTGGCAGCGCGGGGGAACAACTCTCCCTCAAACGATGATGTCGGCTGTTCGTTGGCCCGCAGCAGTACTTCAGAGGTCTGCCTACGACAACGGAACAATAACTCAAGACGAGTACAAGAGCCAGACAGGAACTATTGGCAGTGTAATGCCGAACATCAGATTAATGATTCAGGATGGCAATGAGATGACCCAATTCTGCAACTGCAATAACAATTTCGAAGCACTTCAAATGCTGGATACAATCGTTTGTTTCGCTTGGCATTCAAGCCAAGCATTGGCATATTGGGGAGACATCGTGCTTCCGGCTACCCTGCCTTTCTTCGAAGGAGATGTTCCATCGGGCGATACCTTGGGCAATCTCATTATAGATCGATTCAATAGTAACAGCCAATTGGGAAACTGGTGGTTATACAACGACAAAATCGTGCAAGCGCCCGGTGAAGCCGAAGGCGTCGAATGGGTGTTCACACATTTAGCTAATCTCTTAGGAGTGGGACAACAATGGAATCCGCTTTTGTACAATGTGCCCGATGATCAGTGGGACGCTCAACTCGACTCGATGCACCAAGCTGCATACGAAGTGTGGGCTGCTCAGCCAGGAGTTGTTTCACAACTAGGTACCATGCCATCGTGGACGGATTTCAAGAAGATGCCAGTTGTACGCTATCCTATCGGTAGTAGTCTAGTTCCTGCTCCTTACTATTCATTTAAAGGAGACATAGAAGCAGGTAAGAGCCCGTTCAGGAATAACGCATCAGGTAAGATAGAATTTTACTCGAACTTTTTGGCACAAGGAGCTGACTATCTTGCAGCGAATGATTTCTTGGGTGTTGCATTCTATGGTCCTTGGAATGCGGCTCCGATGGCTGAATGGCAAGCCGGCATTCCGGGGACTTTCTTCGCTCCAGATTCTGGCGAGTATCCTCTGCTGCTCATTAGCAGTCATCAATGGTTCCGCCAGCATAGCACGAACTTTAACAATCCTGCCCTAAGAAACAATGTGTATAGACATGCTATATGGCTTAGTGCTGCAGATGCTACGGCTAGAGGAATCGTTGATGGCGATACAGTAAGGGTCTATAATTCTTACGGCGAAATGTACGTCCCTGTATATGTAACTTCGCGAGTTACTCCTGGAGTTGCAGTCATGTATGAAGGAGGATATTACGTACCAAGTAGCGCCACTTCCGATCTTATGCCTAGTGGGATAGATCTGGGCGGATGCATGAATTTCTTGATGCTCTCCGAGCCCTGGCCTTATAGCCCCATAGGCACAACATTCAGCGCCAACAATGTCCAAGTGGAGCTACTGGAATCAAGTCAAAACGCTGCGTCAGAAGAGACAGTAACGACGACGACGACCCCGAGCTCCGCATCTACAACCACTAGTACAGACACGAATGAGGGCCAAAGAAGGAGGAGGTGAAAAGGGAATGTCATCATCAACAACAACCTCCGGTACGACTACGTCATCAACATCAACAAGCACCACCACAACGTTCCAAACCGGAGTTCAATATGGGTTCTTCTTCGATCAGAGCAGATGCTATAACTGTCGTGTTTGCACCGTTGCTTGCATGGAGTGGTATAATCTTGCCCCAACTACCCTTACGGGTAGTACTATGAAGTATGCTAGGATGTTTGAGTGGGAAACTGGTTCATTTCCAAACATTCGGATGAATTATCTATTCGCTCCCTGCTATCACTGCGCGAACCCAGTATGTGTGGCTGCTGCGAACGGAGCTATGATGAAGGAGCCGAAATACGGCGCTGTTTTGATCGATCCGGGTCAGGCAAATAGCGCAAGTCTGAGGGCTGCATGGAATGCCTGCCCATACGGGGCCATTTCCTTCGATAGCGATTCGCCAACAGCAAGTGCGTCAAAATGCACTATGTGTATTGACAGACTGGAGCAAGGTTTGTATCCAATTTGCGTTCAAGCCTGTCCTGCAAGAGCTCTTGACTTCGATACTATGGACAACTTGAAGATTAAGTATGGCACAAACCAGCAACTCGATGAGATGCCTGATCCTGGCACGACGAATCCTTCGGTAGTCTTCAACCCGCATAGCGCGAAGACTCAGCTTGTTCCATATGACGCAACAGAAGCTCTAACTCTTCTGGCAACGAGGGCGCCATACGCTCCGGTCTACTCCAACCCCGATCAGGTCACAACAATCCCTCAGGGAGTTGTAAAGCGAACGTCGCTAGTTATGAAACCATCTAGTGCTGCTGACTTCATGAGCTATACGATGACCGACGAAGGTTAAAAGACTGAGAGAAAATAGAACCTCTCTCAACCTGTGGGGTCTTTGCTGGACGGCAGTGGCGTGTTGGAAAGGAAACCCTCTGGACGAAACGTTCTCAAATGGTGTCGCGCTCTAGCTGCAGTTTGGATACTCGGTATCGCACTTGGGTTCTCAGGAAATTTACTCATAGGACCGAGCGTGAATAATTCAGCTGCGATCGCTCCGAAAGCGATAACGACTTCGCCACCAACTACGATTACATCGAAGATACCATCAGCACAACGAGAAACTTCTTCGCCAAACGCTAGAGTTGAAAGCACAATCCAAGTTGCACATGTTGTAAGTAGCGTATCAGTAAAGAGCACCCATGTCGAACAAGTTATTCTTCATTCATCTTCAGAAAGCAATGCAGTACAATCACAAAAGGGAAGATCGAACTTAGAGGATCCGCATCTCAAAACAAATTGATGTGATTAACCTAGACAAAAACAGAAAGAGATACAACGGTACCTAAGATCAATGACTCCCGCGAGGATGAAACCTATTTCATTGCTTATGAAATGAAGTTCATATATGCGAAAGTTTCTTGCAATTAGCGCCCGAATTTCAGGTTGATTTAAGTGTTGAAGTTAACAACCTAAACATAAGCGGGCAAGCTGGGTTTAGGCTCACTGCAGCTATCGGTTAACCCAATAAGCATCGTTATTGGGATATTTGGGATTGACTATCCCAATAATTACATTTCTTGATTCGAACAAACTTTACTCCACAAATCTCGTCTGGTGCTAAAATGCACCAGTTCGAACCGCTGAAAGGCCGCACACTTTCATTATTGCCCTAAAACATTGTTTTCCTTTCATAAGGAATATATCGAACTCCATCTTGTCTTTCACTTAGGTTAATTGAAATTGTCAGATTCGAAAGATGAAGGAATAGTAAATAGGGATCTTTCTAGAAGGAGTGTCCTAAAATGGAGCGGGGCTCTTGCAGCAGCAGGCATAGTTGGAATTGGTCTTGGAATAGGAGCAGATTTGCTCATCAGACCAAGCGTGACAAAGACTACTACAAGTACGGCGACAGGTCCGACTACAACGACAACTGCCACAGGTCCGACGACAACGGCGACAAAGACTGCAACGGGTCCAACGACCACTACGACCAAGACTGCAACGGGTCCAACGACTACTTCAACGACAACGGTTACTGTACCTCCAACGACGCTTTCGTATGTGCCACCATTATCTCCGGAAGTACAGGATACGGCGACGACTCTCGTACAGAATCTGGTCAATGTGCACTCGAGTGATACTATTGTGTATTCATCAGTTCCAAACCACGGTGCTATACCCTTGCAGAGAGTGCATCTAAAGGGTGGCTTTGTAACTGCAGTTGAAACCGACGACACTGTCAATCCAAATATTGCTAGAGATGACTCTTATATTTCTCCACAGAACATTCAGCAAGGAAATATCCAAATTAGGGCGTCGAGCTGGGGAAGAGCAATTAAAGAAGATCTGTATAGTCCGGACAGAGTACTCTATCCAATGCAGAGAGTTGGTGCGAAAGGTGATCCAAATGCCCAGTTTCAGAGAATAACATGGGATACGGCCATTGGTACCATCGTACAAGCTATTCAAAACGCCCAAAACCAATATGGAAATTACTCAACCTACTTTGCTCAGACTTGTCCAGCTTCTGTCTACGGCTTCCTGATAGGGCCTCAGTTTCTCTGCTGGGGAGGTTTGGGTTGGTATAGCTGGGGATGCACATCGAATGAAGCTCAATTCTTCGCTAATACTTATATGACAGGCTCGCCCTTTGGTGGTGTCCCAAATCTGACTGATAGATATGATGCAAAACTGATGGTATTTTGGGGACAAGATGCCGTAGACGCTTACACGAACATGTTCTATGGTAACTATTACTATCTTCTTGCTAAAGAGAGCGGGATCCCTTCTATTGTCATAGATCCGCGATACTCGGCTACTGCAGAAGCGATGGGCGCACAGTGGATCCCAATTAGACCTGGAACCGACGTTGCTATGATGCTGGCCG
>JASHOD010000055.1 GCA_030041295.1 Nitrososphaerales archaeon
ACGGACTGTTAGAATTCACAAATATCCAGACGGTCTGCTGGAACTAAATCGCTTCCAAGAAGTCTTTCGAACGACATACCTTCTTGACCATTTCTTACGAGCAAGTTAAGTTCAAGCCATACCTCTTTGTTGCTGAACCCTCGCCTTTATACCGTCTCCAAGGAGAATGAAACCTAGAGCCACTACCAAGATGACAATCGCGGGTATAAGGGCTAGTGATGGATCAAAAAATATGTACTGCTCTGCCTGGGCAACCATCACACCCCAATCCGGATATGGAAATCTGACCGAAAGCCCGAGATACGAGAGACCAGAATATGTCAGAATAACAGTTCCAATATCTAGAGTGGCGTAGACGAATAACGTGGTCAAAGATACTCTGAAGATGTGTCTAAGCAATATTGTCAAAGTTGAAAGATTTGAGAGTCTGGCGGACTTTACAAAGTTCATATTTTTCAACCTAAGGGCTTCCGCTCTTGAGAGTCGCGCATAAGGTGGCCACCAGATAATCGCTAGGGCGATCATTATGTTAACAGGACCGGTTCCTAGAATGAATACGATGACAATAGCAATCAATAACGTAGGAATTGTGAAAAAGACATCAGTAATTCGCATGAGCACTTCATCCGCAAGGCCTCCAGAATAGCCCGCGACGCTTCCCAAAAAGCCTCCTAAGAGAAGAGCGACCGCCACTACAAAGAAGCTAACATAAGCGTCGATTGGCGTGCCCGCGAGTATGCGACTAAAGACATCACGACCTAGCTGCTCTGTGCCAAATGGGTGCGCGAGACTCGGAGGGCTAAATGGGGGAGCTGTATAAATCTTCAGGGGATTATACGGAAGGATTGACCACCCGACGATCCCCACGACCAAGGCAACAGTGATGAAAAGGCTTACTATAGCAAATCCGATCTTAGACTCTGTATTGCTCGTCATGAGTGTTAGGGCATTCTTTATGTTCTTGATGCTCACTATCATTTAAGGCGCACTCTCGGATCAGCAACCAAGTAAAGCAAATCGGCGGCCAGATTCACTAATAGAATAATAGTTGTGTAAACAAGCGTCGTCCCGATGATCCCAGGATAGTCGAATGCTTCAATTGCTTGGACCGCGTAATAACCTAATCCAGGATACGAGAATATAGTCTCCACAAAAACATCGCCAGTTAGAGAAAAAGTAAGAAGCAAAGCGACGAGTGTTATAGCTTCAAGGAGTGAATTTTTCAGTCCATAATTAACCAGAATCTTGTTCTCCGTAATCCCCCTGGATCTTGCTGCTTTTACAAACGTTGATCCCATAACGTCAGTTATCGAAGAGCCTAAGACTCGCGTGACAAACCCGTACCCCGCTATAGCAAGCGCGAGACTAGGAAGTATGGCATGGCTCAGAAGTGACCAAAAAGCAGGCCAGTTACCCTCGATTAATGCATCAAGCATAGGGATGCCGGTAATGGGTGATGGCAGCTTAACGAAGGGGCTGATCACTCCAGATGTCGGCAAGAATTTGAAAATCGTGGTAAAGATAAGTAGCAAGACGAGGGCAATCATGAACGTCGGTGACGCATAGCTACCAATATAGGTAATCTTGATCGCCTTTTCGAAAATTCTTCCATTGTATTTTGCGGATAACAAGGCTCCCCCTATCCCTAGTATGGCTTCGAATATCATTCCCAGGATAATGATTTGCAATGTGTAGGGAAACGTTTCGGAAATTACAGTAGTGACTAGCTCGTGGCGTAGAGGCGAGAATCCAAGCTGAAGATGGATTAAGCCGTAAATGAAGTAAAAGTATTGTACGTAAAGTGGATCGTTCAAGTGATAAGTTTTCGTATAGATTGCAACGAGGTTTGGATTGTACGATGCAGATTTTCCAAGCCAAACTACAATCGGATTAACAGGAATGGCATGTGCTAGAAGAAAAGTAATTGTCGCGGCGCCTAAGAGCACCACAAGCGCCGCTCCAAGTCTCCGGAGGACATAATAAAACAATACGCTAATTCCTGACCGAATTACTCAGTCGCGATGAGGATGTATTTTTCTTTATTAGCTTATTGTGTTCAAGAGTGGAAGCCCCTCGTCCCCGCCTAGGTTCGGCTCGATGTAATAGCTGTGAATTACCTGCGTATTGTAGACGTAGCTGCCGTCGACTGAGTATAGATTGCACAGAAAGAGCCAGTCGTAGGGCGCGTCATTGTATATTTGTTTCTCAGCCGCCGCCATTAATTGAGTTTGCAATGTAACATTGTTTGAAGTCAAAAGCGATTCGTAGGCAGCATAAGTAGCGTTGGAACTATACACAGCGGCATTTGCGAAGGAGGAGACATTGGTCAAGAACTGCCCAATAAAGTCAGCTGGGCCTATGAAGTCAGGGGAGTACGCACCTGCGCCCACCATTATGAGCTGGGCAGGAGGTGGACTTGCGAGATATTGCCCATATGAGGTGCCGTAATAGTAAGAGGTGTAATAACTCCTCGTGACGACATTGATGTTCAACTGGATATTGATTTGCGCGAGATCAGCTTGTATTAACTCAGCCGTAGTCTCTTGCCATGGGTAATCACCTGTGACGACAATTGAGATTGTTGGGAATCCTTTCCCGTTCGGGAATCCTGCTTGCGCTAAGTAATTCTCGGCTAATGTAAGATTGTATGAGTACGGGCTATAATTTGTTGGATTGTAAAGAGCGCCATAAATGGGAGCTTCCGGACCGAAGAAGGGCGTACCGTAGCCAAACACTGCTTGATCAATTATTTGAGTAATGTTGACCGCATGAACAATAGCCAAACGTACATCTGTGATATTGGTCGGATAGCTTTGGGTATTCATGGCAAAATACGAGAGCGTCGCACCTCCACTTGGACCGAAGGTGACCCAGTTGTAAGCTGAATTGTTTGAAGCAAGGAGAAGCTGGAAGTCACTTCCTTCTATCAATGACATCTGAACTCTGCCTGACGTTAGGTCAAGATATCTGACTGTAGGGTCACTAATTGTATTCACGACTATTGTCTGGAAAGAACCTGGATCAAGAGCTGCATTTGCAGCGATCTGCGCGGGGGTAAGACTATCTCCCCAGTAGTTGGGATTCTGAACAAAAGTGTAACCTTCATTCAAAACAACTGAAGAAATTTCGTAAGGCCCAGTTCCCGGCGGAGGATTAGTATAGAAGTAGGAGTTAGGCGCACTAGGTGTACCTGGTCCACCATGTTCCATAATGAAAGTCGGATCGAACAGCAAATTTATTGGACCTGTCAACAAATTCTCAAAAGTACTGTATGGAACCGACAATTGATACACTATTGTGTATTGATTCTTGACATAAACCGGCCAATTTGAATTCATCATTATCGATAAGAGAGCTGAGGAAGGCGAGGTAAAGCTGTTCGTTTGGTTCATTAGTTGAAGCGTTGCTGGTCCAAAGTTTACTGCGCTAAAATTGAATAATGTCACACCAAACATGAAATTTGATGCATTAGCGAACATGTAATATTGAATGTAAAAGTCGGCCCAGACATCATACGCATTGAATGGCGTACCGTCTGTGTAATTGATTCCCTGTCTTAAGCCAAAGGTGTAGTTCATTCCATTAGGTGAAACTGTCGTAGTGATAGCAAGATCAGGAACGATCTGAAGAGTCCCGGCGCGCTCAGCGGTTGCATTAAACGTGACAAGATATTGGTACACGGAGTCTTGCCAATCATCTGGATAAAACGGAGTTCCGAGTAAGAAAGAGTCATATTCTGAATCATCGATAACCAGCGTCTTGTTGCTGGTAGAAGTAGAGGAAGACGCTGTCGATACTGTTGATACCGTCGATGTTGAGGACGTTGACGAGGTACTTGTTGAGGTCGAGGATGTAGGCTTAGAGATCGCCACATATGCACCAGCTATCGCAGCAATAATTATAATCACTAAAATAGCTAAAACAATCGTTCGGCTTATCGCGTCAAGAATCTTAGTCATTCTAGCGACGGACGATTACGTGAATGATAAAAACGTTGTCTTCGGGTTTTAATCTTTCAGGATCAGCGTTTGCATTAAGGCATAACTTCCCATACGAAGGTAACTGTATCTTCAGATTTCTACAATTGCGTCCACGTGGACGCTTTGCTTCGAGATTAGATCTAGCTTGTTCCACGTTTAGAGATTTTTATTCATAGACGGGCTAATGATCAGTGATTTCGAGATGCCCGATTCTTGTTATCAAACTATCAAGAATCTGATGTAGGGTATATCTTTGTTCAATCATGAACTCGAGCAGTTGCTCCTGAACTTCCATTTTCTGGACTGCGTCAATCGAGTTATCCATGAAGGAAAGGGCGAACCTTAAAGCTGTCACATTGTTTTCGAGAATCTGCTTTGGAGCCGGCCGCTTGTTTTTCTTGATAACGGGAAGCCAGGTACTCGAATCGTCAATTCCTTGTTCCAACGGTTCGCT
The DNA here is from genome assembly GCA_030041295.1 of Nitrososphaerales archaeon. Lineage (GTDB taxonomy): Archaea > Thermoproteota > Nitrososphaeria > Nitrososphaerales > CADDZS01 > JASHOD01. The sequence continues at coordinate 4,435 of JASHOD010000055.1, forward strand.
GACTTGATCAATTCCCGAGAGTTTGTTTGATTTCTCCTGCATGGCGATTTCATGCAGCCGTCTAACAGTAAGTTCGTCCTTGACGGCGAGATTTGCGAGCCTTGTCTGGATCTCAGAATCCTCCAACCACACCAATTCTTCCGCTTGACTCGGAGTCAATTCATTTCCGACCAGTCTCAAAACTGATTCGGGTAGCTCTAAGAGCTTCAGCCTGTGGTGAATGTATTCCACACTTTTGCCAATTTTTCTGGCGAGGCTCTTTGCATGCCCCCATTTGCAGACTCTGATGTAGTAAGCGAATGATAGAGCTTCTTCGAGGGGGTTGAGGGTCTTGCGCTGAAGGTTTTCGACGAGACCTAATTCAAATGCGTCCTTGTCGGAACTATCGACAATCGTGCAAGGCGCATGAGTCATTCCGATTTTCTTCAACGCCTCGAATCGTCTGTGCCCGGAGATGATTTCGAATTCCTCGTCCGAGTCGATCCGTTCATTTTTGTTCGCCTTTCGGACTACGATGGGGGCGACTAGCCCATGATACGAAATGGAATTTGCGAGCCCAGAAATATCTCCCAAATCACTTCTGACAAACTGACCGTTCTCTCTCAAGTGTGACAATTCGATTTCTTCAATGTTGATGTAGGGCTGAGTCTTAACCTGTTGAAGAGTCATATCGAGTTCGTGGAGGCGGGCAGGAGATATAAAAGCCGTAGGTTGTAGGAAACACAACCTACATTGGTTTCTTGGCTTGTTTCGCGCTCTTCCAGAAGTGTTCGAAAACCAGGGAGAAGAGTTTCGCAAACTTCTTGTCCCTGATTAGGACAGTCCTCGTATTCTGCGAATCCAACGACATATCGTTGTCGTTGAACTGGCTGCTCAGGATCACTGTTTCGCCATCAACCACTAAGGTCGGAAGTAATGAGTCCGGCGAACTCCTCAATTCGATGATCGGGTAGAGAAGTTTGAGTATTCTCGCAGGTACCTGCTCGGTGTTTGTGATGATTCTGACCTTGACGCCCCTCTTTGCACAGGCAAGGTGCTCATTAAGCAGTTTATACTTATAATTTCTCTTGAGCCCGTTCGGCGAGATGATTCGTTGAACGTCGTACCGCGCAGACTGCAAAGCTTTTGCCATCGTGTTGTAGCCTTGCTTTCTTCCTGCTATTACTTGATACGCGGATTGCCCTTCGTCAAGTTGGGCCACAGAAACAGTTGAGGAAAGTGCCCGAAGCGTAGGCTCTAATCGCGTCCTATTTTCAACGAGATGCCCTAATTCAGTTCTCTTAAAGTTGACCAATGCTTCCAGTACCGAATTTGGCTCGATCGCTTCGTAAAGCGTTGGCCTTCCCATGATGAGTTTGCTGAAACCAAGGCGGGTCAGTTCCTTGAGTTTCTTGTACGTATCTACGCGATGAACACCAGCGACTCTCGCGATGGCGGTTGCCGGGGACCTCCCCGTCCGGAGCAGTGCTAGGTACACCTTGGCCGTATCATTTGGCAGGCCGAGTTCGACTAGATCGTCGACGATACTTTCTAAGTTAGGTCGATCTCGCGACATTGAATGTCATCGTTCATTTTTTCTAAAAAGGGAATATCGTTATGAATTCACAGTTTGGGAGACGTTTAAAGTATTCAGAGCAAAAGCGAGATCGCGAGAGCTATTTCTCCCGACACTCAATGAAAGACATTATATTCTCCAACCAGAGTGGAACACCCTCAAGCAAGCCCAAAATTGAATTCGGAGAAGAAAATACGTCGTCCGGCATTATCGGAGATATCGACAATTGCGGAATCGGTTCACATGGCTCTCTCGCCCGAGGAGAGGGAGAGCATCGAGGGGCTTGTGGACGAGATGCTGGTCAGCTACGACATCATAGAAAATCTTACTGAGGATCTGGAGTACAAAGACGATAAGACGCGTGACGTTGGTTACAGACCCACAAAGGAGGAAGATCCATGCAACGCGTTCATTCGAAAGTGTACGATAAAGGGAGCACCTCGTGGTCGCTTGCTCGGATATCGAGTAGCAGTAAAGGATAACGTGAGCGTTCGCGGGGTTCCGATGACAAATGCGTCGAGGCTCTGCGAGGGGTATGTACCGAATGTAGACGCGACCGTCGTAACCCGATTGTTGGCAGAAGGCTCGGTAATTGTGGGGAAGACGAACATGGACGACATGTCCTCTCTGTGCACTTCAGAATCAAGCTCCTTCGGACCAGTGTCCAACCCGTTCAACCCCGCGTATTCGCCGGGGGGATCTTCATCCGGCTCAGCAGTGGCTGTAGCGACAGGTCAAGCGGATCTCGCGATATCAGTGGATCAGGGCGGAAGCGCAAGGATGCCCGCCGCGTGGTGCGGAGTCACGAGCATCAAGGCTACTCACGGCCTTGTGTCCACATTCGGGCTAAGTTATATCGACCTGACAATCGACCACATATGTCCGACCGCGCGCAACGTAAAGGATCTGGCTTTGGCACTAGAAGTTATGGCAGGCGAAGACGAAAATGATCCCCAATGGATTAAGGGACCAATCAAGCTGAACAAATACACTGACCACACAAGCGGCTCAAGCGTTCCGAATCTGAGGATTGGACTACTCAAAGAGTCAATGGAATGGCCATTTTCAAATGGTGATGTGAATGACGCGGTTCGCAAAGCACTGTCAAAGATGGAACGATTAGGTGCAGAGGTAGACGATTCAAGTGCCCCTTTGTTCAAATTTGGAACAGCAATCTTCAACGCTGCCCTAACAATTTCTTCAACTGCAATGATAGAATCTGACGGCGAAGGTTACTGGCACGAAGGCTATCACAACGTTCACTGGAACGAGTTCTTCGGCCGCGCTAGGCGGGCAAAAGCGGATAGTTTCGCCGCTCCCGTGAAATTGTCGCTGATAGTCGGAAAATATATGCAGAACGAGTATTTTAGCGCCCACTACTCTAAAGCGCAAAACCTGAGGCGCGCACTCAGGACCGAGATTGACAAGCAGCTTGAGGTTTTCGATGTCCTGGCTCTGCCTACAATACCGATGAATCCTATCAAGCTCAAAGCAAATCTCGGCTTTAAAGAAATGGCAATCCGAGACGCTAATATCTTTAATAATTGTTGCCCGTTCAATCTGACGGGTCATCCGGCAATAAGCATCCCATGTTCAATGGTCAATGACTTTCCTGTGGGATTGCAACTCGTTGCGAAGCACTTCGACGAAGCAACTCTTTTCAAAGTGGCTAGCGCTTTCGAGAATTCTTTTGACTGGAGACGTTGATACGTTTCGAGGAAAAAAGCAGTGCAGTTTTTGTTTTCAGTGAATCTTGATTGGAAGAAAGTTTGAGTGATACGGTAGAATCCCAATTACATCCGCAGCAGAACACGGTTCTACGGATTCAGGACCTCACTGTGGATTATGGAATCGACAAAGGTTGGGTCCGAGCTCTCAACAATATTTCATTCGAGCTTAAAGAGCGCGAGTTCGTCGCCGTAGTGGGCGAGTCAGGATCTGGAAAGAGTACTCTCGCGTTCTCCATCATCGGTCTGCTGCCTCCACGAACGGAAATTAAGGGAAAACTCGC
>JASHOD010000056.1 GCA_030041295.1 Nitrososphaerales archaeon
ACGTTGACCAAGTCGTATAGGTCGTTGTTCGGCTGGACGATGTTAAGTATGGAGGGACCGATCAACATTCCAGCTAGGAGCTGACCTATCAGCGGCGGTTGCTTGACCCTGCGTAGCAGTTCCCCGAGTACCAATGCTACGAAGAGCATCAGGAAAATTGCTAGGAAATATTCGATGGCCAAGCTATTACCCGCCTTCTCGATTAGCGCATTGAAAAAGTCATTCAAAGATGCAGGGGATCGGAGAATTTTGGTATCCAGTCCCATTAATATTCTCAGATTGTTCCCATCGTCGGCATAAGGTGCAATTTGCCAAGCAGAAGTCATTTCATTTCATACTCATTTCGACTCTGCTCTCTTGCTCAAGTCTCTCCGAGACTTGCGAAACTCTCCAACAGTGATCTTGATTTGAGGCTCCTCCTCGAGGAGGAGCCCAGGACTTTGGGAATGAGCTCAATCGGTTGTCAGAGCTCCAGCAATAAAAATAATTCAATGCCAAGTTAACTTTTCCGACCTAATTTCTTATGCAACAAATCCTTAGAGGAAAGATAACTTGACATCCTCAAAAAATAGTATAATAGGCCATAGTCGGCACTGTTGTTGATTCCCATGAAGTTTCTCTTTGTAGTTAGGCACGGTGACACCAAGGCGAACGAACAAGGGATAAACGCGGGCCCGTTGGATTATCCGATGAGCAAGAGGGGGAAGAAATCAATCGAATATATCGCGGACGAGCTTTCGAAGACTAAAATCGACAGGATTTACGCGAGCCCAGTTTTTCGGGCTCAGGAAACCGCGAAAATCCTCGCAAAGCCCCACATGCTCGAAGTGGAAACGCTCGAAGGGGTCACGGAGGCGAAATTGAAACGAGAATTTGTCGGAAAGAAGGGGAGAGAACACATACTCACGGACCCCCAAGCCTTTGACGAAACTTACGAGCAACTCCAAAGCCGCATGATAGAAGCGGCGGAGAAAATTGGAAAGGTGAGGGGCAGCAACGCGATTTTGGTTTCCCATGGAGACCCCATCGCGGCGCTCTTGAACTATGTCGTCGAACGCACGTCCGGCAAGAATTATTATGTACTCCACCCCGAAGCAGGATCGCTGAGCGTGTTGGAATACGGAGAACCGATGAAACTTCACTCGTTCAATTACCACCGAAAGCCGTTCTCCAGATTTTAGAAGCCCGAGTGCTCCATTTTAATTCAATCCTATTCTGAACATAGTGCTCTACCTCTTGTTCAACGAATCGACGCACCGACTCTCGCCAAACGTAATCCAAGTTTGGTGCGTAAGATTAGATCTCAAAGCATTCACGGATAGAGCAAAGAATTTTCAGCAGCTCCTTTCCGACGATGAACTGGGCAAAGCGAACCTCGTCGAATCTGACAGTTCAAGAAACCAATTCATCGTTAACAGGGGGATTCTGAGAACAATCCTAGCCAATTATCTTGGGGTAAAACCAAGAGAGGTCAATTTCAAATATAATAGAAATCAGAAACCATCATTATCCCGCAGCTCTAAATCTTCTTCTTCATCTAAAAGTGCTAGCAACACTTATGACATTCAGTTTAACCTCGCTCATTCGTATGGGCTCGCAATCTACGCGTTTTCGTCGAGGTATCGTTTAGGGTCAGACGTCGAATGGATGAATCGTCCCTCGATAAAAGACGCGAGTGGCAAGTATTCCATCGCCGGTCGATTCTTCTCGCAGGATGAGCGGGACTGTCTTTCAAAGCTTAGAGGAGACACACGTAGAAGAGAAGCGTTCTTCAAATTTTGGACGGCGAAGGAGGCACTTCTCAAAGCACGCGGAGAGAACATTGGGGCCCTGGGGTCACAAGATACCGTCGACTTTAGTACCGTTCTGAGTGGGAGAAAAGGAATTCTTCGTGGCAGAAGGAGCATTTCGAATAAGGATAAGCAACACCAGCTTGTTTTTTCTTTCTGGCAGTTCGAACCGACGAACCACTACATCGCGACCCTCGTGAGGGAGGGAGCGTTCAAAGAAACCAAACTGCAAATGCGGAAATTGATTACTGAGAAGCAGGCGGAGGCTTGGACTTCTGAGTTCTTGAGCAAGCAGCCCTGAGCGCGTTCGAGACGAGCACCATCTAGTATCGATTTCTATACCCTCACCTACTAGATTCGCTCTGACTTGCACACCTTGGTTTGCAATGGGTAACAATGCTAGTACTCTTGAGGTATTGTATTGTACCTAAGAGGTTTCTACTGCTGCTAAAAACTCAGGATTATTTTATGGACAATCTATTTCGCATTTCGGGCATTGGATCTTGGCACGCGAGTCGTAACGAGTTTGATCATAGTAGGCTCCGTGCAGATTGCACTTTGCGAGATAGACGTCGATGAAAATATCGTGTGATAGGTCGGTGATGCTGCTTATCTTCACACGGCCTCGTAACTTCAAGACGAGTTTCTTGGAAAACGAGAGACTGGAAAGGCGCTTATCTCTCTTATCTTCCTCTTCTCACTCCCGTAGAGGTGTTTCGGTAATGGTTACCTGAGATACGGGCATGAGAGAAAGACAACCCAAAAGAATGGTTGTCAAGTTAATTAGCGGTGAGGATTACGGATTTGTAGCGGGAAATCTCATACGGAATACCAATACGATGTTCGATACAAGATGTAAAAACGCTTGGTAAGATGACTACTAGAAAGCTCTTTTCCTACTTCTGAAATAATAGAAACTAGAGACGGCCACAAGAGGGGCCAATATG
>JASHOD010000057.1 GCA_030041295.1 Nitrososphaerales archaeon
ATAGAACGCTGCCGTCACCCAATGACACAGGCATTGCAAGATGCGAAGTTAGAACCGAATCAAGTTGACAAAATTATTCTCGTCGGGGGTCCCACGAGAATGCCCATTGTACGAAACTTTGTCGAAAGAATCATGGGTAAACCAGCCGAGCGGGGTGTAGACCCAATGGAATGCGTTGCAATGGGGGCAGCAATTCAAGGAGCCGTTCTAGCCGGGGAAGTGACGGACATCCTACTCCTTGATGTTACGCCTCTCTCTTTGGGAGTCGAGACACTCGGTGGAGTTTTTACCAAGATCATAGATCGCAATACAACCATCCCCACGAAGAAAAGCCAGATCTTCACAACTGCTGCTGACCTACAAACTTCGGTTACGATTCACATACTTCAAGGCGAAAGGGCGATGGCGCAAGATAATGTGTCTCTCGGCAATTTCAATTTAACAGGGATACCTCCTTCACCACGCGGGGTTCCGCAGATAGAAGTAACATTTGACATTGACGCGAATGGAATCCTAAACGTTTCGGCGAAGGATCTCGCAACGGGGAAGCAAACAGGGATCACTATCACGGCATCCACAAAATTAAGCGATAAAGAAAAGGACAGGATGGTGAAAGAGGCAGAGGAATACGCTGAAGCGGATAAGAAGAAGAAAGAAGAGGCAGAGATAAGAAACCAAGCCGACAGTCTGATCTACGCTGTAGAGAAAACCAAATCTGACCTGAAGGATAAGATACCTGCAGACTTGACGGCTAAATTGGATTCCGCCACTAAAATGCTGCGCGACGCTCTCTCTGGAGCGGACGTCGAAGCGATCAAACAAAAAACCGAGGCGTTAGGAAACATTCTGAAGGAAGTAGGTACGATGGCATATCAGCAAGCGACGGCTTCGCAGGCTTCGGCCCAGGCTAGCGGTGCCGGAGATAAGTCATCCGGAACCTCCGAAGGAGGAGGACAAAGGGTTGTTGATGCCGAATACAAGGTAGACGACGAAGGAAGCAAAACCTGAGCTGAACTGAATGACAACTACTGAGAAAAGAGACTACTACGAAGTACTCGGCGTTCAAAAGGATGCGACTAAGGATCAAATAAAAGTCGCATATCGTAAGCTAGCTCTACAGTACCATCCGGATCGAAACAAGGCCCCTGACGCCGAGGAGAAATTCAAGGAAATTTCAGAAGCGTACGCTGTATTGTCAGACGATGCGAAACGGGCGCAATACGACCGGTTCGGGTTCGAGGGCATCCAAGGAAGATACTCACAGGAGGATATATTCAGAACAACGAACTTTGACGAGATTCTTCGCGACCTAGGTTTCGGGGGGTTCGGCGGTTTCTCAGGAAACATCTTCGACATGTTCTTTGGTAACATGACAGGAGCCGGTCGTGGAACCCAGCGCGGAGCAGACCTCCGCTACGATCTCGACCTAACCCTTGAGCAGGTCGCAACCGGACTTTCAACCGAGATCGATGTCCCGAGGACAGAGCGCTGCCAAGTTTGTAAGGGTAATGGGGCAAAACCGGGAAGCGTCCCTCGCACCTGTACGGAATGCGGCGGACGGGGTCAAGTCCAGCGCGTGAGTAGCTCAGGATTCGCTCAGTTCGTCCGAGTTGAAACCTGCCGGGCATGCAGAGGACGTGGCCAAGTCATCGATAATCCGTGTCGCGAATGCAAAGGTAGCGGGGTTGTCCAACGCAAGAGGAAAATTCAAGTCAAGATACCTGCAGGAATTGAAGATGAAGCTTCTCTAAGGCTTAGGGGCGAAGGTGACGCGGGAGATACAGGTGCGCCTTCAGGCGACCTCTATGTTGTTTGTAGAATATTGCCACACAAGTTCTTCACAAGACAGGATAGGGACCTAATTTGCAATGCGACCATCTCGTTTGCCGACGCTGCGCTGGGAACAACAATTCATGTCCCCACAATTGAAGGCTATAATGCCGAAGTTGAGGTTCCTTCAGGGACACAATCAGGTACAATCCTCAAGCTAAAGGGAAAAGGTTTGCCTTCGCTCGGAAATTCGAACCGGGGGAATCAATTGGTGACTGTACGAATTGAGATACCGTCAAAACTTTCGGATCGGCAAAAAGAGTTGCTGAAAGAGTATCGTGCTCTAGAAGAGGAAAGTAAAAGTAAGAAAGGTTTCTTCAAGTTTTGACAGAAAGAATATTGTGCTTTTAGGGCTCCAGCAAGCGCACAACTTACGCCTCGCCCTTCACTCGGACGATCTTAGTTCGCCCTAAAACTTGCCAATACTCAACCTCTGCCCCCGAAGCTATTTTCGATCGTATTTCCTCATCGGCAGGCATCGGGATGTCGATAGTCTCGAAAGTTTCAAGATCCATTAGCTGAACCGATTGAGGACTAGACGACACGATTTGGCCAGACTTTTTCTCAATGAGAGGGACCTCTACGTTAGTGGAAACCGGAGAAACAAGACTTCTCTTGACGCTGTCAAAAACCCCGATACCAACGATTCTCGCTTTTGCAGCCCCATGCTTTCCTGGTTTGCTTTTATCGTATTCCACGATCCTGCAAGGTTCTCCGTCTATCATGACATAAGAGCCTTCTTTTAGGCTACCCAAGTCGACTGGTCTGCTCATTATATTTCTCTCGCAATAAAAAGGAAAAATCTGTGATTCAAAAACGCGCTCAAACATATATAACGTTAATCGTTCGATACTCGATAACCACGTAATTCTGCTAATTGGTACAGTCGAACAATTTCGTCCTCTGGAGAACTTTTACAAATAAGAAGAAAGGACAACGATTTTTAGAGCGAAACAATTTTCGATCATTCTAAAGACCCGCATTTACAACACTTGGTAGGTAGAAATCTACTGAAAGTTTCTCGCATTGCCATGATTACAAAGGAAGGGCACGGAGAAGCGAAGGAGGTCGCTCGGGATATAGCGCAAGCCTTGCTCGATCGCGGGCTCTCTGTTACAAGCTTTCCAAATCTTCATTTGAAGGGAGTAGACCATGTTCCGAATGTCAAACAAGTCGGTGCGCGGAAGATTGATCTTATCGTTACCGTTTCTGGGGACGGAACAATCCTGCGAATGCTACGAGTTTTGGACAATACAACTCCTTGTCTGTGCGTGAACGTGGGCGGAAGAGGAATTCTTTCCGAAATAAAACCAGAGCAAGCCAGAGTAGCAATTGACAAGATTTTGAAGGGCGACATGACTATCGAGAAACGGCTGAGAATAAAATCGGAGTTCGAGGGTACGGTGTTCCCGCCTGCACTTAATGAAGTACATCTGGTCAAACAAACTCTGGCACATACGCCGAACTTCACAATTGATTTGGACTCGGGAGCTGTATTTACGCAGAGGATGGACGGTATCTTGATTAGCACGCCGACCGGTTCGACCGGTCATTCATATTCATATGGTGCCTCGTTTTTGGAAGGGTCACTTGATTCGTTCATGATTACACCCGAAGGCTCGATCAATCGATTTCCTGTAATTGTAAAAAGGGCAAATTCTCCCGTCAGAGTACTTGGTTCGTTTGCACTGCATCTCATCATAGATGGGCAAGATGTCTTCGGTGTAGAAGCTGATACTTTCGTGACGTTCAGGAAGCACGAGCGTGATGCTAACTTCGTTCGTTTCGATACCGCTGGATCGTTTAGACAATTGAAGAATCTTGGATTCAAGTAGGAAATTTATTTGGAAAGCGAAAAGCTTGAAAAGGTGTGCTTACGAAGAAGATTTCGTACCATGAGACCGGTATTCCAAGGTTTTTCACGACCTCTGCTCATTCTGCGCCATTCTTTGTGATGTTATACTATCTGGATTTGTGCGAAGAATTTTCTTTGTAATATGGGAGCTTAAGCTACATTTTTCGTTCTCAAAACTGCACTTTACATGAATGCAATATTCCTAATCGAATCTTTGGATGTCTACTGAAGGGTAAATTCGAGTTCTATGAATCAGCAATACTTGGTACTTGATACAACGGCATTTTACGCGGGCGTGCCGTATACAAACACCACAGAGAACCTGGTGACAACCCCCGACGTGATTAGTGAGGTTTCAAACGAAAGGACGAGAACACTCATCGCATTATCAAAAATTAATGTTCTCCAGGGAACTCCTGCTAATATGAAAAAAGTGAAGGATGCGGCGACGAAGACAGGAGATAACTCTATGTCGCAAGCAGATTTGAGCGTTCTCGCATTGTGTCTGAACATTAACGAGGAGGGTAACGAAGCAATACTGCTCTCGGATGACTTCGCGGTAGAAAATGTTGCCTCAAGATTGGGAATCAAAGCACGACCTTTGATGACGAATGGAATTCAGGCAAAAGCAGAATGGATTTTCTTTTGCCCGGCTTGCGGAAAGAAGTATCAAAAACAAAGGGCAGATTGCCTAGTCTGCGGAACAAAATTAGAAAAGCGTCTTAAGAAGAACTAACGCTTTCCCTTATTGTCGATTACATGATTAAAACGACAGAATCTTGAGCGTTGGATTCTTTAAGCGCGAGCTCTGCGCTGAATTGAGAAGAAGTGCCGTTAGACCCTCAATCTCCCTTGATAGCTCAAGGCTGCCAGCGTAAAGGGGCCTCACTCTTCGAATGGACGAAACTATTTCCGCGACCCGTGTATAAGTATCTCTTTCATCGCATGCAACAAAGACGTCTGCGTCAATTTCCCTCCCAGAGTAAAGAATAGGTGCTGGGAGAGTCTGAAATGCTGAGGCGACCTTTATTCTTGGAAGTAATTTTTGTATCGATTCTGATACAGAAAGTGCCTCGTTTGCTGCGACAAATTCTTTGCTAGATTTCTTAATTGCCGCAACCGCCGAGATGAGCAACTGGTTTTCGCTGAATAATCCGGCGAGATCCTTTACTGTATCCGTCGCAGCCGAATACGGGACCGTAAGTACCAAGTTTTCACAGGCTTGCACGACCGCTTCATTTGATTCTGGTTTCAGATGATTTCTTATCTCTGCTTCTTCCGGCCGGTCCCGAATAATTTCTTCCACAGTATTTCGCGCTTTTTCCTCACTTCTCGAGCCTATGAAAACAGCGTCGAACTTTTTCGCAAAATGAACAGCTAGAGCAGAACCAATGTCTCCGGTTCCGCCAATCAGACCTATCTTTGTTGGCATTTGAACAGTTCTTGTTCGCGGCCAGGCACTTATCGCTTTTGTGATTGGCGCCCACTATGAGTTTCGTTCTGCCTTCCGTAAACTATCCACTCGCGCGGTTCAATTTCCGAGTTTGGCACAATATGCAGATTGCCTGTGGCATCCCGGCTTCTACTCTTCCTGATATCTACGAATTCGACAACGCCTTCCACGCCGCCAGCTTTGACTTGAAGGCCAGCTAAGTCCTTGTCGGTAACGAGAAAAGCACCCGTGACAAGCTCTCTGAGAACCTCAGACACTGCCAAACCCACCGCCAGGACAAAGAACGCAAAAATGATTCCCATGCCGAGTACCATTTCGCTGAAACCTGGAAGTTGTGAAAGGATCGCCATTACCACAAAATACCGAAATAGAGCCGCCAACACCGAAGTTAACATGCCTATCAGCGCCATCGGAACACGGCGCTTCAGTAGATCGTGCTTCACGATCGATGCAAAGAATTTTCAAAATCAGGTAAGCAGTAACTAGGGTGATTATCGCAGCTACAAGGGCGATTACGGCATAATCAAGACTAGAAAAGAAGTAGGTGAGAGGATCCGAAATCGTGGGAATCTGCAGATATAACGCAAATACGGTTGACAACTAATTATTGAAAAATTGAATATTTCTGAATTAAATCTTCTGCAGATCTTATGTGTATTTGCTCGAAGAAATTGTTTGGAATATTTTTCTAGCTCGTCCCAACGCGTCTAGCCATTGAATCAACCGGTTAGAAATTTTTCAGAGACGAAACGGGCTGATTATTTGTAAGTCGAGGTTAGGGCACACCCACTCTTAGGTTGCCATATCATCGGCGAATTTCTTCAGTTGTATTAGATGAGCAATATGCTCCTTCTTTCTATGCTCTTCCTGCTTTGCTTTTTTGAGATTCTCTACCAATGTTCCGTATGGTTTTTTACATTTTTCACAGCGAACTCCGAAGTCAGAAAAATAAACTATCTTACCACCGCAACCGCACTTCCCCCAAGTTCCATGCTCCTTTACTTTTATGATGACGAGCCCTCCCAATTGATCAGTTTGAGAAATTGTCATTGAAACACAAAGGACTGCGGGGAGCGGAAACGATAATAAGACTAGGCTAGTAACTAATAAGAAGTCTTGACTAGAGTTATTGTTCACTCGCAGTTCGACATATAATTTGAACATCCTGAAGCGGTCCTAGAAATTGTGTTAAAGCAAGTGAAGAAGAAAACTGACGGCTATTTCCCAAGCTCTAAAAGCGGGCCTAGCAGCTGGCGTAATCTACGGGCTCTTCATAGGGCTACTTCACTTGGCGACGCTTCTGGGTTGCAGTACAACTGAAATTCGATATATTTCTCAGAGTACAAGCCTTCCAGCAAATACGACAGCGTCGCAAATCTTCTACGGAGTCGACATCGTCTACTACCCTATGATATACGGAGTTTTTGCTTTTGTTATCGCCGTAGTTTTTGGCGTAATTTTTGCTTTTGCGTACAGACGATTACCCGGAATTAGATCGCCAACTAAGGGCGTTACCATCGGAGCTTTCTTATTTGTCTTTGTCGCATTAGCTGGACCCGGGTATTTTACAGATTACTCCTGTAGTGCTGGCCCGCTGCCATTTACGCCATACGCCACATTCATTCTGAGCGTACCCGTCGCGCTTTTCTTTGGATATCTCCTCGGCTCATTCTACGATTCCTTTGGTAGATTGGAGGTGGAAGAAACAGAGGAACGTCGAAAGATGCAGGACTCAGTACATTGGTCCGAACTTTTCAAAAGGAGGCAAAACCCGGAGAATAGTGACGACGGAACAGCAGACGAGAACGATTCTAAAGAGACTTGAATTCTCAGCTTTTCCACAGGTAAGGGTATCATATATTGAACCACTAAAAAAGAGAGACGATAAATCTAGGGAGCCGAACTTCTATTTCTCTCAATTTCATATGCTAGTCTGGCCGTCACGACATGCGCTGGAAGACCGAGCCTTGCAATTGAAACCAAATTATCTGACATTTCAATTACTTCATCATTAAAATGGCCGTGCGGAAATCCGCCAACTACCCAAGCGGTGCTTCGCTCTACCAACTGACCAACCGTTAATGTTCGTAGATCAGACATAGTGCCTAATGAAGTAAGACTCACGATTTTGTCAACGGGCAAGGATCCTATCAATTCCGAGAAACTAACGTTTTCCTTCACCTCGAAGAGAGATCTTTCTTCTACTCCCAACTTGCCTGTGAGTAGCTTTGCGATAACACCACAGAATCTTTGCAGTGTTCTAGGAAGCCTTGTCTTCGAATTAACTTTAATCGAATGACCATCCCTAGTTCGGACGACCACTCGGAGATTTCCACTTTCAAACACAGGAGTTGAGGTTGCATCTAAAAGTGCGAAATGGACTACATCAGGTCTCCCCCTTTTATGTGCGTCCTCCTCCAAGCGCCCCACGATTTTCGGGTGAAAATTGGAATCGAGAATCTGCATTGAGGGAGAAACGCCAAATCTTTCTCGAACCGAAACTGCTTCAGGCCCTCTTCGAGACTCTAAAGGTACTATTTCCAATGAGGCCTCTTCAATTATCAGATAATCCAAATCTAGAATCGCACTAGCAAAGACGTTGACTGAAGAATCTATAATCCAGGCTCCACATCTTGTGGTTCGTACATGAATTTGACGAACTCCTCTCTGGTTCTCCTGGCGAGCGTATAGTTATCGCGGAGCTGTTCACCTAATGTGGTGCTTCTCGAGCGGCCATAATCGTGACCCGGATAAACTACTAACTTCGGATTCAATTTGCGAATTTTCTCGAAGCTATCAAATAATTCCGAAGCATCGCCGCCGGGAAGATCTACACGCCCGCATTCCCCTATGAACAAAGTGTCCCCAGTGATCAATGCAAAGTCATTCACTATAATGCACATGCTGTCCGGAGAATGCCCGGGTGTAAGAAGGAATTTGAGCTTAACACGCCCACCGACATCAATTTCGTTACCATCTTGAACACCTATGTCCATTTTCGCTTGAGATATGTTGCTCGCGACAATTTTCGCTCCCGTTGTTTTTTGAAGGAAGGAGTTTCCTTCAATATGGTCATGATGAGAATGGGTATTCACGATATAAGTTAGGCGCAATGAATCAGCATCCAGTCTTCTTAATAACTTCGGCAAGTCATAGGCAGGATCAAAAATCACTGCTTCTTTCGACTCAGGATCGGCGACAAGATATGTAAAATTCTTGTAGCTACCTACTAGAATTTGTTCGAATATAATTTGTCCCATCGTAATTTTCATCTTCAGAATGGAATTCCTATGTTCACCTGAATAATTTCGCCTGTCGCCTGGTCTGCGCCCGCAGTAAACATACCTACTTTTGGAGCGTGCATCGTTACTGTGTAATTTGATTTAATGGAGTAGTCATGAGAGCCTGAATCTGCCTCCATTCCTGAAGGTATGTCGACGCTTATCTTCATGGGTCCGTCAATAGAGTTCACACGATCTATCGCCTTCAATTGGAGCTCCCTCGGCACTCCTTTGAATCCCGTACCAAATATTCCGATGACCATAATCGCTGCATCTTTTGCATTCACTTCAATCAAATCAATATTTGCAACTTTGTCGATCACGACCAGTCTAACATTCGGAATTTGCAATAATATTTCCCAATTAGTCTTGGCCCCGTCGGTCCGAATGTCGCCTGCTTGACCTATCAATAGTACTACAACCTCAAGGTTTCCCCAATAAACGAGGTGCCTTGCCGCAACAAAGACGTCTCCTCCGTTATTTCCGGTTCCTGCCACAAGGACCACTTTGTGCTTTCGCTCTAGACTCGGAGAAGAATCTGAAACTAGATCATGTGCAAAGGTCGCTACGGCGGAACCGGCATTTTCCATCATCACTAACTTCGAAATGCCTATTCTCTGTCCTTTTTCTTCTAATAGTTTCATTTCTTCGGATGTAACAGCTCTCCTCATAGGGTAACCACTTGTTTCTAGCTCCTTCAAAGACGATGATTGTCCAAAATTTGCTCCGCACATAAAGCAATTTAATCTATTCACCGTTCGAGTGTATCAAAGTACTCTTAATCGGGAACAAAGGCCACCATGCTTTCCGAATCTCAACCTTCATTTAAGGTCTCAGAATCCGCTCTCATAGCCTCTCATCTCATGATGCCTCAAGACGCGAACATCCAAGGCAATGTCTACGGAGGGACAATATTGAAACTGATGGACGAAATAGCCGGTGTGGTGGCGACAAGGCACTGTCGAAAGAACGTAGTTACGGCATCGATCGACCAAATGAGTTTTCTGAAACCAGTTTACATAGGTAACTTGCTAATATTGAAAGCCTCGGTTAATTATGTAGGAACGACTTCCTTGGAAGTCGGGGTACGAATAGAAGCTGAAGATCTGCATTCGGGAAGCGTAGTTCACACAGGGTCTTCATATATGACCTTTGTTGCTCTGGATGAACAAGGTCGGCCCTCGGTCGTCCCTCAGATAGTACCGGAGACGACGTTCGAAAAACGAAGATACGAAGAAGCTAGGGCTAGACGTGCAAAACGTCTGGAATCTTCGAAGGCATCCAGTGTACAAGCATGATCTAATTTCTTATTCAGCTGGAAAGATCTAGGCGTAGAAAAGAAAGTGAAAATCAATGGCCCACGGAAAATTCCTAACGAAGAAGAATATTTATGCGGGTGTTTACTTGTTCATTATAAGGGAATCTAGTCTAGGTTGTGATTAGGCGAGAATTGGAATTCAGGTGTTATTTTTGCGATGAACAAAAAAATGAGGAACCGCATTATTTCCAGCTTTCGGGACAAAGAAAAGAAGCGGTCTGTGCACGCTGCCACGAAAAAATGGAAGCAGTCCGCAGGCTCAAGAAGGGGGAATAATCGCCTTTGCTAACTGCATAGGAATTGCAGTTGCATCCAAATTGATTGGCTCCTTCGGACTCTCCGGAGTCAACTCCGGTTCTTTATGATTGGCTCTCGGCATCCGTCTCTTATTCACTGTGACTTTATGAATAATTCCTCTCTTTTTGAAGGACCATACTTGAGCCTCTGCTTTGAACTCCCTTGCATATGAGACTAGGAGTTCTAGTTCTTCCTTCTTCACTCTGGCTGAACCGCTCTTGACTTGAATAAGCAAAACCTTACCAGACCGTGCCGCGAATACATCAACTGGCCCATGAGACATTGCGCTTCTGCTACAAACCCAGCCTTCTTTTCTTAAAGAGTTCATGACCTGATACTCTCTCGCTCTGCCTTTCGCATAATTATGATTCGGCAATTTTCGCTATTCATCCTGACTTAACGAAGGTTTCTTTTATCTGACCGCTCAAGCAAACTTCGAGCCTTGAATGATCGAGCAGAATCTCTCTCTCAGGTCACTGAGGATTTGAGTTATTCTTCCTCTTCGTCTCCCTCGTCATCTTCCGCTGACCGAGTGGAAGGAGGATTGTCCGCTTCTGCATCAAGCTTCTCAAATGATACTAGTTCAAACCGAAATATGTTGTCCATTTGGACAGAATATTTTTCCTTTAGAAAAGAGATGACTTTCTCGCTCAGCGTAGCCTTGTAAGCCCTAAATTTGAACATATAAACGGTCGCAAGTTCCATTTTCTCCATATCGACATCCTTTGGAACTTCCAGAGTTGCAATGTATCTTCCCTCAGGAAGCTTTTCGTAGAATTGGGCATCAATCTTTCTATCATTCTTATTGATGTCAAGAAGATATCCGGAGCCAGCCCACTCTTCAAATTCTTTGAACTGTGCGTTTTGAATTTCCTGAGCTACCCATTTAGGAATTGCTTCGGTTGTCAACTTATTGTTCAGCGCCACATTTATCTTGAAATTATGGAATTATCTTTTCTTGCATGAACTTCAAGCTTTCGATATTTCCTTTCCGAGAGCTTATTTTTCGATATTCGCACGATCTCCACTCAGGTCGAGCTCAATCTTATCACGAGTCTCGACCGAAGAAATATCAAATTTCACCTCAGGAAGAACTATGTCAATAGCTTGAATTGTTCTTTCCACTATTTGCTTAATAGTGGATGATTCAGTTTTTATCTGTAATGCAAGGACGTCGACATTATTCCAAAGCCCCTCGCTAAGTAGAGCACCGGCTAGCCCGGATATTGAACCATATTCAACAAAATCAATCCCAGATTGAGCGATCCTTTGTTTTGCACTCTCAGTAGAATAAGCGGCTGAAATATCAGTTGCAGTAGCTTCTTTTTTCTCTCCGGTCTTAATATGGGATTGTCTCATGTCACTAAATGAAATGATCAACCCTATTGATTGCTTCTTCGTCCATCCGATCAATCCCCTCGCGAGTTGCTTCTCATGAGTCCTCGGAATAACGAAATCGGATGTCGCGATGCAAATTTTACTATTGAGGCTCGAGTAAATCTGGGCTGGGAAGTTAGGCTTGCCCTCGATCACCTTGACAGTAGAAGGAAAATCATCGCAATCAAAAACTACGATAGGCTTCATCTTGAGTTGCTCGATTAGATGTTTCGCGACCAGCTGGTTGTGTAGTCCAGGTGATTTAGTACAATCTACGAGTATGCCGCCTCTCAGTTGGGTCTGAATAATTTGCCGAAATTCTATTGTCGAAGTCATTGATGGGGAGGCGCCACTGTTAGAGAAAAACAAGGTTTTATGAGTAACGAAAGTACGAGGATATTGAAAATGAACCTATTCTTGGGTTGACGATAAAATGTAATAAGTCTAGCTAACCCGCTTTCTTAGGACTTCATGTTTGAACTTCGATTCGATAGACTCATCCCTAAGAGAGGTTTCAAAGAGCCTGGATCTTGTTACTTCAAGACGCGAGAAGTTAATAAAAGAATCGAGAGAGATTATTTCTCTTTCGGCAAAAGCAATCATCAGCATTCACACTTCGAACTTTTCGGAAGCTCAAGTTTTCTCAAAGGAAGCAGTGAAAAAACTCAACGATTTGCGACAGGTTGCCGGATCAGATCTCGTTCGCTATATTCTGGTCCCCGAGCAAGAATATGTCGAATCTTCAGCGATGCTAGCTATCACAAGACACAAACAAATTCCATCGCTAAGGAAACTTCGTGTATCACCTTCTTCTTACATATTGGGATTACTTGACGCGATTGGAGAATTAAAGCGTTCGACCTATGATGACATTAGACGCGGACAGATACAAAGAGCTGAGGAAAAATTTGCAATTATGGAATCTCTTTTTACGATGTTGTCACCCTTCGCCGTCTATGACAACATCGTCCAGGGTGTGAAAAGGAAACTCGATGTTGCCAGAATGCTAATCGAGGATACCAGAGCTGCGATAACAGAAGAAGTAAGACGAGATGAATTCATGCTCGCAGTTAGTAATCTTTCAAACAAACTCGGCGTTAATGCGCCTAATTTGAGCAGAAATAAACGGAAAGAATCAAGTTCAGTCCACGTAGACAATGAGAGGAGTGAAACCCCAGGAGACGTAGAAGGTGAGGAAGCCGAACAATAGCAACGAATTCGAATTAAAGCCAGCTCACATTCCAACGATGTTGCAGCTTTTACTTGCGGGAGCTAAGGACAAACCTGTCGCTTTAACAACGATAGAACTTGCAAATAGGCTAAACAAATCGCAACAGATGGCGAGCAAACATTTGGAAGAAATGGAGGATGAGGGTCTAATAGAAAGAGTGCGTAGCAGAGGAACATCGTACATTAGGGTAACTGAGAAGGGACTCATTGAGACCTCGAAACTGTACAGCGATCTATCTGATATATTCGGAAAGAGTGAACGGGTCGTTGAAATTGAAGGAACTGTTTTTGATGGGCTAGGAGAAGCGGCATACTATGTATCTCAAGAAGGTTACAAGAAGCAATTCATCTCGAAACTCGGCTTTGAACCTTTTCCCGGAACGCTGAACATAAGATTGAATTCACCGCTAGATCGAAGTGTCCGCCGAGATCTATCAACGGAAAGAGGAATCCATATTGATGGATTCAAAGACGGAAAGAGAACCTTCGGGGGAGCCGAATGTTTTAGGGCTCTTTTGAACGGAAAAATTCAGTGCGCTATCCTGCTTATCGAACGCACCAGCCACGATGATTCAGTTCTCGAAATTATCGCGCAACAGAAATTGAGGAAGACGATGCGCCTTGACAAAGGCGCGAAAGTCAAAGTCAAGATTTTCTTAAACGGATCACAAGTCGCTAAGTAGACTGTCCTTGGTTTCCTGACTAACGATCTTCGATGTCTTTATTTCGGGATTATTACTTCCTAGTCTGACGACCTTGACTCTCACTCCTTCTCTTTTAGCGCCCTCTGCTATCGCTCCCTCTTCATGTACCTGGTCATATCCTAGCGCAATAATGTTAGGGTCAATGAACTGAACAGTCTCAAAAATATCTTTGTGACTTCCAAGAACTGCCGCATCGACATACTTTATTGAAGCGACAAGTTCGCAACGATGACGCTCATCATGAAGAGGAGGTTTCTTCTTGTTTCTTTCATAGGTATCGTTTCTGGCGACCGAAACTACTAGGACGTCCCCCAGCGCTTTCGCCTGCTTTAGTGTCTCGACATGACCGGGATGAATTATATCAAATGAGCCTCCTGCCATAACAACGCAGATGCTTTCTCTGCCCTTTGGCGTCAGCATGTGTACGGGCCCAGGTTCTTGCAATACGATCAAACCATGTTCTGACAAATATTCTATGTATATTCTGAGTATCTCCCTCGGCATTCCGATCACTTGAGAGAGTTCACGATTCTTCGTATCGTCATCTAAATTTGAACCAAACCTCCCTCCTCTGAGAGATTCTAGATAAATTTCAGAAATGATCTTCTTGATGATTTGACTGTCGATTTCCATACTGATTACTTCAAGCTACACAATGTATTTTCTGTCCCAGTTCCTCAAACTTCTATTTCATGTACCGATTGTCAACTTCTTAAAGATGTATAAGACAGCAGCAACAGCACGATTTGGCCTTCACATAAGATGATTAAAATGTGCTGTGTAAATGCCAAAAACAAATCCAACCGTCACTAACAGCAACGTGATTATATCAGAGGTCTTGAATCTTAGAATGTAAAGGGAAGTCGGAGTTTTGGTTGCCCCGTAAGCACGGGAGTCCATCGCCTCAGCCAAGTCAAGACTACGATTAACCGCGACGGCGATAAGTGGAACAAGAAGCGGTATCGTGTTCCTCAACCGTTTTAGTACTCCGCCTTTGTCGAATTCTAAACCTCTAGATCTCTGAGCATCCATTATCTGCAGCGCATCTAGTAGGAGCACCGGGACGAAACGAACAGCAATGACGAATACCATCACAAAGTCGGGAGGAAAACGTGACCACCGCATTACCTGTTCAAGTTCGTCAGGCGTGGTTGTTAGAAAGAAAAACGAACTCGCGGCGATAACTGCGAAAAGTCTCAGAGCATAAGTGACTGCTCCGAAGAATCCGACGGGGATGACATACGAGTCGAGAACAAAAGTCACGGCACTTAAGACAAGAGCAAAAATCATCGCCTTCGAAAATCGCTTTGCGATTCTTGCGAAGAAGATCATGCCGATTGTTATTGTTATGAGCAATACAAGTTCCTCAATCCGGCTGATGAGAGCAGTGACGAAGATAGCAGTCGAGAGATACAATCTCGTTCTAGGATCGAGTCTGTGAAGTATGCTTCTCCCGCGGACGAAGAGGAATCCCGATGCTACCCATTGCATATTCGAACAGTAACTCTTTCATTTCTTCAAGAGACGTCTAATCACGTCTCTGGCTTCAAAGATATCACTAGGCCTTGCAACCACACCGAGGTGTTGGGATAGCTCGACAAGCTGAGGCGGAACAACATTCACTCCGACGGTCTTTGACGGGTCTCCCAAAACATCTTTTGCACTCCCGTCAGCAACAATCCGTCCTTCGGACATTAAGATCACTCTGGGTTGAAGAGGCCAGATGAATTCCACGTCATGAGTCACCACAATGACCGTTTTGTCCTCTGTTAGAAGCAACCTAATCGTTTGGGCAAGTCTCTCCTTTTGCTCTGAGTCTTGACCCACTGTCGGTTCGTCCAAAATCAGAATCTCTGGGTCCCAAGCTAGAACTAGGGCATTGCAGAGCCTCTTTTTCTCTCCGCCGCTTAGTTCCATCGGTGGTCTATTTGCATATCCAGATAGCGAAAAAGTGTTGAGGGCCCAATCTGTCCTCTGCCTAATCAGCTCTTCATTAAATCCAAAGTTTCGGAGTCCAAACTCAATTTCCGCCCTTACATTCTGCGCAAACAGTTGATTATTCGCATTTTGGAAGACAATACCCACCCGCTTCGATAGTCTCGCGGCACTAGTAGAATCGGTATCAGTCTCAAAAATTCTTACGGATCCGTGAGCAGGCTTTAGTAATCCATTCATGTGACGAACGAGAGTGCTCTTCCCGGCGCCGTTCGTGCCCAGAATTCCGATAAACTCCCCTCGCTTAATCTCAAGAGAAATGTTACGTAGAGCTACGACTCCATTTGGATGAGAATAATCAACATTTGAAAAAACGATGATGCTTTCGGTTTTCTTGCTAAATTCACCTTGTTGCTGAGTCGTTGCAAAGTCACATCAATTAGATTATTTTTTTTGAAGAGAAAGAATCTGTTAGGATTTTTGTCGACGAAGCTGCTGCTGTTATCTCGGTTGCAAGATCATCGGAACTGATAGGAGACGAATTTCGAGATATTAGGTTCTCAGAAGATAAAAGCTTCGCCATTCTAACTATTGTTGGTTCATTCACGCCGTACAACGATAGATTTGCCGAGTAAAGCACATTTCTGGGATTTCCGTCGTAAACTATCTTTCCATCGTCGATTACTATCAATCGATTGGCAATTTTCGAAACCAGGTCCAACCGGTGCTCCACTATCAGTAATGTAATTCCGAGCTCATCATGCAACCTCTTTATTAGCTGAACCACAGTCGTAGCCGTGTACGGATCCAATAGTGATGTAGGTTCATCGAGGATGAGGACCTTCTGACCCATCACTATCGAACCTGCAATCGCGACCTTCTGTTTCTGTCCGTCACTCAGCTCATGTGGAGCCCTTAGTGCAAGATCGCGTATTCCTAGAACATCGAGAGCCCAGTTGACTTTTTCCCTTATCTCGGCGGTCGTCTTTGAAAGATTCTCGAGTCCGAATGCTATGTCGCGTTCTACTGAAAACATGAAGATTTGATTTTCGGGGTTTTGGAAAATATACCCAACCCGAGTCGCAAGTAAGCTCATCTTTGTCGAAGCAACTTCGAGTTCATCCACGACCACTTTGCCGGAGTATTCACCGGCGTGTTGGTGCGGTATGAGGCCATTGACCGCCCGAAGCAGAGTACTCTTGCCGCATCCAGATTTTCCTGCTATCAGAATGATTTCTCCGCTATGAATCTCGAGACTTAGATCCTTGAGGACGAAAGAGTCAGAATCAAAGTAACGAAACGAAAGATTACTTATTCGGATTATTGGCTTTGTGGACCTATCTGACTTTTGTTCTACTGACACCGGACTCAAACCAAGTCATGCCGTTCTTTCGTAAAATGTGTTTCATCTGCGGCAGGTCAAGAATAATGTAAGTGGGTACGAGATCGAAGGGAATCTGCAAGACGTTGAAAACTGCTGTTAATTCCAAAGTATAGTATAGCAAGGACGAAAAGGGTACGAAATGAAATGAATAGACCAGCCAGACTGCATTTGGTATAGTCATTCCAACTGACCTTAAAATAGCCGAGAAGACTGAACTCGCAGCGATTTTTGACTTGAAACTTCGTGACTTTATAATCTTAAAGCCAATCCACAAACCAAGGAGTGTAATTGCGACGGACATGAACTTGAACAATGGGCCAATGAGTGGTGTAGTGGTGGGCAAAAGATTTAGAGCAAAGAATTCAACGGCCGCGACACAGAACCCTCCTCGAGGCCCAACTAGGAGAAAACAGATAACAACGGGGATCTCTCCGAAGTCGAAGAGTAAATATGTGACTGGGGGAACAAAGGCCAGTTTGAGGACGAGATTTGAAATAATCGTGAGAATGATCGAAAATGCACTAAATAATCCGACTGTCGCGATTTCTCGGCTTTTTGGCAATCGAACGATCCGTTTTTCGAGATAACCCGATGGCTCGGAGGTCATGAAAATACAGTATATCAACCAATGGTAATAAATTTATTGTAATTACCATATTCATGGTATGTTCGATTTGATTCCGATGATAATGCTTTGCACAATTTCATTTGCCGGCCTCGCGCCCGAGATCGAGGCGGCCGTGGAATGACCCCCTCCTGTTAAACCTGATTCCTCAGATAGCTTTCCTAGCAACGAGCCTACATCTATGGAAGTTTCGCGAAAGAACCTCTGAGACGCTCGCACAGAAACTCGTGCCTCCTGACCCTGTTCGCCGAACGCAATTCCAACATCAGCTCCTAGATCGACAAGCATCCTCGCTACAGACGCGTGAAAACTGGAAACTTCACTTTGCGCCAAGAAATATTTTCCTATTTCTTCGAACCGTAACCTCTGCGCTGACTTTAATCTCGCAATTGTTTCCGAGCGATCTGGTCTTGATCGCAATAGCTCTTTTGCTTCATCTATCCTGGCGCCGCCGATTTTTACCAACCTGAGAGCAGCTTGTAGTGTTGACGAGGTCGCAATTCCAAGGTGTTGTGAATCAAAGAGGAGCCCAACCAACAGAACAAGTGAAGTTCTCTGATCAAGCATTTGTTTCGGATATTCGAGAGTAACCATTTCGCAAGTTGAGGTAGCGTGCTCGTCAAGAAAGGCTCGATCGAGAAAATCAAGTGAGGATTGGTCATTGCCATTTTTGTGTCTTGAAGAGGACGAACTGTGGTGATCCAACAGCACTTTTATGGCGCGGGATTTCGAAATACTTTCTAGATACGGTTCCGTTAGTTTCGGATTTCCCACATCGACCATTATGATCAGATTCGCATTCTCAATTTCCTGAGGGCTTACTTCTTCTTGAAAGGGAATCGATAAGGATTTGGAAACATTGACTCCTAAAGTGCTTGCTCCTTGAGGAGATACAATCTTACAAACAAATTCACGATCATTTCCTACAGGTTGGACCTTGATTTCTCCTTCGTTTCGTCGCCTTTGTAGAAAGGACGAGATAGCGTAGGCAGAACAAAGAGCATCAGGATCGGCTTGGCGGTGAGTAAAAAGTAGTGCGTTCCAAGTCTGATCGTTTAGGGCAGATCTCTTATATCTTAACAAATATCCCAAAAATGAGTTTCTGCCAGAGTTGCGAACAATCCCTCTTGGCATTACATTTTCCTGTATCTCACAAGGGATTCCAAGATATCCGTTCTTGGTCTGTAAAAGAGGCGATCTAACTACAACTGCAGAGTGGATCTAGGAAGCTTGGGTGCTCGATGAAGCAGGTACAGCGGGCCTTCCCTTCACTGCTTCCTGAATTTTAGCTTCCAATTCCTTTACGCTCTCTCGCACGCGGGTCTCTTGCTTTGCTAGAACTGTGGACCGTGTGTTAGACAATTCCTTTCTCTCGTCAAGCTCCTTTATCAAGTCCTCTTTCTTTGCCCGGACTAGAAGATTACCAGCGCTCTTGTAGACAGGGTCATTGTCTGAGGCCTTCTTTAGTTCTTCAAGGGCCTTTGAGACTTCATTTGATTCTAGTTCGACTTGTTGTTTTTGAACGAGAATCGCCTGGAGATTTTGCTGAAGCTGTTCGTAACGAGCAAGTTGTTCTCGTAAATAAGGAGGGATTTCTTCAACGTTACTCAAAATTTCTATATCACTTGGAGATGTTTCGAATAGTGCGCTAATTTCTGTTTTTCTGTCTTTCTACGAAACGGATGAGTAAGATTAGAGCTGGTTTCGTTCCTCAACAGTATTGAGCGTCCTTATGACAGAGCTAACCAGTCTCAAATCAGTGTTGAGCGAAGCTCTAAGCGAGGCAAGGTCGTGCGATTCAAAAAGTAAGCAGAGCTCCTGCTCATTGCCGCTTGAATCGTCGTTCTTCACCTTCGAAACTGTTAGCTGGCATCGTCTCCTAATTTTCGTTTCCGGCAGGATAGCATCTTCAACTGTGGAAATAACCTTGGAGTCTTCCGATCTGTACTTTATCCACAGTTTAGCCGAGTCGATCATTGTCAGCAACCTATAACTATGATCCTCCTTCTTGCTGAGTTCTGAGAAAGAGAAGAAAATTGTGTGGAACGACTGTTGGAGGGCAAACTTCAGCAATCTATCTGGTGAGCGAAACGGGGAGATCGTAAGCCTCTCCGGCTATGGTGAAGTTGCAAGTTCGGCACTGCCATATGCCCGCACTTTGCCTTCTGAATCTTGTCGAACCGCAAGATGGACATCTTCGGGTACGTTTCAGCGAGCCCATTACTCGACTATATCTCTTCCTGACAGTAGAGCCATATCTGGAGCCCAGGCCACGCAAAGTCTTCCTTTCGGCCGAGCCTTCTTTAGACATAATTCGCACCCTGTTTTATCACGGATCTTATCTCTTCGCCTTTATGCTTAGCGGTACTCGCAGCGAAAATTACTTGATCAACAGAAAGGGAACCCGGCAATCCCTTTTGTCCGGCGCAAATGTTACCTCGGTCGTCTGATACCAACGTAATCCGTGCATCCATGACAGCCTCTTCGTCTGATGTCGGATCGACTAAAAGGTAGTCTCCAATCTTCGCCATGGTAA
The DNA here is from genome assembly GCA_030041295.1 of Nitrososphaerales archaeon. GTDB lineage: Archaea > Thermoproteota > Nitrososphaeria > Nitrososphaerales > CADDZS01 > JASHOD01. The sequence continues at coordinate 19,826 of JASHOD010000057.1, forward strand.
CAGCGACGGGAATTGTCTGTATCGGTAGCGGTACTCTATCGTCTGTTTTCATTGGTTCCTCGCCTTCCTTTATTTCGTACTTCGGGATTCTAGCAGTAAGCAACGCTGCTACAGTGGCTGCCGAAACGGCATCAAAGAGATTACCGTCAACATTCAATATGGAAACGTCTACAAAGACTGCATATACCCATTTGCCTTCCTTAAGAACCAACTTTCCAACATCAATCATTGCAGATTCGCGAATGCCTCTGTCGGTCACTCTTGCGAGCTCGATCGTACTTTCGTCCGGTGGCCCCGGCTCTGCATAGGGCGAAGCGAGAGGCAGAACTTCCGCGCTAACAACAAGTAGTCCCTTGTCAGGAGTATCGGGAAAAGGAGTCCCTAGGTTCACTTTAACTCCGGCTATAACCTCGGTATTGCCGAGCTCAACTCGCGCCGAACCTTCAGCTTTCTCAATAACATTTGTGTATACCCTCAGTTCTCTAGAGTCAAGCAACCCTCTCCCATCGAGACGCTTTCCCTTCGCGAGAAGCTCATTCATTTGTCCTCGCTTTAGCTGTTCGACGACGAGTGCTTTCTTTACTGCCGACATTGCTACTGATTCACGCCCTCTCCGTTGTTATTGTCTGAGTTGCCAAAGTATTTTCCGATAAGAGCTTCCCTTTGGAGCTGGTATACTTTTCTGCATCCGTCCAAGGCATAATTGAATGCTTTCTTGAATTCTTCATCGCTCAGCTGACCATCTAATTGAAGCAAAGTGACTTGATTCGTCATTGGCATTATCGCAATTGGTAGATCAGCTTGGCCCTCCTTGTCCTCTGTGTCGTCGACATCCATTACTATCTGACCTGCTACCTTGCCGGCAGCACATGCGCAGACCAAGTCCCTCATGTTTATTCCTGCATCAGCAAGAGCTACAGCCGCCGCTGAAATACCCGCGCATCTCGAACCTCCGTCCGATTGCAAGACTTCGACGAAAACGTCTATCGCAGTTCTGGGATAGTCTTCGAGCATAAGAGCTGGCTCTAAAGCTTCACGAATTACTTTTGAGATTTCTATCTCTCTACGTGAAGGCGCAGGATTCTTCCTTTCCTCAGTGGAGAAGGGAGACATATGGTACCTGCATCTCAGAACGCTCTTGTCTGGAAGAGCGCTGTGTTTGGGATGTACCTCTTTGGGCCCATAAACAGCTGCCATTATCTTGTTTTTTCCAAACTGGATGTAAGCTGAACCATCAGCGTTACGAAGTATTCCCACTTGGATCTTTATTGGCCGAAGTTCATCCACTTTTCGACCATCTACTCTCAAGCCCTGCTCGTTTATTAGAGCACGACTGTCTCCGCCTGCTTTACCCATTTTTCTTTTTTCACTTATAATCTCGAATATAGGATACCACGTTATGACATCATTTGCTCTGAGCCATTCGGATTGCTGTCGTCGTTCCGGGCCGATTGATTGTCGGCTTCGGCTGAGCCGACTGACTCGTGAACTCCTTCTGATTTTTCACGGTTCGGCTGCGCGTCTAACTCAGGTTCCGTTGCAGCTTGTTTTTGCAAATTCTCTGTGCTCATTCCTAACAGTTTCATGACGCGATCTGTCAAATCCGGAGAATGAGCTTGCTCTTCTACAAGATTAACGGCTTTCACGGCTCTCAATATATCTTCAGACGAACCTACAATTACAACTACACCATTTTGTCCGATAAGCATCCGACAATTTGACCCTTGTTCAATAGTTCTTATCATCGAACCTTTCTTTCCTATGAGCCTCGGCACTTTCGCGGGCGAAATCTTGACGGTTTGGCCACGCGGGATTCGACCCAGTCCGGGACCTGAAATAGACAGTAAAGGATCGCGAGTCCTATCAAATGCAATCACTTTTGCTGCAAGCATATCTCCAACAGCGAGTCGATCTGTAAGAGAATCTTTGGCGGGAGAATAATCCCTTCCGAAAACAGACTGCGCGGGCAGAATTCCGAAAAAGCAAGAATTGATGTCCGCTTCCCATGCAAAAGCGGAATAATCTATTATCTTCCCGACAACTAGATCATCAATTCGGGGAATGTACGGTCCCGAAAGCGGAACGACTCTGACGCCGTCGTGAGCAACTTCGGCCATTCCAACTCTTGTCGATACGATCTTGTCTCCAACTCGCATCACATTTGATTCCGCTCTGACGTTGCCTCTCGCAACGGTTTCACCGGGAATTACGAATCTCCTTCGCAGATCTGGCAATAATAAGCACCTAAATTTCTCTTTCGCAATTAACGAATAATTGAAGCCTGTGCAGTTCCCTTTGTTAGCGAACCTAATCTGTCAAGCAACGTCATGTGAACACCAGCCGGTATTTCAATGATGATGGTCAAACCACCGTCGACTCCCCATTCTTCCTTAATAATATCTCCCACTCCTTTCAGAGCCCCGAAGGATTGCGCTGAGAACTGCGCCGGTACCTTGATCAAGAGCCTGATCTTCTCCGACTTCAAAGGCAAGATTGGTCTTAATTCGTCGACAACGCCTTTGGTCTGTTCGCCAACGTCCTTGAAGGGGTCAATGGATATCCGGATTTCGGCCATTGCTTGCTCGATGCGCAACGGCGGATGAGGCAGACCGGTCCTCGGATCGACAAAATTCCTTGCAATTGACGATACGATTTGTTTCCTCTTTTCTTCTACTAATCGCCTCCGTTGCTCCGTTGTAAGGTTCAAATCACCTCGTCGCAGAATGATTTCCGCGACCTGCATGAAATCCTTGGTCTTGAAATGCTTTGTTAATTTGTCTTCCGAAACGCGCAACCCTTTGTTCGCGTCGGAATATACTTCTTCGACAGCGACTACTTGCGAGATATCAACATTCCTCCCGAATTTGAAATCAAGAGCAGGATCGGGATGAACAAGAATTTCGAAGTGCTCCCCGTCCATCGAAAGCCTTACCGTCGAAAATTTGGTAGACAAATTAAGCAATTTCCTTTTAGAAATGAAAGACGGCTCCAAATAACCAGATGTTAACCACCTGATTAACTGGAATAGCAGCGAGGCCTACGAGTGTAAATTTCGACGTTGTCCGCATTTTAGTATTTGACTGATCGAAGCCGTATTTCTTTCTACGCTTGTGCAGGGGGCTGTTTAGATGCTCTGCTCTTCGCACGTTCCGCATACTTGTCAACTTCATCGTCACTAAGACGTCGCATTTGCTTAGTGTCTATAGGTATCATTGCCATTTTTATGTGTCGAGTTCCTACTTTGTCTTCACTTACAAGATAGATTGATTCAACCGCAAGAGTAAGTGCATCGTCAACACTGATATCATCCTTGTAGCGTTGTTCAAGATACTCTCCCACTTGATCTGAACCTGCACCTATTGCTATCGCGTAATAGCCTACATAGGTTCCACTCGGGTCAGTCAGGAATAGCTCGGCTCCGTTCGAATCGACACCAGCGATAATTAGAGATACGCCGAAAGGTCTGACGCCGGCATATTGAGTATACTGTTGAGACATATCAGAAAGCTTCTTGGCGACCGTCTCTACATCAACAGGTTCATCATAAACGAGCCTATTGCTCTGCGCAACAATCCTTGCTTGATCGACTTGGACTCTAGCATCCGGGATATAGCCTGCAGCAGCGACCCCAAGATGGTCGTCAACTTGAAATATTTTCTGGGTTTCACCGGGCGTCTGGAGCTTTCTCGGTCGCTCTTCCACCGCAAGGATCACTCCTTGTCTTGTTTTGACGCCAACCGCTAAAGTACCCCGACGAACAGTTTCAATCGCGTATTCTACCTGATACAAACGGCCATCTGGAGAAAATACGGTGATGGCCCTGTCATAACCAGCAGCAGCCGGAAACATTTAGAAAGAAAAACCTCGGCCAAAAGTTGAGTGGTCGCAGATTTAAGTGTTACACGGAGAGAAATGAAACGGTTACAACTTTTCTTGGTAGAAAGCATAATTCTGTTATGACCGGACACATGAAGAATTTGTTAGATCGTGAAGAGATACAAAATCGGTGCAGACAACGGAAGACAATTACGGCAAGCTCTTTATCGCCCAGAGTGCTGGAAAGAATTCCTTTTCTCGGTCATGAAAATATCTTAGGCACCCACAAAAACACTTTAGAGATTACAACGGAAGAGTACATATCCAAACGCGCGGACTGCATTATCGGGGTTGGAGCGGCGAAAGGGTGTGCAGATCTTTATGTCGACACGAAGCAATGGTTACAGAATGGTAATTGGGTTGGGCTTGAAATTCGATGCGGACCACTTTCGTATTCGTTTGTTGGAAAGGGCGCGTCGACTCTTGACCTAAAAGACCAAAACGAAATCGTGCTTAGGAAATCGGATTTCGCAAGTTCGCGGACATTGGCACTGAGATGCTCGCATGCAGCATGCGACGTACCGAGAAGAATGATCAACCTTCTTCAGGATCCGAATTCAAGTGGAGAGCTGATAATACGGTCCTTGCCCAGAAAGTTAGATGATGAATTTGTTTGGGATTTGCCATAAGATATGCAAGCTCTCTCGCTCTCTGGATTACGTTTCAACCCTGAAATTACTTTTACATCGGGACAGACCTTTCGGTGGAGAAAAATTACGACGCGGGAGGGAATAGGATGGGTCGGTGTTGTCATGGGTCATGTTTTGTTCGTGAACGATGATGAAATTCTATGTTTAGGAAGAGCGGTAGGCTCATCCGAATCGGACAGGACAGATTTTGAAGAGACCTTTAGCTCCTATTTTTCGTTCAGAGACAACATGCAAGAAATACGGCGGTCTTTTCCCTATGATAAATTTCTGTCAGAGTCTATTAGGACATACGATGGGCTCAGAATACTTACTCAGGACCCCTGGGAATGCCTCATATCGTTTGTCTGTTCCATTAACAAGAACATACCTGGCATCATCTCAATGATTGAGCTCCTCTCTTGTAGATTTGGAAAAAAGATTATTACATTGGACAGGCCAGTTTTTTCATTTCCCACAGCTTCGAAATTACACGAGGCGAGCAAGTCTGATCTCTTGGATTGCAAGGTTGGGTTCAGATGGAGATTCATTCAATTCATATCCCGCCAGGTAGCTTCCGGAAAATTTGACCTGTACTCTCTGAGCGGCAAGCGATACAACGAACTAAGAACTGAGTTGATCAGTGAACTTTCGGGGAACACGCTAGGTGTCGGTCATAAAGTCGCCGATTGCGTTAGCCTCTTCGCATATCATTGCACCGATGCGTTTCCAATTGACGTATGGATCCTTCGTTGCCTTAAGACGCACTACGCAGAGAAGTTCGGTATGGTCACTTTGTTAGAGCACAGGAATGCCCTTTCTCCTAGGCTCTATGATGCTGTTCAGGAGAAGGCCCTTGCATATTTTGGAGGCTACTGCGGATACGCTCAACAGTATCTATACATGAAAATCAGGGACGACGATCTTGCTATTCGAAAAGCAGAGAAGGTTTGAAGGGGAGAGCAAACTTTGCCTTTCCCCTTGGATCGTATAGTTCTACGTCATCAGCACGTTTAACATTCAAGACAATCTGTAGAGCTCTCCCGAGGTATCCGCTAGCACTAACGTAGACGCCAAGCTCATCGAACTTGTCTGAGAGCTGCATGTATGATTGGGTAAAGTCCTCTCCCAACTCATTAATTATCTTGGTCACGCGTGGCACAAGATCAGCGATTTCCGTCTTCGGTATTTGGGGCATAATCTGGAAGAGCCTATTCATAGCGTCTCTGGTGTTTAGCCCCTCCTTCCTTGTAACAACAATCACTTTCAAGGCTTCATAATTCCACCATGGCGCCACAAAAACGTAGAGTTTCGTCGGTTTTACCTTGATAATTTTCGTAATATTTTCAGCATCCTCAATCAGGTGTTGAATCACGCCTTCGTTAAGAGTCGCCAGGTTGCTTATCCTTGCCGGGTCTGGAATTGGAAACCTCGAAACCGAAACCAGTTCCGTACTTCCCATTTTGGAGTTTAGCTCCTCGGAGGTGAACGGGATAAATGGAGACAGTAGTTTTATCCACGTCCGCACTGCTTCGCTTAGCAGTTCTCTCGAGGGAGTGTCAGACCTTTTCGAATAGTATCTAACATCGTTCCATAAGCCGAAGAATGCTTCCTGGAAGGCAGCCTTGGTACGCATCTGATCTAGATTGGAGATGATCGTTGCAATCCTTTGCTGAATTTGCGTTTCGAGCCATAGATAATCCTGCATCTTTTTCTCGGTTTTCGTGCTCTGGTTATTGGCCTCCTCGGACAGTGAAACTATGAAATTTGTAAGTGACTTGATTTTCGATTCCATATCCTGCGCCGCTCTGTCGTTCCAATCGACGTCATCCAATCCTTCAGAGCCTCCAAGGACTGTTGCTCTAACGACATCAGCGCCGTAATGGTCGAGTCCCTGTCTCAAACTGACCGAGTTGCCCTTGCTCTTGCTCATCTTGGCGCCGTTGTTTGTGAGCATACCATTTACCGAGATAGCGGTGGGCCATAATTGCTTAGGGAAGAAAGCGACGTGCTGGAACACAAAGAAAGTTAGGTGATTGGGTATCAGTTCCTTCGCGGAATTTCTCAGGTTGACTGGATACCAGTAGACAAACTGCCTCCTTAATTCGCCGATGATTTGAGTGCTCAATTTATTTTGGGATGCGACGTCTTCGACGCTCCCTTCGCCTAAGATGGCGTAATCAAATAGGGATTCACCAAGAGATTCGGGTGGGATATTTCTTTCTCTTATCGTGCTTGAAATGGTGTAGAACGCCATGTAGATAGTAGAGTCACTTAGCGTTTCAACTATCCATTCTGGAGACCAAGGCAGAGGCGTACCCAACCCGACCTTTCGTGCGCAAGGCCAGTCCCTGAACCAATCTATGACATCATGAAACCATCTTCTTGCTGATTCGGGAAAAATCGAGGCAGAGTCAATGCAGTCGTGGGCGAGTTTCTTCCATTCTGGATCGGAATATTTCAGGAACCACTGGTCTTCGAGAACTTTTACGATGCACTCTGTTGTACACCTGCACACCACCCGCTCCGGCAGTTCGTACATGTGATCCGCGAGACTTTCATTCTCAAGCTCCTTGATGATCAGGGGCTTTGCTTCAGAGACATTTTTACCTGCGAATTTGCCGGTGTTTTGATTGAGGACTCCCTTATGGAATTCCTTTTTGTAGATTTCGGTGGTCGCCTCGGAAACTCTTGGATCTTTCTGATCTTTTATCCCCATTTTTTCGACGATCTCGATGGCGGGGAACTCCCCAAAGCCAGGTATCGAAATCAATGAGATGGGTCGTATCACTCGGATCTTTTCCTCAGACAATCCAAACTCTTTCTGGAGGACAGCATTGTTCTTGAGTTCTCTTAGGGCGACATAGTCAGCCGGGGCGTGGGCCGGAACGCTGTAGACAATTCCAGTGCCGTTGTCCTGGTCCACGAAATCGCCCGGAAGGATAATCAACTCGCTTATCGGGTCGAAAGGATGGCGCACCGTAGTTCCCACTAGCTCCTTTCCCAAAAACTTACTTTTGACTTCGAACCTCTTGAGCTGTTCTCGCAACTTTTCGGAAGCTCGTTCGCTCACGATCCAGTTCTCATTATCTCGATCTTCTAAGGAGACCTGTACATATTTTGCGTTTGGGTTTACCCACAGATTCGTCACGCCGAAAATGGTCTCTGGTCGTAAAGTCGCGGCGGGGAGCTTAGTCTCCTGATTCTCGGAGCTCGAAAAAAGAATTAGAGTAAAATCTTCCCAGGTCACGCCTTCCCCTTCCAATCTGTCGTGATCTCCCGTAGGACTTTGATCATGCGGACACCAGACGACCGGGTGGGTTCCTCGCGTTATGTACCCTTTCTGCTTGAGCTTATTCATCTGCCAAATGACGAATTTGTTGAATGCAGGCTCTAGATCGGTGGTGTGAAACGACCTCCGCCAATCAATCGACAATCCCAACCTTTCAAGAGACTTTTTTCCGTCCGCAGTGTAATATTCTGCCATGTAGACGGGGTCGTAGAATTTCGAGATCTCTTCCTTTGGAACTCCGTCAATCTCGATGAATTCTCTTATCATGGCCTTGTCCCCGTTCGAGAGTCGCTCCGCTGCGGCGACGAGTGGCTGCCCCGTCCAGTGCCACGCGTAGGGAAACAATGTATTCACTCCCTGCATTCGCTTGAAGCGTGCGTACGCGTCGACTCTTCCATCAGTAAAAGCATGACCGAGGTGAAGAGGGCCGTTCATGTATGGGAAAGGGACGGTGAGCAAGGCCTTCTGCTTACGCTCGTCCGGATCAGCCTCGAAGATCTTCTTGTCTTCCCATATCTTCCTCCACTTCTCCTCGATTTCTCGATCCAAATGACAAGATCGCCTCTTAGTTGGTCGCTCTACTTTCTCTTACAGAAATCTTAGCCGCTAGCTACTACTTTACATTTGACTTGACATTCAAAATCTCACTAATGATTGATTCTATGTTTGGCAGCTGCGTCACTGCCGAAGCAGCTCCTCCCTGACCGAACCGAGCGTCCCCGCCCCCTGAACCGTTGATCATCTTTGACACCTCACGAGCGATTGTGCCTGCCTTTAGTCCCGCTTCTTGTGACGTCTTGCCGCAAAAAACAATGACGCGGGATCGACCCAGTTCATCGAATAATGCGACGTAAACTATTCGCGGCTCTTGCTTAGACAGCTTGTCTCCGACGGTTAAGTGATATTCGGTATCGAGCCCAGCGCCCTCCGATAGCGGACTAGAAACGTAAAGCAGTAGATTGTCGTCGATGGTCCTGCTTCTCTTGGGAATTTCCGCGACCATGAGCTCTGCCAGCTTTTTCGCAAGCTGTTTCGAACTTCTTTTCGAATTGTCCTCAGAAGCTCTCAAATTGTTAATCGAGGCCGGGATCTTGTCGAGAGGTGTTTCGAGAATTGCGGAGGAATCGAGCAGTATTGTCTCTTGGCGTTCTATGTACCGTACGGCCGCCTCGCCAGCTACGAATTCAATCCTTTCTACGCCGTCTTGCAGGCGCTCGGTCTTTGTGATCTTGATCAAGCCGATTTCTCCCGTCGTCGAACAATGAGTCCCACCGCACGCTTCGATGTCAAAACCCTCTATGTTAACAATGCGAACTTCTTTGGTGGGAACGACTCCCCCCTGGTAAATTCTAAAACCGTACTTCTGCTCGGCCTCCGTGCGCGGCATCCATGTGATACTTACAGGAAGATTCTTCCTTACGATTTCATTGGCGAGGTTTTCAATTCGAATCACTTGGTCTCTGCTCAAGTGAGCAAAATGGGTGATGTCGAGCCTGCCCATGTCCACATCTTTGAAAGCAGAGTGCTGCCAGACCCACGGACCCAAAATCTTTTGGCAAGCACCATTCACGACGTGCGTCGCAGTGTGGTGGCGCATTATGAGGCTCCTTCTTTTCGAATCTACAACTCCCTTGACGAGTTCATTTACTTTGATCGAGCCGGATGAAAGATCAGCCGTCCTATGCAAGACGATATTGTTGAATTTTATGGCATCGACCACTTCAATTCCGTTTATCGTCCCGTGGTCGGGCTCTTGACCACCTCCTCTAGGATAAAACGAAGTGCTGTCGAGAACAACGTATTCATTATTCAGTATCTTCAGCACTTTAGCCTCGAATTCGAACTGGTCTCTGCTTAGATAGTACAAGAGCTCTGTAGGGGGTAATCCAGAGAGGTCAAACGATTGCTTCGCCGCTTCTTCATGTTTTTGAGTTTCGTGTCTAGTGGTGACGTTGATGTAGAAATCAGGCGGGACGACTGCTTTGAGCCCCGATCTTAGAAGGGCTTCAGGAGTAATTCCCTCACTGTCATAGAGCTGAATCAATTGTTCCGTCGTGACTGGCGCGTTCTTCTTGACAAGGGACTCGACAATTTTCTTCGATCTTTCCTTCGAAATTTCGTATTTTTGGGTCTCCTCCTCGAGGACCGTCCTAACATCGTCACCGTGTTGAGACAGTTCAGGGTACATGTCTCTCAATTGTTTGATGTGCCAATCGGCAACGTCCGCGAGATCAAATTCGGGTCGTAGCTGGCGTCCAAAGTCAAGTGCCCTACGGAAAATGACACGGAGATTGTATCCGCCTCCGACGTTACTCGGAAGCGCGCCGTCGGAAATTGCAAAAAGTAGAGTTCTAGTGTGATCTAGGATTGAATAAATCGCTTGAAGTTTCGAAACCTTTTTTCGAAATTCTTCCTTGTTCGGAACACCAATCTTCTTCAGGAACTCGTCAGGGATGGAATTCTCAGCCTTGAACTCCTCGACGTTCATTGACCCCGCCAGCTTGTAGTACTTTAGGAGGAATTCTTCTTCTTCCTGATTCAAGTAAAAACCGAGTCTTTCCTTCAGCCTCCTAAGCGGTTCTTGAAAGACTACATCGTAACTTGTGGGTGTGCCATTCGTCAGCCAGACCCAGCGATCCAATCCCGCTCCCATGTCCACAACGGGCAAAGGATACTCTACGTATTGAGTAGGAGTTCCCTCGAAGGCGGTGAATACGGCATTGCCCATTTCTAGACCTCGCACGTAGTACTCTAGGCTGTATCCGAAAGCGCCGGGGCCGAGCCAAACATCCTCTCTGAAGACAATCTCTTCTTTTGGGATTCGAAACACCTGATTCAGGAGATTAAAGTCAAGTTCCACACATCTATCCTTCCAATATCCTTGGGGATTGTTGAGCGCGACTTGTCCTATCATGCAAAACGAAGTATAATGCCTGCCCGTAACGCCGACGTTGCCGATGTCAACGAAACGTAGAGACATCTGCGGTACGATTAGCGGATTCCATGGAAGTTCGAACACTACTTTGCCGGATTCGATCCGCTGAAAATCGACGATCGATGCAATAGTAAAGAAAATGTCCGGGCGCCATCTGCATACAACAGGATAGCGTCTTGTCTCGTGATGACCATTTCTAACAAAGAAGTCGGCTACGCTCTTCCAGGCCCCGACGTAATCAAAGGGCTTCGGTGTTGGGTTGCCCAGAAACTCGTAGTCCTGACACGTTGTGTCAGGGCAGCGCACTCTTTTCTCATCTAGGGTCCAGAAGAACCGTCCGCAATTCACGCACTGTTTGCGGACAAAACCCAATCGGTCAAAAAGCTCGACCCTGTAGTACTTGTCCGGTTCCGAGGAAAACTTTTTCCTCAGGATATCTTTCTCGGAGGCCAAGCTGTCGATGACTCACAATTTCTTTTTCTCTATAGCGGTTCATGCATGAACGCAAAAATGAGAATTTAGTACGCTTTTACTCATTTCTAGTTTTTTGAAGGTTTCCGTTCGAAATGCCTTGGAGAAGAGTAGCTACTACGCCCTATTGTTCTTGCTCGTAATCTCTACGCAAGTCTTGAAGGCCGTCGAGCAGGGTGTTCGTTATTCTCTGAATTCTGCGCTCGTTATTTTGCTGTGCCTTTGCAAACGAATCCTGCTTCATTCTCTTTGAGATGTACTGATCGTAGGTGTTGAGAAGATCCCTTACTGCTCTATCGAATTCTCGGTCATCGGCCGCGACGTCACTCAAAGCTGCCTGCGCGGATGTACCTGCACTAACGAGCTCGGTTCTAATGCTTCCGAATCTGCCGGAAGACTTTGACCTGAGTTCTTCTATTCTTACTCGGGCCGTCGTGAGATCATTCTTCGTCACTGAGGCTCCTGTCGCCTTTAGCTCTGTAAGAATGTCGTTCGTACCAGATACCTTGTCTTCCGCGGCCTTGATAAGAGACGTAAGTGTGCCCTCAATTTCCTCTTCCCTCTTACCGCCTCGAGGTTTGAATACAAGGGCCGCGATGAAAACTCCCACGAAGGCAATTCCTGAGATCGGTAACATAAAGCTGTAAGCTGATCCAACTCCAGATCGATAGGATAGGTTAATTGAAGCTCCGGAACCGGAAGTGTTCACTAGCGTTACGGTGGAGGGGGCCGGGGAAATCACAGTGTATCCGGAGGGTATGCTGAAACTTGCTTTGTACAGATCTACTATTGCATTAACCGGAACTGTTTCGGGAATGCTTGCTTTGTAGGTTCCTCCAGAAAAGTTTCCGTACTGCTGCCCTAATGGATACTGGAGCACAATGTCGACGCTAGCATTAGGCTGGATTGTGTTTCCAGAGTCCGAAAGCACATCAAGCGATCCGTCTGTAGCGTTAGCTGTCTCTGTGTCGGTAAGGGGCAGAGTCGGACTCGGTGGCAGTATTGTAACTGCGGCGGTAGAATTCGAAGCGGTAAGTACACTATAACTTAGGCTGCTCAAAGTATTAGGCCCAAGATTTCTTACCACGATTGAATCTTTTACGACAAGAACACCTGAGGGTCCTACGGAGAAAGACCGTTGGATACTTTCGAAATCTACGATTCCGCCGCTAGAAGCGGTAGAACCCACAGTAGTGTTAGCCCAGTGAACCGAGTTCGTGTAACTGCTAGTATTCGTGTTAAGGTTTGTAGAATTGTATAATTCGTAAAGCGTAGAAGAAGTGAAGGTGCCATACCCTGGTGGAGTCGAATTAGTCGGGGGTTCCGTAACAGAAGGATCTGGAAAGGAAATGTTGGACGCAATATGGCCTACGTAGCTCCCAAAAGAAGGGACTGAGAGCGAGGGGTACAGGAGCATAGGCACCAGATAATAGCAAGTCATGCACGCCGAAGCGGTAGTGTTCTCCGAAGTATATGTGCCCACAACATAGAAACTAAGTGTTATATTGCCAGGGGCCGACGCGCTTAGCCGGTCGGAACTAGGAAGATTCACAGTAACATGTAGATTATTGTTTTGAACGGAGCTCGAAATATCCGAAGACACGTTCACTTTATTGTTCATAATCGCTGTTAATTCTACGATGTGTCCGATGTAACTTGCTGGATAACCAAATGTCACCGACGGGACAGTTCCGCTTGCGGTCGAATTGACTGCTAGTGTATCGTTCACTTGAAACTGACCATAATCATTGAAGGTTTCCAGATTTACTAGAGAGACCCCGGTGCCGGACGCGCTGCCATTGCTATGAGCGAAAAGAGGCAATGAGCCTATCATAAAAAACGCTGCGAGAAAGAGCAAGAAAACAACTAAAAGCGAGGGAACGACACGCTGAAGACGCAACAAATCTAGACTGCTTAGCCTCGAACAAAGCAACGAACTCGAAAATGCCTTTTAAACACTTTCTCCAGCTGAACTTGAAATTTTTATTTACTGAGCTTTCGTCTCGCCTCGCAAATTTTTATCCTTGTGAAAAGCGCATTAGAGGATATAGTTTTGAATGAAACTCTTTAATTGATTATAAACCAAAAGTAGTCAAGATTATTAAAAATTGGTTCATAAATTCCTTCCAAATTCTGAAGATTCCATCACAAAGCTTATGCTCGATAAATTAGGAATTTCCTGCGTTGACGAGCTTTATTCAGATGTTCCGAAAGAAGTGATCCTGAAAAGAGAGCTGAACATCCCGTCAGCTTTGAGCGAAATCGAGCTCGAAAAACTTCTTTCCGAAAAATTAGGACGCAACAAGTCCTATCCGGCATTTCTGAACTTCCTCGGGGGCGGTTGCTGGGTGCATCACATTCCTTCTGTAGTCGACGAAGTACTCTCTCGAGGAGAATTTTACACCGCTTACACTCCTTACCAGCCCGAAATTAGCCAAGGCATGTTGCAGTCCATGTTCGAATATCAAAGTCAGATCTGCGCGCTTACGGGTATGGAGGTCGCTAATAGCTCTATGTACGACTGGGGAACTGCCCTTGGCGAGGCCGGACGCATGGCGTTTCGCGTTACTCACCGAAAGAGAATCGTTGTTTCAAGGAACGTCTCGCCGGAGAGGCTCGGAATACTCAGGACGTATTGCATTCCTGCAGGGATGGAAGTTGAAGTTATTGATTTCGACAGTCAGAGTGGAACAACCGACTTGCGTTCTTTAGACTCAAAGATAGACGATAATGTCGCAGCGGTGTACTTTGAGAATCCAAATTTTCTTGGCATAATAGAGGAATCTGCATCTAATATAGTCGAAACTGCCCACAAACACGGATCGCTTGCTATCGTTGGAGTCGACCCTTCGACCCTTGGTCTCTTGAGACCCCCTGGTGCTTTCGGAGCCGATATCGTGGTCGGCGATGGTCAGCCCCTCGGAGTTTATCCAAACCTTGGCGGCCCCTTGATCGGGATTTTTGCAACAAAGACGGACCCTTTACTGCTAAGACAAATGCCCGGCAGGCTTATCGGCATTGCTAATGAAAAGGGCGACCCCAGCCGTCGTGGCTACACGATGGTTCTTCAAACTAGGGAGCAGCATATTCGAAGGGAAGCTGCGACTTCAAACATTTGCACTAACGAGGCTCTGTTTGCTCTTGCCGTCAGCATCTTCCTTGCCATCATGGGCCCTAGAGGGATGAAGGAGCTCGGAGATCACATGCTCTTCAAGTCTCACTATGCACAGAAGAGATTGAAGGAAGAGGGTTTCGTGGCTCCCTGTTTTTCCGGTTCATTTTTCGGTGAACTGACGTTGAACACTAAAATTGAATCTGAAACGCTCACGAAGAAGCTCATTCAGCATGGAATTCTAGGTGGGCTACCTTTGGGCAGGTTTTACCATGAGTTGAAGCAGGTGTCGATATTCTCATTTAACGAAACCCACTCGCTCGAAGACATTGAGAGGCTTATCACGTCTCTTCGCATAGCGGCACGATGATAAGAGAAGGAAGCGAACAAAATATGGTAAAGTATCGCCAAGCAGTCTGGGATGAGCCTCTTCTAATCGAGCTTTCAAGGAAGGGGCGAGTCGGGTATTCTCTTCCTAAAATTCCTGAAAAAATCACTGAACAAATCGATGATCAGTCGAGATTGATTCCTTCTGCGATGACCAGGTCGTCGGAGCTGGAACTTCCTGAAATGTCCGAGCCAGAGGTCCTACGTCACTACGTCAGACTTTCCCAGATGAACTTCGCGATTGACGTGGGTATGTATCCTCTTGGGAGTTGCACGATGAAATACAATCCTAAAGTTTCACAAAGAATCGCAAGAAACCCAAACATTGCGAACTTGCATCCGTATCAGGATGCAGATACGATCCAGGGAATACTCTCGATTTTGTTTGAATTGGAGAGAATGTTGTGCGAAATTGCGGGAATGCACAGCTTTTCCGTTCAACCCGCTGCGGGTGCCCAGGGCGAATACGTCGGCGCACTCATTATTCGAAATTACTTGCGCGACCAAGGACTCGAGTGCAAGAAAGAGATTCTAGTTCCTGATTCTGCACATGGAACCAATCCGGCCAGCGCGGCGATGGCTGGTTTCAAGGTTGTCAAGATACCGTCCTCTGCGACAGGCATTGTTACGGCTGAAGCAGTCAAGCCTCTCGTAACGGAAAAAACTGCGGGGATGATGTTGACAGTTCCGAACACGCTAGGAATCTTCGAGAGCGAGATTAGAGAAGTTACGAACATTGTTCACGACTCTCGAGGACTCATGTATTATGATGGGGCTAACATGAACGCTCTTCTTGGGCGGGTTCGGCCAGGGGACATGGGGTTTGATGTTGTTCACATCAACGTGCACAAAACTTTCGCTACCCCTCATGGCGGAGGCGGGCCGGGAGCGGGTCCCGTCGGTGTCACCGAAAAGCTCTCAGAATATCTGCCGATCCCCCGAGTAACAAGTTCAAATGGGGCTTATAATCTGGAATACAACAAGTCAAAATCGGTTGGTCAGATCAAATCTTTCGTCGGAAATACAGCGGTACTACTGCGCGCTTATTGCTACATTTTATCATTAGGACGAGAAGGTCTGAAATTGGCTTCGGAACAGGCAGTGCTCAGTTCCAACTATCTACTTTCTCTTTTGGACAGACAGTCATTTTCACCTACGACCTCAAATGGAATCCCTGCAAAGCACGAATTTGTGGTCAGTGAATCCCCTTTGAAGAAAAAGACCGGCGTTAGCGCCGGAGATGTGGCGAAAGCTATTTTGGATCAAGGCATGCATTCACCGACGACATATTTTCCACTAATCGTAAATGAGGCACTGATGATCGAGCCGACTGAAACAGAAACGCTTGAGAATTTAGAAGCTTATGCGAAGACTTTGAATTCGATTTCCAAGAAGTCGAATGAAGACAAAGATACAGTTCTAGCTTCGCCCCATAGTACTGCAATTGGCAAGCTTGACGAAGTTCGCGCTTCGCACCCAAACACAATGATACTCAATTGGAAAGGAATTCTAAAATCTCAACAGCCAGTTTAGGACGTGGACGGGAGCAGGCCCCATCATCCTCTGCCCCTGACGTCGGAAGACGTGGTGGGCGAAGGGATAGAAGGGCAAGAAATCTTCCATCGGCAAAGCGCCAGGAAAGAAGACGAATAGCTGCAAAGCAGATTCAGTTCTTGATTGATCTCGCCCTAGAGGAAGCAAGAAATAACTCGAAGCTAGCGGTTAGATACGCCGATATTGCGTGGAAGATTTCGACCCGTTTCAATGTGCGACTGAGGGAGAAAAGAAGTTACTTCTGCAGGTTTTGCAAGGCATTTCTACCCGTTCCTGGCGCGGCACGCTACAGACTCAGCAAGAAGAGAAAGAGCCTGAACATTACTTGTGCTAGTTGCGGCAAGACGTACAGGAAGATTATTGTCCATCAAGGATACATCAAACGTGCGATAAATGGCTAAATAGCTACCATACAACTCATCTAATGCTCCAAAAAGTACATTCTCGTAAGAAATGACCTTTTTTAGGCTCTAGAAACAAGAAAGAGGTAGCGAAATTTCCAAATGACAACAGTTTATGATGTTCCCCAAGATGTTCTGATTACAAGGTTGGCAGAGCACCTGAGACACGTGTCTCAAGTATCGCCTCCAGCTTGGACTGTCTATGCCAAGACTGGCTCTCATGCAGAAAAGCAACCCGCTGAAAAGGACTGGTGGTACACGCGCTGCGCCTCGCTTTTGCGGAAAATCTATCTTCACGGGCCCATTGGTTTGTCTTCGTTGGAAAGCGATTATGGCGGAAGAAAAGCGGGATACTTTCTGGCACATCATAGGGACGGCGGCGGGTCTGCAGTAAGAAAGGCCATACGCCAACTTGAGACTGCGGATTTGGTCGCGAAGCAAGGGAACAATGGGAGGATTCTTACTCCAAAGGGAGTGAGTCTGCTCGATAAGAAGAGTACCGAGATCTTCAGGGAACTCGCAAAGACGCGGCCCGAACTGGCAAGATATGCCTGAGAAATGTCCAAGAACTGTAGATTTCTTTGTTAGGATTAACGCACCAATAAAATAACAGATTTCGCCCTTTCTTCGAAAGAAAAAGTGACGCTTTATGGAATCAAACGACAACGCCGAGGTCGGCTCATCTGATAAACAGCGGTCGGCCTCTCAGGAAAGAGTTGAGCGAGAAAAGCAGGATAAAGCCGCACGAGAGCAAATGCTACGAGTTATTTTTACGACTGAGGCAAGGGAGAGATTAAGCAATATTAGAATGATAAAACCAGAACTTGCGGCATCCATAGAAGACCAGATTTTCCAACTAGCCGCGTCCGGGAAGCTTCGTTCGCAAGTGACGGACGAAGAGCTGAAGAAACTACTAGGATCATTCCAGAGGCCAAAGAGGGAATTCAAGATAACTTACAAGTAATTATTGAAAGGAAAGTAAGAGTAAAAAATGAGCAGAAACAAAACATCAGGAGTTAAGAAGCGACTGATTAAGGCGAGGAGAAGGGCTTACCCCGTTCCAACTTGGGTGATTGCGAAGACGAAACAAAAAGTGCGTACTCATCCGCAGCAGAGACAATGGCGACGTCAAAAACTAAAGGTCAAATGAGCGAGTTGAGTAAAGGAAAATGTCAGATTCCGAAATAGAGTTAGACCGGACCTACACAGTGCCTCTTAGTCGTGCTTGGATTGCTCCAAGGCACAGAAGAACCGCCCGCGCTGTTAATGTCCTCAAAGAATTTGCAGAAAGACACATGAAATCTTCGGAGATAAAGATCGACTCAAAGTTGAACGAAAAGCTTTGGGGCAGAGGGATAACCAAACCTCCTAGGCGAATAACGGTCAGAATGACTAAGGATGAGGATGGATTGGTAACTATCTCTTTGCCCAAGGAGACAAAGACCGAGGAAGGGGAAGGCGAAGTATCTGCAACTGGTTCTGCGATCGAAGAGCCGGCAAACAGTCAAGTAGAAGAAACCAATCCTACGTCGAAAGAAAAAAGCTAAACCGAAGCCTTACTACTCTACTCAAAAACTCCAGTTTATTTTCGCGTCGGGTTTGTCTTTTACTTTGGACCAATTTCGGTAAAGCGTAGGAATCGGATTTCCGTACATTTTTCGAATAATTCTCTAATCTGATGCGCACTTTCAACTCCGGCAAGCTGCGCTTCCTCGTTGCTCAGCTTGTACGGGTCGACCTTGTCAGTCTGTTAGAACTGGTAGAACTC
>JASHOD010000058.1 GCA_030041295.1 Nitrososphaerales archaeon
TGTTAGTATTATCAATAATTTCTTTCTTAGATACTAGGAGTCAAAATGTTCTGTTTTCCTCGTTCTCATTAGTTTTCGCTGCCGCGCTGACCTTCGTCTTCTATGGAGATTTTCTCAAGGCCGGCAACACTACCGCTCATTCTTGGGGCTTTATTGCCGGCCTGCTGATCGCATTCGTATTTTTTGGCCACAACAGAAGCGTCGCGTTGACGGAACCCGTTTAAGAGATAAACAAACGATGTAAGTAGTTTTTCATTAAGAATTACTCCGCCAGTCTTAGAGGCCCCTATCTTTGAAGCACGAGACAGAGGCTTGCTTTCATGGTAACGAACTTATTTGCAGTAAAGCCTCGGGCGGGCTTAAGAATGTTCGGGGTATAATCCCCGACAACGATTCGCCAAAGGAGTGCGTCGGGTTCAAATCCCAGGCCGGGCTTTAACACTTGAAGTATGCCTCCCTTCCGCACGTTCATATCTGGGTAAGGGAGTTGAACTCATGACTGCTCTAATTACGGAACTCGAATATAAATCTTAGACAGACAGAATATCGTCGTTGAATGCTCCAATTTCGGAGGCGTCATGCACTATTAATCCCAGCGTGCTCCGAGTAATGACTACCGATTAATTCGGGAATTTGAATTGAAGCTCATCATGGACGGACGGATTATCACGATCCGTGATAATCTGGGGACGGGCACTGGGTGAAACGTGATATCCCCTCACATTCTTTTCGAGGAATGCATGAAACAGATTATTTACTTGCTAGCTCTTATCCTTTGCGAAGTAAAGAAAGGAAATGTTCGATCAGTTGCGGATGAACAAAATGAATTGCCTTTTGGGTTCAACGTCCTGGCCGGGAACTGGTATCCGCGATCAAGGTTCCCTTCCACCGGTTCAGTGCGGAAGGGATTTTGATCCATGAATGCTCTAATTTCAAAGTTTCGATATAAATCTTGAACGGATCACGAAAAATGTAAGAGCCTTGAGCGGAACCCTACCACGTGGTATAAAATTCGTATTTGGAGAATTTCGCTCTCCATTTCAAGTTGAATTCTTCGTTGTTCTATTCAATCTCGTTCGCGCAAGCAAGCTAACAATATTCTCCACATTTTGAGCACTATTTTGGACCACGCCCGATTTGGAATTTTTATTGGTTCACCTAGACAATCTTCGGAAAAGGACAAATAATTACCTCAAGCAATCTGCAGTCATATCATTGAACGATCTTTCGATAGACGACTCGATCTTCGCAGCGATGAAGAATGGAGGAAGAGTCGTCATAAGGGGTACTCGTTTCTCCGGTTTGACTTCTACCAAAGATAGAATAGTCAACGATTCTGAAACTACCCATTTGGGCTTTCTGCCCTCTGATATCTTAGACGCTCAAATATCAGAAAGCGTTGCTCAGAGTTTACCATTAGTTAATTCCGCGACAGATTTAGCTTCAAGTCACACGAAATACGTGGTATTCATCAATGACTATTGGAAGAAAATCGCGCAGGATTCACCACAATGGTTTCAAAAGGAATATCCTGGAAATTGTGTTAGTTTAAAGAAATTCTTCAACTCGGTTCATAAGGATATTCAACTAGTTATAACGGAAAAAGAAGCTAGAGCCATCATTAATTCGTTCTTTCAAAATAACTACGGTGTTAGCGAGAATAAACTCCGCGATTTCCCTCGAGACCATATATTGGCGCTTTCTAAGTTTACGGCTAGTGACTCTGATGCAAGAAAAATAGACACCTTCATTCCGAAAATAATCATTGACACACTTCAAAAATGGGCCGACGAAAACCCAATCGTAACTGGCAAACTAAAGGACCGCCTAAAAGAAGATGAACAGGAGATAAAGGATTCACTAGAGAAACTCAGGGAAAGACTTTCGGGAAGAATCCAAAGAAAGATGGAACTTCTAGCAATTTTAGGGATTGCTTCACCTGTAGTCGGCATGTTGGCAGGGCTTGGAAGTACGATTCAGAGTACATTGGGTTTGCTCCGAATGGCAAGCTGGGCTGCCCTACCAATTTTCGGCCTTCCAGTTACTTTCGGCTTTCTACTTTCATCTGGAATTGGGTCAGCTGTCGCCAAGAGAAAAAACATCCCAGAGAGCCAGCGACATGAATTTACCAAACTCAGTGATGCTTACATTAATGCTCAGACCTATTGGCATGATGAACAGAGACTAACTGAAACAGAGAAGGAACTGTTCTGTTACGAGCTTGATAAGAAGTATTCGAGACCTCTCGGCGAATCACGTAAAGATCTCGATGAGCACTATATGACTTATGACGAGCGGGAGGAGAAGTGGAGGAATTTTAAGAATGAAGTTGAACAAAATACCAATTCACTTTCCGAATCACAGTTAATTCAACTCCGAGTGATGTTAGATCCTTTCGCAGAGCAATTGCGTCTACTTCAACAACAATTTGAGGACTTGAAAATTGAGTTTCAAGAGGTAAAGGAAGAAGTTGAAGAGCTCAGTCGCAAAGTTACAAGGTTGGAAACACACTCCACGGCGCGAAGAGTCCTCGCCTCGACTGATGTCGTTCTCGCTCCTCAACTTGGACAAGTGATTTCAAACCCGAAAGTCAATGCAATCGTGGAAAAAGCTGTCGAAAATCTATCTCAGGGACACAGTGTCCGCTTTGTAGGAGAAATGGGAATCGGAAAAAGCACCTTATTGGCGCTAACAATTGACAGATTGATCGCAGACGGCATCAATGTTTGGAGTGGTATTCCCGGTGGAGACGAAACAGGTGTTTTCATCAAAGACACTCGAGAAACCCGAGATCAAGAGTTGGAAGAGCTCGTCCGAATTTATCGCGCCTCAAAACTTCCCAAAGCTCCGCTACTGCTCGTAATTCGGTCAGAAATAGCGGATACTTATACCATCGAGAATTCAAAGGATATTCTGATTGAGCGAGGCATTCTCGACGAAATTGAGTTAGGTCTTCTCTTGAAAAATGCGTTGCGTGAGACGAAAATCGAATTCGAGGAAGGGGCAATTAACGAAGCTGTGCTCAAGAGCGAAGGACTTCCCGCATATGTTGGAGAACTTGTGGTCTACATACAAGAAAAGGCCTATCATAAATTCAGCCTTAGCGAAGCTCGGCAGGTGCCACCCAAGCTTTACGAACTGATTGCTTCCGAATTGCAGCTGCTTTCAGGAGACAGGCAAGCTCTAGCATCACTCTTGGGACTGGCTCGAAGTCCATTACTTCGGCTGGATCTTTTACAGATGGAAATCTTGGTCAAGGAACTCGGCTGCGCTTCGTCCTATCCCTTGCCGACACATTTTCTACAAAAAAGTCCGGTCAAAGGGTCACTTGTATATAGCTTGCGCCACCCTTCCTGGAGTGATGTGCTTAATGAAAGTTGGAGCGACCTTGGGATAGCCATCTCGCCGCCATCTTTCCTCCTTAGTGTTCAGAGCAGAACTGACTTTGATGAAATTTTGGACTGGTCGATAGAGCAGGCAGCTGCGCAAGTGTCGAGCTATTCTAAAGAAAGGGCGATCGGTATACTCGAAGTTGCCACCGACTTTGCCCCTCCGACAGAGCGAGAGAGATTCCTAGTGAAAAAATGGTCGATAATGTTTCCTGGGCTTGTTCTTCCTGGACCGAGCGATTCTTTTGTAGGTTGGATCAGCTTGGAAAGACTGTCTACCCGAGAAAGACAACTGGCTTGGAACCTTGCTGAGACCGACTCTGAATTTGGTTTTCAATTAGGTTGTGGGATATACCGATATTTTTTGGCCTTGCCTGAAACGGAGCGAGAAATGTTATTCCGGCTAGCAAAAACGAACCCCTCTTTCGGAGGTGTCTTTGCAAAATCACTTAGTAATCTTGTCGTTAAACTTTCTCCTTCTGATCGCTTGAGAGCTTGGGAGATTGCAGAATCAAATGAGGAGTTCGCTGTAGAATTCGGAATTGGATTGGGACATGGCGTTGTATCGTTGAACCCAAGCGAGTGGTCACGAGCTTGGCAACTGGCGACAGCATACACTGGTTTTGCGATAGAATTGGGCGAGACCATCGCGAGATGTAAGGAAGAACTACCTACAACCGTAGTCGATAAGGCTTGGGATCTCATTGAGGTCAGTCCCGGCTTCTCTAAGGGATTTGCCCGCGGGCTGATTTTTCCGCCTGGACGCTCGTCAAAGATGACAACCGAGGAACGAAGACGAGTGTGGAAATTGGCCGCCAGTCACGAGGAGTTCGTTTGGGTCTTAACAGGAGGAGACTGGGTCGGCGAGTTCGAGAAGCTGCCTCCGAGCGAACGAGAAGGCCTCTGGAAATTCGTTGGCTCATATGAAACAGCGTGCAGGCTTCTTGGGGAGCTCGCAGGTAGGTCGTACGAGAAGCTGACGCCTAAAGAAAAGGAACTTGTTTGGGGGATTATTGAAGAGTATGACGATTTCGCGCGCTCCTTCGGACAGGGTCTCTCGTTTTCAGATCTCTCGGATGTCGACCGCAACTGGGCATGGAAATTAGCCGAACGCAACCCTGCCTTCGCGGATGGGCTGGGTAGTAAACTGAGGTTACAAGTTGCAGAGCTCAATGAAGTTGACCGCAAAAAAACTTGGATGTTTGTGAGAGATCATGTAAAATTCGCAAGAAACTTGGGTCAAGGTACAGGATGGGCTTTCGAAGATCTGTCAGCAAGCGACCAAAATATCGCTTGGGAACTTGCTAAATCAAGCAATGTTTTTGCAGAGACTTTTGCTTTTGAACTCGCGACCCGGGCAATTCGAGGTGAGGAGGAAGACTTGTGGGTCCGCTGCTGGAAGGCTGTGGATGAATATGACTCATTTGCTCGTGGATGGTCAATAGGATTAGCACGCGAGTCCTACCAGCGTTCGGACGAAATCAATCGTGCTTGGAGAATGGTTAACACCAATGCCGGTATCGCGAAGGGTTGGGGGGAAGGCCTGTTGGCTCACTTCCAATCCTATCATGATTGGCAGAGAAAGAGGGCTTGGCAGTTGGCAGAAGCTCTTGATTCAGTGGCAATTGGAATGGGGCATGGTCTAAAGCTTCGTTTTGTGAGATTATCACAACAAGACAAACA
>JASHOD010000059.1 GCA_030041295.1 Nitrososphaerales archaeon
AAGAACTTAAGCGATTCAGGGGCCGGGAGATTAAATCGACGGGCGATGGCTTCCTTTGTACTTTCGATGGCCCCGCGAGAGCTATTAATTGCGCCTGCTCGATTCGCGATAATCTCCATAATCAGCTAGGGATTTCGATTAGAGCTGGTCTTCACACCGGCGAGTGCGAGTTAGTCGATGATAATGACATAGGGGGACTCAACGTTCATATTGCCGCTCGAGTCGAGTCAATCGCGAAACCTGACGAGGTTCTTGTTTCAAGCACAGTAAAGGATTTGGTCTCTGGTTCCGGCATTAAATTTGATGATCTTGGTTCGCACTCTTTGAAGGGCATATCTGAGCCCTGGAGACTCTACAGGGTTAGTTCCGTGTAATTATCGGAAGTAGCGAAAATAAGATCTGCATTCACTCACATAACGACAAAGCAACCGAGGAACGGACGGCCGAAGTAATCCATTTCAAGTGCGAACCTATCTACGACAGCATTCGCAAGGAGCCGAAGATCTGGGCGCTATGGGCCTAACGTCAGTTAATTAAAATAGAGCGGATCGAGCAACTGTTTCTGTCTTCTTAGCTCTTCTCTTCTCTCCCCCTCGTCCATCGAGTAAAGGTCACGATCGTGTTACTGCAACTTCCCTCTTCTCTGCGAACTTGCGATTCGCTTGCTTCACCTGGCATTTCTTTGAACAAAATTTCTGACGGTGATGACTGACTTTGCTCATTCTGAAAGTCAGTTACGGATCTCGTGTGCCTTATGAGGTAATATCCGTGAAAACTTTTGTATTTGCACTGTATCGCTTTAAGATATGACTCAAACGGCAACTGCATACTCGACTCAACTCGAAGTAAAACCTTTGTTAGGAAAGGCAGGAATAGTGACAGGGGCTGGGACTGGAATTGGGAGAGCCATCGCAACGCGACTTGCTGAGTTAGGAGCGGATGTAGGGATCAATTACTATAGGAGCGAAAATGGAGCAAAGACGACCCAGGAAATCGTCACAAATTTTGGCAGTCGCGCGATTTTACTCCAAGGCGATGTCTCTCAGGAGGTCTCAGTGGAATCGATGGTGGAAAAGTTCCATAGAGAATTGGACGGATTGATTTTCTTGTGAACAACGCGACAGGCGCTACGCAAGCATGCTCTATTTCGAAAGTTCAGAATCTACCTTTTCGACGAGGTCTTCGAAGTTTAATTCCACATGCCTTAGCCCTGCTAATCTACATCTATTTGCTAATTTGCGATCAGCAGTTACGATTGCATACCCTCTCTCCTTAGCTAGATCGATTATCTGATCGTCATTAGCATCTTCATCCAAGACATCTCTAACTTTTACTACTGTCCAACCACGATCGCGGAGGTAAGGATATAGGCCGAGTACAGGCTGGTCCAGAAGAATGGTGAAATTTTTTTCCTCAATAGCAAGAGGAGAAAGCTCTTCGTTGACCAGACTAGACTGGGACAGCCCATTGTCGAGCAGTGTAAATCACTCAAACTTCCGGCGGAGGGCCTTTCGCTTTCGTTCAAGTCAAAGGAGGAAATACTTGCGAACCTTCGGATCTTGTTTGAGCAAAAGAAGATTGTTCTCCCCTCTGCGGATCGAGATCTCAGTCTCTCGATTTTATCTAATTTGAACTACATAGAATTTGACAGAAAGCCTGCCAGTGGTTATAGTTTCTCCCACCGAGCCGGAACACATGATGATATTGCGTATGCGCTTGCTTTGGCTGCTTGGGGTTCTACGACGGCGAAGACGCCCACGATCATAGTAAATACATACTGAAGCGCCTAAACGATCTCTCTGTTTCGACTCCGCGACAATTTCACTTTCCTGTTAGTCCGGGAAGATTCCATCGCAGCAATGGCGATTTCGATATTTTTTCTGGCAATTCTAGGGGACACAAGAGGAATCTCATTGCGCTTGATGCATTTCACGAAATGAGCTATCTCGTTGTAATAAGGCAGGACGGATCTGTCCATACCTCCTCGCATAGATGATCCGGCCGAACTTTGATATCTTGTCAGTTTAGAATTTTGATGTAGATTTACTATATCGGCCCGATTATCAAATGACAAAATTCCCTTTGGACCTTCGACTTCGAACCTAGTTGTAAAGGGGAAACCCGGAGGCATGGTAAAGTGGCTCTCCACGAAAGCTCTCCTGTCCCGAGAAAACCCTAGGTCGATCAAAGCAAAATCTTCTGCTGAGCGGGGAGCATGCATCAAATTTCTCACCTTTGCATACACATCAGTTATTTCATCGCCAAAGCACCACCGAATGAAATCAATGTCATGTATTGAGAGATCGAACACTATGCCCCCGCTAATTTTCTTGCTAGTGTACCAATTGATCCAGTCAGAAGATGGTCCGACTCTGTAGGCGCTACACTTTACCGGTTCTCCTATTACTCCATCGTCGATGAGCTCTTTCGCTTTTGCATATGTGGGAAAAAAGCGAACTACGTGGGCCACCATGAGTTTCACATTGCGTACTTCCGATGTCCTATCCATCTCGTCAATTTCTCTTAGTGAAAGTGAAATGGGCTTTTCAACAAGTACGTGCTTTCCAGCATTCATTGAAGCAAGTGCGAGAGAACAGTGACTATCTGGAGGAGTGCATATGTCCACAATATGAATTGCGGCATCTTCTTTCAGGGCATCCTGCAAGCTCGGATAGGTTATGATTCCTAGTGTCTCCGAGATCTTTTTCCTCGTTGCTGCTTTTCGAGAAACTATTGCCCGGACATCGCAATTTTGAACCTTTTTCCAGGCAGAGTAGTGGATAGATCCTATTGCCCCCAACCCTACAATAGCCACTCCGAGATTATCGCTCAAATTGGGGGAATCACTTGAGTCCTATTCAATCAGGTTATGCATGAAAGAATGGATTTCAGAGTCTTGCTGTTTTATTTTCACTAATTCTTCAAAGGTATTGTTTGAATACTGAAGCATCGTGTCACTGTTAGCGGCGATGATTAGCGGTCTTCCGTTTTTCATGTTCAAATTTCCTCATTCTCTTCGCATAGGGGGATCTGCTTTCTCTGACCAATGCCATACGATCTCGGTTTTCGAATAAGACGTCGAACTCATCATCTGAACCACTCGAATAACACTTGGACTGCCGTTGCACCGATGCACCATTTTGAATCTTTTTGGTTGGTTTCACTTAATTGATGACCCTCGTTAATTCTGATAACTCACTTTATGTCACTTGAATAAGTTGTCTTCCAAGCACCTTCTTCAGAAAATCCTTGCCCTCGAGAGCTTCTCTCTCAACGTCCATCCCCGTGACATCAATGCATATGGTCCCATCATATCCAGTTGCAATTAGAGCATTGATGATCTCTTCCCAGTCAATTTCGCCATGTCCTGGGGGCCAATGGTACGCTGTAATCCCGTCATTCTCACTAGCTTGCAGACCAAAGAGTTTGCCCTTGAGCTTGTGAATCGATAATGCGGTAATCTCCTTGTTCAAATGCTGGTGGCTCGTGTCTAGCAGCCCTCCGATAGAATCAATATCTACTAGGTCAACAATTCTAAGTAGAGAATCAGTGTTGTCTATTATTTCCTTAGGGCGTGGTTCAATAGCTAATTTCACGGAAGTGTCATCTAAAATCGTGGCGACCGTCTTCATCGACATTACGTAATGCTGCCAATGTTTCTGCCATGAAAAATTTGATTCTAGCTTCACAGTTTTTGGAAGTGGGGCACCAATGTAGGATTCCGACCAAGTCACTTCTGACGGAACAGGAGGCGTGACAGTTTCGATATACTTCACTCCGAGAGTCTCAGCTATCTTGGAAAGCTTTTGGAAATTCTTAGCTAGCACATCTTGGTTCTCAGTAAAAAACCAAGGCGCAGAGAAATCACAAGTGAGATATTCTAGATCGACATTGTTTTGTCTGGCTGCCTGCTTCAGAGATTGCAAATTTGCTTTCTGAAGAGTCTCTAGGTGTTCTTCATTTGCAATCCAATAGGCGATGTATTTGAATCCTAATCCAGCTGCCCAGTGAATCATTTGGATTGCAGCATCTGTATCAGGACTTGCGAACGGGATGTTGCGTCTCCTTTGCTTGCTAAAGGCAAACTTCCAATAATTTTGAAGTGTTAATGAAGAGCATCCGATTCTCATTGGGGTCGACCTAATTCAGAGATGTAGATGTTTTTGGTTAGCGTTCCAAGAAACAAAAGACATTGAGAACGACTCTTGCAATTATTCATTGTTGCTAAGGACGATACCCTTCTATCAGGCTAGCACCACGATGGAATGTGGCTGGAAGCTTATAACTGTCTGCTTTGGCATCCATCACAGACCTTGATCTGTAAACACTTGGCAGGGATCGTTGATGAAATGGATCTTTCGAGAATTCGCGGGGCTCATAACCCCATACGTCAGAATCTTGAGGGAATCGACGGACTGGCTGCTTCGATCCAAGACCAAGGGCTACTGAATCCAATAGTAGTTAGACCACTGGAAGATGGTTATGAGGTAGTCGCAGGGAACAGAAGATACGCAGCCTGCAAACGGCTGCACTGGACCAAGATCCCCTGTCATATTGTTGAAGTAGATGATAAGGTGGCCTTCGAACTATCGCTTACCGAGAACATTCAACATGATACACTCTCTGTCGTAGAAACTGCGCGTTCTTTCAAGAAGTACGTGGATGAATTCGGTTATGGAGGAATATCAGAGTTGGCTCGGAAAATAGGCAAAAGCGAGCAATACGTTTCTCAATACTTACAGATACTTAAGCTGCCAGCGGATTTGCTCGAAAGACTTTCCACGCGCGTGGTAACTCTCTCGCAAGCCCGAGAGATGACAGGACTCGCTATTGAGGATCAACTGGCTTTGGCAGAGGACATTACAAAGAACAATCTTTCATCACGAGCAGTAAGAAGGATAGTAGCCGAGATAAAATCGGCCGAAGCCCAAGCGGGTCCGTTCTCGCCATATACCGAAAAGTCAGCTCAGAGAATGCAACAGATAGAGAGAACTCTGAACAAGTGTATTGCGTCTCTCAAAACTAGCATGCTGCGGTTTGATGAGATTATCGAGCAAATAGATGAAGATGAATGGATTTTGAGGGAGACTTTGACCGATCACCGGAGACAACTTCACAAGCAGGTCGATAGTCTGCTAAAATTGAGGAAAAGGGTCGCTCAACTGAGCCAGTTCTGAAGGACTAAAGTCTCCTAGACGAACCATAGTACTCGTTTGCTTTGAAAGAGATAATAATCTCTATACTGCGCTACCTTTTCTGAATGTGATTATGGAGTCGAAGGATCAGAAAGAGAAAAAGCAAGTCTTCTTGAGAGATGCCACAGGCCTGGTAAAAGAAGCATCAGCTCTAGATATTTTTCAATTCAATGCGGTGTCAGTGACTGGCGTTTCCATCGTCAGCGGTTCAATGCTACTGCTTCCGCTAATGACTTTTGGGGTGACCGCCGTCTTCGAAACTATCGCCATTGGGTTTGTTTTGGCATTGCTGGTCAACTTCGTTTACTATATCTTCAGCACAACAATTCCGCGAAGCGGTGGCGATTACGTATACATTTCTAGAGTTCTTCATCCTTCACTAGGTGTGTTGTCGGCGGGTCTCACGGGAGTTTTCGGTCCTTTAATTTTGGCTTCAACGTTTGGAGCAACAGTTTGGGTCTCGGCGGGACTATCACCATTGCTTTCCGCGATAGGGCGTGGAGGTCTGGCTGCCGATTTGTCAAATACAACGATCTTGACTGGTTTAGGAATTATAGTAACCGTGCTTTTCGCGTCATTGCTAATCTTCGGAGGCAACAAGTCTTTCTACCGAATGAACAACGTGCTTTACGGAATTGCAATATTGGGCGTACTCGCCGGAGGGATAGCTTTCCTTGCTGTGGGTCACAATCAATTTGTTAATCTTTTCAATTCTTTTGCGGCGCCATACGGGACCAATGCCACCGGCGTGATTAATACAGCGAAAAGTGTCGGATACACTCAGCCTAGCGCTGGCGCAGGAGCAATCCTTCTAGGGTCGGCGTTGTTATTCACATCGTTTTATTGGGCGACGCAATCTGCGTTTGTGGGTGGCGAAATAAGAAACGCGAGGCGATCACATTTCTATGGTATGATCGGCGCTTCAATACTTTGGTTCGTTGTTACCGCTTTCGTTGTTCTGGCTGCTTACGCGATAGTGGGTAGCACTCTTATCTCCTCGGCTTCATACTTAGACTACTTCCAGCCTGGAAGCTGGGCAATCCCGACTGTATCCTTCTTTGCACTGTATGCGAATATCGCGGCGCATAATATCTATGTGCAGGTTCTCATTAGCCTAGCATTCATATTCGGTTATGTGACCGTCACAGGATGGTCATTCATAGTCTTCTCAAGATCTGTTTTTGCACTGTCGTTTGATAGAATACTCCCTTCCAGGCTTGCTGACATCAATGATAGATTTCATACTCCGGTGAAGGCTTTCTTCACATTTGCAGTTGCGACCGTAATTCTGCTTGCAGTGCTTACAGTAGGCAGTGTTGCAACGCAGATCTACACTTTGGGAGTTGGTCTAAATGTGGTCTATATGATTGCATTCTTCTTGACGTCAATTGCACTTATAATACTCCCTTACAGAGAAAAGCGACTATTCGAAACAACCTGTCCTGTTAAGCAGAAGATCGGAGGAGTTCCGGTGATCTCGATACTCGGAGTCGCAACCGCTATTGTTCTTGTCATTTACGAATATGTCTTCATAGCGAACAGGGTCTATTTTGGAGTCACTACGGGTTTGCTAGAATCGATCGGTGTGATAATCGTTCTATTGCTAGCTTTCTACTTTGTTGTTCAATATATCCGCAAGAGGCAGGGATTCGATATCACTCTAGCTTACAAAGAAGTTCCGCCAGAGTAGAGAGCTACCAATTCTCTTACAAGTCGTAGGGGAATTTGGTCAGTTTCTCTATGCTTCTTCGTTTTATCAGATAATTATCTTCGATCTGAATTCCAAAGCGCGATGAAAAAAGACCGGGTTCAATAGCGCAAACCATTCCTTCGCGGAGCAGTTCTTGCGATGCTGGAATAAAAAACGGCGCCTCTTGACCATCCAACCCTATAGAATGCCCCGCGTGTTGATTGAAGTATTTCGAGTAACCAGATTTCTTTAGAGAGTCATGTACGGCCCTGTAGACTTCGCTCGCGCAAGTTCCAGGCTGAACTTTTTCTTCGGCAGCACTTAGAGCATCTTTCACAGCACTATGAATTTTTTTCTGCCAAGAAGTTGGTGACCCTCCTATGACAAAGGTGCGGCTAGTATCTGACCAGTATTCCTCCACGGTCACCCAGAGATCCAGATAGAAAGTGTCACCTCGCCTTAATACTCGGGCTGTCGGCGGCCCACCTCCCTTAGCCGCTCTTTTTCCAGAAACAAAATCGCCCGCAAAATACTGAAAGGTTCCGATTTTATTCGAAAGTGCTGAATGAACTAATGAATATACTTCAATCTCCTTCCTTCCAGGGACACATGCTGGTTTGGCAACAGAGTAAGCATAATCATTTAGTTTGCAGCTCTGTCTAATCTTCCGAATCTCATCTTCATCCTTGACTTT
>JASHOD010000060.1 GCA_030041295.1 Nitrososphaerales archaeon
TACTCAATTTCTAGGGCAATAAGACGCAGACAAGGTATCAATCTGGATCAGGTATTCAAGCAACTCCCGCCAGAATAAAGATACACGGCAAGATCTTTTTCAATTCAAGTGCCTAGTCCTTGGATTGAAAGATGGGCGGAATAAGTTACATATTTCGCCGTCCTTGAAGCTTTAGTCCAAATTAGGAGCTCGATGCGGAGGATGGAGAGAGATTTCACTCGGGTCTTCTTCATCACGGATGTCCACGGATCCGATGTGTGCTTTCGCAAATTCCTCAACGCAGCAAAAGCGTACGATGCGAATGTTTTGATCCTCGGGGGAGATATTACTGGCAAAGCGATAATCCCGATAATAGAGAGGGATGGTTCAAAGTATACCTGTAATTTGTTTGGAAACAGCCTCGTCATGAATTCAGTCGAGGAACTAGATTCGACGATCAAGATGATACGCGACGCGGGGTTCTATCCATTCGTAGGAAGCGAGGAGGAAGTGAGAGCGATGGACGCGGATCGAGCCAAACTAGATTCTACATTTGAAAAGCTGATGGTCGAGTCAATCGACGCATGGATGAAACTTGCTTTCGAGCGATTGAAAGGGACCGGCGTGAAATGTTTCATCTCGCCGGGGAACGACGATATATTTGCGATTGACTCTCATTTGAGAAACGACGGCGAAGTGGTGTTCAATCCCGAGCAGAAAGTTGTGACGATTGACGACAAGCACGAGATGATAACTCTCGGATACGCGAACCACACGCCGTGGAAATCGGCTAGAGAGGTCGACGAAGAAAAGCTGCTCTCGATGATTGAGACCATGTGCTCGCAAGTCAAAGACATGAAGAACTGCCTGTTCAACACACATTGTCCTCCAATTCGAACATTACTTGATCAAGCTCCGGCAGTCGATTCTGATTTTAAACCGATAACGAAGGGAGGCGAGGTTCAAATGATTCCCGCCGGAAGCGTCGCGACACGCGAAGCGATAGAAAAGTATCAACCGCTTGCAGGAATACACGGGCACATCCATGAAAGCAAGGGGATGACAAAGATTGGTAGGACGAATTGCTACAACCCGGGGAGCGACTATAACGAAGGGATACTCAAAGGCCTCGTACTTAATTTAGGCGACGGAAAGATCAAGAGCTACAATTTTACGTCTGGCTAGCTACTAAATGCCAGTTTCTTTACTCCTCGAAGGAATTTCGAGACTTCGCTCTTTGAATTGTAGTGCAGAAGAGTCACCCTGACCGCACTCGGTATGTTGTAGACATCTTGCGTGTTGTTCCAAAAGTGTCCTGTCCTGGACGTTATACGATAATCAGTCCAAAGTTTCTCGACGACCTGGGCGTCGTTCATGTTCTTCAGTTTGAAAGTGACTGTACAGTCTCTTTCGGAAAGGCGAGCTTTGTCTATAATTCCATATAATTTCACGTTGGGGATGTCGCAGAGGCCTGTGTTGTTGTCATCACCGTACAGTATTACGCTTGTCAGTTCTCGACCGTAATCTTCTATCAAGCTCATGGTGTCTTGGAGCACCTTGGATCTACGTTTTTCCAAATCGGAGAGTGAATCACCACCGTGAACTCTCGAATATATCCAGAGAAGGTAGTCGATTACAGCCCTCATCGCGGCGAACTTTGCGGGGTCGCGCGTCCCCAATTCGAAACTAGAAGGTAATATCTTTCCCGTTGCATTGGGATCGACGTGAAATGTTTGAATTTCAGGAAAGAGTTGCTCTTTCACGTACATATAGCTGCCATGCGGGGCGAAGAACTTGTAACCTGAGAATACAAGGAAATCGCAATCCAAATCCGAAACATCCACAGTTCCCTGAGGAACGTGATGAACACCATCCACGACTAGATAAGCGCCGACTCGATGTGCAATTTTTGCGACTTCCTTGACCGGAGTTTTTGTACCGAGGAGGTTGCTCGAAGCGCTTAGCGCGACTACTTTCGTGTGATTATCGACAAGGCTCGCTAGATGATCTACGTCCAAGACTCCATCGTCCATTTTGAGTCTCGCAAGTCTTACCTCCTTGATTCGCCCCTTCTTCTGGAGGTCGAGGTATGGGGTGATGTTCGCATAGTGTTCGAGGCTGGTCGAAACAACATTGTCTTGAGGTTCTAGTTTTGCTGATAGACCGTAAGCTAGTTTGAAGAAGAGGTCGCTTGCCGAATCGCCTTGGACAATTGTATATGGGTTTGGGGCGTTTAGAAGATCTGCGACCGCTTTTCTCCCGTCGAGTATGAATTGCTCGTTGACCTTCGACTCGCTGTAGAATCCCCCGCGGTTTGGAGCTGATCTGGTTCTTGCGATTTCTTCAGCTTCGATTGCTGATCCAAGAACTAAACTTCCTGCTCCATTGTCAAAGA
The DNA here is from genome assembly GCA_030041295.1 of Nitrososphaerales archaeon. Classification (GTDB taxonomy): domain Archaea; phylum Thermoproteota; class Nitrososphaeria; order Nitrososphaerales; family CADDZS01; genus JASHOD01. The sequence goes on from JASHOD010000060.1 coordinate 2,375, forward strand.
AGATTCTTTCCCCCTCAGAGCTCTTTTCAATTGTAGGAAACCTTGATCGAATTTCTGAAACGATTTGATCTATCATCATTTGTTGTTGCAAAACTTCTACTCTCTCCCCTTTAGGAAACCAGTGCGATGGGTCTCACTAGACCAGCGCTTCCTCCAAATAGAGAGATGGGCACTCCTACGAACATAAACTCTTTTCCTACAAGTTTGTCCAAGTTGGCGAGGTTTTCGAAGATCAAGACGTTGTTTGGTAGCAAAGTGCGATGAGCTGACCATGGAGCATGGTCGGGTCCAAAGGCGTCGATCCCAATAGCTCTGATACTACCGAGCTCGACGAAATATTTGCAGGCATCTTCCGTCAAATCGGGACTGTCGAGCCAGTCTGCATCTTTGCTCTTTGCTGTGTATCCAGTGTAAAAAAGCAAGACCCAATTTCCTGCCCCATTTGTGATGTCGCGTAGATGGCCGGAGGATTCTAGGAACTTTTTGACATCATCTCTTGTTATTTGGTACTTCGGCTTTCCCGAAAAGTCCAAGACCATTCCGTTGCAGACAAAATAATCTAGGGGAACCTGGTCGATCGTCATTCCGTCGTTCACCATGTGAGCGGGTGAGTCAACATGAGTCCCGGAATGTTCGTGAAAGAGCCACACATAAGCTAGAAAGCCGCTCGATTGAACTGTTTGGTACGTGGTCCGTAGCGGCATGGGGGTACCGGGAAACAATGGGGTGTCCATGCTCTTCAAAGGAACTGAGAGATCCAAAATTTGCTTGAAAGGTGTCATGACTGTCTAGTTATGGGAAATTGGAATTTCTATTATCCTTTGTCCTTAAGGCTTTATAGAACTTAATTGGTTCAAAGACCTTGGTATTCCCAATATGAGTACCGATTTTCAAGAGATTCATCATACCGCACTAAATGTAACAGATATGGATAGGTCACTGAAATTCTATCGGGGGGTTCTTGGGCTGGAACCGATGTTCGAGCCGCAAGAAGCTTCAGGCGAGTCATTCGAGAAAGCGACGCATATACCTGGGGCGAAGATCAAGTTTACGATGCTCAAAATTGGGAATGGACATACCTTCATTGAGTTGATTCAATACTTGAATCCAAAGGCGAAACCAAATCAGCTCACAATTTCAGATACAGGAGCTCCACACGTGGCTTTTCGTGTTGATAACATTGACGAAGCAAAAGCGGAACTCGAATCAAAGGGAGTGAAGTTCAACAGCGAACCCGTTCGAATCCCGGCTGGGCCTTTGAAGGGAAGATCCTTTGTTTACTTCAAAGATCCTGACGGATTGACCTTGGAATTATTTCAAGAACTCAAATGAGTGGCACTTCGGTGATCTCCTCGATCGGCCACTTGCTTATTATTTCATAGCCTGAATCTGTTACGAGTATCATTTCTTCAATTCTTACGCCGGCTTTGCCATCCGGAGTTCCATCGAGCGTTTCAAGGGCTATCGCGGTGTTCTCCTTCAGTTTCTGAGGCCATCGCGACGCGACAGGCTTCCAGAAGAAAGGTGGCTCGTACAGCGACATGCCGATTCCGTGACCCATGTTCATCCAATAAGTGGAAAGTTTCTCTGTTTCGCTTTCGATGAACGGCGGTCTCTTTCCCCAAAGCTCTTGATCATCCGGCCAGTTTCGGACCACGTCCATTGTGGTCGCTCCTGCTCTAACTGCGTGCTCGGCTTTTTGCATCCAGTCATAGACTCGGGCATAGGTTTCTCTCACTTCTCTCGACGGCGGTCCGACACTGAAAGATCTGTAATAACACGAACGATAGCCAAAGAAACCAAAGTTGAAGAAATCGGCGTAGACGACGTCCCCGGGCCTGATGCGTCTCGAACTAGCTTGTCGCGAATTGTCCTTCGGCCAGGTGTGCGGACCGGAGTCGATGAAACCGCCGTTGACCGTCAATCCATTTTCAATCGCATAAGCTATGCATTTTCCCCAGATTTCACGCTCGGTAACGCCGACTCTGAGGTTTTTTGCTAGCGTCGCAAAGCATCCATCCACGATCGCAGCAACGGATCTAATACATTCGAGCTCGAGAGGCGTTTTTACTTCGCGTGATTCAAAGAGGGCCTTTGCACCGTCTTGGCTTGTATTCAAGCCGGTCTTTCGGAATGCCTCGTCGATTTGTGGAACGTAGGCGTCGACACCTATCTTTTCCTTCTCAAGACCCATGTTCTTTATCGTTGAATGAATCTGCTCGGCGAATGATTGTGTGAGAAACTCCTGAGCTTCTGGAGCGCTCGCAAAGTTAGGGCCTCCCCAGCCAGGTACCGAGTATTCTACCTTGATATTTTTCAACTGCTTTTTGAGGACGTAGGCGGTGTTAGCTTCTTCGAAACCTACGGGCTCGCCTTCCAATGGAACGACGGCGTAACGATTTCCGCCAATAGCTGAGGCTCCAGGAAAAATTGCTGGAATGTTCGTCGCGTACCCTACATTTAGCTCGCCAAGGCACACAATCGCGCTCAGGTTGTAGTGCTTCATTCTTTCTCTAAGGCGAGAGAGCTTGTCCTTCAGCATGCGATCAAAATCGATATGACCGAGCGGCGAATCTTCGGTGCCGCCCATTTCTCCGATGTGAAATTCCGACATTTAGCGGGATTCGCACCGCTTAGTCCGTTTATAGCTTTCTTTGAGGAGTTTCACGGATACGTAGATTCAGGAGAATCCAGGGGGCCGACTTTCAAAATTTCGTAAATTGTCCCAAGCGTCTTCTCGGTGTCGAGGTAGAAGAACTGGTTGCCGCAGAACTTCCCCGATTGAACGATACCGATTCCTGCTTTCTTATAATCATCCAGGATTTTTCGTACGGGGCCCCAAGTGTTGTAGTTTGATTGGATGTGTTGGACTCCCTTGTCACCACGGTCTAAAAATTCGCGATAGGTGCTCGGACCGTCTACAGGCGCGATCAACTCAAAGTATGCGGGGCCTATCTTTGTAATCGCTAGATCCATCGTGTATTCGACGTTCTTTCCTCGAAGGGTAGTCTGCGAAAGTTGAGGAGGTCTGCAATGGTAAATATCCCACGGCCCCCAACCGAGCGTCTTTGTGTATGTCTTGACGCTTTTCATCACGTCCTCGACCACCACACAGGTTCCGTCGATCGTCCTTCTCTTTCCGGCAATATATTCTACAACTTGTTGAGATTTCTTTGACATGAAAACTATCTCTCGTTGGAAAATCACTAGGACATAAGTTTGCTTGCGAACGTCCTCAGGTTTTCGATTTGACCTTCGAGCGACGTCGCTCCGTTGTAATCGATTTCAACTGTAGCGAGCGAAACTCCGAGCTTCTCGTATTCGTCTAGCACCGCCCTATCTTCCTCGAAGTTGCTCGAGAGCATCAATTGATCGTCTCCCTTCGCCCCTTTGTAGATAGTGTCCTTCGCCTTCGAATTGAATGCCAACCTTGTGCTTATGGGGTTGTTCTTGCCCCCCGTTGCTTTGTATTCTGAAACGATTTTTCGAAATATGACGGGAGGAGAACCGTCGATGTGCCAGCCGTCGCCAATTGTGCGGGCTCTCTTCATCGCTGCCTTGCTATTTCCTCCTATCCAGACGAAGAGGTCCTTTTGCACTGGCTTTGGACTAAAACTTGCGGCTTCAAAACGCTGCTTCAAGTTCGGGCTTTCGAATTTCTTGTCCCCCCTCCAAAGTGCCTTGATTAGGCGAATCGATTCATCAAGCCTTTTTCCCCTGTTGTGGAAATCGGAACCAAGATTTGAAAATTCGTCTGCGTTCCAACCGGCACCAGTTGCTAAAACCACACGCCCGTGGCTCAGGTAGTCGATAGTTGCTAGCTGCTTTGCGACGATGACCGGGTTACGTAGCGCCATGACGAGCGAGGATATTCCAAGGTTGACTTTTTGCGTAATAGCAGCAAGATACGCGAGCGACGTCATCGTCTCGAGAATATTTTCGTAATGGGTTCCGCTGTTCTCGGTCATCAGGATGTGGTCGGTCAACCAGATGGAATCGTAGCCCAATTTTTCTGCTTCAAGGGCCGTGATTTTTAGCGTTTCAAGGTCTAGCGTATCCCCGTAGTTAGAAAGGCAGACTCCAAATTTCAAGGCGAGATTATCGTTTGATGTGAAAAGTCTAGGTGAAAGTTAAGCTTTGCTCGAGTAGTGATTATGACTTGATCGCGTTATGTTTTTTACAATATGACTGTTTGCGTTTAATCCATGGTTCGCGTCGACCTTAGCGCTAAGAAGAACATAAATTTTCTGACCAAGGGCAAAGTCAAACTCCTTCGTCTCGCGGTTGTAGACAGGAAAGGAAAACCGCATTTATCTGCGGTATGGTATCTTTGGAAGGATGGACACTTTTACATTACGACGTCTGAAGACAGGTTAAAAGTTAGGGCAGTAAAAGAAAATTCGAATGTTGCCCTAATAGTTGATACTGATGTTATCCCATACAAAGGGGTCATCGTTGAGGGAAGGGCGACACTTACGAAGAAGGACATCAAGGAAATCACTATGGCAATCGTGAAGAAATACGTTCCTGCGAAGTTTGTGAAAAGCGAATTCGAGGATTTGATGCGCTATCCGCGCGTCTTGATTAAAATTAAGCCGAAAAAATCTATTGATATAATGTCTTTCAAAGTTCTGAAGTAAATCGAGGAAAGTGTTTCCCCAACTATGAAGTATTCTGGGCTCGATCTTTCTGAAAAAGATCTGACCCGGATGCTCGGGACTATGTACCTGATCAGGTATTTTGAAGACAGGATCTACGAGCTCTTTGTAAATCGGCAGCTCGTGGGGACGACGCACCTCTGTCAGGGACAGGAGGCCGTCTCGGTCGGAGTGATGAAGAGTCTCGAGAAGGACGACGTAATCACTAACACTTACCGCGGGCATGGACACTGCATCGCAAAGGGAGTGGAACCTAGAAAAATCATGGCGGAGATTATGGGAAAATCGACGGGATGTTGCGGTGGTAAGGGAGGCTCGATGCATATTGCTGATTACGAAAAAGGAGCTCTCGGTTCATTTGGAATAGTCGGGGCTGGGATTCCGATAGCTGCTGGGGCGGGACTCGCTTCGTGGTACACCAAATCGAAGAGGGTTTCAATTTCATTTTTCGGCGACGGCGCAGCAAACATTGGTTTCTTCCATGAGGGGATCAATTTTGCAGCGGTGATGAAATTTCCGACGGTCTTTGTTTGCGAGAACAATCTCTACGGAGAGTACACGCATATTTCGAAAACAACTGGAGTTCAGGACATTGCGACTAGAGCTTCTAGCTACGGGATACCGGGCGTTATAGTAAACGGGAATGATGTGCTCGAGGTATATGCAAAGTCGAAACAGGCGGTGCAATTTGCCCGCGAGGGGAACGGTCCAACTCTTTTGGAGTGCAAGACATACCGTCACAAGGGGCATTCTAGAACCGATCCGGGCAAGTATAGACCTGACGCAGAAGTTGAATCGTGGTTGAAGAAAGATCCGCTGATTGTTTTCGGCGATTATTTGAAGTCAAACAATATTCTTACGAAAGAAGAAGAGGAGAAAATCATAGATCAGGAGAGAAAGATCGTCGAAGACGCATACCAATTTGCACTGAACAGTCCGTACCCCGACCCGAAGGAGGTCACAACGCACGTCTACGACTAGAATCAATTTCCGTAGTGCGATCCGTTTTGCGCTGCGCGAGGAACTGCGTAGAGATGATCGGGTGTTTTTGCTTGGCGAAGATATCGGAGAATCTGGCGGAGTGTTCAAGGTTACTGAAGGACTATGGAGCGAATTTGGATCAAGGAGAGTTATTGACACTCCGATTTCGGAGACCGCGATTGTTGGAGCTGCTTTGGGGGCCGCATTGATGGGGCTGGTTCCTGTGGCAGAATTGATGTTTGCGGATTTTACGCCGGCCGCGATGGATCAGATAGTGAACGAGGTCGCGAAGAAATCATACCTGAGCTCAGGGCATGAAAAGGTCGGGATGGTGATTCGCTCGGCATCTGGAGCCGGAATTTCTTTTGGGCCGCAACACTCGCAGAGCCTTGAGGCTTTCTTCATGCATACGCCAGGGTTGTACACTGCGATGCCTAGCAACCCAAGAGACGCAAAGGGGCTATTGAAATCCGCAATTCGCTCGGGAAAGCCTGTGCTTTTCTTTGAACCGAAAGTTCTCTACCCGATGGAGGGCGAGGTCTCTGATGAAGAAGAATTGATTCCTTTGGGGAAATCTGAGAGAAAAGTAGAGGGAAATGACCTTACTATCGTAAGCGCAGGTGCAGCAGTAAACACTTCACTTGAATGCGCGAGTAAATTGAAAGGCGAAGGGTTAAGCGCCGAAGTGATTGATCTGCGCACTCTTTATCCGCTAGATTTGGAACCGGTATTTGATTCGGTTGAAAAGACCGGGAAACTTTTGATCGTCGAAGATGATGTCGGCTTTTGTGGATGGGGAGCAGAAGTGGCGGCTGAAGTTGCGGAAGAGAAAATCTATTCCTTGGAGGCTCCTATAAAACGTGTCAGTGCTCAATTCTCTCCTGTACCTTTTAGTCCAGTTCTCGAAAAGTCCTTTCTACCCAATGTTGATCGAGTCTACGAGAGCGCAAAGCTTCTTGCAGCCGGATAATCTTCCAATGAGCTGAAATCGTAGAGATGCACGGCGTTCTAAGAGAGAAACTCGAACGCGGAGAGGTTGCGCTCGGAACATGGATCACTGTAAACTCAACTGATCTCGTGGAGATAGCTTCAGATGCCGGGTTTGATTTCCTGATTTTCGATGCTGAGCACGCCCCTCTGACTATGGAATCAATTCAAAGCCTCTTGCAGGTTTTGAAGTCTGACAAGACAACGCCGATCGTCAGAGTCGCTTGGAATGATCAGGTCTTGATCAAACTGGCTCTTGACATCGGACCTAGCGGATTGCTCATTCCTCAAGTGAAAACTGCCGACGATGTTGTTTCAGCTTCAAAAGCTATGAAATATCCTCCAGAAGGAATTCGCGGGCTGGGTCCGCGTAGAGCTTCGAATTATTATCGGGAAGTGCAAGATTACGCAACTCGCGCAAACAGGGAACTAGTTTCGATACTGCAGATTGAACACACTGATGCGATCAAGAATCTTGGAATGATAATTCCTGCTGTTTCGAAGGAAAAAATTAGTGCATTGTATGTAGGTCCTGCAGATTTATCGGCTTCGATGGGACTCCTAGGAAAGTATGATGACCGGACCTTCACAGAAGGTCTTCAAAGAATCCTTGAAGAATCAGGCAAAGCTAACATCCCGGTAGGAATTCATGCTTTCAATGGAGAAGACGCGCTCAAGAAAATCAAGCAAGGCTTTAGAGTAATCACAGTTAGTAGCGACGTCTCGATGATTGGAGATGTGTTTCGTGAGACGTTAAGAGATGTAAGGAAAGGTATATCCTAATCATTGAGGAACATGATTTTCTCGAACGAGTTGGAAGACTGGGACACTGCCGGAAACTCAAAAAAATGACGGATTGCCTAAAATAGATCGGAGCGTCTTGGCTCCCTTTTTTCGCGTTTTTATGAGATACTCGAGGAAAGATATGGGAAATGGATTAATTCTTACAAGTACAATTTTCAAATGGAAGTGTAGGGATTGACAACTATACGGCGAGTTGACAGGCGAGGTAGAATCTCTCTTCTCAAGTTTCTACACACACACGACCAGTAATTCTTGCTATTATTTTTGTTAATACTATGATTTCAATAACTTGCTCGTTCTATGACTTCGTAATTTAGTCCATTGACATCCTATCAGGGATCCCGCATGCAATCGTCATAATCTGACCTGTAGGAAATGAGTCCGACCCGGGGGTCGTAAATGCTCAAAAAATCCGTTGGATTGCTCGTTGTTCTAATGGCTGCTAACCCTGTCAGATGAGCTGATGGAAATGCTTCTAATAGTCTCCACGCGGAGCCAAGCATTGTGTGACCTCTCGTAACAATATCGTCCACGAGGATAATATCTTGCTCGGACTCCAAATTTCCCTGTACTGCAATCGATTGGAAATGCTCAGATGGAGTCGGTCTCAGCTGAGGCGGGCTGGTTGAAGTCTGACGGATGGGTTTCTCGCGAACTAGACACCGAAGCACTCTTGTTCCAAAACCATGTGCCACAAGAGCTTGCGCAATTCTATCAGGCACCCAGAGACTGTTAGGACGCAGGAGTGAGCTTTTTGGAAGTGGAACTAGAACTGTATTCGATTGGAAGAAGGAATTGAAGGGTAGCGTGTTTCTTCGTAGCTCCATGATACTTGCTATCCATTCTGACATAGGAACAGGAGGACTTTCTACATAAGAGTCATTCTTCACAAATGTCATTACCTCCCTTGAACGGCGAATTTCTTCCGTATTGTCACCTCTAGGACAATAAGACAGAAGGGAACCAAACTGGAGCTGGTTCAATGGCAAGAAAAGGACTAGCTCAGTGGATTATTTGTTGCAATAGTCTCTTGGATGAGGGCAGCATGCCAAGAACATCATTAAAATCTTCCAGTTCCAGAGCACCATACTTCATCATTTCTTTTGTCCATTTCAAGGAGGGGTTGCTCGTGATGATTTTTGAAATGAACAAGGGGCGACCTAATCTTAGCGTCTCCCATCCTTGGTGAAGTGAACCACTCTTTTCCCCAGCTTCGACGATTATTGAGGCATCTGAAATAAGTGCCATGGTTCTGTTACGAATGACAAAATTTTTTCTCAGAGTAGGATGCCCGACGGGAAATTGCGAAATCGCCCAGTGTTCCTCAATGATTTTGTTCTGGAGAAGTTTGTTCTTTGCTGGATATGATTCTAAGAGATTAGTCCCAAGAACAGCCACAGTCGAACCTTCTCCTCCTCCTGCGATTGCTCCTATGTGAGCGACTGTATCAACCCCCTCCGCCAGACCGCTTACAACAATTACACGATTTTTCGCAAAAAATGACGATGCTTCGCTCGCAAGCTGGATTCCCTGAGAAGACGCATGGCGGGAACCAATGATCGCAACTCGAGGGCCGGGGAGTGGAAGATTTCTTTTGGTTGCAACAAACAGTCTTGACGGGGCGTATTTCTGTTCAATTTCGTTCAGGGGCCTGCCTAACAATTCGCTAGGAGAAACTGACAGGAACAACTCGTTTGTCCTTACCATCATCATTCCTCTCTAAAGACTTGACGTCTTAATATGAATTTCAACGTTGCGTGCAACTCTCTTACTCAAGATGCGAGGACCACTAATGAGCAATTTGACGAGAGTGCAGTAATATTGCTGTAACTCGTATTTAAGAGTAGAGATTTCTAGAGTAAGGCTAGTAGTGAAAAGTGACTCAACCGAAGACTTCCGAGTCTTATTCTTCGATATACGAGGCTATTAGTGCAATTCATTCTTAGACTAACGCAGCAGCCTATCTGTCCTGAATTTTCCGCAGCTACTATGTTATCTCGTAATTTTATTATGATGTTTCTGGAGCGACGACTCCGGGCAATATGTCCCAAGGATCAACAGGTACAGGGGTAGGCCTTTCTGTTCCTTCCTTTGCGATCACTGCGAATTCTCTCGTAATAGGCATATTTGAAGACATTGGCGGACTGCATACAATGCGGGCTAAAGCGAACTTTTTCCAATTAGGCAGAAACTCTTAGTAGATATGCGTCACATTATAGCTGAGTGTGAAAGCTACAGTTTCGTTGTTTTAGTGTTGTTATCTGATGTTCTAAGCCTGAGATTTGTTCCTCTAAGGCGGTAACATTAGCTTCAGAGGAAGAAGATGTCCTTGTTTGCGTTGAAGAGCTTGATGACAGTTAGTAGAATGTCCAGGACTACAAGAATCTCAATCTCGCCGCCTCACTCGGCGTAGCGGTCAGAGAGTTCCCTCTCCAATCTGGCGAAGCGGACTATCTTCTCTTCGTTGATAGAAAAGCGGCGGGGGTTTTTAGCCCAGTTCTCGAAAAGTCGTTCCTACCGAGCGTTGATCGTGTTTACGAGAGCTCGAAGCTTCTTGCAGCTGGATAATCTTTCGATGAGCTGAAATCGAAGAAATGCAAGGCATTAAGGGATCTTATGATGAAGGTTGGTGTTGATAGGATAATGTTTTCAACCGACCATCCTTATGCTTCTAACCAAGAAAGGAGAACCTTCCTTGATCACATTCCTGTCAGTCCTTCGGGTAGAAAAAAGATTGCGCACAAAAAACGCCGAGTATCTGTTCAAATTTTAAATGCGATCGACGGAAAAAGGATCATCAGGGGAATTATCAGTAAGAAAAACGAACTGAGTAATTCCCGAGATTATACCTGGTTCTCTTTCTAGTTGTTATCTCCTTTACACTCCACAGAACAAGAGTGAGTTTCCATACAGCGTCACGCTATAGAAAGGCGGAGTAGTGCTTACTGTGACGAACATTTCTCCTGAGGGACTGTTACCTCCGATTAGGGCGACAGTTACAGGCGCATTGACTTTAACTGCTGGAGGCGTTGCTCCAGTTACGGAAGTGACAGTACCGGTTAGATTTGCATTTGAAGGACAGGCTGAATTAACAGCGCCTTTGCTATATTTCCATGTGAAACTGAATTCCTCAGCATGGCCTGAGCTGCTGTTGAATCCTGTACTCACCCCGATTCCATTCGCAGGGCCGAGTGAATCTATAGCAGGAGCTTTGATTATTACCGTGGTACCGCCGTCGCAGGGACTGGTAAATCCTGCTGGACAAGTGCCGGGGGCTGTGTCTGTGAATGTGGCATAGTATTTTTCGGTGACAGAGCCGCTACTAGACAAAAAGAGTCCAAAAGAGGCAGCGGCTACAAGGACTCCGATAGAGATGGCAAGTCCTATTTTCACGGTAGAGGATATTTTTGGCATAGTCTCTTCTTGCGAATTAAAGTGAGCAATAAACTTAGCTAAAATGGAACCGGGCAATCGTCAGTTCCGGTTAAAGTATCGCTCGAGTCATTTTTCAGGGAACTTACCAGTTTTCCAATTTCAGGCCGGGAACCTGCGCAAAGTGTTGTGCATTCCGGGTTGCTAGAGCTTCACCTGATTCGAACGCAATACAGGCTATCAATAAATCAAAGTCTCCTATCGGGGATCTCTTTAGCGATTGACTGTGTGCTAGCTCGCCGTACTTTCGGCCAGCTTCTTGGCTCAACTCAAGGATTCTGAGAGTGGATATGACGCTCTCCACCTTCTCAATTTCCCTAGTGGGATCTTTCGATCCATATGCTCCCAAGTATAATTCGCAAAGGCTGATGATCGTGGTGGAAACATGGTTTCCACTCTCGGATTCTGTCCTTAGTTTCTCAATTGCCGCCTTTTCCTTACGAATGAGTGAAATCAAAACTGAAGTGTCTAGGCAAACCATGCTTTTTTCAAAGACTCTCTCTTTTTACTTGAAAGGAAATGATCCTGTTTCTAGAGACTAACTCGCGTCAGTTTTGCTTTCCTTGTCCTCTTCATTGCCGCTTCTACGTTTCTAGCCAATTCTTCATCGGGGGGCCAGCTCTCGATGAGCTTCAGCAGCGAAGATGCTTTCCCCCTGTCTGATGTGACACGAAGGATGACGTCTGTAAATGATTCATGTTCCTCCTTTTTCGCGGCGAGGGCGTTGTAGGCTTCTTCAGAAATTGTAATTGTCTTGTGGGCCATATCAGTGCATGTATGTGTATTTATAAGGTTAAATGCTTTATCTCACTTTGAATGCTTTGGGGGCGTCCATCCATTTGCTCCTGCCTAAATTTACACCCTTTTCGTTAAACTGTAAGGCAAGCGCCTTTACGCTAGGTGTCCAGAGTTGGGCCTCTGATGTCATACCCTCTATGCCATCGAATCTTTCTCTACGAACTCGATTTTCCCTTTAATGAACAGCTGCCCTGCTCACGGCCCTTCAATCTCTATTTTGTAATTAGCCTCCTGGATTAGCGAATCAAGCGCGTTTTTGCGCTGTTGGTACTCTTGCAACATCTGAAGCAACGGTCGTATCGAAGTTCAACGTCTTCCTACCTTGAACGAAGCGTTTGAACAGAAAAAATTCGCGCAATGTCGCGAGTATCAGAGTCATTAATTGCAAATTGTCTGTTTGTTCAGCTGCTTTTGAACAGTTTCATTATCGATCAAAAACTCGATTTCGATTCCACTATTTATTATCTCAGCGTGATCTTCGATTGCCTTCAATATAGCAACATATTCACAATGAAAGCTATTCTCGCAATCTATTTTATCGTAATAGTCCTTACCTGTTGTCTTGTTGAACCACGCCATATGACCTCCAACGCCTGGTGTGTACCCGGCATCAACGTAAATCGTTTGCATTCGAGCTTTAATTCCAAATTGAAATCCTGATTAAAAGCTATCTTGGTATATGCTCAATTTTGAAAGGATGAATTCATCTATCTTCAGCATCTTTTGTTAGAAATTGACTGATTTCCAAAACAAAGTGAGACCTATTTTTCTTGGACGTGAAGAGGTGCAACTCCTTCTTACATCTCGTGAGAGCAACGTAGAATAATCTTCTTTCCTCTTCCATCATCGTTTTCTCGTCACGCATGGCATCATCCGTTTTTACTAAATCGAAGATCTCCGGATCTGACATTTCGGATGGAAAGCCTTGTATTCTTTCAATGACTTCACATAGGCACAAGAGTCCTTGCTGTAGACTTCATAATATTTTGGGTTCTACTGGTGTCTGACCCGATGCCCAAGACTTCTTTGAAAATCAAGTTACCGTAAGTGTGTACGTTGTAGTGGAAGTTTGGCCGTCCGCTCCTACCGCCTCTATGGAGATCGAATAAGTGCCCGCCGGTGTATACGTGGAAGCTGAGATTGTGATAACATCCGGAACTCCTGATTGGCTATCACTGAGTTGAGCGTGAGCAAAACTAACGCTTAATCCTTTTGGCAATGTGGACACAACGTACAAGTTAACCTGTTGCTGTCCTCCGAAGATAGTCGCTGTAGTTTGAACGCTGTGTCCTGGATTTACAGTGCCCGAAGAAGAGCTAAGGGTGATTTTCACCGTAGGGATGAACGTAGCCTCGATTATGCCAGGTCCATTAATTGTCACGCTTGTTGACGCGGAGGTTGAACTCTTTATTGTTATGAACGGAGGCAAAATGCTCGTCCAGAATCCAAACTTGTATCCAGAATTTGCAGTGGCAGAAATTGGAATAGTGACTCCTTGGTTGACCCAAATTAACGAGGAAGGTGACGTACTTCCTCCTGACACTGGTAATGATAAGAAGGCCACTTCGAATTGCGTAACGTAGCTGCCAGTGATCGTTCCGGCATTCGTTACAATATTACCACCAGATTCGGGTCCGGTCACTCCATTCAAACTGAATCTAACTCCAGGAAGATAACTATTCACCGGGCTTGAATACGTGAATGGTGTCCCGACATTTACGAGAAGGGTTACGGGGATTTGACTAAGAGAATAACTCGCACCGTTAATTGTCAAGACCGTTCCTATTGCAGATGATCCTAGTCCGCTCTGAATAAATGTAACCAGGACCTGAGTCACAACAGTCTGCGAAGGAGATGAAGTCACAGTCTCTGGCGTTGTCGCGCTGTCTGTAACTTGAAGCTCGAAATTGTAAGTGGGACCAGCTGCCAATGTACCGCCAGGAATATAGCAAGTCTCGGGTGCTCCAGCCAAAGCTCCAGTGCCGCTGTTTGTCGCACATTGAGTAGCCGACTTGTACGCTCCGCCTCCAATACTGATTAGCCATTGCCAGTTGTATGGAGAAGTCCCGCTTGATGGAATTGCGCCCGTCACTGTCAGGGGTTGAGCTACATTTAGGCCTGTAGTACTTACGGATGGTGCACTCGGTGGAGCCAGTGGAGTGTTCACAGTAACTGACGAAGATGCAGGCGATATTGGAGAGGTTTCAGATTTAGTAGCACTGTCTGTTACCTGCAATTCAAAGCTATAAGTGGTGCCGGGGTTCAACGTATTGCCCGCAATAGTACAGGTCAAAGTGTCCCCACTTTCACTTGTTGAAGAACATGGTGCAGATGACGTTACTCCGCCGCTGACCATCGTCCAAGTAGGAATGTATGGCGCTGTTCCAGTCAAGATAGTATCTGTGAGAGTCAGGGCCTGATCGGCATCCAACACGGTTGCACTCACTGTTGGAGCGGGAGGCGAAGTTAATGCGCTACTAACTGTAACGGCTGAAGGTGGAGACACGCTTGTCTCCGGCGTACCAGCGCTGTCTGTGATATTCAATTCAAAGTTGTAGTAACCTGTACTCAGCTCACTGCCTGGAATTTTACAAGTTTCAGGCGTACTATAGTATCCAGAACCGAAAGATGTTTGCATGAAAATGCTTATCGGAGTGCAATCTGGTGCGGTGGCGGTGCTTCCCATTAGAGCATAAGGTCCTCCGTCGAAACTATACATCCATTGAAAAGCAAAGTAGGCTGTTCCTGTGCTGGGAAGCGTGCTTGTAATTGTCAAGTTCTGATTCTGATCTAAGCTTGTAGCATTTGCTATAGGAACGGAGGGCGCACTCAAAGCTGAGTTGACTGTTACTTTGGTGGAGGTTGAATTGCTGGATTCGGGCGAGGAGGCACTGTCTGATGTGACATCAAACTGGAAATTGTAGATACCTGGGCGCAAAGTGTTGCTAGGGATATTGCAGGTCTCGACAGTGCCTGGCAAGGCATCGGAACCAGTAGCGGCGCATGGCGGAGGATATGAGCTCCCTCCATCAGTTACGAGCCATTCCCAAGAATAAGGCCCTACACCAGTTGAGGGGACAGATCCATTAAGAGTGAGGTCTTGATCAGAATCGAGGAAGTTGCCAGCCAGGGCGGTTGCGTTAGCCACTGGATCATTGGGTGGACTCAAGGCTGAGCTGACCGTAACGATTGAGGATGGAGATGAGATGAAAACACTCCCGTCACTATTAGTACCGTTCAGCTCAAAGTTATACATGTCACCTGGTGTGAGAGTGTTTGCAGCAATAGAACAGGTAACGGTAGATCCACTTACTGCAGTCGAACACGGGTCGGGAGGAATGATGGTCGTTCCTCCACTTGTCGCCGTCGTTAACCAGTCCGTGAAGGTTGCGCCGGATGGAAGCGTTCCTTGGACCGTCAATGGCTGATTTCCCTCAACACAGGTCGCGCTGACTGAAGGTACGTTTGTTTCGGTTGTCATAGTAGAGCTGTAGACAATTGAGCTTGGAATTGCATTCGCCCCGCTTATCGTCCACGACGTTGCCGATGGGGTCCACGCTACGCCACTGGAATCCAAAAAGTAAGCCGGCACAGATGCAGTGCTCGTTGGAAGAGCTAAGATTCGAGTTTGACTCGAGGAAAGTGCTATAACGCTCGCAGTTGGAGTGTCTGCAGATCCTGCTGACATCGGCATTCCGATATAAGTAAGACATCCAGCTGGTGAACCCGATGGGGTTCCTCCAAATGAATCTGAAAAACTCTGCACGAAAGCGTCATAGTACACAAAGTTAAGTGTGAAGACGGCCCCACCGAACACCATGAAAGATAGCGGGGCACAGTCGCTTTCTAAGCACCACTCTTCCCCACCAGGGTTTGAATTTGAGGAAGAACCAGAAATAGTCATTGGGCCGGCTGTAGTAATTGTAACGGATCCACCAGTATCCGACACCGGGACCGACACGGTTTGTTGAGCTCCCGTTACTGTTGAGAAATAATTTATAGTGAAGCTACCCGCGTTGTCTGTGGTTGCAAACATATCAGGTGTTAGGTTAATTGTAACTGTACTTGGAGTTAGCCCATCACATCCGGAACAACTGTGTCCTGCGTTAGAAACGAATGCTGGTACAAACATAGAGAAGGAGAAAAATGCAAAAACTACCAATGCGGCACTAATTTTTTTCTTCAAAACGGATCTCAGACTTTTCGTAGTTTGCTACGAAATTGTCCAAGTTATTTAAGCATAGTTAAATTATGAAATCGAAGAATGTCTCTTTTCATCAAACCGAAATTTGCTTGCCTGCCAAAACGAAGAATGACTGACTAGGCGGAATAACGTGTTTTCAGCTTTGCAATTCATCTCATGGCTCTAATCCATATGCGATCGCTTGTTCCAATGTCAACGCTTCGCCTATAGCTTTCTCATTTAGAAATTTCTCGTTCCCTAATTTATTCTTAATTAGAGAGATATTTCGCTCGAATTCTATCAAATCGACGGGATCAAGTGATGCGCCAGTGCTTTCGAGAATGGCTTCTGTGGCGCCTAATAAACGCGCAGCACGAACAGGTAACTCTTGAGCCACGGCAACTGCTCCCAAACCGGCCAAACAATGTGCGACACCGACTTTCTCTTTCAAATCTCTAAACAGCGAGAGGCTCTTTATGAAATATTTTCTTGCTTCGGAGTACTTCTTTTCATGGACCAAAGAATGGCCCATGTTATGACAAGACCAAGCGAGAGGATTATGTTGACCTGTATTTTCAAAAATCGCAACACTCTGCTTGTAATACGAAATTGCTTCGACATCCTTTCCATGAGCCCGATTAAGCTCGCCCAAGCTCTCCAACGAAGCTCCAGTCGTTCGGTTGTCATGTATCTCCTCAGCGATTGCCAAACTTTCTGTAAGTAATGAGCGAGACGCATTGTAATCTTCAGTTTTTATCCCCATATTTCCTAGTAAATCCAATGACATTGCCAAATTGTACTTATCTCCTAATTTTCGAAAAATTTCGACACTCTCTTTTAGAATTGACTTGGCTCTTGTTTCATTCCCTAGGTTACGAAGAGACCAGCTTAACCCCATTAACGAGAATGCAATGCCTAGGTTATTTTGAAGTTCGCGGAAGAAATCCGTACTTTCTTCATACAATACACTTGCTTTGCTAAATTCCCCCTGTCTATTAGCGCAAAAGCCCAGAGCTCTAAGGGCTTGTGCTACTCCGTTTTTATCTTCAATCCCAAGACTCATAGAGTAAGCCTGATGAAACAAATTATTAGCTTGCTGATAGTCGCCCAGATGAACGGCTAGGATTCCT
Source organism: Nitrososphaerales archaeon (assembly GCA_030041295.1). Taxonomy (GTDB): domain Archaea; phylum Thermoproteota; class Nitrososphaeria; order Nitrososphaerales; family CADDZS01; genus JASHOD01. The sequence continues at coordinate 19,348 of JASHOD010000060.1, forward strand.
CTTTTTGTAATCGCTTTCGCTACGTCTATTGAAGACTCTAGAGGGGCACTTTTGAGAGCCGAGTCTAACCATTCACAACCTTCCCTGAGGTAAGCATGATACTCCCAGAACAACCCCATGGACCCGGCTAGGCATAATGATTTTGCGCTCTCTTTCCGATCAATACACCATCTGAGACTTGCTCTAAAATTATCGTTTTCGAATTCTAGCCTCTCAAGCCATTCGAGTCCGCTGGGTCCGTTGAGTTCAAGCTCAGCTTTTCTTGCCAAATCAATAAAGAAATCCGTACGAGTTCTTTCAATCGCTTCTGTTTCACTAGTTTTTTTGAGGCATTCGACAGCAAAATCGCGAATCGTTTCTAGGTACCCGAAACGATATTCGCTTTCGGAATAAGCCGATCTGCCCTCTTCGTCTTGCTCTGTTGCATCCAAACGTTTTAGCAAACTATTATCTAAAAGTCCGGTAATATCGTCCAGCGCGTTCAGATCGTTATTGATTATGCAGATACTTTCTGCAGCTTCGAGCGTAAACCCGCCGACAAAGACCGCGAGCCGTCGAAACATTTTCTTTTCCGATTCGCTCAGTAGATCATGGCTCCAAGCTATGGTGTTCCGCAGTGTTTGCTGCCTGCTCGGCACATCACGAGCTCCTCCAGTCAACAGCCCCAATTTGTTTCCGAGTCTAGAAAGAATCATCCGAGGCGGAAGTATTTTGATTCGTGCCGCCGCAAGTTCGATGGCTAAGGGAAGACCGTCCAACCTGACGCAGATTTCCGCAATATCTCGAGCATTATCGTTTGAGATTTCAAAATCTGGCTTTATGGAATACACTCTTTCCAAGAAAAGCGCGACAGACGCATTTTCGGACAGTTCTCCAATTGATGGTAAAGTTTTGAGAGAAGGAACAGAGAGTGAAGGTACCGAAAACTCTTGCTCTCCGCGAATGTGTAAGGGTTTCCTGCTAGTTACGATGAATTTCACCCTAGGGCAAGAATCAGAGAGTTCACTCAGAAGCTGAGTTGAAGAGGAAGAAACAAGCTGCTCGAAATTGTCGAGCAAGAGGAGCATCTGTCTTTGACCGAGAATTTCTTTCAGTGTTTCAATCAAAGGTCTTTTCGGCTGCTCTTTGATTCCAACTGTCTTCGCTATTGTTGGCAGGACTAGATTTGAATCAGAAATTGAAGCGAAAGGGACAAAATAAACTCCATTGGGGAAACTCGAAAGTAAACTTCTAGCCACTTCAATCGCGACAGAAGTCTTCCCAATTCCCCCGGGACCGGTCAGAGTGACAACCTTGACATTATTTCGAAGGACAATGGGCCAAACTACCTCTATCACATTTTCTCTTCCAATTAATGGCGGTTGTCTTGGAAGGTTGTTTGGTATGGAAGTCGAAGCTTCGCCGAGAGTTGGCTCGATTTCTTCTTCTTTTTCATAGCCCTCCTCGGTCTTCTGCCAAGGCATGACCACTTTGTAAACAAGAATTGGAAAATCTACGTTCTTTAGTTTAGGACGTCCCATCTCTTCAAGGGGATAATCGATTTTGTTATGGATTTGAGAATAAACCTGCTCGGAAAGGCAAACTCCCTCGGGATCCGCAAGTGGCTGAATCCTAGACGCAATATTTACAGCATCTCCGAAGACATCGTTTTCCTTTTTGATGACATCCCCGAGATGGATTCCAATCCTGACTTCGATCTTTTTATCTTGCGCGGAAATTGCGTTGTGATCGTGAAGGGACTGTTGAATAGCGGTCGCACAAAGCGTGGCCTCAAGCGCGCTTGCAAATTCTACTAAAAAGGAATCCCCGATAGTCTTGATCTCCTTTCCTCTGTATTTAGAAAAGAAGGGCCGCAAGATCTTGTTGTGTTTGTCTAGGATTTCGATGGCTCGTTTCTCATTTGCCTGTGTTAGGGCCGTGTAACCTACGATATCAGTAAACATGATTGCCGCCAGTCGGCGTTCCGTATTGTCATCCTGACTTTCAGTTGCTTTGGTTGCGGCCATTAGTCGTTAGTGTCACTGAAGGGCCGATCTGGTCAGATTTAGCAATATCTTTCGTCTTTCCTCGTGTTCTTTTTCAGATCATTCGCGAACAGGAAAGGGTTCTCGACTTTTTGCTTAGACCTTTAGATGACAACATCACTTTCAAGTAGCACAGGATACACGAGGCGAACGATTGCAAAATAGCGTCTGATTTTGTCATAATATGAAGGACTGAATTTGTTTTTTTGTTTCTCTCGAAATGACATACTCAATTGTTCCAGTATCGAACGGGTCTTCTCGAGTTCTTGAGCTGCCTTTCCTAGCTGTTCAATGGTAATGGAAGCTGTTTTACCGAGCCCGTCGAAGGCTTTCTCGGCGCGGAGCACCTACCTCACAGGGTCTTGCATCGTGGTGGACGGAGGGGTCAGTAGCGATGCAGTTGGGCTGTCTATAGGCTGGATCTCCCAAAGAGAATATGGATTCCAAAAATATAGCGCGAAATTGCTTCTTTGCGCCTTAATGACTAACACTATAAACGATCGCAAGGCCGCGGTTTTTCGAAAACACCTACACAAGTCCATATAGAATTCCAAATTCGCCAACTCATTATTTCTAAACTAAAATAAGTAAGAAAGGTTGCCTTCGAAGTTAAAGAATGAAAATCGCACTAGTCAGCTGCGCTAGCAAGAAGCATAGTGGAAGGCATCAAGCACAGGATCTTTACAATTCTCCTTTATTCCGCAAGTCAATTGCTTTCGTAAAAAAGGAAGCGGATCGATGGTATATTCTCTCCGCGAAATACTATCTTCTTGAACCAAAGAAAATTATCAAAAATTACAACAAATCTTTGAGAATGCTTTCCAGAGAAGAACGAAAGAAATGGGCCGTTAAGGTCATCAAATTGTTGCGAAAAAAATCTGTACCCCAAGATGAGATCATAATTTTGGCGGGGACTCTGTATAGGCGAGATATTGTGCCAAAATTGAAAGATATGGGTTATAGAGTCAAGATTCCACTGGAAGATAAGCCAATAGGAAAACAACTACAATGGCTTGGGAAACATTAATTGAGCACCGTACAATCTGACGTTGATCGATTTTACAATTTACTTTCTCTTCTGGAAACTGGCCTTGGAGGTAAAAGAACTCTTGGCTCATGCATTTTGCTCGCGAAGATCTCTCAGTTTGCTGATTACAATGCTGTCTCAGACGTACCAAGGTATCTTGCTCGATCGCGAAAAACCGTAGCGGCCATCATCTCTCAATTGTAATCATTTCCTTCATTTACTGCCCGAACTCTTGCCTAGAAAAAATCATAAATGATTTATCGAGGATCAGGTCAAAACTTCGGAGGTATTCATTGTATCCCGGGCGCCGCCGACTAGTGGCGATTATGTTCACGGACATGGTAGGGTTCACTTCCATTGGGCAAAGGAACGAGGCCCTTTCCCTTGAACTTCTGGAGGAACAAAGAAGGTTAGTGCGACCAATCACAAGTCGCTATGATGGGAAAGTGATCAAAACAATTGGGGATGCTTTTCTTATTGAATTCCCCAGTGCCCTTCAGGCTACCCGATGCGCCTACGATATTCAGCAATCGGTTCATGAGTTCAATACCAACAATTCTTCTGCCCACAATCTCAGCCTCAGAATCGGCATCCATGTTGGTGATGTGACTCAGAGCGGCAATGACATTTATGGAGACGCAGTTAACATAGCTTCGAGAATTCAACCATTAGCCGAGCCCGGAGGTATATGCGTTACTCAACAGGTTTACGACCAAGTTAAGAACAAATTCGAATTCCCATTTGCCAGCCAAGGCAAGAAGGAGCTGAAAAATGTCAGCGACCCGGTTGTGGTCTATTCCGTACTTCTTCCGTGGCAGAAAGAGCGAGATATCCGAGTATCTGATTTTAGCAAGAGAATCGCAGTCCTTCCATTTACAAACATGATCCCCGATCCTAACGATGAGTACTTCGCCGACGGCATGACCGAAGAGATGATCTTCGCCATATCCAAGATTAGTGGAGTAGAAGTGGTGTCTCGAACTTCCGTCATGCAATACAAGAATATTCTGAAACCAATCAAAGAAGTGTCCAAGGAACTAGAAGTGGGAATGGTGCTGGAAGGTAGCGTAAGAAAAGCCGGCAATAAACTTCGAGTGAGTGTTCAGATGATTGATGCTATTAGAGATCGACATATCTGGGCAGAAAACTACGATAGAGAGATGCAGAACGTTTTCGAGATTCAATTTGATATCGCGCAAAGAGTTTCGGAAGTATTGGCTGAGAAAACCATGAGTAATTCGCCGACAAATGCTCAGGAGCTCACAAATCCAGAGGCCTTTGAGCATTATCTTCGCGGGAGATACTTCTGGAATCAAAGAGAACTCGACGGATTCAATAAAGCGCTGGTGGAATTTGGTAAAGCTATTGAAAAGGATCCTAAGCTCGCTCAGGGCTATGCCGGCTTGGCCGACACTTATCTTCTTTTAGGAAGAAATGGGCACGTCTTACCGAAATTTGCTTATCCGAAGGCAATCGAGAACGCACAGAAGGCAATCTCACTTGATTCGAAATTACCTGATCCTCATACCGCGTTGGGAGCAATTCTGCAAGAATATGAATGGAAGTGGGAAGAAGCCGGAGATGAGTTCCGACGTGCAATCGCCCTAAATCAGAGCTATGCAACAGGTCGAAGTTGGTATGCCTTGTATCTGGGACATTTGGGGCGATTCGAGGAAGCTCTGGAAGAAATTAGACTTGCTCAAAAGCTCGATCCGCTCTCTCCCAGAATTCATTGCGTGGCATCAGAAGAGTACCTTTTCGCTCGCTTGTTTGACAAATCAATTGAGGCTGCCGAAAGGGCTTTGGAGATAAACCCCAACTTTGGAGGCGCCTACGGATATCGTGCATATCCTTTAGTCGAAAAGAAGATGTATGATAAAGCAATTGATGATTTCCAAGAAGCCGGGAGGCAACAGGGTGCGAGAGCATGGATGGGGAGATTAGGGCACGCATATGCAATTTCAGGAAACCAGACCGAGGCTACGAAAATATTAGAGAAATTAAAGACCGAGGCCGATCAAGCTCCGCCTAAGAGTCCGTTCCTTCCGCCTCCGCCAAGTGCCGCCTTCGACATTGGACTCGTTTATTTGGGATTAGGCGACAAGGATCAGGCGATTGATTGGCTTGAAAAGGCAGCAGAGGCACGGACCGCTGAAATCATTCATATCAAATGCGAACCCATCTATGATAGCTTACGTGAAGAACCAAGATTCCAAAGACTAATCGAATACGTAGGGTTAAATCGGTAAAATCAAGGGGTTAGAGGAAACGTGTCGACGATTCTCTATCCATCCGATCGATTTTCGAGACGATTATATCGTCCTTCTTAACCGATCTCTTGGAAAGCGATTTCAGGGATTCACGCCTTCCTTACGATCTTGCATTAGGATAATCCCTAGTCAATCCCAAAAAGTAAAAGCCGAGTAAGTAACCACTACTTCACTTTTTCCTTTTGGTCCTACCAACACCTAAGTGGTTGCCTTTGTGGAATGTGGAATATTGATATCTCAGTTGTGTGTAAAAGCGACAAGTTCCTGTCTCCCCTAAGGATGGGGTGGTGGTATAGAGTAGTGATCTCGGCTAGAAGCATACGACTGATACTGCGATTACGATCGCCCCCAGCGCATTTATAGGGCGAGATGCAAAATTTTGCACGATGTCTCGCTACCGCAAACCCGGATGGTTTACGAAACATATCTTCAACGGCATCGTGGCTTTTGCTACGCGCTTAGGCATAAGTGTGTGGGGATCACGAGTGTTGCGAGTGAAAGGCCGGAAGACTGGAAATTGGCACTCGACGCCGGTTAATTTGCTAAACTTCGATGGCACTTTGTACTTGGTCTCTCCGCGTGGAGAGACTCAGTGGGTTCGCAACCTCCGGATCATAGGAAGCGGTGAACTTGCGCTGGGCCGACGCAAAAAGCCCTTTAGAGCAATCGAAATACAAAACGAAAGCAAGCCACCAATTCTCCGGGCATATCTTCGTCGCTGGAAGGTTGAAGTAGGGATCTTTTTCGGCGGCGTGAGCGCTACTTCGCCAGAAGAGGAGTTTCAACACATTGCCCCGGAGCATCCAGTTTTCCGCATCCTTCAATAGTACGAGTCTAGCATTCATTCTCGTAATCTCTTGAATTCTCTCCGGATTAGTGAACTGCTGGCTGGATTACTTCGGCTGTCTCCGGTTGTTGTTTTTCTTGAAAGTATAGTTCTTTGTCGCGAGACTGATTGCCATGCAAAGCGCCATTAGAGCAATTCCAAAGATGTAGTTGAAAGCCGTGGCATTGCCGAGATATTTTCCGCTCGCGACGAGGTGCCCTTGAATTGCAACATGCACCTGACTTGTGTAGGTAGAGAGTATGACCGTCGAAACTTGAACTCCGACTGTTCCTCCTCGGGATATTCTTGGGTTTTATTTCGGAGCGAAATGAGCTGCGTAAAGCTGAGCTTCCAGCGTTCCCTTTCATTACTAGTGCTTCGTATAGCAAAAGCAAGAATTTAGGGCATCCGGGCTCGATTCGAGCTTTGTCCAAGAAAAGGACCTGGATATTTGAGCTTCTGGCACGTCCATATTTCACTTGTGAGAAGAGTTTTTGCCGAAACGCACCTAATCCATAGCAAAAGCAAGTTTCGAAAGTCAAGCCAATCGTTAACGTGTTGATTCATAGGAGTGGATCTAGCGCAATGGTTTCATATTATGAGAGAGCAGATGGAAGTGTGCGACATGATTGACTGGGGCCAGGTACGGATCGATCTGAGAAAGAAAAGGATATCCCTACTGATCCTCAATGATGCCTGAAACGAAATATGCGAAGAGCGGCGACGTCCACATCGCCTACCAGCTCTTTGGAACCGGTGAGACTCCTCTTGTGATAGGTCCAGGATGGGCTTCGCATTTGGAATATTCCTGGGAAGATCCCACATACGCGAAATTTCTCCAAAGATTAGGTACATTTGCACGCGTTGCATGGTTTGATAAGAGAGGAACAGGCCTCTCTGATAGAGTCGGTGAACTCCCAACTTTGGAGTTGCGAATTGATGACATTAGGGCAGTTATGGATGCAGTCGGATTCGAAAAGGCTGTCGTGTTCGGGTATAGCGAAGGTGGTTCAATGTGCGCTCTTTTTGCCGCAACTTATCCTCAGAGGACTACTTCATTGATCCTATACGGGGCCTTCGCTAAGAGACTCTGGAGCGAGGACTACCCTTGGGCACCTACTCTTGAGAAACGAGAAAAGTGGATCCAGAGCTTGGAAAGCGGGTGGGGTGGGCCGATCGAAGTTTCGACACTCGCGCCATCCGCTACACATGATAAACAATTCGCGAAATGGTTTGCCACATACACAAGACTGAGCGTCAGTCCCTCGGCTGCGGTTGCACTTGCCAAAATGAATACGCACATTGACATAAGGAGCATTCTTCCCTCGATCCATGTCCCAACACTTGTCATTCATCGAGCAGGCGATTTAGATGTCAATGTTGGAAACGGAAGATATCTAGCTCGCAATATTCCCGGGGCAAAATACGTTGAGTTGCCCGGCGAAGATCACCTCCTATGGGTAGGTGACACTGATTCGGTTGCTGACGAGATAGAGGAATTTCTCACCGGCACAAGACCTCCGCGACAAATAGATCGTGTCCTCGCCACAATTCTGTTGACCGATATCGTGGGTTCTACAGAGAGAGCCAAGGAATTGGGAGATAATGCATGGAAGAAGCTACTTTTGAAACATAACGAAATAGTGACCAAAGAACTTAAGCGATTCAGGGGCCGGGAGATTAAATCGACGGGCGATGGCTTCCTTTGTACTTTCGATGGCCCCGCGAGAGCTATTAATTGCGCCTGCTCGATTCGCGATAATCTCCATAATCAGCTAGGGATTTCGATTAGAGCTGGTCTTCACACCGGCGAGTGCGAGTTAGTCGATGATAATGACATAGGGGGA
>JASHOD010000061.1 GCA_030041295.1 Nitrososphaerales archaeon
AGACTTTCTTATTCGAAATCCTCTATTCGCACTCTCCGTATCTTCTCCTTGTAGCGAAATTCGATCTTTTGTTGGTTGGCTTGTCTGCATTGATCCCAAGCCTACTACTATGATCGTGCTTGGGACCCATACTTATCTCTTCGGAAAAAGCTCCCTAACCCGTTAGGGAGTTCACTCTCTGATTGCCAATTCCTTTCTAATTACACCGATAATCTTCGACTATTCTCTACTACGACAACGTTTTTCTGTTCAAATGCAAAAAGATGCAAAAAACTGCATTATGCTCCTAATGCATCGGATGACCTTTCATCAGTGCCCTAATACATTGTTTTACTTTCATAAGGAATATACCAGACCGCCCTAGATTATCATCTCAGGTAAGATATAATTTGTCCGAAACTAAAGATGAAGGTATTGCAAACAGGAATCTTTCAAGAAGAAGTGTTTTGAAATGGAGCGGAGCTTTGGCTGCCACCGGAATAATTGGCATTGGGCTTGGAATAGGAGGAGATTTGCTCATCAGACCAAGCACAACAAAGACTACAACAAGTACTGCGACAGGTCCAACGATAACTGCGACAAAGACGGCAACTGGTCCGACGACAACGGTAACTGTACCGCCTCCGACGCTTTCGTATGTACCGCCACTTTCTCCCGGAGTACAGTTGACAGTTGATAGTATTATGGCAGATGCTGTAGCCCTTCATCAGGGAGAGACGTACACATACTTCGACTGCGAAGAAGCATGCATGAATCAGTGCTTGCTGAAGGCACACATAAAGAATGGCGTCTTGACTTCAATAGAGCCAGACGATACGATCAACAATCTCGTTCCACGAGAAGATGTACTCGGATTCGATTATATTAAGACGGGAATGCTCGCCCAGAGGCCTTGCGCAATGGGTTTGGCCTGGGCAAAAAAAGTCTATTCGCCTGATCGTCTACTTTATCCTATGAAACTAGTGGGCCCTAAAGGCTCTGGTCAATATCAGAGAATAACATGGACTGAAGCCCTCGACACAATTTATAGTCAGATGACGAATGCTATTGAACAATATGGTCCGTACTCTATATCAACGTACGGAAATAGTATAGAAAGTAACAATTTTTACTCGTATTTGAGTGCCGGCTTCTACTGTTGGGGAAACAACTCAAATAGCGGGCAGGATGTGGCTGAGCAGTTAATCGAAGGTTTCTTTGCAGGTGGGTCTGCTGCTTCCAGCAGTGAGTCTGATATTTTTAACTCAAAACTGGTCATCCTCTTTGGCAGATTGCCTAATGTAATCGAGAGCCAAGGCACCTCATGGGGGTACATGTGTCAGCTTGCAAAAGAGGCTGGTGTACCATTCATTCTCATTGATCCTCGGTATACTGTGGTTCATAAGTCATTGAACGCCCAATGGATCCCAATAAGACCAGGAACAGATCTAGCACTCTTGCTTGCCATGGCTTACGTGTTGTTCGACGAGGATTTGTATGATCACTCTTTTGTGACTCAGTGGATGGAGCCTACAGGCTTTGCAAATTGGCAAAATTATGTAATGGGAGTGACTGACGGCATTCCGAAAAATCCGAGCTGGGCAGAAAGTCTTTGCGGAGTTCCGGCAGAGACGATTCAAGCTCTCGCCGAGCTTTATGCCAAGAGCAATCCATCAAGATTGCTCATAGGTTGGGAAATGTGTCGGTCGACTTCGCTTAACTTCACTAGAGCAGCAGTAGCATTACAAGCGATGATGGGCTATCTCATGGCAGATGGTGGCGGAGATCCCGCTGACCTTGGTTACAACAAAAATCCTTGGATGACGAACCCTGCTTGGCTTCCAGGCGTGAGTGTCACCAACCCATCAACAAACGGCTACACTCCTCCGTATTTGGGAACAATGACGAGTATTTGGAGAGCTATCGACTTGAGACCGCAGCTTGACTCCGGACAGATGTCTGTCCCGCAATTCAATGCTGCGATAGGGAATGCTACAGGCAATCCGCCACCCAATCCGAAGGTTGTCGGAGCCTCCTTCTATACCAATATCTTGGGCTCAGATCAATTTGGTGCAACAGCTAAAGCTCAATCTCTGAAGCAGGTCTTCAGCTGGGAAACGACTCATTACATGAACATGCAGGTTGCACTGTACATGGACATCCTACTTCCTGTTGTGGAAACTCCTATAGAAGAACCAGGAGACACGAGTACCGTTGACATAAACAGATTCAACTTGAACTATGCTGATCTTGATAATACATGGTGGTATTCTGCGCCCGCAATAGCACCACAAGGAGAAGCCATGCCGACGGAATGGATTTTCCTAATGCTGGCTAAAAGAGGAGGATTTGATATGAAGTACGACCCGACTCTATCAAGCGTGTTAACATTAGATGAGTGGGATGTGGATAAGTGGAACTCTGTGATGGATGCTATCCATGAGGCTGCCTACAACGCATGGGCGACAAGTCCAACAATTGCAAATCTCAAGCCGCCAAGCTGGACTGACTTCAAAAACAAACCAGTCTGGAGATATGAGGCTTCACAAACAGGGCCTTTCGAACTTTG
>JASHOD010000062.1 GCA_030041295.1 Nitrososphaerales archaeon
CTTTACAATCAGTTTATGGCCTCTCTTAAGATAACTTACACCCAAGATAACGAAAAGGACATTCCGATTATCGGGGGAAGCTCTTTCAATATTATTGTGACAAACACCGAAAAGATACGAGTTCAAAAGACCGCAAAGTCTCGGGAGAATTTGACCTTACTAAACTACAAGATTAGGGAAGTTGACGAAGAGGAAGAAGAAACGGCAAACCTCAGGTTACAAAAGATAGCATCGCTTCCTTCTCTAGCGATTTTTTCTGACGAAGCGCATCATACGTACGGACAATCTTTGAACGAAGAGCTCAAAAAAGTCAGAAAGACCGTAGACTACCTTTCTGCGAATACGAACGTTATCGTTGTAGTAAACACCACTGGTACGCCATATTTCAGAAAACAAATGCTTAGAGATGTTGTCTTCTGGTATGGTTTGGCCCAAGGAATCAAAGATGGTGTGTTGAAAGAGGTCAGAGACAGCATAATATCTTATGAAAATGTGAGTCCTGAGGAATTTATCACTCACGTTATTGAGGACTTTTTCAGCATTTACCGAACAGTTGCCCTTCCAGATGGGTCAAGATCCAAAATTGCACTTTACTTTCCACAAACTCAAGATCTAGAAAAATACAAACCGATTGTCGAGAGAAAAGTTGGAGAGTTAGGAATAGATCCTTCTGTCGTTATAGATGTGCACAACAAATCGGATGAAGCCACTAAGGATTTTTTCAACAATCGCATTAATGGGATTCATAATAGTTACAGAGTTTATCTTCTTGTGAATATGGGAACCGAGGGCTGGAATTGTCCTTCTCTATTTTCTACAGCACTTGTTAGAAAACTGAAGACAAGCAATAATTTTGTTCTTCAAGCAGCTTCGCGCTGTTTGAGACAGGTGCCGAGCAACAAGATTAGAGCACGCATTTACTTGTCAAAAGACAATGTGGCTGTTCTGGAAAACCAACTAAAAGAGACTTTTGGGGAAACTCTGCAGATTTTGGAAAAAACGAGGCAGGAATTGCGAACTGAGAAAGTCATAGTTCGTAAGACCGAGATTGCTCCAATTGTGATCAAGAGAAAGATACAGAGGGTACTCCCGAATCCCAGCTCCCAAGCGGCGATCTATCCAGAGAGGCCATCCTCTCCGCCTGCAGAGGGTAGGAAAATCGTTTACGACGTTAAGGAACAGGCTGCTATCCCACGAGTATTGGCAAAGAAGGAGATCGAGACTATTTATTCAACCGATCGGCAAACTGACATCTATTATGCTGCGAACGAGATCTCGAGCATTTACAGACTGAGTTTTGAGTCAGTCCTCTCATTGCTTCGAAAACAGTACGCTGATGGTAATATTCCATCGAACGATATCTTGTCGCTCATGAGCCAAATTGAGACTCAAGCAAAACGCTATATCATCACTGAAGAATTGGTTGAGGTAGCACTTGCCTTAGTAAAACTTGATGGCTTCTTTGTTGAGAATGTTGCGGGAGAGAGATTATACACTGCTGAAATCTCCTATAACGTGAGCAAGGAGCATCTAGTCCTTAGATACGAAGACTTTAAAGATAAATTTACCAAGAGATTCGGTTTTCATTATTCTCCATATAAGATGGACTCAAATCCAGAGAAAGATTTCTTCGTGAGTTTCCTTGAAAAACTCGAAGAAGACCCTGATGAAATTGAAGATATCTTCTACATAGGCGGAATAACAGATCCAAAAAAGACAGATTTTATTTTTGAGTACAAAAATAAGAACAAAGTGTGGAAGGGGTACACTCCTGATTTCGTGATTCGAAAAAAGGATGGTAGGGTTCTGATAGTCGAGACGAAGGGCGACGTTTATAGAGATCTCTTGAAGGAGATGGCACTGACTGAGCTAGAGAAGATCAATGCTGAAAAGTTGAAGTATAAACTACTACCAGCTGAAAGAGATCAGCTCGGCTTCGACTTCATGAGCAAGATTCAAGATTGGCTATCGAGTGATACTGCCTCATGACGGAAAAAAAGATAACAATTCCTCCTGCAAAGGGAAGGCCGCTGCTTCGGTGGGTTGGCAAGAAACCCGTTGACGTGATCATCAGCGCACTCCCGCAGCAGTCCGCCATAGGAGACGGTCGGCCAGGACGTAAACTCGTGAACATGTGAACCAAGCGTGGAAATTCGTAAATGACATGTAAACTGCGTAAACGCAGCAGGCAGAGGATCCTAGGTTAAGCTTGCTTCTATCTGCCCAGCTATCCTTTTGGCGAAATCCACGTCCAAGAGGGCTTCTGACCCAACGTGGTGCTCGATTACGGTAAAGGAATGCTCGAAAAGCGGCCGCGCAATTTTCTCAAGGGTCCACGTCTTGATATTCGTTGAAAGCTTAGGGACGAAGATGTTTACCAAAATGATCTTGGAGTAAGCGTCTTTGACCGATGAAAGTAGCAAGATTTTGCCCAGCGTCACTAAGCACGATTCATTGTCAAAAATTTGGTTGAAAGCTGCAATAGCAGGTTTGCCTTTTTGTTGCCTGAATACAAGTTCGATGTCGAAGTCTAGAACTTCGGTTTCTATAGGCGTCTGCGTCTCCATTGTGAATCTCGAAAGTTTGGGTCTATTGCCTAGCTCTTCGTAAAGGTTATTTTTGAAGGACTCGGGGACGAATATTCTTGTCCCCGGTTGGTATTTTTTCGGATCGATCGAAGTCGCGACTGAGTCCATCAAACTACGCAGTTTTTCTGGGTTCACTGCTGCATATGTTCTGACTCGGCCATCTTTTCTGCTGTTGAGGAAGCCGAGGTCCTCCTCAAGTTCCTTCAAAGCATTTGTCGTTGATTGAATGCTTAGCCCGGTTTTCTTCGCAGCTTCGCTCGCTGTTAAGCTACCTTCCTTCAAAGCCAGAAATAACAAGTCACTTAGCAAAGGATGCCGTAAGAGATACTGAACGTTCTGCTTGGAAATAGTGCTTTGAGGCATTAACGATTCCAAAACCGTTCGGGCGAGTATTTAACCGAAATATCGATTATTCCGAATGCTTAATATATACAGTTTGGACTAAAACTATTGATTAATAGTCTTGTTAGAGACTAATGAACCGAGTAACAATGTAGTCGACCACGAGTCTGATTCATTCCAAGTGATTCCAATCTCGAAGATTAAACAGGATGCAATCAGACTTCGCAGCAGGCCCGGGAATCTTGAAGAACTCCAGGACAGCATTGATGCGAATGGTCTGCTTCAGCCTATTGGGGTCGCACGCGAAGGGGATCACTTCCTGCTAAAATACGGAAGCCGCAGGCTCCAAGCATGCATCAGCTTGGGATGGAAAACCATCCCGGCGAAGATTTTGGACCTGGATCCTTCTGACGAGGCAGGATCTCTTGTAACTGCATTCGATGAAAATGAACAAAGGAAAAGTTTCACAGCCAAAGAGAAAAGCGGGATAATCGTTAGGCTTTCCAAATTCAAAGAACCTGGACGTCCCTATTCGGAAAAAGGTACCAAATTGGTACATCCAGTTCCCAAAGGTAAAACACGAGATGTCGGAGCAAAGTGGCTAGGACTAGGAGGAGGGAGTGTCCAGAAGCTACAAAAAATCCAGAAATTAGCGGACGGCGACCCAAAATTCAAGAATAGTCTGGAGCAAATCGAAGAAGGCAAGATTAGCATCAATCGAGTCTTTTTAGAGATTGAACATGAAGAACAAAGGAAGAGGTTTGGCGAATCGCTCTTCTCAACCAAATGGAGTACGGTCTATGCAAATCCCATCTTTGAGCAAGTGAGCGAACGCGCCGTAGACCCGTCGATCAAACTAAAGGGGGGCTACATCACATTTCATCAACTTCGAGCTCTTAATATTCCTACAGCAAATAATTCTCTTCTGTTTATTAGAGCAAAATTGGAAGACCTAAGGAATGCGGTTAAGATAGCTGATTCCCTTGGGTTTCAGGTCAAGAGTGCCCTTACAATTCCCATAAA
>JASHOD010000005.1 GCA_030041295.1 Nitrososphaerales archaeon
CAAGGCTTGTTTCATCACTTCGCGGTTCATGGGGTTATCATCTATGAAGACAAGACTGTCAATACCAATCTCCACTTGCTCGGCGATCGCCTTCATATTCGAAACTTTGTTATCCCAATTGATTTGCATCGAAGCGAATTGATCCTCCTTCAGAACCATGTAGGGGTGGTTTCGAAAAACCTCTAGCGCATCATCGACGTTGTTCGCGCTGTTTATCGCGAGAATGACTCCCTTGTTGTATAGCGAAAGGATGTATTTCTGAAAATCCACATACGGATGTCCTTCAGGTGTCGGCCCAAGCTTTATGCCATCCAGACCATCTTCGCCGACCACCCCTCCCCACAAGGTGCCGTCGAGATCCAAGACGAGGCATTTTTTCACCATAGAAAGCAGGGCTCTAATGAAAGGGACGTATTCTTCGCAAAGGTCCGGTATGATTTGCGGATTTATTCTCATGTCGCCGAGATAATACATCTTGTAATCAATCGAATTATTCTTTCCCACTTTCGATGCGAAACTGTCATAGTCGAATAAGAAGGCTCGAGGGTCACTTCGAATCGCCTCGGTGAGGCCGAAATTCACTTCCTCT
The DNA here is from genome assembly GCA_030041295.1 of Nitrososphaerales archaeon. Classification (GTDB taxonomy): domain Archaea; phylum Thermoproteota; class Nitrososphaeria; order Nitrososphaerales; family CADDZS01; genus JASHOD01. The sequence goes on from JASHOD010000005.1 coordinate 590, forward strand.
ATTGATCTCCTGAAACTGTATTTCTGTTTGTTCTCAATCAGACCTAGCGGCGAGTAGGTGGGAACTTCCAGATTGTTCACGATGATCTTCGCTTTCGGGGCGTTCTGCTCCAATTGCGCGACTAGCGATAGGATTGATTTGACAGTCGAGCTAGCCCATCCATGTAGTTCTTCTTCGCTGTTATCCGAGTTTATCTGGAAGAATCGTTCCCCACTTAAGGAGCGAGTATCCAGCAAAAGAAAAACTAGATCCGGATTGAAATTATACAGTTCGCTTGACTTGTTTAGAATTTCCTGATTATATTGGTTATAAGCTCCGACAAAGAAAAGGGGAAAGATTCCATTCGACGCACATTTTACAAGCAATGTCTCCCTTATTCCGCCTATCGTGAAACTAGATAATAACGCAATCCTGACCCTTCGACTTGCGGCAGCTTTTTCGTACTCGGCCTTTTCGTCTATTTTGCGTGCGAGACTTAAGTAATCCATCAATCCGTGGATTACTCCATCATGATTTCTCGACTCTGACAATTTCCTTCAGTCTCTTCAAATCCAATGAGATACTAGATCCGATGTTAAACGTTACTAGCATGAAAGACCCTTATCCTTGTTGAAATAAGACAATACTTTATCATCGCCTCGAAATCAACTTGCAAGTGGAAGTCAATGGGAAAAGCGTTAGGTAGATTATGGAGAATATTCGCTTGGCTTCTTCCATCCTACAGGCTTCGTGCACAGCTCGTTCGTATGTGCGGCGTCAGGGTCGGAAGAGATGTGTTCATTGGAAGTTTGGTCATGTTCGACAGCGAACATCCGGAACTGATCGAAATCCAAGATGAAGTGAGTATCGCGCTGGGTTCTATCATTATAGCACATTCCGCAGCTAGCCCATTTCATCAAAGAATGAAACTGTTTAGGGCGGAACCTCAAAAAGTTACGCTTAAGAGAGGATGCTGGATTGGCGCAGGGGCTATTGTATTACCGGGCGTTACAGTAGGAGAAGCCGCGATAGTTGCTGCCGGCTCCGTAGTGAGCCACGATGTTCCTCCATACACTGTCGTAGCGGGGAATCCCGCAAGGCCTATTCGAAAAGTCGAAACGATCGGCTAGATTAGTACAAACGTTTCAGATAATCTCTGAAATAAAAGTTGTCGATATCTCCCGTCAACAGGCAACAAAACTCGTGACCGTTCCAATCCGATTTTGCAAGATTCCTTTCAATAGCTTGGCTTACCGTGGGGAACCATCCTCCGACATTCGTCCCGTAAGAAATCAGATCTTCCAGCACTGGAATAAATTCTGGTTGTCCTATTCTTATCGGATGCAGATCGAACGCCACCAGTCCATTAAGTTTCCGCGCTTCATCTATTCTCCTTCTTAGAGCAATCTTCATATCCTGTAGTAAGTAGTTTCGTTCATCTATCATTAGGTCATCGGACAATTCGTCGAGCGGAAAGCAAAGAAAGCTCAGCTCCCTGCCGTCTTGACTTATCCTGAATAGTTGCGTCTTTGTTCTATTTTCCTTGGAGTAACCTAATCCCCCGTCCCATATGAAGCCACACTTTTCTATCAAAGATGGAGTCGACGGACCATAGGCATTGTAAGGAGCTCGAAAGCCGTGGAACGGAATTCCCAGATGTTTGAAAGTCTCGATAGCATGACGAAGATCCGCATCTTGCCTTTCGGTGGAAATCAATGTGTATTTCACATGCTGGTATCCGTGAATTGCAATTTCGTTATGAGATTCAATTATTTGTTTTAGCAGTTCTGGCTTTTGCGTAGCTACTGATGCAACGATTGGGAATGTGAATGATGCACCGTATTTTTGGGTTGTTTGGAGGATATTGCTCACAATATCCTCGAAGGGGGTCTGATGAAATCGGTACATTCTGAGAGCTTGATAGAATATCTTACGGCCGCGACGCTTGCTCAGATGCTTTAACCAAGCTATTCCAGTTGACAATGGGCCGTGATCAACCTGGTACTTTCGATCAAGTCAGGATTAGAGCGGCAATGAACGCCCGGCCGTGTGCAAGCTAAACCTCGTTGTATCTAAAGCAGCTAAGGATGTGGTCATTGACCATACCGGTAGCTTGCATGTGCGCATAGCAAATCGTAGAACCTACAAAACTAAAACCTCTCTGATAAAGGTCTTTGCTCAGAGAGTCGGATTCCTCGCTTGTAGCAGGAATGTCCGTAAGTGACTTCCGTTTATTTTTCAGCGGTCTGCCTTCGGGAACAAAATTCCAGATATATTTATCGAAACTCCCAAACTCATCTCTAATTCGCAAGACAGCGTTCGCATTTTTGATCGCCGAAGCTATCTTGACCTTGTTTCTTATTATCCCTTCATTCCTCAGGAGTTGATTGACCTTTTTAGAATCGTAATTTGCAACCGAATCGAAATCAAAGCCGTCAAAAGCTTCTCGGTAACTTTGCCTCTTTCTCAACACTGTCAGCCAGCTCAGACCTGCTTGAGCGCCCTCCAGAATCAGAAACTCGAAGATTTTCTTGTCATCATGCACTGGAACTCCCCATTCTAAATCGTGATAGGAGATGTACAACGGATCGTTCATCGCCGTCGACCAGCCGCAGCGTTTTAACTTCGGATCCTTCGAGATGGCCATGATTTCTTACTGGAAGGAAGCCAACAAAATTAAAACTCTTAAAGTAAACACTGTCTTTCGACTCCCGACCCGATTCTTCTCTGTAGAATCGACCCGACAATAAGAAAAACCTCGCTTGAGGCGAACATCACAATTGACAAAAAGGAACATAGGAATTCACGTTTCGATAGCCGAAAGAATAGATCTGGCTGTGGATCGAGCAGTCGAGCTTGGATGTGTGGGAGCGTTCCAGATATTCACGTGCAGTCCCAGGCGGTGGGCAGCGAAACCAATCAAGGCCGAGCAAGCTGAATTGTTCAAGTACAAATCTAAACATGAAGGTTTCAAACCCGTCGCTCATATGCCGTATATGCCAAATCTTTCGTCGCCAGACCATCAGTTTTACTCTGACTCCGTAAATGTCTTGATTAGAGAAATCAAACGATGCGACGAGCTTGGAATTGAGGGCCTAGTTGTTCACTTTGGGAGTCACATGGGCACCTCAATAGAGGAAGGTCACAAGAAAATCATTTCGGCTTGCAAGAAGGCGATCGAAGACACGGGAGACTCCGAAGTTAGAATCCTCCTTGAAAACTCGGCCTCGGTAAAGAACTCCGTAGGCTCTAAGTTTGAGCAAATACGAGTTGTTCTCGATCGGATTGGAAATGGAGAAAGGACAGGCGTCTGTTTTGACACTTGTCATGCATTTGCTTCCGGCTACGACCTTAGAGACCAAGAATCTGCACAAGCTACTATCCGAGAGTTCGATGAAAAGGTCGGACTCACAAAACTATTCTTAATTCACGCCAACGATTCTAAGGGAAAGTTTGGTGAAGGGAGTGACAGGCACGATCACATAGGATTAGGCAATATTGGAAGCAAGGGATTCAAGTCCCTGTTCGCCCTAAAAGAAATTAGGCAGATTCCGCTGGTCTTGGAGACACCGATCGACGAAAGGCGAGGAGATAAGGAAAATATATCGTTCGCTAGAAAACTGCTCGATGGCTGAAATGATACAGGCTAAGCCGGCGCGTTCCGAACGTAATCGCGTCCTTTCCTAAACGCGATTAGTTTAGCCGATCGCTGGTCTCTCGTCCCTCGGAGTGTTTTACTCTTCGCGTATAGTGAAGAAGTACCGCGCTCGTCGACTAGCTGAATCCTCACCCGCTCCTTTTCTCCGTAAAAAGAGTCAAGGCCAAGCGCAATTTTTTCGGCCAACACCGGCATGCCCACTCCAATCTTTACTATTCTTGATACCCGCGGGGCATTGTCAAGCAAACGGCGGACTTGAGAAATTGCATCCTCGATGGAAACCACAACCGCGCTGTTTACCTCCACATGATTCATAAAAGCGACAATTCCCGTCCGCTGCCCGGGGTCTACTCCAACTACAAATTTGTCAGAGCCCTTGACAGGGTGTAAAATCGACAACAGTTTCTGTTTAGCTAGGTCGAGATCTTCCCCAAGGTCTTCGATACAAATAACGTCAGATCCAGGAATCTGTAATCTCTCACGTCTTGTAGTAATGACTACTCGGAGCTTCTTCAAACTCTCGTCAGAAACGTATGCCGAACGTCTCATAGAGACGCCGTTCCGACCGATAGAATGATCGTTAAACAGGACGTCAATAAAGAGAATGCGCGCACGCTTCAAGAGAGAAGTTATTGCATAGTAGGATCTTCCGCTTTCGGTCGCTACACCTACTTCTACATGAGTTAGAGAATGGACTCCTATGCCTCCCACCCAGATACTTTTCCTTCGGTCTTACTAACAGAATTCTTTTGGAGCTTCGACAGATTTAAGCATTCAGATGAGAATATCGGGTCGCGCTTCTATACAAGTTATCAGAAAGAAAAAATATACTAAACTGGCATCAGTTTGAACGTCGTCTATCATATGTCGGATTTGAATGAGCTGCTTTCAGCTTTTACAAAATGCGGCGTGATTACTCTTTCATCGACGAGTACTTTCGCCAAGAGCCACGCTCTCTATATCATTTCTCAAAGATTGCTTGAAGAGGGAGAACATGTCTTCTACCTCGACCTCGATCTCGAGTACTCTTCGATGTTATCTGTGACCGGAGGGCTGGAAGGCGGGAGATCAACGAGCTTGCATTTGTTTAACCCGAAAGAAGACGAGTTGCTGAAGTCAGTCGTAGGCTTGGCCTCGAGCATACCAGAAAAAGAGAAGCGTGGAGGAATGGTCGTGTTGGATTCAGTTAATACGTTGCAGTTGTTGCTCAGGGAAAAGGATTATCGAACGGATTCGCTGAAGGCAAACCACGAAGCTTCGATTCTGATATCTCTACTCGAAACATTCGCATATCGCGGAGGCAGGACACTTGTACTTGGAAACCTGATGCGTCTCAGACCCGTAGATAAAGCCAAGAGTACTTCGAGCGAGCTGTCTTGGGAAGAGCAACTGTCGGGAGGCAGAATGATACGTAGGAAGAGCGACGCGATTTTTTCTGTCTCGTTGGAAAATAAACTCACGCCGGAAGAATCAGCTCGCCTTCAGTTCAAGGTGGAGTCTGTTTCGCAGCGCGCTCCACGTTTTTTGGAACTACAGCGGAATTTTTCGGTAGAAATTAGTCCAGTGTTACTTGGAAATCACAACGTAGTACCCCAAAGTTAAGGCCACTGCAACGGCCATGATTCCAAATACGAAAAACATCTCGGCTGACCTTGCCCTTATCGTTTGTCTACCGCTTAGGTAAAGGGCATACATTCCCAGTGCACCGACGATATAGCCGAAAAGAAGAATGAACGTCTCCGTTACGCTCTGAATGGAAGGGTTCGGGACGATGATCTCCGATTCAACTGCTGGAGAAGCGTTACTTGCCGCGTTGAGCACTCCCGCGACGAGGAGTAAGAACACCAAAAGGTAAAGCCATTCGATTCCACGGCCTTTCGCGGACGATAGCGTGGAAGGATTGGATAACGACCTCGACATGGACGACCGTGTGAGCCTAGATGTAATCTTGTCCCATGTGCTTTGTAGAGTTCGCTTGACGCCCATGTTGTTCCATTTCACCTGTCGATGTAGTTCTTATTTTTGAGTTCGCTCAGTGGAATTGAGTTTATTCATTGCCTTTTTGCTTCTTATTTTATTACGAGCAACTTCAACGGTCCACTGCCCGGTGACTTCAAGCTTCAAAACACTGTCTAAATACCTTTCCCACGAAATCTCCGGGTAAGCACTCTTCCACTTTGAATATCCATCTCTAAGACTTTGTAGTGCGATAGCATGATACTTGCAATAGGGCGACGACGATACAACTCTCTGGCAAATGGCACATGTCGACCCCGCTTCATGACTCAACGCCCATCGATCCCCCATTGTTACCTATCGTTGTTTCTTTTTTCTTTCGACGGGCACGATAAGTTTGGACACAATTGCCAAGCTGATCCCTTAGTAAATTTGATTGAAAGCATCGGCCATTTGCAGTGCTCACAGATTTTCCCCAGAGAATTTATCAGACCTCTTTGAGGCAACGGAGCGCTCGTGCGGCAGCCGCGAGAATAATTTGAGCAACCGAGAAACCGCTTTTTAGTCTTGAAAGAGCGGATTACTCTTAGTTCGCCATCAGGACACGAAGGACACTTTCCTACTCTCAGCGTCTCTAGTTTGGTTCCGCTTATCTTGTGTCTTGAGTAACTCATCTTCGAATGAATACCGCTGTCAGAGACGATTAGTCCGGATCCGATCTCTTTCTCCGAATATCTAATTTGTTCAAGAGTTTCAAGGACGTTTGTCATAGTTGTCTGAAGCAACGTTTCCTCTTCCTCTGTTTCCCCATTTTGGATTTTTTCGATAAGCTGCTCCGTCTTTCTCGTTAGTTCTGTGGAAGTGATTTGAGGGCAATGCTTGTCCAATGCATCGAAAAGGGAGAATCCAATTTCACTAGAGGCGAGTGCACCGCTCACGCTCTCTGTAACGTATCCTCTGTCGATCAGAGTTGAAATAGTCTCCGCCCTAGTCGACTTTGTACCGATATTTTCTGATTCCATCTTCGAAAGAAGCGAGGCTGAAGAATAGAGGCGGGGAGCTTCGGTAAATTTCGAATCGAGGTTCATTGACAGAATTTCAACTCTATCCCGGAGCGAAAGCTTAGGAAGTTGCAGATCGCCTTTCTCAAAAAAGGGATAGATTTCGCACCATCCCTTTCTTAAAATTGCTTCCCTTTCTGCAACGAAAATGAAATCGGCAATATCAAATCTAGCGATCACCCTCTTCCGAATAGAATCTTCGCAGAAGCAGGCTAGAAAGCGTCTTGCTACAAGATCATAGATTTTTCTCTCGCCTTGTGAGAGAGAATTGCTAGGCTTGAGACCGGTTGGATAGATAGCTGGGTGCGCAGGATCGTCTTTGAAACCCTGAACTGGGAACCTTCTTCGGTTTTCTTCACTCATAATATTGGAAAACATTGAATATTCGTGAAACTTTGTTAGTCGGCTTATGATAGAGGAATAACCTATCGAAGGAGGAAGTTTCTGGCTTGTCGTTCTTGGATATGAGATTAGGGCACGCAAGTACAACCTTTCTGCAATGGATAACGTCATGGAAGGCGAGAAACGGTAGATCCGAAAACTTTCCCTTTGAAGATCACCAAGGTTGAATGGGTTGGGAGGTCGATCCTTGGCGACCCTCTCATCTACCGAAACCACAATTGCAGTTTTCGCTCCTGAGACTTGATTGTGAATCCTTCCTGCCTCGTCTTTCGTGGAAATTGACCCCGATTCCAACCGGGCTTCGAAATCGTTTTCGTCTTTTCTCAGATTGGCTCCCAAGTTCCAATAAGGAACTGGAACGTGTGTTCTGTTTTCAATATCCCGATTTACCACAAAGGCAAGAGTAGGGCTTTGTACTCTTCCAATCGTAAGATTTCGATATTCTAGGCTTGCCTTTCTCTGAGCCTCTGTTATCGCCCTTGAAAGGTTCACTCCCCAGACGAAATCGACGAGGTGTCTTGCTCTCCCTGCTTTCGCCATCGCATTTTCATACTGTTTCAAAGTAGAAAATGAAGTCCTGATATCACTCTCAGTCAAGGCTGAGAATTTTGCGCGGAGGACTGGAACTGCCTTTTTCCTATTGCCCCCGGCAAATTCGAGTATATTGTAGCCGATTGTCTCTCCTTCGATATCATAATCACACGCATGCACAATTCGCTCTGCCTGATAGATGAGTCGCTCGATCGTGCGAATTCTTCTTGAGATATTAATTCCGAAGGACGAGCCAATGATGTTTGAACCTCGACTTTTGGCTCCAAATCTTTTACTCGATACGAGAGAGCTCCGTGGAAACCATTCGACGTCAAAAATTGGGTAAACTCTTCTTCTCTTTTGTGGGTCTGCCAGTCCGTAAAGATGTCCCGCGGCAGATGCTACGATGTAGTGCCTCCCGTCAAAAGCATGCGGGACGTCTTGAATTCCAATCCCTTCCAATTTGATTTCATTTGAACTCCCTAAACCGGATGCTATTCTGCGAGCTGCATCAGGCTTTTCAGCAATTACAAGACTGAAAGGCATCCCTTCGTTCAAATTAGACGACATGCGATTAACTACTCTGTCATTTTCATGAGACGCATTGCATTTCGTTTCATCAAAACGGAACTTCAATATAGTTCAGAAAACGAACTGCAGCACCAGCGATTATTCGTATTGGCGTCTTTTGAATGCTGTGAAATAATTCCGACTGAGGAGTAGGGAAGATAGGTCAATTGCCTCTTGAAGTTGTCTGCTCAAGTTGCGGCGCAGTCCTTTACTCCGGCTTTGATTTGAAATCTCCGAAAGAAGTCCTCAAGTCGAGCCAAAACAAGTGCAAATCTTGTGGCAAAACACTCTCAAGCCACGAATATTTCGTTGACGTTGTCAAATCGCAAATGGGTCAATGAGTAGCATTCCCGATTCTCCTGCTTTTCCATTTTTTCAAGACTCAAAACGATCCTTCAGTCCTTGGATGTATAGACACTTTTCATGATCGATAGTCATTGGCGGCGACCCTTTTTCGTCCATATCCGCGTCATAACCTCGAATAATGACGACGGGTGTTGCTTCTCCTGCCTCGCCCATAACGAGCTGTGCCGCGGATGACAATTGATCAGCAACGGCCTTCATTGTAACTTTCAGTTCGTTCCCGAATAGGTCCTTCTTTCCTCTGAAATCGACAACAGGTTTGAATCCCGAAGCTGCAATCGCGATTCCAATAGTCCCTGTCCTCGTGGGAGTGATTCTACTATCCGAGAGTACTAGACCTAACCTCAGAGGACCTCGACTTTTGGTCCTAGAATGACTTTCGAGGAAGGCGCGGAGCTGTTCGACAGTTCTCTTCGGACTCTCAGGATAGAGGATCGCGTACCCATGGGGAACGTTGCTACGATCTATTCCTGCATTGGGCGCCAAGATACCCTTCGAAACCGCCAAAGCAAACCCTGGAATACCCCCCAGAACCACTTCCGATTCTCTCACCACCAGCTCTGCAAAAGAGGGGTCTAAGGAATACTTTGATGATAATTCCTTGGCTCGGATGGACGGGGAGACCCTGTTCAAGTTCACGACTCTGCCCTCCGACATTGCAGCAAATTTGCTAGATACTACAACAATGTCGTTATTTTCGAGCCTCTCTCCCGATGATTTTATTCCGCGCAGGATGACCCTGCCGAGGTCGAAGCGGCCCCATTTTTTTGATATTTGAATAGGAATCACATAGAATCGAT
>JASHOD010000006.1 GCA_030041295.1 Nitrososphaerales archaeon
AGCATTGCCCTAACATGCTTCGCAATAGAACTCTTCGCCTTTGACACGTAGAGTTTCGGATCTGACTCTCTTAGTTTCTTAGCTGATTCGATGTCATAACCGCCCGGAATGTAACCGTTCAGTGGGTCATGCGCCGAGGTCTGATCTGTCAAGATATCTGGGACAAAACCCATCTCGACTATTTCGGGAAGAACATCTGCGGTGTTGCCATGAAGTGCGATTGAGATTGCTTTTTTTTCCTCTTTGCCATTCCTTGCAAGTTGGAGAGCTTCTTTCATGTCAGAGGCAACGACGTCGCAGTATTTTGTCCTAATCCTACGCTCTATCTTGTCGCGATCGACTTCGACTATGATTGCTACTCCTCCATTCATAGTTACGGCCAGAGGTTGAGCACCGCCCATTTCGCCCAGCCCCCCGCTCAAAGTAATGGTTCCTGTCAGGGAGCCATGGAATTTTCTATCTGCAACCGACGCGAGAGTTTCGTACGTTCCCTGAAGTATGCCTTGTGTACCTATGTAAATCCACGAGCCAGCGGTCATTTGTCCGTACATCGTAAGGCCCTTTGCCTCTAGATCCCAAAACTGCTCCCAAGTAGCCCAGGCCGGGACAAGCATGGCGTTGGAGATCAAAACTCTCGGCGAATAGGAATGGGTCTGAAAGACTCCGACCGGCTTACCGGATTGTACAAGAAGAGTCTCATCGTTTCCTAGTTCGTGCAACGAACGAACAATTGCATCGAAACAATCCCAATTCCGGGCAGCTTTTCCGGTTCCGCCGTAGACGATGAGACTGTCGGGATCTCTCGCCACTTCTGGATCGAGATTGTTCATCAACATTCGAAGAGCTGCTTCTTGTTGCCAGCTCTTACAGGAGATATCTTTCTCTCTCGGGGCCCTAATGCTGTGCTTTAGCATCCAAAATCAAAACCTCACAAAAGGATTGTTTGTGATGAGATGCGAAGCACGTTCTAATATGTTGATGGCTCCTTCCAAGTTAAAGAATTCCCCGCATTTTAATAGGACCAGAAGAATGACTACCTTTGTTGTCGTCTGGAAGAACGAAAGCAGACCTAGTGATTCGAAACATAGGTCAACTAGTCACTGTATCAGGTTATTCAAAGAGTCCTTGCGTTCGCCCCGACGAACCCAGTCTCGGATTGATTGGAGGAAGAGAATCTCGAAAAGCATGCGTAGCTTCTAAAGGGGGGAAAATCTGTTTCGTTGGCTTTTCCAATGAACTATCTGATACAATTGACTCATCCAGCGCAACTGAAATCGATGCTTCCGGCGGCCTAGTATTACCAGGGTTTGTTGACTGCCACACGCACACAATTTTTTCTGGTAGCCGGGAAAGTGAGCTAAATGACAAACTTTCGGGGTCATCTTATCTCGAGATTCTGAAAAAGGGAGGAGGCATTCTTAGAACTATGAGAGAAACCAGAGAGGCAAACGATTCTCGAATATTCGATGAGACACGGGACCGGCTACGCCGAATGGTTTCATTCGGGTCCACCACTATAGAGATCAAAACAGGGTACGGATTAGACGTCGAAAATGAAATCAGATTACTTCAGGTAATCAAGCGCTTATCAGAATTGCCGGAGATCGATGTGGTTCCGACTCTACTTTCTGCTCATGCTATACCTCCAGAATACAGTGGAAACTCGAGCGCCTATGTAGAAACCGTTGTAGAGCCAACCATCGATGTGGCTTCAAAAGAGAAGCTTGCCGAATTCTGCGATGTTTTTATGGAAGAAGGCGTATTTGGGGCAAAGGAAGCAACGAAGATTTTAGAATACGCGAGTTTAAAGGGACTAGAGAAAAAGATTCACGCCGACGAATTCTCCGATCTTGGCGGAGCCGCCCTCGGGGCCAAGATGCATGTCGTCTCGGCTGATCATTTAATGCACGCTTCTTCAGAGGGTATCAAAGCTCTTGCACAAAGCGGCGTGGTTTCCGTTCTTCTTCCAGGGACGTCACTTTCCTCGTTTTCGCAAACGTACGCGAATGCTAGAGAAATAATTCGACAAGGAGGAGCTGTCGCTCTTGCCACTGACAACTCGCCTAATTCCTGGATCGAATCAATGCAATTGATAATTTCGCTAGCCTGTTACTTAACGAAAATGACCCCAGCAGAAGCCCTCATTGGCGCCACGATTAATGCGGCTCACGCGGTTTCTAGAGGTTCGAAATTAGGTTCTATTGAGCTTGGTAAGCAGTGCGATATCTTGATAATGGATCTCTCAAATTATCAAGAGATACCATACCGAATCGGAACAAATAACATATCGATTGTGATAAAAGACGGCGTAGTTGCCGAAATTAACGTTCAAAGCTGAACTGTCTTTTCTATTGCTCTCGTAAAGCGGTCTTGCCTTAGTGCTTCTGTAACTCTCTCAATATCTAACTCTAAAGACCTGTCGTTGATAAGTGGCTTTGAAATTTCTCTTAGCTCTCGATAGGCAATTCTAGTTCCCTGTCCCATTTTTTTCTTATCTTCGGTGAGAAAGTCCAGTGCTTGAGCTGCACATAGCATTTCAATTGCTATGATTGTATTTGTCAAATCAACGACCTTGCGGGCCTTGAGAGCAGCGGTCACGCCCATGCTAGCATGATCTTCTTGTCCCGCCGAAACACTAGCATTTTCAGCGCTTGCGGGTCTCGACAAAATTCGATTTTCTGCAACTAGCGCCGCTGCGGTGTATTGGGTCACCATCAGGCCGGAATTCAAGCCCGGTGATTTGGTTAGGAAAAGAGGAAGCTTCGAATTGTATCCTGAAAGCAGCTTATCGATTCGGCGCTCCGAATACACGGAAGCTTCGGCAACGGCCATGCAAAGCAAGTCAAGCGCCAAGGAGACAGGCTGGCCGTGAAAATTCCCTGCACTAATGACTTCATCGCTATCAGGAAAGACTATCGGATTGTCCGTCACCGAGTTTAGCTCAATTTCGATCACACTTCTGGCGTACTGGAGAGCGTCGTAAAAAGCTCCGTGAACTTGGGGAATACAACGCAAAGAGTACGGATCTTGGACGTGGCCGCTAGTCTCTGTGAGCTTGGATTCACGAAGCAGTTTTAGAATCCTCGTCGCTACATGAGCCTGACCGTGCATCGGCCTAAGTTTTTGGACTCGCGATTCAAACGGAACAGGGCTCCCTCCTAGCGCTTCTATGCACATCGCCGACGCAATGTCGAGATTTCGAATCAAAGCACGGACATCCTCGACGAGTAGTGCCCCGAGCCCGGTCATGACCTGCGTGCCATTTATTATGGAGAGCCCCTCCTTTGCCCTTAGCTTGATGGGAGTTATTCGTGCTCTTTCGAGAATCTTACTAGTTTTCACTTGCTCACCGTCGGAATCAAACGCACGGCCTTCTCCAACGAGACACAAGGCAAGATGCGCGGAAGGAGCAAGATCACCGCTAGCTCCGAGAGATCCATAGCGTGGAATTACGGGATAAATCCCATGATTAAGAAATTCCTGAAGTTGACGAACTATTTCAACCCTAACACCTGAATTTCCCCGAAGCAATGAATTAAGTCTGACGACCATGATTGCCCGCACTTCATCCTCCTCAAGAGGAGCTCCTGTACCAACCGAATGGCTGCGAATAAGATTCAATTGGAGAACATCTAGCTGGTTTTCGCTCACTTTCTTGTCTGCTAGTTTCCCAAAGCCAGTCGTGATTCCGTAAACCGATCTGCCAGACTTCAAAATTCGCTCAATAGATTTTCTTCCGCTTCTGACGACTTCAAGCGCCGAAGCAGCTATGTCGACGCGAGCATGATTCCTCGCGGCAAGTAAAACATCGTGTGTAGTGAGAGAGTTGCCATCGAGAATGACATTACTGTGGAAGTCTTTGGACCTAGGAGAATTGGTTTTCAAACCGCAAACACTGATGAAGAATACAACCTCTTAATGTCTTACGAAAGGACAATTTCTTCAACTTCTTCTATCTCGGAAATCAGGTAATCGGGTTCTTCCTTTGCAAGAATTTGACCTGTCGACATTCCTTGCGAAAGAGCAATCGAAGTTAGCCCTGCTTTCTTTGCTGCTTGAATATCTATGACAGAGTCTCCCACGAAGACGGCCTCTGATTGTTCAACCTTCAAGGTTTCAATCGCACTCAATAGACCATCAGGCTCGGGCTTCATTTTGCTCATCTCGTCCCTCGTAATAGTCAGATGAATGTAAGGAAGGAAACCAAATGTTCCGAGTATGGAATCTACGGGACGCCGCCCGCTGTTTGTCACTATTGCTAGGAGAAATTGTTTCTCCTTGAGCCTTTTCAAAAGCTGGAGTGAGCCAGGGTGAGGCTTGGCTTCAGCAAAAGATCTGAACTCGAACTCTTCTAGTATCTCCGACATTGTTCGCTTCGCTGAATCGAAAGAAATTCCGTTAGAGCGCGATTCGCACTGAAACTTGATCTGATCAAAGATCCTTTGTGTTTTTGTCTCTGGCGTGATAGACGAAATGTCGAAGCCATTCTTTGAAAGCCAGTCTTTAATTGCTAAGCGCGATTCCTTTACTTTGAACTTGAACTCGACAAGGGTCCCGTCTAGGTCAAAGAGCACTGCTTTGAATCTGGGTTTGTTTTTGCTAGACAAAAAGAAAGAACAGCATGCAACCATTTTAACCGGAGAATTTTAAATGATACTAGCCACCAATGACTGAGCAAATGGTAGAAGACAATGAGTTTGGCGATGACGGGCCTTCTCTGATCGGTAAAGGTACTTGGCTCGACAGAGTAGCGAAAGAGGTTCTAGATCGGGAGAAGAAGCTCGGTCGCCCTCTTTCAAACATACGTGTAGAGTCTGGTTTGGGGGCTTCGGGCATTCCGCATATTGGAAGTGTGGGAGATGCCGCTCGAGCCTATGGCGTGAAACTTGCTTTTGAAGAAGCTGGGTTCAATTCAGAACTCATCGCCTATTCCGACGACATGGACGCGCTTCGAAAAGTTCCTGCGGGCCTTCCTAGTTGGCTCTCTAACGATATCGCAAGGCCCGTTTCGGAGATTAAAGATCCATTTGGAGATTGCCACAGTTCCTACGGTGGGCACATGAGTTCACTTTTGCTAGATGCGCTAGATAAGCTCAGGCTAAAGTATACTTTCCAAAGTGGATATCGGTCCTACAAAGACGGGCTTCTTGTGCAGCAGATTAATCTAATTCTGAAGAATGCTCAGTTAATAGGAGAACAGATTGAGCAACTAACCGGTCAGAAGAAATATCTAGAGACCCTTCCTTACTTTCCTCAGTGCTCAAATTGTCATAGGCTAAATGTCGCGCATGCCTACAAGTATGATCCCGATGAAATGAAGGTCTACTACAAATGCAGTGGCGATGAAATTGGAAAGAAATGGGTTGAAGGCTGTGGAAACGAAGGAGCCGCAGACATTCGGAAAGGAGAAGGAAAACTTTCTTGGAAGGTCGAGTTTGCAGCACGTTGGGCGGCATTCGATATCAGATTTGAAGCTCATGGAAAAGAATTAACGGATTCTGTCAAAATCAATGACTGGATTTGCGATAATGTCCTAGATTTTCCTCACCCGCATCATGTCATCTATGAACTCTTTCAGGATAAAGGAGGAAAGAAGATATCGAAATCGGTCGGAAATCTCGTAACTACTGAAAAGTGGCTTTCGCTTGCCAGTCCTCAATCCTTGCTTCTCGTGTACTTCAAAAGAATAATCGGAGCTCGAAATATTTCCGAAGAGGACATTCCTGCCTATATGGATGAGTTCGATTACCTTGAGGACATGTATTTCGGAAAAGCGAAGGAATCAAACAAAATGAAGGAAGCTCGTCAAAAAGGAGTTTATTACTATTCAAACCTTCGTAAACCTCCTACTGCACCCTCTCAGCACGTCTCCTACAGACTGCTCGTTGAACTTGCATCGATTGCGCCAAACGAAAATTCAGTCGATTACGTTGCGAAGAGACTAATGGATTATCGAGCGATAAAGCAAATCGATGAAAATGTGAAACAAAGGATAAGATACGCTTTGAATTGGTCTCATGAGTTCACTCTCACTCAAGAACGAGTCGAGATGTCTAGCAAAGAAAAGGAAGCGATTCTTGACTTGGCATCAAAGATCGAAACGCTGAAGGATCCTCAGATAATTCAGACGGTCATTTTTGACATAGCTAGGGAGCACTCGATTGAACCGCCTGCCTTCTTCGGACTGCTTTATAGAATTCTCTTGGGTCTCAAGAGAGGTCCAAGATTAGGGCCTTACACCTCAGATGTCGGGCCGGCGAAGATCGCGCAGAAACTTAAAGACGTAGCGAGTAGTACCTAGAAAAAGTAAGTCACTTCAGATGGGCCCGTAGCCTAGCATGGATTAGGGCATTGACCTTCTTCCGATACAAAGTGGGTTTGGAAGTTAGGGATGCACGCCTCCGAAGCCAAAGGTCGTGGGTTCAAATCCCACCGGGCCCGTTGACTAACCCGTTGCGAAATTCTACGTATTTCAGATGAGGCGAGAGTTCAAATTTTTATAGAACGTTCCCAGTCATATACATTAATGTCCGACTCCAAAGAGTTCGAACTAACAGCTCGCGTAAGTTCCTCTAACCCAAAAGTTATCGAACCTATTCTGAAGAAGTATTTTGAAAGAAGTGGCACAGTAACCAGAAAAGGGGAAGATTTTATCGTCAAAGCTAAACTGACGGGATCCAGCGTGAAGGATCTTAATCGTGAACTTCTCTCGGAACTACGAAGATCTGAAAAGAAGACTCGTCTCCACGCAGAATGGAGTGACGAGAAAACGACACAGCGATTCTTTGACTATGTTCTAAAAAAGACGGAAAAGAGAACATAGGTTCACTTTCGTATTTCTTTTATTCATTTGAACGCGAGTTTTGCCACTAAGCACATAAATTCTCGAAACGGATAAATCGATCTCCTATTTTCTCTTAGATTTCAGAGACAAAATGCAAATCTCTGAATCAGCTTTCCAGAAGAGGGCAGTCTTTCTTCCTCAAGAGGAGATCCCGACTAGTTGGTACAACATTCAGGCCGACTTGCCTGAGCCGTTGCCTCCACCATTAGATCCAGGCACTAAACAGCCGATGTCTCCTCAGCCGCTCTTGCGATTATTCGCAAAAGAGCTGGTAATGCAGGAGGTATCTCAGGAGAGGTCGATCAAGATACCGGAGGAGATCATGGAAGCATACAGATGGCTCCCTAGGCCCACACCCCTCATGAGAGCTTACAAGCTAGAAGAGTACTTGCACACGCCCGCTAGAATTTACTACAAATGGGAGGGTGTATCTCCTGCCGGAAGCCACAAACCGAATACTGCCCTAGCTCAAGCATATTACAACAAAAAGGAAGGAATTGAGAGACTTGTTACTGAAACGGGAGCTGGACAATGGGGTTCGGCTCTTGCAATGTCTTCCGCCTATTTCGGCCTCAAGTGTCGCGTGTACATGGTCGCGGCTAGTTACAAGCAGAAGCCCGGAAGAAAAATTATGATGGAGACGTGGGGCGCGGAATGTTTCTCATCCCCTAGTAACAACACAAAGTACGGACGTAGTCTCCTTGAGAAAGACCCTAACGATCCCGGTTCCCTTGGTATCGCGATTAGCGAAGCAATCGAGGACACCCTCACCGACGAGAAGACACATTACGCTTTGGGCTCTGTCCTAAATCACGTGCTACTTCATCAAACCGTCATCGGACAAGAAGTGAAGAAACAATTGGCTATGATGGACGTTGAACCCGATGTCATGGTTGGAAACATAGGAGGCGGTTCAAACTATGGTGGATTCTGCCTCCCCTTCATGGGAGAGAAACTCAAGGGCAAGAACAATATCGATTTTGTAGCGTGTGAGTCAAAAGCAGTTCCGCATACGACGAAGGGAAAGTACACTTATGACTTCGGCGACACAGCTGGGACAACCCCGCTTCTCAAGATGCTCACATTAGGTCGCGAATACAAGAATCCGCCAATCCACGCTGGAGGACTACGTTACCACGGCATGGCTCCTATAATTTCCTACCTGATCAACAAGGGGTTCATGAGATCAGTCGCATATTCACAAAACGAGGTATTTGAGGCTGGCACAATATTTGCGAGAACGGAAGGAATCATTCCCGCACCGGAATCAGCTCATGAAATCAAATTCGTGATCGACGAGGCTTTAAGATGCAAGCAAAGCGGACAATCGAAAGTAATCGTCTTCAACAACTCAGGACATGCCTTCCTTGACCTCGCAGCGTACGAAGCTTTCCATGGGAAGAAGTTGGAAGACTGGGAACCAACAAAAATAGACTATCCAGATTTTATGGATTAGAACGATATCATAGAAGGGCCTCTCTTTTTTTCTGCTGAGAGGCTACGATTCCGCTCCTTTCTCTTTTTGTTTGATCTGCGCTCGGATGCCATGATCAAATCTTAGAGGCGTCGCGCGCATCCTAAATCAGTTAGGCAGGGTTAGGGCGTAAGAATTTTCTTTTCTGATGACTTTTGACCCATTATCTATTATAATCTCCAGACAGTTAAGTCATGAATAGATGTGGGTAAATTGAAACGGTCGAGTTCAGGTTGGCCAATCACGAAGCCAAGGTTCATTTCATCGAAAGTTATGTACGAGTCTAAGAAAATGAGAGTGGAGAGACTCACCTTTTCGAAGAAAGGAGTGAAGAAGCCTCATCAAGTGGACGTCTTGGATTTCCCCGTTCCGCAAACCGTCGCAATTTTGCCGATCACAGATTTCGGTAACGTGATCCTTGAAAGACACTTTAGATACGCCCCAAGAGAGGAAGTCTTAGAGATTCCAGCTGGGTGGATGGAGAAAGGAGAAAGATCTGTTGATGCGGCAAAGAGAGAGCTCGAGGAAGAAACAGGATTTCTATCAACGAAGATCATTGAACTTGGTTCGATGTATCCATCAACTGGTTACAGCACTGAGGAACTCTTTCTCTTTCTCGCCCATGTGAAGGAGAGCGCAAAAGGAAAGCAACAACTGGAAAAGGGCGAGGAGATCTCGCTTGTTAGTTACTCGAGAGATCGAGTCCTGAATATGATCAAGACAGGTAAAATCAGAGATCCGATGACAATCTGCGCTGCATTTCGTGCTTCATTAAGAGGGCTCTATTAGATGAGTCCGATCTTCTTTCCACTTTTTTGAAAGACGTCGAGTGCAAAATCAAGATCTTCTTTCGAGTGAGCCGCTGTCACTATAGTCCTTATCCTTGCTCTGTTTCTAGCGACCATTGGATAGATTATCGGCAGCACAAATACACCGCCTGCAAATGCTTCTTGTGCGAGGCTTTGAGCAACCGAACTTTCGCCGCACATTATAGGAGTGATAGGAGTTTCGCTTTGCCCGGTATCGAACCCTGCGTCTTTTAGCCCCTTCTTGAAGTATCTCGCGTTGTCCCATAACCTTTGGACAATGCTTGGGTCAGACTCAATAAGTCTGATCGCGGCTATGCACGCGCCAACCACAGCGGGAGGATGGGAACCCGACAAGAGATAGGGCCTCACCTTGTTCAGCAGGTATTCCTTCAGAGTGTGACTACCAACGACATAACCGCCAACGACTCCGAACGCCTTTGAGAAAGTCCCCATCTCGATATCGACCTTGCCCTCAAGCTTGAAGTGATTCACAATCCCGCGGCCGTTTTCCCCGAGTACGCCATCGCCGTGAGCGTCGTCGACGTAGACCATTGCCCCAAAATCCTTTGCAATCTTTGTAATTTTGTCGAGCGGAGCGATATCCCCGTCCATGGAGAATACCCCGTCAGTTATAACGAGAATTCTTCTTGATCCAGATGCGTTCAGATCAAGTACTTTAGTTAGGTCTTCCATGTCTATGTGCTTGTAGACGACACGTTTTGCGGCCGTTAACCTGCACCCGTCGATGATACTTCCGTGATTTAGCTCATCGGAGATTATCAGGTCTCCTTCTTCCACGAGCTGTTGGATGCAACCCGCATTAGTTACAAATCCGCTTTGAAAAACTATCGAATCTTCGACGCCCTTGAAATTGGCGAGTATTCGTTCGAGATCAAGGTGTATTTTCATGGTACCTGCAATGACCCTGACGGAGCCCGAACCGGCTCCGTATTCTTCTACGGCGCGTATTGCAGCTTCTTTCAATTTCGGATGATTTGCGAGCCCGAGATAGTTGTTAGAGCAAAGAACAACAACGTCTTTCTTTCCGTCGACCGAGGTCCTCGGCTGCGACGGCCCGTCGAGCTCGTGGACCTTCCAATCAAGATCAGCCTGCTTGAGACGTTCAATCTCACGTTCCATGAATGATTGGGTAGCTTCACGGTTAACATTGGCTTGCATGAATTACTCTAACGTCAGCAGTGATAGAAAAATATTGTTTAGATAATCAAGGGAAAAAGTCAGAGAGGAAGATAGGCAAGATAAAATAAGAGGGATTGTGCTTGCGAAGAATAGATTTTGATTCTACTATTCTCGCAAGCATGTAGTTTTTTGTTGTCCTTTACGGCCAGATGCCCAGGAGTTTGATAGCGTCGGCAACTCTTTGAATTGCGATTGCCAAGGCGCCTGAACGCATAGCGACATTGTATTTCTTTGAGGTTTGATACGCCGCATTAAATGCTGAGACCATTTTCTGCTCTAGTTGTGCGTTGACCTGTTCCTCGGCCCAGTGCTGCCGATTCAGATTCTGCACCCACTCAAGATAGCTTACTGTTACGCCACCGGCATTCGCAAGGATATCCGGAACAACCAGAACTTTGTTTCTCTCGAGTACCTTGTCTGCTTCTGGCGTTGTTGGTCCATTCGCAGCTTCGGAGATGATCTTGGCTTTTACGTTTCCTGCGTTGTCTGCAGTGATTGAGTTTTCGAGAGCAGCTGGGATTAGAATGTCGACATCTAATTCCAATAGTTTCTCGGCGTCGATCTCCTCAGTTCCCTGCAGTCCCTTAACAGAGCCCGTCTTCTCTTTATGCCGAAGAGTCTGCGCTGAATCAAGTCCATTCTTTGAATAAATTGCCCCTGAGGAGTCCGAAGCGGCAACGACTTTCACTCCCAATTCTTGGAGGAAAACGGCCGACCAGGAACCTGCGTTTCCATATCCTTGTATTGCGGCGGTAGCGCCTTTCAAAGGTATATTGAGTTCCTTTGCAGCCTCTCTTGCGCAAATAATGCAGCCGCGGGCAGTTGAATTGTTTCTGCCTTCCGATCCGCCGAGGGCAATTGGCTTTCCCGTCACGACCTCCGGAACCTGATAACCCTTAATCTGCGAATACGTGTCCAAAATCCAGGACATTGTCTGGGAGTCCGTATAAACATCGGGGGCAGGAACATCACGGTATGGACCAATGAAATCGGCGATCATCGCCGTGTATCTTCTTGTGACAGCTTCTTTTTCTGCCATTGACATGTTCTTCGGATCGCAAATCACGCCGCCTTTTGCCCCGCCGTAGGGAATGTCGACCACTGAACATTTCCAGGTCATCCATGTCGCGAGAGCTTTAACCTCGTCCAAAGTTACATTAGGATGGTATCTAATTCCGCCCTTGAAGGGTCCCCTCGCGTCGTTGAACTGGACCCGGTACCCCTGAAAGTTTTTGACGTGTCCGTTGTCCATTCTGACGGGCAAGGACACACTCAAAATTCTCTTTGGATATCTCAGCATCTCGTGGACATCAGGGTCGAGTTTGATTATACTCGCGGTCGATTCTAATTGCTTCATGGCGTTTTCATATGGATTTGATTCCTTACTGGTAGACAATTTTCTTTCGATCACTTTCTCAATTGTTGTTAGTCGGATACGATCCCTTACCCCCATAGTATGATAGCTGGAATGATGGAAGAAAGGAGCGCAGTGGAAATTCTGAGGGGTTAGGATATTTAAGGAAAGATTAGCGGCCGAGGAGGCGTCTACAAGAAGATTCCTAATGCCCGATTGGTCATTGAGATTGACTCTTCGCGACTTTCTTGTCCGGCTATTGCTCTCACGGCATCGATATTCTCCGGAATTACTATGGCTTCTTGGTGAACCGCCATGAACATGTAAGCTTCGTCATCTATGACTTTTACCGAATCTTTCCACACGACAGACTCGTATATGTCATTACGGGGCCGTCCAATTTCTCTTGCATAATCGACAACATTGGCAGTAGACTTGTACCCGTCTTCTCCGCTGTCCACGAGCATTACACGATGAGTTTTTGCGAACTCCTCAATTATCTTGTCTTCTGAGATGCTCTTTTCCTTAAGAGAGACGATCAACGAATGAAGATGCATGTGAGTTGTCGGGATTTTAAGAGCCATTGTTATTACCGGAAAATTAGGCAGAACCGTATTCACGTCAGGTCCGTGATGAGATGGTATGGTCGCAGGATCTAGGACAACGGCATCTATCGGCCCTTTTTTTATTTCATCCGGATCAGCGGCTCTTCTTGCAATAACCACCCGCGCTTTGGTCACTCCAAAGCTTTCATCCAAGGAATTGAGAACTCTGCACAAACCAGTCGTGTTGCAGGAGACGACTCTCACAAACTGCCTGCCCTTGGCTTTCTCGTAGTTGCATTGCGCAACGAAAGAGAGACCGGCAACCTCATGCTCCTCACCACCTTGGAAAATAGCTTTCTTTCCAAGTGAGGAATACATTGCCTTGTTTGCTGCCCCTATTTCATCAGGGGTGGCGTCAATTATTACATCCGCTTCCGCTGACATGTCCTTCGAAAGACCGGAGCATGAGACCTTGGCCTTTTCGAATGCCTTGACGGCTCTGTCGTCCGCCGCAAAGACTTTGTACCCCTTTTGGAGAGCCATTTTCGCTTTGTAGTCGGGCCGGGTCTTTGCCACTCCAACAAGCACCATATCCCTCTGCAGGGCGACCGCGTCCGCTACTCTTCTTCCTATCACATTGTATCCGTTCACTGCTACTTTGATCATTTCTTCAACTTCGCCTCATATCTATCAAGAGCCTCCATAAGTGGGAGGTGTTTTCCGGCGAGGAACAGTACCAGAGCTCCTCCAGCCGTACTTACATGATCAATCCATTCCTTTATTCCGAACCTTTCCAGTGCTGCACTCAAGTGGCCACCGCTGATTATTGTCGTGCCGAACGAAGAGGCCATTGCTCTTAGAAGCATCTCGGTGCCAAGCCCGAACTTTGGATCTTCAAAAAGTCCGGGAGGACCGCTCATGAACACGGTTCCGCTGCTTCTTATGATTCTCGAATAATGGTCTATTGTACTCGAACCTATATCGAATGATTTTGTATGCGGGTTTAGTTCACTGACAGGTATTTCCTTGCGTTCGCCGTTGGAGTGGATAGCCACGTCAATTGGTAATTCAAAGGTATCAGGATAATCGGACATCAACCCGGCTGCTCGACCAACGAGCTGTTGTTCTTTATCGAGTCCGATGTCGTAATCGATTTTCCTAGCTGCCTTCAAGAAAACGCTAGCAATCAATCCGCAGAGCAAAACTCGATCTGCCTTCTTGTTAGCAATTAGAGTGTCAATCGCTTCTAGCCGATCGGTAACCTTTGCACCGCCTAACACAGTGGTGAATGGAGCTTTCGAGACTAGAGCGATATTCTTGAGTGCTTTCAGTTCCTTGCTTACTAAGCGACCGGCGCATGTAGGCATGAGGTACGAAAATCCAACTATGGAAGGATGCGCCCTATGGGCAGTCGGAAACGCGTCTAACACGCAAGCGTCAAAATGGCTGTGGAGCTTCTGAACTAGGACAGTTTTCGAGGCAGCCTCAGGGGAGAACTCCATATTTTCCTCAGCCGTGAATCTCAAGTTATCGAGAAGCAGAACTTCGCCCGTCTGGAGCGACTCTATTTCCCTTATTGCAGCAGGGCCAAAGATATCGTTCGCAAACTTTACTTTCTTTCCCAGGATCTTAGAAAGAGCTTCTGAGTGCTGCTCCATGCCAATGTAATCATCTCGGCCAACTCTTCCCTGATGCGAGCCGATAACGACCTTCGAGGCCGAGAGATCTCTAACGGTAACGGCAGCTTCCTGAATCCTGTTAAGTTCCATCAGTTTGCATGATAAAGGATCAATAGGAGTATTCATGTCGACACGAAGGAAGACCGTCTTTCCCTTGATAGGAAGGTCCTCGATTGTCAGCATCTGGTGCGTGCAGCAAATAACATTTGGACTCGCGCCCGTATAACCCTTGTGATCCAAACAAATAGGCGTTGTTCATTCTATAGCAGATGAATGGAGAAACGAACTTTGAACTACGGATCAGTAATTATCTTCGATGTATTGCAACCAACTTCTGTACGTGAACTCTGCGATTTCCATGTCCTTGTCCCTAATTTGATTATCTTGCTCGACTTGCACTTTGTGGAAGGCAATCTTATCCTGTCGTATTGTCCCATGCATTATTACTCTAGGCGGAGAGCTGTCTTCCCACCCCTTCTCTAAAGCTTCGGGGAAGGCCGGAACGAACGAAAGAGTAATGTCACCAGCTCGCTCTTCCAGATCATATCCACCCTGCTGATCGACATATTTCCTTAGCTTGGAGAGAGTCACTTCGAGCTTTGACAAAGAATTGTAATCAAATTAACTTATCAAGCTTTTAACGCTATAACAAACTCGATATCGAACTCGACTTATAGCTCCTTTGCCCTACCCGCTTGTGGTATTCCTAATCGGTCTGGATCGTTCCAAGATCTGTCCTGTTGTCGGTCTCGCTAATTCACCATTCTTCAAATTAGAAACCGAGAGACTTCCCGTGAACTCCGCGCTAGGTTCCTTCCAATTGTTCCTGTACATATCGGCATCTTTTGCCGTGCCCTCAAAGAAGTAATCGTTCCACTCCCGGCATAAGAAATAAGCGTCGCGCATGTAACCGGAGCTGATCGGATATCTTGGAAGATCGTACCTCACAACTACGTAACTGTACTGGGTTTTCTTCAAAGATTCGTTCCAGAAGGGTCGCCTTTCAAAAAAGCCGAGTTGTACCAGAGGTTCCAATACATACCAGTAAAAGTTAGCACGGTTGTAGATTTTCTTCTTGTGCATTTTCTTCGAGAGTTCAGACACTGCGTTGGTGCTCATCCTGTTGCCACGGTTCCTCATTTCCGAAGCTAGCTCTTGGAAAGCCTGATAGGATTTTGGAGAAGGGAACAGATCCGAAATATGTCGTATCGGCTTCAGGCTCTTTATTCCTCTGGATCCCATTTTGTGATATGACAGATTTTGAATATCGCAGGTCCGACTTATAGCTACTGAATCTCAGAAGTTCGACAAGAATATTCATTTTATTTGCTCGATTAGCAAGCACCTTAGTCAATCAAGGTTGTGGAAACCATCAAATTCGCCATGGATGACTGATACTTTTTCATTCCGGTACCTAGGGGTCAGAGCGTTAAAACCATACGGATGTACCGAAAGATCACTTTGTACAAAGCGCACGGCGGCTCGCTACCAATTTGAAACATACTTTTTTCTGAAGGAAAAAATTTGCTAGATTTCTTTTCCGAGCCAAAATGAGCCCTTTGACATCCTTCATCCCAAAAGGGAGGCCAGCCTGTTATAGGGCTGCGACACCTAGGTAGCCAGGTCGACCTATTTTCAGGCATCAAAATCCTACAGATTTTATTTTTCGGCACTTCCGAGCGATTCGCCACAAACTGGACAAAAAGATAGCTGCGGCAGAAGTTTCAGAATCAGCTCATGATGCTTGTCCAGTTTCGCCTGCTTTGATTCATATTTCTTAGGCAGCTTTTGATGTCACGGCCGTTGTTCGCTTTAAGCTCAGAAAGCATAGTAAAATATTGTCAGCTATTCAAACTAAATATCGTGTCCGATATCGAGTTTGCTATCTCCCTTCATCCACTTCGCTACTACTAGTTTCTTTGTCAAGCAGTTTCTGAATTTGTTCACCTACCGGCGTTAGTCCGGAGGAGAAGATTATCTGAACGCCATAAGCCTTGCTTACTGCTTCCTCCTCCCTCGAGGGAGGACTCAACGCGATCAAAAGAGTAAGAGTAGGGTCGATATCATATTTCTTTGCGAACAATCCTATGATATCCTCTTCCTTTGGCTGGAAAGTGAAATTCGCGACTATGAGCTGTTCTCCCTTTCTTGCAATGATGTCGAATGTGTGAGTAGCTCCCGATTTTCCAACTAGATCAGCCTTGATTCCGACGTCGTAACCTTGTTTCTTAAGAACGGAAGCTATGGAACCAAGAGGTATTCTTCCTCCCGCAAGGTTACGCTTTGTATCCTCTGAAAGATAGAAATCGAAAATTGGCTCGTATTTCGCTTCGCGGTAGGTAAAGACATCGTCGCAGGAGTTGCATTTGTGACTGATTCTGGGGGCCTCGAACCTAGATCCGCAGGAGTTGCACTCGAAGCTAGATCCTATCTTCCTGTAGTCAACTTCGGTTACAATCCCTTTACACTTTGGGCAGATTAGCTGCTCTCCCTTGTGAAACTTCTCGATTGATCCGATATAACCGCACCGGATGTGTTCGATGATCGACGCCTTCGCAATATCAAATGAACTGCACCTGGGACAGTTGTACTTCGAATTCACAGAGGCGCTGGCGCATGTCGGACAGATGATCACCTTGTCAAGGAGTTTCGCATTGAGTACGCTATTTTCTACGAGACGTTGTAACAGTTCACCAATTTCAGTCTCTGTCTTGTTAGGGTACAGTCCTGCTAGGTCCGGATAAGTGACCCCCTTCGCATCAATCTTTGGAGTGATGGAGTAGGAGCCTCGATCTACCATGTGTCTCATAAGAATCTGGACGTCTGGCTCTAGTAGTACCGACTCTTTGTCGGTAGAATTCTTGCGCGGTCCGACATCGTCCAGACGATTTGACAGCTACAGTCTCCTCTAGATGCTCAATCTAGGCTGAATGTACTACATTAACGTGCTTGTTAAGGAAGTAACTTGTAACCGAGGATCACTCCGAGAATGGAAAATGCGACAATTGTGACTCCGATTAGGATAAGGGAATGTCTCAGTCCAGCGGTGGCGGAGCGATCAACGATTTTGCCGGCGACCATTCCCGCAAAGACACACTGCAATAATCCTGAGATATAGAAGATCGAAATGAAGTAGGACACCCCTCCTGTGGGAATGTTAAGAAAGTGTGTACCAGTCACTCCAGAAGCCGGCACTGTTTTGACAAACGGCACGATGAAATTATTTACTATGATTAGGGCGATAATAAGGTAAATGCCAATAGAAATGTAAACTAGCTGCGTGTACGGTTTCAGTTCGGACTGTCTCTGTTGGTTGTATTGTTCAAGGTCATTGAACAGATTTACGCTCGAGCTCAAGACCTCATGCGTTTTTCCGCCTGCAACATAGGCTTCGGAAATAATCTGCCCAACCTGCGGCGCAAATGGATGTCTCATCTTTTGAGCGGCCCCCATTACCGATTGTCCAAAGTCGTAGCCCATACTGAATTTCGTCATGGCAATTCCCATTTGGTAACTTACGGGACCGTAATCCTGTTTTGCCGCTTCCAGAAGGGCCTTCGGAAGAATCAAGCCGGAATCTGTGCCTTGGAGAATGTCTCTCAGAAATCTTGGAAGATTGGTTTCGACAGACTTGAGAAATCTACAGTTTACAAATGCAACAAAAGCGAGTGGAGCGAGAGCGCAAGCCGTTCCGATAGCGATCAGGTTGTCAATGAGCAATGAGTTACCAGGTTTGCAGACTTGACTACAATCGATTGGGACTATCGGAGAGTTCAGGATTCCACCTTTGGGATATATCTCAAGGGAGACATTGTATCGTCCGATTACCAAAGAAACGACGACAAATAGAATGAAGATGATTGCGCTGGCGACATAAGCTGTGTAGCGCCATCCTTGTTCGATGTAAAGCAGGTTCCCCAATTAGCTGACTCCTCACCCTTTTACAATCTATTTACCATTGAGTCAAGAATAATAATGAAGACAACCGAGATCGCTGGTATTCCGAGGAAGACGAGCAAGTTGATCAGGCCTGTCGGAGCCGGAAGATGGCTAGATGCCATCGGCAGAATGGTGAAAATCGTAAGCATCACGATGAATATTATCGGCCCCACTACTACCAGCGTGATGTAAAGCTCGGCCATTACAGCAAGGTCGTTTACGCCTTTTCTCAAATTCTCCTTCTTCTCCGAAAATAACCGGCTGGATTCGAATGCGACGAGGTCATGCATTGATCCCGAAGTTCTGTACGCGATTGCAATGCTCTCTAGCATCTTTGAGAATTGAAGCGAAGGAGAATGCGAGGCCACTTCTCTGAGGGCCGACTCGGTATCAAGGCCGAAGACCTTTACGTTGCGCAGAAATCTTCTCGCCAGCTCTGCAAGAACCGGGTTCGATTCCGTTGTGGCGAGTCTTTCAAAGAGCCTTTCGACGCCGATACCTGCTGCAGAAAGCGCGCCGAGAATGCCAAAAGAGTATGCCAGCTGCCTTTCTAGTTTGGACTTGAAGACCCTCCGTCTTTCAAGCGGGTAAAGCAACCATACAAGAAGTGAAATCGCAAATACAACGAAAGAGAGTACAAAGCTCGCGATGACTGATAATAGTACAGGACTTGCAAGAATGCGGGTCTCGAGCAAAAAGGAGAGGACAAACGCGGGGATTGATGCAATAAAGCTCAGCAAGAATGAGGATGAGATGTATGACTCATAGATTAGCGGGAGACCTGCTTGCTCATACGCCTCTCTATAACCTGGAAGCGTGGGAAGAGAGCGCGAAATATGGAGATACGCGAACCGCTGGAGCTCGTTAAGTTTTGCTATCTTTGGCTGGCCCGTTTGTTCGGAATCTTTCTCCTTTGATGACGTAAAGAGTCTAGCAAAGCGTCCATTACTCTTTTCTTGCTTCTTCCTGTCCTTTGGTGTCCGCTTTGCCCTCTGCTTTGTAACATATTTGCCCTCATCGATATCGATATCGTCATCGTTAGGCGAATTCTTTTCGTTTGTTTTTTCCTCGTCGCTTTCAGACTGATCTTTCGACCTCTTCTGCTTGCGAAATACCGAAGAGAAGCGCGACTTACGATTCTTCTTAGCTTTCCCAGTTATCTCCGAGTCTGGCAATGTCGTAAACCTCCGTCGGATTATAGTAGTATCTTCGGATAATATCCGTAACCGTCTTATAGGTGTTCAGCTTCTTATCAAGCAGCCATTTCAATATAGTTTCTTTCATTTCTAAATCGGAGTAAACATCGTCTTTCAGGATATGCTTTGACTCTGCAAGTTGATCTATTACGTTGCTATGCCACCCCGGCACCGTTGTATCAGTGAAAGAGTCCTTTTCTTCGCCTTGCCACTCGTAGACCATGTTTAACTGCGCGTTGTTAGCTCGTTCGTCGAAGTTTATGATCTCGGTGACATTCGTTGACCTTCTTACGATTCTGTCCTTTACTTTCACTCTGCTCATCAGTACAAGAGTGCTTATGAGCGGAAGCAATGTACCCGGAATATCCATAGGCTTTGTGAGGAGTCGTTTCACGGCGGTCTGTACAGTGTCTGAGTGAATCGTAGAAATACCTCCGTGACCCGTAGAAATAGCTTGGAGTAGCGTATAGGCTTCCTCACCTCTAATCTCGCCTACAATAATGAAATCCGGCCGCTGTCTCAGAGCCGACTTGACCAGATCAAAAAGTCCGACCTGTTCTACGCCAGCCTGGCTCGAGGTTCTAGTTATCATGGGTATCCAATTTTCGTGTGGTAATTTGATTTCTCGCAATTCCTCGATGGTTATTATCTTCATCTCTGGTTTGATCAACATTGCAAGCGCTCCAAGAAGCGTGGTCTTGCCTGAAGCGGTTGCACCCACTATCAAAAGCGATTTTAAGTTCTCAATGCAGATCCAAAGATATGCGGCAATTTGGGGCGAAATTGTGCCCCAGAGCATGAGATCTACGATAGTGGTGGGTTCTTCTCTGAATTTCCTGATAGTAAATGTAGAACCGCGCTTCGACACTTCGTCTAACGTAAGATGGGTTCTGAACCCTTCTGGAAGGTTCCCTTCTAAAATCGGATTCGCAACTGTAACCTGGCCGCCGGATTTGTAAGCTAGCCTGACAATGAAAGAGGCGAGCTCTTCTTTTGTATAGAACTGGACATTGCTCGGGATACTCTCGTAGTCTCTATGCCAGACATAGACAGGTATACCCAATCCATCGCAAGAAATGTCTTCGATCTTGCTGTCCTTCATCATCACGTCGATTTTCGAGTAGCCGAGAAAATCTCGTTTGAGATAGTAAACGATCTTGTCCTGAGCTTCTTGTTCCACATCGAGTTTGTAGTCTTTGATCAGTCGCGCCGTGTTTATGTCGAGATATTTTTCGATTTGATCTTGCCCGTAGAGGATTGCAAGCGGTGCCTTGACCTCTTCGAGCAACAAATGCTTCAACTTTTCAATGATCTTTTTCTCAGGATCAATCAGTGATGGTTCGAGTACCTCGTACGTTGTCACGTTAGCTATGGATCGTATAGCAACGTTGCCGAACGGAGGATTTACCGCATAAAAGTCTCTCAGAATAGACTCGGGATTTTCCTGTTCGGACTGTAGACTAGCTTTTCTTTCTGACAAGATTTGCTATTTCCCAATTTTTTCCTTTGGGGTCTCCCTTCTTTTTAATACGAGAACGTTAAACCTCAAGCCGATGAGTTCCTCGAGAAGACCGCCTTCTGTTGCTGTCACATCTTGAGGGGAACATGTGCCGAAAATATTAACTTGCTTGTAGATCAAATGAGGGGTTTCTAATACTCACTGCACGGGACGAGAGACGCGGTCGTTTTGTTTCATTACGTGCTCCAAATCCTTAGCTGAAATCTTCCCCCTTCCTACCAGCATTTCATCGAGGTCCCTTCTAGCGCTTGATATTCTTTGTATAGTATCTGAAGATAGTCGATTGACAACTTGGATTGTCTCTGAGAGAGAAAACTTTCTATTGTATGCCTGCTCAAGAATTTTTTTTGTACTTAGGAGGGCGTTGTATACTTCTAGGTCTACGCGTATAGTTGTATAGTGCGATTGTAGATTTGTTGACATGTCAGATATGCACATACAGTTATAGAGTTAAGTTATATACTTTTTGTATACAGATGCACCCCAAAGTAAAATTGGATGATGGCGCAGTCGTAACCATAATTGACCTCCCTGCACGAAATGGTAAGTTAGCCAAAGTTCTGGGAAGAGTTACTCGACGCTACATGATAGAACTCTTCGAGACTGGCGAACAAGTACTAGTCGAGCGATCTCAAATTCGAAAAAACGCTATGCATCATCTCAACAATTTAGGACCTACGATTCTAGACAATCGGAACCAAGCTTAGCTTACCTGGAGTAAACTCGTCGGTAACTACCCCGTGAAGGACCGATTGTGGCTTTACTGAGAAAGCTATAGGCGTACTGTCGATCATTTCGATTCGAATATTCGAATCGCATAAAGGCCTCAATTCATTGAGAAGGACGGAATTTGGATTAGCAAGTTGCAATCTTATGTTTCCCAGACTCTTTGAAAGTGAAACTGATCTAGCAAGATATTTTGAAACATCAGCTGCCCCGTATATTCCTTCCAAGGTATCTTCTGACAACATAACCAAAACCGGATAATCAGAAGATCGGCTAGTCTCCTCAATCTTGGCATTAATCATCCCAAAATCCTGAGAAGCATCGCCTACTAGGACGTCATCGGAGTTGCTGTTTGCTTTGTGTTTGTACCCGAGAAATTCAACGCTGTTCTCGAGTGTGTCTCGAGATAGGTTTGAAAGAATCTTCTCAAGCTGGTTTCTAGGTGAAACAGCGAACGGCAGATAGAGTACTTTATGTCCGTTGTTGATGAAGTTGGAAAGTATCGTTCGTAGAAAAAGCGAAGTGATCTCGAAAGGAACTTCATTTGATAGTTCGAGAAGATTGAAACTGCCCCTCAAGAAACCACCTGCGATAATTGAATCGAGAGTCTTGGAACCACTTGAATAATTGCCGCGCGTGGAATTCGGCAGCGGCTCGCCAACGTCGATTGAGTTTTCGGGATTCTGGAATGAGAGCGGAGGAAGATATCTGAATTTGCCATTGTCGAGAGTAAAGATAAATCGAGATTGACGAATGCTCACACCACGTAGCTTCTTCAACTCTATTTCCCGAACAACTCGCCTTTCATGAAACTTTCTTCGTAAGACGATAACGCCATCCAAAAGATAATCGAGATCAGTTTGCTCTCGACGCTCGGTAACCACTACGAATCGCGCGTCGTAATCCTCGACAAGCTTGGAGATTTCTTCTACACCCATGGTGTGGGACTCGAAAAAGAGCCCCTCCCAGCTATCTAACACCACAAAGGGATTCCCTACTTGTTCTAGGTAGGCTCTGAGACCCGAGATGGCTCGAACGCCGTCCATGCGCCTAGAGTCTTGAAATCCAATCTGTTCCTCCGCCAACCTCGGAACTGTTCCGTACTTTCCTTGGACCATTTCTACCCAAGGCTGGTGACTTTTTAGTGTCTTCGCCGAAAGGCGGGTAGACATGTAAACTGATTTGAAATTATTCTTAGAATGATAATCTAGTAATTGAAGAACGAACGATGTCTTGCCAGTCCCAGGATCGCCCCTCACAAGGACCGACCTTCCGCCGCTAGCAAAAAAGTCGAGAAGGTAAGCAGAAGCTACCTCAAGTCTCGATTCTGTCTTCGTAATCTCGACTGCCTTGTTACTCAAAGCGTTGCAACCTTCTTCTTCCTCATAGCTAAAACGAAGATCAACTTCTAATCGCTAACGTCATTGCGAACGAGCCCTAGGTATAAATACGTAATCTAAACTATCTTTCAAATCGCATCGCACTCGGTTTCCCAGAATTACAAAGATCCGTGACGTTGTGACTCTCTATGTCTTACAGCATAATCTACGTAAACATTGCAGTTGCTTCGGTAATGCTTCTTTTCACCTCCTATCTTGACCTGAAATATCGTGAGATTCCCGACAAGGTTTGGATCATCTTTGGCGCCATAGGTATTGTACTTAGTATTGAGGAGATAACAGGCGGCATTTTGACCTGGCAAAGTCTCGTCATCTCGGTCGGACTAGCCGCAGTGATCGGGATGGGAATTTTCTTTCTCGGACTTTACGGAGGAGCGGATGGAAAAGCATTGATCGTCTTAGCTTTACTTGTTCCATTATACCGACCACCACATTTCGGAATCTACTCGATCGCCCCCTTAATCGTTCTAACGAATGGCGTTTTGCTTTCAATGCTTCTTCCGATTTCGCTTCTCGTGTTGAACACTGTTCGCGTAATAAGGGGGCAAAGGATCTTCGAGGGATTCGACGAGCCAGCATCTAGAAAGATTCTCGCAGCTTTTCTTGGTTACAGATCAGTTGGCAAACCGAAAGAATTTCAGTTCTCAATGGAAAAGAAATCGATCGCAGAAGGATCTCAAGTTTCTACTATGAAGAAAAAATTTGATTTTGCATTGATGCAAGATGACTTTGAGACTCAAGCAGGAACTTGGGTTACGCCTGGAATCCCCCTGTTAGTGTTTTTCACGGCAGGATTCTTCGCCCTGTTGTTTTATGGAGACTTAGTTATAGCTATAATTTCCTTCTTCGCTCATATTCTATAGTACCTTAAACTGGTACCGGAGAATTCTAGAGAGAGGAAATCCTAGGCGGAGCTTTCTAATTCTTCCTCAGATTCCATTTCTTCCTCGGAGGTCTTTTGTTTTGTAACCTCTCGAGAAGTGGAAAGCAGAACTCCGAAGAAGACGACAAATAAGATTCCGTTCAATATTATGATCAGAGCCGTGAACGAATCCGCCGTATTTAGACTCCCGAATGAAACGACTTCTTGGCCAGCGAGGAGAATAAGGACTGCGGTCGCCGTAGCGACGCGCCAAGGACCAGCGAAATAAAGGCCTTCTCTAAACGAGACTAGGAACGCTATAAAACAGAGGATCGAGAGAAAGACACTGTACACTGTTGCTTCGCCTAAAGCTGCTGCTATAACGAAGTAACAGCCGCCAATTAAGAAAATTATGTTGGTGATCGAAAAAACGCTTCGGATTTGCATCGTTTTCCAACGAAAAGCCCTGAAGCAATCTCTTAAAGGATTTCTCTGTCTGAAGCCTAACTTTGTAATCAATTTGCGATTGGCGGCCAAAGTGCTACTCTACGACTTTAGCAATGTCTCATAACAAAGCACTTATTGTACCGCAGCTTGTTCTTTCCCTGTGAATACGTGGCATGTTTAGCGGTGAAGCTGAGATTCAAGCTAGGCGAAAGACCTTAGCAGTCCTTCAGGATGAAGTTCGAAGGGTTCTCGATGCTTCCAGAGAGCTTGTTCAGCTTTACAATGCAGTCGGTAAGAGCGACGCGACCGCCATACAAGGTGCGCTTGACCGAATTCGCAAAGCAGAGGAAGATGCAGAACAGCTTCGGCGTATGCTCACCAGAGAGTTGGCCGAGATAGGGACTATGATGATAAACCGAGAAGATTTCCTTCGCACGGCTTACAACGTAGAGGAAATGTCAGGATACATTACCGGAGCGGCATTCAAGTTATCGCACGTGAAATTTTCCGCAATAAAAAAAGCAGGAATAGTAGATCAGCTGAAAGACCTGATCGAGATGTGCGTGGAGTCAGTACAGAGACTGAACGAAGTAGTAAGAGCTCTAGCCATAAACCCGATTCACGCGATTGATCTCTCCAATTCCGTTCAGAAGTTAGAGCGCCAAGTCGACGACAAGTATCGAATGCTCACCGTAAAGGTACTTAACGAAGTAGAGTCCGTAAAGGAGATGCTTCTTCTCAAGGAAATCATACAGAGCATTGAGGACCTGGTGGATAATTGCCTCGGGGCTACTGACTCTATTACAATTCTTGCTCTTGGCCTGTGATAGCAAAAATTTGATCAACGCTGAACTGGTTGAAAATAAACTTATAGTTTGGAACTTATATGATTCAAGAAAACTCTTCGCATTCGGCTTTTTTGGTAAGCCATTAGGAATAGCGAAGCCAAAACAAAACGATTTCGATGTCCCGGTCGTCTTGGATCTCTTGGAGGGATACTACCTCCTATCCAAGAAAGAGATTCAAATCATTAGAGATGGCAAAAAGATCAGTCGCGACCTGCTACTTTCGATCTGCAAGCGAGAGTATTCGCAGTTTGCCGAAAAGCTTCTTGTTTATTCAAGATTAAGAAACTCTGGATTTGTGGTGAGTCCGGGCATAAAATTTGGGGCGGACTTTGCGGCATACGAAAGAGGACCGGGCCTAGATCATGCCCCGTATCTTGTTCGTGTAGCTCCTCCCTCGACCAAAATCACTGCAGTCGACATCGTCTTGGCTGGGAGACTCGCCACAACCGTTCGTAAACAGTTCATAATCGCGATTCCTGACATTGGCAGTGAACAAGTCACCTTCATTGGTTTCGACTGGTGGAAAGCTTGACCTGTTTGTATTTAGTCCTTTGTCATAGTACCATATTGTAATTTTCTTTTAGGCTGTTTAGGACGATACTTGTAACTGTCCTTTCGACAGATTCGATTGTCAGAACCTGTTTGATAAATTGATCCATTTCGTCAGTACCTCTGAATTTCGCTACGACCGCAACGTCAAAATCCCCAGTAATATCATATACTAGACAAACATTGCCAAGTCGTGCAAGTCTATTCTCGACTTCTCGTAAATGCTTCCCCTTAACTTGAAGGAGAATCAAAGAGGTTAGATCAAATCCAATTTTGGAATAATCGAGATCTAATGAAAAACCCCGGATCGTGCCGTTTTCTTCTAACTTCTTGATCCTAGAATGGACGGTTCCAACAGCGATTCCAATTTTACGCGCTACGTCGCGATAACTGGCACGTGCATCTTTTTGCAATGCTCGTATTATTTCAAGATCAAAACTTTCAAGTGACTCTGAAGTACTGTTTTCACTGCTTTCTTTTTTTGCGTCCAAAATTTACTTTCGTTTCCTATCCAATATATTGGACAAATATGTGTTATTTGTATCGTTAATTGAACGTTTGTCTTTTATCCATTAGCCATAAATAGCCAATTGACCGAGATGACCGCCATTCTGTGAACATATTAAACCTTGCCCTACTCTAGAGATGAAAACGGAAAAATAAAACAAAGAGTGCTGTCTCAAGAAGACGTTCTTCAAAAGCTCGAGCAGGATGGCATAAAGTTTGTCGATCTACAATTTACAGACATTCAAGGGAGATTGCAACACGTAACCGTTCCTTCTACCGGCCTTGAGGACGAGTCTTTCAAAGATGGTGTCCCGAAGCTTGACGGAAGCTCAATTCGTGGCTTTACTGATATTCACGAGTCCGATATGCTGCTATATCCAGATCCAAACACGTATGGCTTTCTGCCTTGGAATACGGAGAATCTGCGTACCTCTAGACTGATCTGCGACGTGTCATGGGGATACGGAATGGGACGATTTCCGAAGGATCCGAGATATGTCGCGCAAAAGGGAGAACAAGAAGCGAAGAATCAGGGATACGACACGACATACTGGGGGCCCGAAATCGAATTCTTTGTATTTGACAAAGTGAATTGGAGTATTTCCACTCCATATGCAGAACAGTCATACAAGATCGAGTCACGGGAGGCAGCTTGGAATCAAGGAATCAGCGCAAGTCCTGCTTCTTTTCCGATACGCTTCAAAGAAGGGTACTACCCTGCCACACCTCAAGATACATTGCAGGACTTTCGAGGAGAATGCGTTGCAGCAATGACCGACAATTTCGGTATAGTCTGCGACGCTCATCATCACGAAGTCGCAACAGCAGGACAGTGCGAAATTGACTTGCGGTACGATACACTGACAAACATGGCCGATTCTGCCGTGACCGAGAAGTACGTTGTGAAAAATGTCGCTGCGAAGCACGGAATGGTCGCGACGCTCATGCCAAAGCCCGTTTTCCTTGACAATGCATCAGGCATGCATGTTCATGTTTCTCTTTGGAAGGGAGGGTTCAACCAGTTTTATGATGCAAATGACGAGTACGCAGAGCTTTCTCAGCTCGGAAGATATTTTGGGGGAGGACTCATGGCTCATGCAAGAGCGCTTGCTGCAATAACAAACCCGACAACCAACTCTTACCGGAGACTCGTTCCCGGTTTCGAAGCTCCAGTTTACATTGCTTGGAGCAGGCGCAACAGATCAGCTAACATCAGAATCCCGGTGAATATGAAGGGCCCAAAACATCAATCAAAGAAGAGAATAGAATACAGGACACCCGACACTGCTTCAAACCCATATCTCTGTTTTGGTGCAATGCTCTCTGCCGGGCTCGACGGAATAAAGAAATCAATTGACATTGGTGATCCCGTGGATGAGGATATTTACAAACTCGATCCGATTCGAAGGAATGCCCTCGGCATCAAGGAACTGCCCACCTCGCTCAAGGAAGCGATCGATTGCCTCGATTCAGATTGCGAATTCCTGAAACCCATATTCTCAAAGGAGATGATTGAGGCAATCGTTGAAAACGGAATGAAAGAGTTCGGCGAGGTTAACAGAAGACCTCATCCCTACGAGTTCTATTTGTACTTTGACCTCTAAGAACTTCCTTGTCGAGAATCAAGGCGTTTCGGGAGGAACCGAGGTCCTCGGGCCCGCATTCCTTGTTCGCGATGCTAGGATAGAAGACCTGAAAGAGATCCTAGAAATATACAATAACGCAGTGACAAGTACAACAGCAAGTTTTGACCTTGTACAGCAGACGCTAGAATCGAGGCAGGAGTGGTTTCGAGAACACGGAGCTGGACACCCGATAATCGTTGCCGAGATTTTGGGAAGGGTTGCTGGCTATTGCTCCCTTTCACGGTATTCAAAGAAGGATGGCTATGCGAAGACTGCAGAACTCTCTGTCTATGTACGCCAAGAATTCAGAAGACAGCGAATCGCTAGTGTGCTGATGAAGGAAGTGATTGAGAGAGCCCGAGAGATGGGTTATCATGCCATATTATCCATGATATCCTCGAATAATAACGGCAGCCTTGGGCTCCATAGAAAGATGGGATTTGAGTATCTCGGCGAGCTGAGGGAAGTGGGGTTCAAGTTCGGTCTTTGGCAGAGCGTTTCCATCTTTGAATTGATTCTCTAATGGAGTTACTACTCTGAATCGATAAATTCAGTTCCTGTTGCGTTTCCAACGATCTAGATCCACATCCCAATAGTAATCTTCTTTTCAAGATAGTTAGGTCTGTTGAATGTCCTTCTGTTTCTCGGCTTGTTGTGCCTTCGTAATCAGCCCATGCTTTGCGACCTGTTTTCTCTGCTGTTCCGGGTCGCGACTTAAACCAAAGTAATCCGCAAAGACGTCAGTCGTAGAAAATATTCGACCCCTTCCTCGACGGTCGGCACGCACGAACCCGATCCCGAGTAAATCACTCAGATGATGATAGACCTGTGACCCTCGCCGTTGGACCAATTCAGAGGCACTCACGGGTTGGAGATATACGACGTACGATAGAGTCCTTAGGGTACCAGTAGATAGAAGCGGTTTTGTTGCAAAGCGCTTTGCTATTGAGTTAAACTCCGGTTTCAGCTGTAAGGAGTACATCGGACCTTCGATTTCTTTTAGTTCGAGCGCTGAGAATGTACCGTTGATTTTCCTTGAAAGTTCGCTCATAATTGCTGCCAATCTTTTCTTCGAAACTGTTCTAGCCGCCTTCGACAGATCGTCGAGAGTTAAGGGCCTGCCCGAAGCGTATAGCGCAACCTCGATTCTCGCTTGCAAGTCTCTCGTGAGAACATTGTAGCTCTGAAGCTTATCTTCTTCGGTCTCATCTGCTATTACCCTTTCCGCCTCAGCTCCACTCTGAATCTCGGTCGTCGTATCTGAAATCGTCAATTGGACTCCTTTACCTTCTTAGGATTTTACCTGCGGGAAATTACACCGACGTTATGGGTACTTGCGCTATGATAATATCGTCTTCCGGTGTCTGCTTTAATGACACAGTTCCTTCCATAGCTAAGAAAAGGAAAAAAATAAAGAATTGCGCCCTTTCAAGTGCGTCACTGGCTCTTGAAAATTCCGAAAACAAAAATTGTCCCTTCTCTCTCAATTCTTGAATTACGCTAATCCTGAAGTCATTAACCAGTTCAGAAATCTTGTTCAGAAACTTGTCTGGTTCGAAAGTCACGACAGGTTCTAGCATGAGGTTTGGCCGCTCGGACTGTTTACGCTTGCCACGGACGATGTCTTCCAAGATGGCCTCCAAAGTCGAAATCAGATCTTCCACCGAAGTCGAATAGATCTCCTGCCGAAACGGCATCTCAAGTAGTAATGGAACGTCACCTGAGAACTGGGTCTGCCGAATCTTGGCCTCTTTTAACTTGTCTAGCAAGAACAACGTTTCCACTTTTAGCCGATAGATTAGGGCGGAGGAGAGAGCAGCAGAGCCACACAGCCGAAGATCGACAAATTCGCTTTTGTTTATCAGATCCAGAAACATAGTAAGCAATCTTTCAAGATCGACCTCCCATGGTTTTGTTATCTTGTTCCCCTCGGGGTTGAGAAGTACGTTCAAAGGAGGTCTTGAAAGCTCCCTTTTTCGAGTGGATGACACATCTCCTCCTAACGGAGGGACGGTCGAGAATACGTCGCCTACTCTGTCATCATCATTGTTGTTGCTGCTGCTCATTTACGACTGGAACCTCCATTGGACTCCTGTACCTTATGATCTTTGAGCTTCCTTGAGACATGTAGACTCCAATAACACTCCCCGCCTTTGCTACAACGTTGTCCTTCAGACTAACTATAATAATCTGTGAACGATCGGATCTTTCCGCTAAAATCTCAGCCAGACGGCCTGAATACCTGCTGTCAAGGTGGGCATCAACTTCATCAAATACGTAGAATGGTGATGGAAAGACGGCCTGTATTGCCAAGATAAAGGAGAGAGCCGAGATAGTCTTTTCTCCTCCGCTCACGGAGCTTGAATCTCTCGGTAGCTTTCCAGGAAACTGGGTCATGAGAAAAATACCGCTATCAAATATCGCATCGGGATTTTCTATCTCTAACCATCCCGCTCCGTCAGTGATCTTGTTGAAAAGCATTCGGAGCTCTCGATCGATCCTTTCGAAAGCATCCATGAAGACTTGCCTCTTCTCCGAGTCAATTGTTTCGATGAAAGTTACGATCGCGTTTCTCTCCTTTTCCAAATCGTTCTTTCGCACAGAAGAATACTTGTAATTCTCAAAAATTTCACGATAGTTTCTGTCTGCAATGAGGTTTACATTATTTCTGAGTAAGTCGTACTCGTTGTTTAGCTCGTTTGAGAGGATCTCAGCTCCTTCAAAAACCTCAATGGGTTCTGGATATCCGAGCATGGCCAATTCTCCGAGCAGTTGTCTTTCGCTATCAGTCATGCGATTGATATCCAGGTTTGCTGTTACGAGATCTCGCTCGCTCGATGAAATAGCGCGTCGCACCGTGTCTTCCTCACCTTTTAGGGTTTTGAGCCTTTGATCTAGTGCCTCAAGCATCGGTTGGAAGCGGTTTGACTTTTCGATGATCTTAGCCTCCTCTTCCTTAAGCTTGACAAAGGAAATTTCCAGTTGAGAAAACGTCCCATGTGTCTCTTCTAGCAACTTGCCTTTGGACTCTAGATTTGATTCAAGCGATGTTTGTTGTTGCAAACTGTGTTCTAACGAAGGTTTGAGGCTGTTTTCCAGTTCAGCTCTTGCACGTATTTGTTCTGTGGCTAGGTCTCTGATCTCGTTAGTTATGGATTCGATCTGGATATTGATCTCGTATTCCTTCCTTCCTATTTCTGTTAGACGTTGATTGAAGGCACTCAGATCCATTGTGCCGAGCTTTTGACTAATCTGTTCGCACAATGCGGATTGTTGTCTTATGTTCGCTTCTTTCTCATTGATTTTCTGGTTAAACGTTTCAATCTCGGTTTGAATTCGACTTACTTTATCTTTTATTTGCTGAGCAAATTCCGCGTATCTCTGGATGTAGGAGCGCGATGATTCTAGTCTTGCCTCTATCTTTGTTATATCTAGCGTTCTCTTTTGCTCTTCATCGATGAAAGTCTTCGCTTTTTCCTCAAGCTTTGTGATAGTTCTCTTTCTCTTATCGACAACAGCCCTAAACGAACCGAGTACATCCTTTATGCTTTCGAATCCTTCTTGCTTGTTCAAAAGATTCGTCAGGTGTGCATAGCGTTTTGAGTATCCAGTCTCAAAGGCAAAGACCTCAGGTTCGAATATGTCTCCTTGAAGAGTAACAGCTCTGAAGCCTTTACGTGCCGCGACAAAGGCGCTGCTAGGAGAATCGACGAGAACCGCATCGCCGAAAACAAAATTTACGATCCTACGATATCTCTTTTCGCAATGTATGATTTGCGAGATTGGGGCGATGATCCCTGCGGCCTTGCTAGAAGGAGGAAGTTTGATCGAACTGAATTCGTTCACCTCGCTCAGCGGAATCGTTGTCAGTCGCGATATCTTCAGTTTCTTTGCGGCTTCCGTCGTTCTGATCAACGTCTCGACATTTTCAACGACGATTGCGTTAAGCCATTCCCTGCCTATGGCAGCTACGGCCTGAGAATAGTCGGAGTTGTAGAAAATCAAAGCTCTCAATGGGCCTAAGTAACCATTGATGGCATTTGTCCCTCCTAAACTCTCTAGTCTCTTCAGCGCAATTTCTTCTGCTGCAACGCTTTCCATCGCGGAAAGGTCAGAGTCGTATTTCATGACGGCGTTCTGGGTTTTCTGAAGTATGGAACCTGCAATGTCGAGTTGCTGCTCTACTTTCTTCGCCAGATGCTCGATCTTGTTCTTGGAACTGGAAATCTCTCCAAGCTCAGTTCGGCGGGCCTCAAGTAGTTTTTCAATATCGCTCACTTTCTCGCGAGCGTCTTGAGAGGCTTCGGTGTAGAATCCTATCTTTTCCTCGATACTCACGATTTTTTCATTCGCAGATGACCGGTCCGAAATAAGTCGGGAATACTCATCGCGAAGTACGTGAAGTTGTCCATCGGCCTGTTCCTTTTCCTTGCGAACCTTTCCTATTTGTTCTTGAGCAGAGTTAAATTCAGTCTCGAAACTCTTTCTTAAGGAATTCAAACTCTTCTGTGCTTCGAGTGTCTCTGTCTTCCGATTTTCCGTTTCGACTATTTTCTCCTGAATCGAAACTATCTCCTGTTCCTTCTCTATGATCTTCTTTCTATTTTCTGAAACGATTTGAGAAAGTGCTGGAATTACCTGCCTAGTTCGATCGATATAATCGTCTGCTTCTTGTCTCTCACGTTTTAGGGCATTTAGTTCATTTGATACCCTCCCCAACTCAGCTTCTATCTGAGCCGTCCCCGTATCAACAGCGGATTTGATCAATGTGCTTCGTTCGCCTTCTAAATCCTCGATCGAGTGTAAGACTTCCGAAAGTTTGTTCTGAAGGCTCTGATTTTTTGTAATAAATTCGGAAAGAGCCTCTTTTCTCCGGTTGAGAGTATGTCTGACTGCGGCCAATTTCGTCGAGGACGCAGCTGCCCGGAGCCATCTTATTTGCTCCTCAAGCTGCTTAACTCGTAGCATGTCATTTCTTTGCTGTTCTAAGAGCTGCACTCGGTCTCTGATTTCGCCAATCTTCGCCATTGCGACTTCGAGTTTTACATCGGCCTCTTTGAGCTGAGCGAGAGCCATATTCTTTTTCTCATCGAACTGAGCGATTCCGACCATCTGCTCGATGAGTTTCCTTTTCTCGTCTGGAACAAGTTCTGCAATTCGAGTGATCATTCCTTGGAGAACGACGTTTAATCCACGGGAAGCGATCAGTGCGTTTTCCAATAGATCCGCAAGATTATTCCTTTGAGTGTGCTTCCCGTTAAGGGAGTAGAGGCTCTCACCGCTAAGCTTTAGCTCTCTCGAAATAGTGACGGAGTCGGAATCAATCGGAATTCTCCTGTCGGAATTGTCGAATTGAAGACTTACCTTGGTTGAAGAAGGTTTTTGCTCCTCAACTGAACCGTCATAAATCAGTGCGGATAATGATGGTACACGCAGAGTCTTAATGCTATTCTCTCCCAATGCAAACAAGATCGCGTCAAGAAGGTTACTTTTGCCCGACCCATTAGGTCCCGTAATGGCAACGAAACCTTTCTCGACAGGAGTGCTGATCAGTCTTGCACCCATCGACTTAAAACCGCGAGTCTCGATTTTGCGCAGGTAGACCAAGGGGCTCTCAGATTTTCCTCCGCGACAGACCCATGCGCATTTGCCTTACTATCTCTAAGCGAAGATAGCATAGAAATAACTGCTTTGAAACCGCGAGTATCAAAGAGTTGAGAAAACTGTGAAACTTTGCAATATCATTTCCATTTGAGGAAGTGCGAAACAAAAGATACTGATAGTGTTAGAAATAAGGCCTTTAAGCTATTCGATTCTATTTGATTCTCACAATTATAAAGAAATTCGGAAAGAATGCCGCAATCCTTGGCAAAGCAATGCAAACTCTTCAGAGAGTCTCTACCATACTATTCAAATAACCAGGGAATAAGCACTTGTAAAGAAGCAAGGGCGAAGCCATTGTTCGGTCAGTCGAGCAAAAATGCTACTCGCGAGGATATCTTCATGACAGGAGTTTCGTGCCGTGAAAAAGACATCTTGTCTTCCCAGACTTCAATCCTGTCGCCGAGCTAAAAAACTGAATTTTGGGAAATATGTAAATGACCATGTAAATCGGTAAGGTTCACTCATGGACGCTGAACAATATCACAATCAACTTACACAGAAGAGGAATCAGAAATAGAACCTCAGATGAATCTTTGTAGGAGTCGAAATCCAATCTTTGTCCGATGATCCTCAGTCGACTCGTATTTCTGATTCATTCTAATCTTGCACGCGATAGTTTTCACCCGAGGTCTTGCTTCAGACTCGGAGGCAGAACTGGATTCATTGGGTGCTACCGACAGCTTGTGAATGTCAAAGCAATACGAATGCCAGCCTATCCTGCGAAATATACCTATCAAGGGCGAGCGTACTTCTTTAAAGGTCTTTAGATATTCTATATGTTATATTAATTAGTCGAGATTGCCTCTAGTATTCAGTATTCCAAATGAAAGCCGTTGCCTTTTGTCCGGCACACATCACTGGCTTTTTTGAGATAAAGGATCAAGCCCTAGATCCTCTGAGAATGGGATCACGAGGCGCAGGAATATGCATGGATCGCGGGGTCGTTACACAAGTTGAAACTAGAGAAGAGGGTCCAAAAGGTATCGACGTCTGGATCAACGGCGTTCAGGCTCCTTCAGCCACGGTATCAAACGAGGTTGCTAAGAAACTGCTTGCACTTTCAGGTAGGTCTTTGGGTCTCACAATCCAGCATCTAGTTTCAGTTCCTATCGGAAGCGGCTTTGGAACTAGCGGAGGAGCGGCCGTTGGAATAGCTCTCGCGGGATCCGCAGCTTTAGGATTGAATCTTTCTACACTAGAAGCCTATCAAATCGCCCATGTTGTAGAGGTAGAGCTAAGGACAGGTCTCGGTACGGTCGCGGGTGAATACTCTGGCGGATTGGAAGTTAGAGCAAAGGAGGGTGCTCCAGGCTACGGGGAGATTTTTCAAGTCCCGCTGCAAGGGGGGTATTCTGTCGTTGCTTTGCATAATGGTCCTCTCTTAACGAGCCAATTTCTTTCGGATCCTGCTTATAGGAATAAAATCAACTCTATTGGTTGCGAATTTTCTAGCAAGATGATCAAGAACCCGAGTCTCGAAACTTTTCTTCGACTCGCACATGAATTTAGTGCAAGCATCCGTTTAGGCAGCCCCGCTCTCATGAAGGCGATGAGAGTCGCGGAAGAACAGGGCTACCTATTCGGCATGGCAATGTTTGGTCAGACGGTTTTCACAATAGTTAAGAGTGAAGAAGCACTTGAGGTTGCCAAAGTTATCAGGGACGATGCTGGCAATGATGGGAAGATCATTGTCTCACCAGTAGACTCTCTGGGCGGGAGATTGTTGTCGCCTTTCGAGGAGTTATTACCTCCGTGGATAAAGGCAGCCCAGTGACAAGTACTTTGATGGAAAACGAAGAGATTCAGATTCCAACGAACCACCCGAGGGCAGAGTCTCTTAGGATAAGAGAGACACTGATCCGGTACTGGAAGGATCATCACATAGTGGCGGACTCAGGGCTCATCGCTCATGGAAGAGGAGAAGCCTTTGACTATCTAATCGGAGAAACCACGATTCCGCCGGCTCAGGAAGCTACCACTGCAGCTGCTGCGCATCTTCTTCTAGCCAGAAAACCGGTTATTTCGGTAAACGGGAATGCTGCAGCTCTGGCATCAAAGGAGCTGGTAAAACTGTCTCACCTTTCAGGCGCTG
The DNA here is from genome assembly GCA_030041295.1 of Nitrososphaerales archaeon. Lineage (GTDB taxonomy): Archaea > Thermoproteota > Nitrososphaeria > Nitrososphaerales > CADDZS01 > JASHOD01. The sequence goes on from JASHOD010000006.1 coordinate 35,280, forward strand.
CGCTCGAAGTTAACTTGTTCTACCGAACCAGAGAGAGAATCGAAGCGATTGGCAACCTGCTATACGAGGCGGGTGCTAGCAAAGTGCTCGGTTTGGGAGATGACAATTCTCACGCAATTATACCGGAACTCAACAGTGGAAGACGAATAACCGACCGCTCTGGAATATTCTCCACAGATGTCGTATTGGTCCCCCTCGAAGATGGAGATAGAACCGAAGCCCTGCGAAAGCTTGGAAAGATCGTGCTGACTATAGATCTAAACCCGTTATCAAGAACTGCTCAGACCGCCTCAGTTACCATAGTAGACAATCTGGTTAGGGCAATTCCCAATCTAGTTTCAGAAGTGAATAGACTCAAGTCAGAAGACAAACAAGAAGAGAAGTGCCGCAAGATCGTTGACCGCTATGACAATGGAAGGATATTAGCCGACGCCTTAAATTTCATTCAACGGCGCCTTTCAGTACTTTCTGAGAGAGCGCTGTGAGGGTGCAGAGAGAACACGAATAAATTGGGAAGGTTGGATCTAATTCTTGAGTTCTGCTGAATTTAGACGCAAGGTCTCTGTCGCTGATATCCTTGCCCGTAAGAGAAGAGACAAGTTCGGGATGGATAAACGCAAAGGGCAGCACATTGTCGCGATAACTTCCTACGACTATCCCACTGCACTTATTGCAGACAGAGCAAATGTGGACATTATTCTTGTCGGAGACTCTGCGGGCAATGTCGTGCTTGGTTACCCTAACACAAAACCGGTCACCATGCAAGAGATGCTGATCATGTGCTCCTCGGTATCCAGAGGCTCCAAAGGAGCACTACTCGTCGGGGATATGCCATTCATGTCTTATCAGGTTAGCGTTGAAGACGCCATTCGCAACGCAGGTAGGCTCGTAAAGGAAGGCGGAGTTGATGCGGTTAAAATCGAAGGTGGTCGTGCGTTTGCCACTACAGTGAGTGCTCTTGTCAAAGCTGGTATTCCAGTGATGGGGCACATCGGTTTCACGCCCCAAACTACGCCGTCTCTCGAAGGGTACAAGGTACAGGGCAAGACCTCCGAAGCAGCACTAACTCTGTTTGATGATGCAAAAGCTCTTGAGGAAGCTGGTGTTTTCAGCATAGTACTCGAGATGACAACGTCAGAAGTCGCTGAAATGATCACAAACTCTGTGAAGGTGCCCACAATAGGAATCGGTGCAGGAAGCTCTTGCGATGGCCAAATTCTTGTATTACATGATGTACTGGGATTATTCGACAAGTTCACCCCCAAGTTTGCAAAGAGGTACGCGAATCTTTCTCCTGAAATTCAGCAGGCAATTGAAGAGTACGCAAGAGAAGTGATCGATTCCAAATTTCCCGCCGAGGAACACACCTTCCATATGGAAGAATCAGAGCTGGAGAAGCTCAGAGCCAAAGTGGCGACCAAAGCAAGCTTCATCTCAAAATGAGCGATGTTAGTAAACTGCACGATGCTGTTAGCGGTACGAGGCAAAGCAAGATAATCATAATCGGACCCGGAGCGATAGGAATCCTCTTCGCTTTCCATCTTAGAAATGAGGGTGTAGACGTGACGCTCGTTAATCACGATCCGAGTGGAACAAGTCTGATAGCCTCTCGGACAATAGGAGTATCGTCATACAAAGACGATGGCAGTGTCTTTAGAGACGTGGCCGTCAAATGCACGAGCGATCCTTCCGCGCTTGCCGAAACAAATCCTGATTACGTAATCTTCGCTGTAAAAGCATACGATACCCAAGAAGCCGCGATGGAATGGAGCCCGATTGTTGGAAAGGATACTCGTGTCATTTCACTTCAAAACGGACTTGGCAACTTGGAGATCCTCGAGAGATCATTTGGAAAAGATAGACTGATAGCTGCTGTGACAAGTGAGGCGTCAACCTTGCTTGGCGCAGGAAGAGTTTACCATGCCGCAAAAGGACCGACTATGCTCGCCTCGTTGAATCGGACCTCTCTTGAGTCAGCTCGAGATTTTGCAATGATTTTGCGACGTGCAGGCTTCGAGTCATCTGTTAAGGAAAATGCGCAGGACATGATATGGGGAAAACTTGTGATCAACTCCGCGATTAATCCATTATCAGCGATTACGGGATTTGTGAACGGAGAACTACTGGCGCATGAAGGAACACGAAAGCTTCTTTGCGAAATAGCAGCTGAGACGTATGCGATAGCTCGTCAAGCACTTTCAATCAAGCCGAGCATCGACGAAATTGAAGATGACGAAGTAAACCCCTCTAGAGCTGTTTTGAGAGCGGCGGAGACGACTTCGAAGAACAAATCTTCAATGCTTCAAGATCTAGAAAGGGGAAAAAGAACGGAAATTGATTTCTTAAGTGGCGCAATCTATCGAGCTGCTTTGAAAAGAAGTGATCTCAATGCCCATCTGAACGAAACAATGTATAGACTGGTCAAGAGTTTAGAGGAGCATAAAATGTCCGTGCCAAGTTGAGAAAATGATGTAGGACGAATATGATTCATTGCCCTGTGGGACTAAGAAGGAAGAATCTACTCCAATGGGCGCATCTTGTTCTATCTTGTATTACTAATTTCATGACTCATAATATTTAGAATTTCATTTGCAATTTCATTTTTGCTCGCCTTTGGAAGATTGTGCACTCGCCCACTTTTGGTCAGAACTATGGCCTCGTTGAAGTCGGATCCAAAGCCGATGTCAGATCTTCCGACATCGTTAGCTACAATCATGTCTGCGCCAGACGTCTTCAGTGTCTCAATACCTTTGACAGAAAGTTCCTTTGAATTGAGGACGTGTTCTGCCTTGAAAGCAACTACAAAAAGGTCAGGATGCCCGTCCTTTGCGACTCTGATTATCTTCCTAGTCGCAGTAAGCTCAATTGTCAGTGTGGGGTTCTCGAATGTACTTATCTTTCCCTCAGAGGGTGAAGAATTCGTATAGTCTGCAGGGGCACCTGCCGAAATAAGAACGTTATATTGGCCTCTTTTTGAAAGTTCAGTAAGCACCGAGTCTAGCATTTCTTGGCTGGTGACAACAGAATTGACTGTTATCCTGTCCTGATCTGAAACATTCTTGAAATTACTCGGAAGTGCTACCCCGGGGCCATAAACAAGACAGACCTTTCTTGCACCCTTCGAAAGAGCTTCTTCAGCAAGAGCAATGCCCATCTTTCCAGTACTTGGATTTGAGATAAAACGAACATCATCAATTGGTTCGCGCGTGGGGCCAGCAGTTATGATAAGACCCAAGCCTTCTAGGCTGTTTTTGTCATCAACTTTATTGGTCGAGGAGAGCTTGCCAGGACTCTCATCCTTTGTTCCGTCCTGCAACTTTCCAATTTCGTAGATAACTGCCGAAAGAATCTCCTCGGGTTCTGCAAGTTTTGCCTTGGACTCAGTTAGCTTCCCTTCGATGAATTTCACTCCTAGTTTCTCCAGCTTTGCTCTCGCTTCTTCAATTATCGGATTCCTGAGCATAGGCTCATGCATTGCATCAGCGATTAGAATTGGAATGCCACTTCCCAGAGCAGTGCAAAGCAAAGTAGAAACAGGTTCGTCTGCTATCCCTGAAGAAATTCTTCCTATCATATTTGCCGTGCAGGGGGCTATGAGAATCAAGTCGGCTCTGCTTGATGATTTCGGGGAGACCAGTTCAACGTGCTCTACTCGGCCCGTCAATTTCGTAATTGGGTCATTGCCTGTGGACCATTCAAAGATCATGGGTGAGACAAATTCACAAGCCTTTGGCGTCATAACGGGAATAATTTCTGCCCCATGTCGCATCAATAATCTAGCAATTCTAGGCGCTTCCGTAATGGAAATAGAAGCCGTGACGCAAAGAACTATTCTCTTCCCCTCGAGCTCGTCTCCCAGCGTTCCCGTTATATCTTTCAAGTTCAAGGCAAGTTTCTCCCCAACGGTTTTTTTCTTTTGGTTAAAGACGACCTTTTTTGATGTTTGACCGCTGTCTTCCGTACTCTCAGCTGGATTGACAGACCAAACGTCAAAATCGTGAGCATTGAAAATAAAGCCAAATCATATATATTAATAGGGAGTCTAGAATATTCAAAGATATATAGATATGCAACTAAGAAGAGTTCAGGAAATGGGCGGAGCAACGTTCCTTATCTCTCTGCCAAAAGAATGGGCTAGATCCGCCTCGTTGAGGAAAGGCTCCCTTTTGTCTATCGAAAGCTCGGGAGATGGAGGTCTCTTGATTTACCCTGTTGAGAACTCTATCAATTCACGGCAAGAGAAGGAAATCGTCATCGATTATCCCTCCAAATTTGGAATTCCCAGTCTTTCAGGAGAAATAACTGGCGCTTATCTCTTGGGCTACGATCTGATCAAAATCAAAGGAAAATACAGAATTTCTTCACTAGATCGCGAGACTGCTATCTCTGCAATAAAGAAGCTGATTGGATTAGAAGTGGTGGAAGAAGACGCGCTGAGCATTACTTGCCAATTTCTTGTTGATAATACCGCAGTGGAACCTAGCAAGATCTTCCGTCGCATAAGCACTATTGTTAGGGCTATGGTCTCCGATACTATCAAGCAATTTGCATCTCAAGAATCCAATCTTTTTGAATCAGTATCCGAACGAGATGACGAAGTTGATCGACTGCACTTTCTGATAGTTCGACTCATACGAACTGCGGTAAGCGACCCAAGAGCTGCTGCAAAATTTGGATTGAATTCAATCGATTGCCTGGATTACCGTGTAGCTGCGAGTTTACTTGAAACCGCCGGAGATTTTGCAGTGGAACTTTCAGACGCGATATCGGAAATGGAGTTTCTTGATGAAAACCTAAAAAAAGAACTTACTTCAATCAGCGAGAAACTTGATTTCATCGAAGATGGCGCCGTCAGAGGATTCATTGCGAAGGACTATACTTTGACAAGAGATGTGCTTGAACGATACATTGACTTCGAAGCCTATCTTTCGAAATTCAGGAAAGATAACGAGACTTCAAAGGGTTTCGCGGACCTGTTGCACATATCAGATATCATTGAACGTATTGCACGATGTCAAAGAGATATTGCTGACCTCGTTTCCCCCTTAAGATCAAAAAGTGAAAATTTGGAAATTGTTAAGAGCACAGGCTAGTCCGTTAAAGTTATTAAATCCTGGCTTCAAATCTCTCTATGCGTTCTGTTTTCGAAGCAAAGGAAAATCCTTCCAGCATTTCATCGTCTGAAGAGCAACTTCCTCATCTGAACTATGATTCTCATCCGCGTTGTAAGTTCATTTTTGTTACTGGAGGTGTTATGTCCGGCCTCGGAAAAGGCATAACATCGGCGTCAATTGCAAAGCTTTTGCAACTTTCAGGGTTTCGAGTTAGTTGTCTCAAGATAGATCCATATCTCAACGTTGACGCTGGAACGATGAACCCCATTGCCCATGGCGAAGTCTTCGTAACTGACGACGGTGGCGAGACTGACATGGACATTGGCAATTATGAGAGATTTCTGGACCTCAATCTCACGAGAAATCATAATCTAACAACAGGTGCAGTCTACCAGCAAGTAATCCAAGAGGAACGAAACGGACGATTCCTTGGAAAGTGCGTTCAGATTATCCCTCACATTACCGATGCAATCAAGACTAGAATTAAGGACCTCGCTTCATCGCTAAATCTTGAGGTCTTAGTGGTAGAATGCGGTGGAACAGTAGGCGACATAGAAAGCCTCCCATTTCTCGAATCTTTTAGACAGATGAGACTTGAGCTGGGTTCGGAAAATACGCTTTTCATTCATGTTACACTTGCGCCGGTTCTCGAAACCGTAGGAGAGCAGAAAACAAAACCAACTCAGCATAGCGTTCAGGAGTTGCGAAGGATCGGAATCCAGCCCGATATCATAGTTGTAAGGTCGAAAAACAGACTAACCAAGGAGACGAGAGAAAAGATCTCACTTTTCACAAGCGTAGAACAAAGATCTGTAATCTCAAACCCCGATGCGAGGTCTATTTATCAGGTTCCAGCAATTCTTCGATCGGAAGGGATTGTTGAAACTGCTTGCGGAAAAATTAGGTTGAATCCGATAAATTCAAACTTTGAACCCTGGGAGAGGATTGCGAACAAATTCACCGCTACCAAAGACATGATCAAGATCGCGATGGTAGGTAAATATGTTGCCCTAACTGATAGTTACGCATCTGTAGTTGAGTCCCTGATTCACGCTGGCGCCGAACAAGGATATTCTGTACAAGTTATTCCAGTGGATTCGACAGAATTTGAGTCAGATTCTCAATCAGTAGAGAACCTTCGGGACTATCATGGTATTCTGATTCCTCAGGGTTTTGGTAAACGGGGGAGCGAGGGTAAGATTCTTGCTGCTAATTATTCACGAGAGAACGCAATACCCTACTTGGGACTCTGCTTTGGTTTTCAACTTGCTTTAGTTTCATTTGCTAGGCACGTACTGGGACATATAGACGCAAATTCGACCGAACTTGATCCAAACACGACACATCCCATTATCGACCTGCTTCCGGAACAAAAGCAGGTAAAAGATTTGGGTGGATCAATGAGACTCGGTGGACACGACATATCTATTGTAGATGGAACTATGGCGTCGCGGATCTATCAACGAAACCTAATTAGAGAACGACACAGGCATCGATACGAATTTAATCAATCTTATCGGCAGGAGTTCGAAAAAGCTGGGATGCGCTTTTCGGGATTTAGTGACAACGGCCGAAGAACTGAGATATTTGAAATTCTAGATCATCCGTTCTACTTTGCAACACAATTCCATCCTGAGTACATAAGCAGGCCCGGTAAGCCTGAGCCTAGCTACTTTCACTTTGTCAAAGCTGCAATCTCACGAAAGCTCGCTGTACTTGTTTAGGGCGGGCCAAAGTTCATCTTGGATAGAGACGTCTTTAATCCTCAATAACTTTCCATTCGCGCCTATCAAAATTCGGCCTTTATTTCTAGCCATAAATGTACCGATTCGAGTGCACTGGATCCCTGCGCTCTTGACGGTTTGAATGATACTTGATTCGTCTCTGGGCGAGCAAGAGATGATCAGAGAGCCAGATCCAATAAGTTTCAAAGGATCTAATGAAATCAGGTCACATATCATTGTCGTGCTTGCATCAACGAATACCTTCTCTTCCTCGAGTTCGAATCCTAATTTCGAGCTGAGACTCATTTCCACGAGACATCCCAGAATTCCCCCCTCCGTAGTATCATGCATAGCATGTACTTTTTCCGTCGTGAAAGCCAAATTCGCTTCTCTGACAATACTCAATTGTTCAATCAAGTTCTCTCCCCGCCGGATTATCGAGGGTTCTAACGACGAGCGAACAATTTTCAACCGTGATAGTATGGATGTGCCTTCAATTCCCGCGGTCTTTGTCATCAAAATTGCATCGCCTTCTCTCGCCATGGATGCGGTTACAAATTTGTCACCGGATCCAAAGCAAGTTACTACAACGATCGGTCTATGTAATCCTGGAGTGATCTCAGTATGACCTCCTGTCATAGTTATTCCTAAACTGTGTGCGGTCTCATCTATCTCAACAATTATCGACTTAATCTGCTTCGAACTAAAGCCACTAGGGAACAGCGACACGACGCTTAGAGAATCTGGCATAATTCCGCTTGTGGCCACATCGTTCGCGCTGACATTGACCGCATACCAGCCTATCCGCTTCACAGTCCCGGTAATCGGATCTGATGAAGTAACAAGATACTTTCCCTTGGACTTTGTGACGCCCACGTCTACTCCGATACTAGGGGGAACAACGAGATTCTTCCCATTCCTTGAAAGGGAGTTAAGGATACGATCAAGAACATCCACAGGCAGTTTGCCCTCCGGGAGTCTTCGGTATCTAATATGCGGCAAGCTCGAAAACAGTTCAGAAGTAAGTGGAATTAAACCCTTTTTTCCAGGACTTGAGCAACTACTGCCATTTGGATTTTACGAGATTCATTTCCGTCTAAAACCGATAAAAAGCGCCAAAGATACCACATTAGAATTGTGTCCTCAGCTCAGATTGCCTCCCGAGCGATCAAGCAGTTAGATCCAGAAGACATAGATGTTCTAAGGGCGCTCGAAAAATCAATAACTCGATTTCAATCCATTCCGCTCCAGACACTAAGGGCCCTAACTCGCCTGGATGAGCGCAAACTATTGTTCAGACTGCAAAGACTGAATGCTTTTGGTTTTGTGATCAAATCGCAATCCGGTTACACTCTAGTCTCTGCCGGTCTCGACGCTTTAGCACTCCAATCATTAGTAAAAAGAGGATTGATCTCAGGAATGGGAAGATCAATTGGTATGGGAAAAGAATCCGACGTCTTCGAGGTGGTAACCGATTCCGGTGAGAGAGCTGTAATCAAGTTTTACAGAATTGGGAGAATAAGCTTTAGGGCGACCAGATTAAAACGCTCTTACTCAAAGCCTGAGACCCAACATCAATGGCTTCAGATAAACATCGAAGCGGCAGGCAAGGAGGAGGAAGGTTTGCTGAAAGCATTCGATGTGGGGGTTCGTACTCCAAAATTCATCGCGAGAGATAGACATGCTGTTCTGATGTCAGAAATTGACGGAGTAATGCTTCACCTTTGTAGGAAAGAAGATATTTCGAAGCCATCATTGCTACTGAGACAAATATTAGAAAATGCGAATAAAGCTTATGTTCGGGCAAAGATTATCAACGGCGATCTCTCAGAATACAATATACTCTACGATGGGGAAAACCCCTGGATAATCGATTGGCCGCAATATGTTTCGTTGGATCATCCCAACGCCGAGGAGATTCTGAGAAGAGATATCGCGAACACGTTGTCATATTTCAAAAGAAAGTTCGATTCGAGAGTAGATGAAATCAAAGCCGTCGAATTCGTAAGAGGGACAAGAGCAACTTTAAGATGATTAGTTGTTAGTAATTAAGTTAAAATCCGTTGCCAATCTTTATGAAAAGAACATTGTTACCCCGGATCACAACTTTTCCGTATGTTGCTGACGGGTTTACGCCGCTATACTCAGTTGCATCGACCAGGATTACATTCATGTATGGGTCGACGTTTATCATCTTTCCACGGTATTCTAACTCCATCTTTAAGCGAACCGACACTTCTTTGTTGACGGCTTTTTGAAGAGCGTTCAGAGGTCTTTTGGCTTGTTGCTGAGACATTATTGACTAAGGTTCACCGTATAAGTGTAAGTAGCAAAAGAAAAACTGAGAGACCGAATGATAAAAGGCTATCCAGCCGATGTTCGTCGCGAATGTTTGAATCCCAATACAATCACAAAGCGACAAATCTTTTCAGATTCATTTCCTAGCAAATTACGTAACCGTTCGCGAAAAGAAAACATTAGAAATTGATTCAATGAGGTTAAGACTGCTAAACTGGAGGTCGGGCTGATTGTCACTCGCTCAGATGCTCTTCAATTTCATCGTTCAGACAATGATCACCATCGGATATGGCGGAATTTTCGGCCTTATGATTGCTGCACTTGCAGTTTCTATTCCAAGCGAGATAATTCTCCCCTTCGCCGGTTATTTGGTCTACGAAGGTACTTTCAACTTTTGGCTAGTTTTGCTTATCGCCACTCTGGGAAGTATAGTTGGAACAATCATTGATTATGCGATTGGGTACTACCTTGGGAGGGTGCTCGTTGTCAGGTATGGAAAGTATTTTCATCTTAGTGAATCAAGTTTAATTGAAAGCGAGAAATGGTTTCAAAAATATGGAGACCTAGCAGTTCTTTTGACTCGATTTATCCCCTTGATTAGGACTTTAATCGCGTTTCCAGCAGGAATAGGTGAAATGAAAGTTTGGAAGTTCATGCTTTACTCAACTCTTGGAATGGCGTTGTGGAATGGAGTGCTCATTTACGTTGGCTATAGAGTTGGACCAGATGTCAAAGGAATTATCAACTCCATCTCGTCAACCTTCGCTTTTGTCGAAGTCGCTGCCGTGCTTGTTGCCTTTGTAGTCCTTGTCTTCTGGATGAGAAGATCCAAACAAGAGCCTAATGATAAGGAAAAGGCTGAGTCGAGTCCTACTACTTTGAAATAAGATTACTAAGCGAGAGAAGCCTT
>JASHOD010000063.1 GCA_030041295.1 Nitrososphaerales archaeon
GCGACACCCTCCTCGATAACGAGCACTAGCACAAGCTTTTCGGTAACTTGGAAACACTCGTCATAGAGAATGTATGTCTAAGCTCTCCACAGGGCGGAAGCGATCTCTAATGAACGCTGATTGAATCAAAGGCGATGACATCAAGAGAAGAGAACCGGGTGATTGTGGTTACGAGTTCATTTGAAGAACCATTGATCACAGCGACTGCAGCATTTTCAGTTACGTAGATCATGCCGTTTAATGGGTCAAACGCAGCGTTTTGAGGCGATGTAAGAAATCGAGATCGCTGCTGAAAACAAAAGAAGGGTTATAACAGCACGCAAGGTCACTGTCATAGGCTTTGAAAGATGCGGTTTTGAATAATTAGTGCTTGACAAATCGGAGCAATTCCCTGACTTGTGGCGGGGGAGGGAAAATTGCTTAAGGATTTTTCCGCAGGTGCTTTTCGACCTAGTTTCTTTTTGCTTATCCAAGTTATTGGATTGAGTATAGGATACCGCATTCAACTCTTACTATGCGCTTAACCCAAACTAGATAAAATGCGGCGAGAAAGAGAGAAAGGATAGAAGGTCCAATCCCACGATCCCGGTGCAAAGAAGAGTCGTTGTCTTTTTCGGGTCCGATGGAACAGGCAAGACTACGCAAGCTCAACTACTAATGAAAGAGTTCAGGGATCGGGGCTACAAGGTCAGCCGGGCTTGGATAAGAGGGAGGCACAGTCTCGCTTTCTTCATCTCGCGACTTTTACTCAAGTTGGGATTCAAAGGGTATTTTGTTGCGCCATATGCTCCCGGCGGAAAGATCTTGGATTCTAGAACCCTAAAGGGAAAGAGAATTTGGAGCCTGATTGAATTTGTGAGCGTGGTGCCACTCATAATTCGAAGAATGTACGTACCGCTACTACTTGGATACAAAGTAGTTGCCGAAAGATATGTGGTTGACACTGTCATTTACAACAGCTATTATCTGGGTTCGTCATTTGATTTCTACGCTAGAATCCTAATGCATATGATTCCGAAAGGGTCCTTGATCGTCCATATGGATGCTTCGTTAAATGACGTAATGTCACGCAGGACCGACGACTTGGTCTCGGAGAAATTCATCGAATACCAGTTGACAAGTTACAGGAAATATGCTAATGTTTTGCATGCTCTTTCCATTAACAGTTCAGCGCTCGGAATCGAGGAAATAAGGAAAGAGATTGAGCGAAGACTCTCTTGATGATGAAAAGGAAAGCGTGCGGAGCCGCATGTCACTCCCCCATACAAAATGAACCACTCGGAAATCAAGAATTGGGCCAACGAAAGATTCCTCTTCCATTGAGAAAATCTAGTCGCTGAATAGCCGTCATTGATTGTTCTATCAAGTTGGAAGGAGTAGCATGGACTATGAGCGCCATAGCGATTTCCGATATAGTATTGCGCTCTTCAGTCTCGCGCCATTTCAATACTTTTAGCGCGCCAATCACAGACGATGCTCGCAGAGACTCACGAGTTACAGAATTAGCACTCCCATTTTTGCTTAGTTAATAATATGGTCGTCAGGAAGACGAAAGAACTCGTCGATTGCCACATTTAACCGACGAAAGAACTTTCTAAACTTTTCAAGTGCTTTCAAAAAGTCAATCGTTCTGGCATATTAATTACAGATAATTAAAGAGATCGCTTTTCTTACTCGTCGTAAAATTAGGCCGACGGATAATTGTATGTGATTAAATTTTGTCATATTGAATTTTGGTCTACCCTATGTCGCCGAAAGACCCAAAGTTGCCTACGATCTCGAGTCCGTCACACTGCATGATGGGGTGCAGAGAAAGCTATGGTAGAAGACTATCTTGCTAGACTCACATTGTTTGTGGTGAATAGGCAGATCACCGCAAACTTCTAACATAGACTAGTTACTAGGAGTTAATATGAGGAAGCCAGTAGTCGTCATAACGAGCGGATACTTTGACCCAATCCACTCTGGACATATAGAGTGCATGGAGCAAGCCCGCGCACTAGGAGACCGTCTCGTAGTCATCATCAACAATGACGAGCAGGCGCGTCTTAAAAAGGGCAAACACTTCATGCCCCTCAAGGATCGAATCATTGTGGTAAGTGCCATTAAATTTGTGGATGAGGTATTCGTGTCGATCGACATGGACAAGAGCGTACGCAAATCCCTCGAAGCCATCGCCTACAATCCAAATTGCGAATACATATTTGCAAAGGGCGGCGACCGTACGTCGGGAGAAATTCCAGAAGCGCCAACTTGTGACAAACTAGGGATCAAGATTGTCGATGGCCTGGGCGCAAAAATCCAATCCTCTTCAACCCTTATCAGAGACTCAGAACCCTTCGAAGTTTTGCGAATCAAGCAGGAAATCTAAAGGATGAATAATGGCACTTCTTTTAGAGTAGTCTATTGGGCAACGATAGAGAGCCCATTCGTGAATCCAGGGATTATAATGAAGTAGCTTCTTCCAGAAACTACAGCTAGGGCGAGCGAAATAGTGACATTAGCGCTGTATTGTCTTAGTATTATCTCGCCAGAATAACTGAATGTGACACTACTTCCTGCAGAAAGCGCATAGCCCGTGGAGGTCATTTGGCTCACTCCATTATTAGATAGCAAAACTAGCCCGGAGCTCGAATTTGTTCCAAAAATCGCCATAAACGCCGTGGCAGGAACATCACCTCCACTAGTCGTGTTAGGGAGTAACGATGCACTAAGCTCAAGGGTATTGATATTCACGGACGAATTCCCATTATTTTTTACCGTCACTGTTAGCGAAGTGGGACCCAATTGAGCAGATTCTATCTGTAGCGCATTTGATTGTTGTCCCTCGACCTGTGCTAGCGTGCTATTGGACAACTGAACTAGAGCGTTCGTCGTAAAAGCGCTAGTTGGAAGAACCGAAGCGTTCACATCATAGCTTGCAACTTGGGGAGCAAACTGAAACTGAAGAGGGCTGCTGCCGCTTGATCCATTGTCGTTGTTTAGTGGAACCAAGACAGTGTTGAGATCTATCAGAGCGGCCGAGGTTTGGCCTGCGACTACCTGAACACCGCCACCGGAAATTTGCGCAGTTACACTTTGCTCGTTGCCAAATATGCTGCACGAATAGTTCAAGGACGCGTACGTTGCACTCACACGAGAAATGTCGAACCTCACCGCGTCGAAAGTTCCCGAGGCAACATCCGAAATCGCTAGTGTCCTTGTAGAGTTGACTAGAATAAGCAGTTCCACAACTCCTGATGAAGGACTTAGGGTTGTCCAACCAGAGCTATTTGACGCACCGCTGGAGTGTACCTGCAAATTGGAATAAGACAAGAATACCGCAGAGACACCACTTGGAACGCTCGGTGGATCGGTAATCAAAACAGCAAGGGTACCGGTTGTCGTCATCTTGCCAGATTTCGCACTTGGAGGAATAATTACAAGCGCGAATGCTGCAACTATGATTACGATTATTGCCCCCACGAGAAGGGCAATGAGCCTAGTGTTTTTCACAGGTAATCCGTAGGGTGAAAGCCTATTTTAGCCTAGGTTTTTCTTTGCCTTTCGAGAGACTGTTCTGGCAATTAGAACAGGAAAACGATAGATCCTATTCGCCAGAAAAAGTAAGATCCTCACTTATTTTCAATATAGCGCCACGTTGGCGTCGGTACCTGTTTCACCTAACTCATTGGTGGAGCTGAACGGGTTTGACATCATCACGTTTAGCGTGGTTTCTCCAGTGAAACCAGAAGACCATGCATGCGGAACTAGGTAGTAACCCGAGGTTGTGGTTGGTAGATAACCCGTCGACATGTAAACTTGGATTGCTGGTACATCGAGTGTTACACCACCAGCAGCGCCCACAACTACATTTGAGATTGAATCCGTCTCAGATCCGTATTTTCCGTTTGTTCCTCCAACATTGAAGCATGCGTTGGGGCAACCAGAGGTACTTGCTAATCCGTCGCTATTGAAAGTCACATTGTCCCACCTCTCGGGCCCAAAAACTGTGGCACCGTTGCTCGTGACCCAAGCATAGAAATCAACCTCGGCATTGTGGCTGGGATTCACGTAGGAATACATCCACATCTCCACGTAGAACGGCAACGTCACTGAAAAAGAAGAAGTTGTGCAAGCGTATCGAGCCGTGCCATAATTTTCTCCGTCACATGGAGAGCCTGTTAGAATAAGCGGCGCTGGCATACCGGCTCCTGAAGCAGTAAAGTTCCATATGTTGTCCAGCATGTATATGCTAAATGTCGTCGCCCCTGTTTGCGATATCTCAGCTACATCTTGAGGCCAGTAATCGCCAAGCAAACAGCTAGAAGATGCCGAGGTTGCACATTCAAGCACATTTTCATTGATCGCATTCAACTGATTACTCATTCCACAACCTCCACCTGTAGTTGCATTGTATTCGGCGCACCCGTCTAGATATAGTCGGTTAAAATGAACAAATGAAATCGCACCCTCTGCGTTGTACGAATATGTAGAGCCGCTCGGTGTTATTCCCCAGTCCGTCACGCCAACTGGGCACGAAGTAGTAGCACTGCACGCTGGGCCAGGATTCGCACTATGTTTCTTCAGTTTTTGAGGTAATCTTGGAGGGGCAAGCGAAGAAAGTGGACTAGCTTTCTGTGAGGAATGCGAAGTAGATGCTAGTCTAATCGATGATATCGGTGTAGTTACGACAAGCACGCCAGACATGCCTAAAATCAGAAGCATCGCACCCACTACTAGCTTCGTTCGCATAGACGCCTTCCTCCCTCTGGCGCAAGATCTACTATCATTCATTTTCTTCGCACCCTTCAGCTTCTGTTGCAGCGTACATGGGGGGCCTTCTCCCCGCTTTGAAGAGTTCCTCTTCGCTAGTACAATTGTATCGAGTTATCGGGACCCGTCTCACCGAGAACATTATTCGGGAACTGTGGTGCCATCATTACGTTTGAAACCGTCTCGGCTGTGTCATCACCCGTAGAATAGGCATGCGGCACGTAGAACGTGGAGCCAGCAGACGTGACTGGGGTGGTCGCATAAGAGTCATACATATTGAAGGTTGCGGCCGGAACGGTAACCGTGTGTCCGCAACAGTTTCCTGTTAGATCTCCTTCTAGATCAAAGGGTAGACCAACACCTGTGGATGTTGTTCCGCTGATTAGATACTGATCGTCACCGGCGCAATTTCCGCATGCTCCGCCGAGGCTGTTGAATGTAACGGTATCAAAATTTATGACACCAGAGCATCCTGCATTGTCACAGACGTCCCAATAGAACTGCACTACAGCATCGTTGTTGCTATTCACATAGCCGTTCATCCAGATCCAGATTTGGAATGGTAAACTCAAGCTGTAAGTAGTTGAGTATCCATACGAATAGTATGATCCACAACTATAGGTAGAAATGCCTCCGGAGCCAGAGATCGGGGCCTCAGACATCGAGCCATATGAACAGCTGTTACCGGCAGTGAAATTCCATATGTTGTCACCGACGCTCACTGTGAATGTGGTTGCGGCAGTCTGTGCGATGTTGATTACATCCTGCGTCCAGTATTGTCCGTTTGCACACGCACCTCCAGAAGTGCATTCCCAAACATTTTGAGTGATAGCATTCTCCTGATAACCCAAGGTGCATCCCGTAGTACTAGTTTGAGCACACCCAGTAAGGTATAATCTACTGAAATCTACGTGCGACCAAACAGATTCAGCATAATATGAATACGTGCTTGCCCCATTTACACCATAGTCAGTAACTCCGGTAGGATAAGGGTCGCCTTTGAACTTGGCTGGCTTGCCATGCTTATTCAGGTGAGGAATTGACGGAGAGACCGCAGGGGGATTTGGCCTAGCTACACCAGCCGTCGTAGAACTTCCGATCAGCCTTGCTACTCCAGTTGGCATCGATGGAGCTGCTGATCCTGCCGTTGCAGATGAGGAGCCCAAAAAACCTCCAGCGACAGAAGCGAGACCCCACACGCCCAACACTAGGAGGAGAGTTCCTACCACCAGTTTCGTACCGAACGCCTTACTTCTTCCATTAGATAATTTTTTTTCATTCATCATATTTTTACTCACACTCTTACTCCACTAAGCTGGTAGCCATACCACATTGATCATATTGTCGTAGATTGCATAGGCCGAGTTCCAGCTATTGCCGCCACAAGCGGGTCCGACTGAACACGTAGCTAATTCCGACTGGAACCATCCGGGCAAAGTTGACGCAGTAAAGCCAGTGACTAGGTATTCATAAGTCACAGATTGCTCAGCATCCGCAGGAAGATAAAAGCCGTGGACCGATTCTGGCAGTATGCTCACTCCGGTGAAGTTTGTATTCAGCGTCACGCTAACTTC
>JASHOD010000064.1 GCA_030041295.1 Nitrososphaerales archaeon
TATTCCTTTTCGATTGCCTGCCCATTTCCCTCCGTTAATTTTCGAATCGTCAAATCGGATGTATTATTACGCCGGACCTGCCGCGAACGAATGAAGGTGCCTGCACCACATATTGCAGCATAGTGCTTTACAACTGTCTCGATAGGTATTAGGAAGGCCCACGCACGCGACGGTTAGAATCGAGATTATGTCAACCATTTCATTTCTTCAATCCGAAATTTTCCAAACGAATGATAAATCGACCCTTTGGGTTGCACATACTTTTCTGAAATAGCCCCATTTTTCACGGAATTAGTTCTTGCAAACCATCCAACACTTACTCACAATGAATACAGATTGCGCAGTCCTATGACCGGACCAGACAGTAGCACAGAAAGTCAAAGCTTCCGCGGTAACCATATCTCTTATGGACAAGTGATATAGGGCAAGCTAGTAGAGCCAAATGCAGATCAAAACTTTCAGGCCACGTCAGCATCGCATATATAGCAAAATTGCAAAGGATTGATCTTTGACTTTAGCGACACATCGTAGGCGAGGTTCTGAGCAGAAATTTTTCGACGTGGTTATTCATTTGGGTGAAAGTGCTAAGTCACAACAAGATCCACTGAGCCAAAGCTTCAAACCCCGGAAGGTAAGAAGAATACCTCAGCGTAAACCGAAAGAGGCTACAGAAGATTATCTCGAGACCATCAACTCCCTGATCAAAGAAAAGGGATATGCTGCTTCCGTCGACATTGCCGAGCGAATGAGAGTCTCCAAGCCCACGGTCACAAGTATAGTAAAGAAACTAGACTCTCAAGGGTTTCTAATTCACGAGAGATACCGAGGTTTGTCGTTGACCCAGAAGGGTAAGAAACTGGCGCAGGAAATGCAGAGGAAGCACGAGTTAATCACTCAGTTTTTGATGCTATTCGGTGTCGACGGCGGAATTGCCAGGGAAGATGCCGAGATGATAGAACACGGATTACATGCGGATACGATACAAAAGCTCGGGGCATTCACCGAGTACATCCTAATTCATCCCGAGATGCTTGAAGGATATCGAACCGAAATTGGAAGAAAATCTTCGGTGACGACGTCGATGACCGAGAAGGAATAAAGAAGAACTCCGATCTTTTTCAAAACTGATAATTACTAACGAACGTCAATTATTGTCTTTATTTCTTCCTCGCTTTCTGGACTGTATGCCCTTTCCAGATCTTCAAGCTTTGATCGTCTGGTTATGATCTTCTCCAGGAACCCGTTCCATTTTCTGCGAATTCTGGTCAGATCCTTTACACCCTTTTCGAAATAAAATTTGTTTGCATTGACCGAGCCAAAGTGGACTCTGTTTCCGAGTACCATGTTTGTGAACAATCCACCCGCATCCTCCGTGCCTTGTTCCATTCTGTAAATGCCCAGATAACAGACCACCCCATTTGTTTCGATGAGGTTCTGGGCTTCTAGGGCCACGGATGGGTTACCAGTTACTTCAAAGACGATGTCGAATTTGTCTTCCATAGATTTGAGAGACGTCTCCTTTGAGTTCACATATGCCGCGCCAGTCTGCATGACGAGTTGTGCCTTCGGACTATCCTTTGATCTTGTTGCTACGGTTGAGACCTCAAGACACTTCAGTCGCAGTATCGCGGTCGCAAGAAGGCCGACAGGCCCCGCGCCTAATACCAAGGCTTTCTTCGGTGACCATTTCATCCTCGATTGCTGAATTTTAAACGTCTGCACCTCACCTTTCTCGACTACTGTGAGGGGCTCGAGCAAAACTCCGACTTGCTTCAAAGCTTCCGGGAGTTTCACAATGAACTTCGCGTCGCTCAAAGCATATTCTGAAGCAAAGCCATGCAGTTCCTTTATCCCATGCTCTTTGTAGTCTCCGGTGAGGCACATGTCTGATTCTCCGGCGCGACAGTTGAGGCAGTTCTCAAAACAGTTTCGTCTAACGGTCGGTACTACAAGATCGCCCTTCTTTAGACTGTGGACGCCAGTACCCACTTCTGAAACTCTCGAAAGAGATTCGTGCCCGAGGACAAGATAGTCGCTGCCTTTGGGGCTTTCGCCGTAAAATCCAGATATGATGTCTCGGTCTGTCCTGCAGATTCCAACCTTTTGTACTTCAAGAAGCACATGCTCCTTTGGAACTTTGGGCACGTCAACATCTTTGATTCGAAGAGTGTTTGCCTGTCTTGGCGTTACAACTACGGCTTTCAAAAACTCGGGACCATCCGTTAACTTTGAATTCAGATCCTTTGTGGTCCTTTGTGACTACTAATATGTTTGCCGAGAGATGTCGACGGTGAATGAGAATTTCGGTTTCGAGGAATACCATACACTACTGTGATTTTAAGGGAAAAATTCAGAATCAAACACTACCCCTAAAACATGAAATTTAGAGCAGTCGGAATCGATCACGTACGTCGATAGACTGTTTTGAACTCGAGGGATAGATGGAAGCATAACTCAATTACAACGTTTATGAGTTCGTATGATCGCTCTCTACGTTCATTAGTCTATCTTCACAAGCACCATACTTGAACAAACAAGTCAAAATTGATTTTTCGGTATCTTAGGACCTTTTTTCAAATCTCATAGGATCTACTGGATATATACAAAATACGGAACTAAAAATGACCAGTTTACTGTCAGTCGAACTAACTAATTGCTAACTGACAAAAAAATCACGAGACAATTGATAAAAGTGCGGGAGTCTCTAGAAAAAAATACGACTTCTTTGGCTGTTGAGACCAAAAACCGCGCAATATTTCCACTTTTTAAGCCCTCGAATATCTTTGACCCTCGTTAAACCGGCACAGTGAATTTCTCAAGCAAAAGGAATAATGTTTGTAAAGTGCCCGCAGAAATTAATCTTTTTGACATATACCGCAGTCCCAACATTGGGATTTTTCTTCGCGCAAACGACAAATTTTGCCTTGTCCCGAGAGGCCTCGCCTCAACAAAAAGTCAGAAGATAGAGAGCTTTTTACGAAGCAAAGCCCTCCAGATCTCCGTTGCAGGTTCCCGCTTAATTGGGCCGCTCATTGTAATGAACAATAACGGAATAATCGTCTCTAGACTAGCTGAGGACGAGGAAGTTGATACGCTGAAACGCATGACAGATATGAAAGTCGAAAAACTAAATTCGAGATTTACTTCTGTCGGAAACCTCATCGCAGCAAACGACAATGGCGCTTTAGTCTCAGACGTCTTTGGCGAAGAAAGCGTCAGGACAATTCAAAGAGTGCTAGATGCCCCGGTAAGGAAAATGAGAATCTCTAACTATGTGCAACTGGGTTCAATGGTGTGCGCAACTAACGGCGGCGCAATAACGCATCCCTCCACCACGGAAAGTGAAATGAAAGAGATTTCGGAGACATTGAGGGTAGACCCGGAGCCCGCAACGGTGAACGGTGGCATCCCGTTTGTAGGGTCCGGATTTGTTGGCAATACAAAGGGGATTCTACTCGGAAATTCAACAAGGGGAAGCGAGCTCGTCATAATCGGTCGAGCTTTCAGCTCATAAGAGAGTTAAGAAAAGGCAAGCCGAATTTAATAATAACAGGGCAATACAAATTGTCCTCCACAAGAGAGCGTGTTCTGTTAAGAATTGTCAAGCGGCTCGATGAATAATTCTCAGGTGCCGCGCAGCAGGCAGTCGAGGAGTGCGCCAGCTGCGCAGATGAAAGATTCTGCACTTTCTGAACAACAAATTCAAGAACAGTTCAACCAGCTTGTTGGAGAAGTCAGACTTCTTGAAGCCTATTACCAAGAAGTGGTCACAAGGCAACAGAACGCTTCTGCAGCTTTGCTTGACGCTCGAGCTGCACTCGAAGCTATTGATACGATGTCAAAATCCAACAACAATGAGCTTTTGGTTCCGATAGGGGGAGGAGCCCTCATGTATGCAGCGAGCTCCAATTTAGACAAGTTCATAGTAAGTGTTGGAGCTGGAGTCGCAATTGAGAAGAACAGAGAGTCTGCAAAAACGTTTCTCCAGGGCAGACGTCAGGAACTCGAGAGGGCCGTTTCGTCATTGGAAAGCCAAAGGAAGGAGATTGGCTCGAGGTTAGAAGTCGGAAGAGCCACAATCCAAAGAATGACGGGGGCTCAACAATAACATTACACTTCCGTTGCAAGTTTTTCATTTAAAGAACACTTGCCTATGTTTCCGTTGTCTCTCGCCGTTAGTTGACATACGTTGTTTGAAAAATTAAGGTCCGCTTTCGGATCTCTCACAAAGCTCGCTACCCATACAACCATTTCCCAAAAGGAAGCCGATGAAATCCTTTGGGATTTCGAATTGGCGCTGATCGAAAGCGACGTCGCTCAAGAGGTCATTCAAAGCATTGTCAACGAAATAAAGGCGAGACTCGCAGATGCAAAGATCCCGCGGAGCGAGGATCGAGTCAATTACTTGAAAAATCAGCTCAAGGAGGCAATTAGAAGCTGCTTCACTAAAACTCAGAGCATCGACCTGCCTGCTCTAGTCAGGTCGAAAACAACCAAAGACGTTCGAGATGAATTCTCGCCGTTCGTAATCCTCTTCCTTGGTATAAACGGGGTCGGAAAGACCACAACGGTAGCAAAACTCGCCTATCTGCTAAAAAACAAAGGTGATACCGTGGTTCTTGCCTGCGGAGACACCCATCGAGCGGGAGCAATAGAGCAACTCACGGAACATGCAAACAGATTAAAGATCAAGGCAATCGCGCAGGGATACGGTTCAGACCCTGCCGCGGTCGCAAAGGACGCCCAGCTGTATGCTCAATCTCACAAGGTTGAAGTCGTCCTGATAGATTCGGCAGGCAGGATCCAGACTAGCAAGAATCTGATGGAAGAGATGGAGAAGATAGTCCGGGTAGTACGGCCGGACTTTAAGATCTTTGTTGCGGATTCCTTGTCAGGTAATGATGCGCTTTCACAGGCGAAGGAATTCAAAAGTTTCACAGATTTCGACGCGAGCATTCTAACAAAAGCCGATGCGGATACGAAAGGCGGAGCGGCTCTGTCAATCGCCTTCGTCACACAAAGGCCCATCATCTACCTTGCCGTCGGTCAGGACTATTCTGATTTGATCCCCTTTGACGTTGAAAAATTCGTAGAGCAAACCTTGGGTTAGAGTTTCAAAATTTCAAGACCAAGAGAATTTACAAGTTCGATTATTCGACCCTTCTCCTTACCGAGGCCCTTTGTATCAAGTGCCACAATGGATATTTTCTCTTCGCTTTTCTCGATTATTTGTTTCATCATTTTTCCGTCTATGTATTGCAGCGAATATTTTGGGACTATTGCACCCATCGCTATTTCGGAATCAAGAAATTCCGCCTTGTTAAATTTCTCAGGATAATGCGTACCACCCAGTCCGATAGCGCATTTGCTGTATCTTTTGTCCTCCTCATTCGTGAGACTTCCAACGATTGCTGTCGCTATTTGCGAAGCAGCTTCCTTGTCACCCCATTCAGCCTCAGAAGACCCTAGCTCTACAAACATGAGTGGTTTATTCAATTCCGTCGGCCCGTGGTGGACTGCCTCGAGTGTTATGTTGTATTTCGGTAGTTTCTCCTTCATGGATTGGAGCTCGAGCATGTATCGCTTCAGCACTGAAGGGCAGTACCTCGACATCTCGTTGGCGTTGCCTCCAAAATCTGCTGCGCCAAAGTTTCCCGTAAAATGTCCCGTCAGACTGGGAATCCCGCTCTCAGCCCTGTGTCTTGAAGCGAAGATGTAGCAACAATCGCTAGACCCAAAGTAAACATCCAGCTCGGAGCTTGGTCGGACGATTTCTTGTCCAATAGTTACGAGGGACAAATTTTCGAACTTGTAGATTGGGGAAGAGTCGAAGAGCTCCTCAGTTTTTTCAAATTCGAAATTCGCTAGCAAGCTATTGAGAATATTCGCGCTTGCTGGATCTACCTTTGAACTGATTACGACAAAGCTCCTTCTCATTTCATCCTTTCTCTCTTCTGATATGGTTGACTTGATTTTTCCCATTTGGCGAGGAGCGCGGGCCTGAGGTGTGGACTCTCCTTAGATATCCTCTCCTTTGCGAGTGCACAATACTTCAATTGAAGGTCCAATCCGACAAATCTTCGTCCTAATTGTTTCGAGGCTTTTCCTGTCTGTCCCGAGCCCATAAAGGGGTCAAGGACCAATTCGTCTTTATTACTGTACAAGGTAACGAGTCTGTTGGGTATCTCTTCAGGAAATGGGCACGGATGGTCAATATATCTCGGCGGCACCGGCGCGATGTTCCAAACAGAGTTGCTAGTATCCCTCTTCATCACCTCGTCAATTAAGAACTTGCTTTGCGGATCCCTCGTGTGCCTTAACTCACCCTTCCTAAGTACCAAGATCTGCTCATGCATGATGTTGGCCCTATAATATGTTGGAAATGGCCTTTGGATGGTCACGCCGAATCTGTCGAGACCACCAGTAACCTTGCTCCAGATTATCTCCTCATGAAATCGCCAAAAGCTCCCTGAGCATAGAGAGTTTACCAGAAAATGTGGGAGAGGAACAATGGTTCCGTTCATTATTTCGTTCCCTATGACAATACAACAGAAACCGCCTTCTTTCGTAACTCGATAAACTTCGGTGAAAGCATCGGTCATTTGTTGAAGGTAATTCTCCAAGGAATCGCCCAGATTCCCCCTGTACCACCCGGAGTTATTCACATGCTTGCTATAGTTTATCGCGTTATGGTATGGAGGTGATGTGACAGTTAGAGAGACGGTTTCCGAAGCCATTGGAAGGAATAAACAAGAGCCCTGAATAATCTCGGACTCTGCCGGTTTTTTTGCGCTCAACCGTCATAATGATTCAATGGTAGTTAGTATATGAGATTATAGTCAGATCTAGCTCGCTTGCAAGCAAAGTTAAATAGAATCATTTTGCAAGATTATAAACTCCGGATACAATTAGGCAAGGGAAGTGAAACAGACTTGGGAATGGGCCGCTGGCTAACGTCTGCTTATCGTACTTTGAAGCTTACTAGGAAGTCTGATCGAGAAGAGTTTATGCTCTACATGAAGCTAGTGCTCTTGGGCTTCGGTGTCGTAGGAGCCATCGGTTTCATTATCTACTTTCTTGCGGCAATGCTATTACTAGCCGCGGGCGTTTCTACTACGGGCGGTACGCCTTAGACGACAAAAATTCGGATTTCTTCATCTTTATTTAATTTAACGAGTATACAAATGAGTTAGAAATTGTGAGTTGTTGAAAGATGTCGCAACAAATAGCAACAAGAATCTTTGCCGTGAAGACGACGGGCGGACAGGAAAAAACGGTTGCAAAGTTCGTCGGAGATAGGCTTGAAAAACGTAAGCAAGAAGGCAAGATTCCTCAGGTTTGGTCTATCTTGGTTCTCGAAGCTCAGAAGAGTTACGTGTTCTTCGAAGCTCCAAATGCTCAAGCGGTGTCAGACAGCATATCCGGATTCAAACATGTCAAAGGCATGGTCCCTGGCTACATCCAGTTCTCGGATATCGAAAAATTCCTTGTGGAGAAATCAATGATTACCGACATCAACGTCAACGATATTATCGAGATAATAGCGGGGCCTTTCAAAGGTATGAGGGCCAAGATCAATAGAGTCGAACCGCAGAGAAACGAGGTAACAGTAATCTTGCTGGACGCTCCATATCAGTTACCTGTTACGGTCGAGGTTGGATCAATAAAAATCGTGAGCCGAGCCGTTAGCAGCAACAGCGTTAGCAGTCCGTCAACGGCGCCGGCGACTTCAGGCGGCCTTCAACCCTAACCTCCCTATTCAATAAGAAACTCTTTCCAAAAGTTCACAGGATCGGGAACGTCCATATACTTTTAAATTCAAATTCACAAATACTAATTCCTTCCGAGTGATTTTTTGAAATGCCGGAGCCAAAATCGGTTTCCGCCCTAGTCGTAGGCGGGGAAGCCAATGCTGGACCTCCTCTTGGACCGGCGCTAGGACCGCTCGGAGTAAACGTGATGGCAATTGTGAAGCAAATTAACGACCAGACGAAGGACTATACAGGGATGCGTGTTCCCGTTAAAGTGAATGTCGACACAGAAACGAAGCAGTTCACGATTGAGGTAGGCATCCCTTCTGCATCTGCCCTGATTGTAAAGGAGTCTGGTATTCCAAAGGGGTCGGGAACTCCGAAAACTGCGACGGTTGGAAACATCACTGCCGAAAAGGTCGCGAAGATTGCCAAGGTGAAAAAGCCCCAGTCATATGCCAGTAGTATGAAATCGGTGGCAAAAGAGATCGTCGGATCCTGCGTTAGTATGGGGGTTACCGTCGAGGGGAAACACCCGAAGGTGTTTGTCCAAGAGGTAAATGAAGGAAAGTGGGACGAAGTCTTTTCCGATGATGAAAAGTAAAGCAATGAAAGTGGAAGATTAAAATTAGGACATAATATTCCGGTGAAACGATATGGTATCGAAGAATCAAGTTTTAGATCAGATAACGAAAGCTAGAGGCGGGGATTACTCAAAACGCAACTTTCAGCAGTCCTTTGAACTCATACTCAAGCTGAAGGACATTGACGTAAAAAAAACGGACTTGAATATCAACGAAGTTGTTTTCTTGCCTAACAAGCTGTCCGCGCAGGCAAAGGTCTGCGTATTTGCGACCGGAGACAACGCCCTTAGAGCTCAGAGGGCAGGAGCGGATCGTGTAATTGAAAACGCTGAGCTGGACCGGCTAGCTTCCGAAAAAAGAACAGCAAAGAAACTCGCGCGGGAATATCAGTTCTTCCTGGCAGATACCTCAATGATGCCTAAAATTGGCAGGGTGCTAGGTCCATATCTGGGTCCAAAGGGCAGGATGCCGACTCCAGTCCCTCCAAACGCACCGCTAGAATCTATGCTAAACCGTTACAGGACCGCCGTCAGGATAAAATCTCGTGGCTCCTTGAGTGTAGCGGGGAAAGTAGGCGACGAATCCCTCAACGATGGCAACGTCGCGGACAATGCTATGGCTGTAATCTCTCAAGTGGAAAAGAAACTGCCCAATGGAGAGAGAAATATTCAATCCCTAACTTTAAAGAAAACCATGGGCAAACTCGTCAAAGCGAAAGTGGAAGAAGAGTAATAGTCGAATCTTTTTCGGGGGTTTCAAGTAGTAATGCCGCATGCTAAGCAACAGAAGCAAGAGTTAGTGCTAGAGCAGAAAAAGCGAACGCATTATCCACAAAAGAAGATGGAGATGCTCGAACATATCGAGAGCCTTGCCAAAAAATACGATACTGTAATTGTGTCGCAGCTTCACAAGGTCCGTGCCAGTCAGCTCATGCTCCTCCGAAAGAACTTTCGGGGAGAGCTCGTCATGGTTGTTGCCAAGAACAAAATCGCAGCTTTGGGTTTGAGGAAGGCTGGGATGAAGAATGCGGAAGACTTTGTCTCGCATCTTACGGGTCAAAATGCCTTGATCTTCACGACCATGAATCCTTTCAAGCTCTATCTATCCCTCGAAAAGACAAAGGTGAATCTTCCTGCGAGAGCGGGGGACATTGCAACTAGTGATATTATCGTTCCTTCCGGAAGCACGGGGATTCCACCCGGTCCTGTTCTTTCCGAATTCAAGGAGGCAGGAGTTCAAACTCGAATCGAAGCGGGTAGCATATTCGTTTCTCGCGATTCAATAGTCGCACATAGCGGAGATATCATTTCCCCAAAGCTTGCCGGGTTGCTATCTCGACTGAATATCAAACCGATCAAGGCCGGTCTCTCAATTTTTATGGCGTCAGCCGATGGGCTGCTTTTGCTGCAAAAAGACATCGTCATTGACCTAAGTCAGTACCGTTCTGATGTTTCTTGGGCGGCCCGAGAGGCGCTCGGCGTCGCAATTGAAACGTCCTATGTGACACCAGAAACCCTTCCTCTACTCATCGCAAAGGCATTTAAGGGCGCCGAGAGGGTGGCTGGTGAATCTGGATACCTAACGAAGGAAACATCGGATGTGGTCTTGGGATTAGCAGAGCAACAAGCCCGCGCGCTGTTGAATGCCGTTAAAAGCAAAGGGTATACATAATCCAGATAGCATGAAATAATCTAGTACAAGCTGAAAATTACTAGCTTTATACTTCGGTTTCGTCTTATATCTACGAAACTGAGAGCTTGCATTTTGACAGGGCTTGTCGGGGGGTATTCTCGATTTCTGAACTAGCGCTGCTTCGAGGGGTAATTTGAGAAAGTTTTGATTTCCAGATTTTCGAGTCCCGCGATAGCCTACCTCGCACGGATGCTTCCCCTTTTCATCGCAGTGTTCTTGATGAGGTTCGCTTTCTCGTTCACGATTGTCTCCCTGCAATATATCGTCGGCCCTGCGTCGAGTCTAGGCATCATCTCCTCCGCCTACCCGATAATGGAAATGATCTCCGGGTTCTTCATAGGAATATTCGCCGACAAGATCGGCCGAAAGTGGATCATTTCTATCGGTCTTTTGGTATCAGCAGTCGTTTCTCTTGCATTCACTTTCTATTCAAACCCAGTTTATCTCGCCATAATTCATGGACTACAGGGTATCTGTGCTTCCGCGATTGTGGTCTGCTCTCTTGCGCTTGTAACTGACCTTGCAAAGACTACTACTCGTGGTCGCGACATGGGCGCATATGATTTCTTTACGATAGCTGGATACGGACTGGGCTTCTTTGCTGCTCTGATAATAATTGACGGAAACGCAAGCAACGCGCATCTCCCCTTCTACTACGGAGCAATTGCGGCCGTTGTTGGGGGCGCTTTTTCCACCCTTGTTCTAAGGGATACTAGCGTAAGAAGTAAGACTGTTTCGATTAGGGAAAACTTTAGACTGATTACGGAGAACAGATCAACGCAAACTCTTCTCCCGACTTGGTTTGTGTTGATGACCATAGTTGGAGTGTTTCTCACTTTTACTACTCGAATCACCGCGTTACTCCTCCCAAAAGAGACCTTTGCGACGCGTGCAGTTACAAATGTAAAACTGGACGCGGTGCTCTTGGCTCTAGCAATTGTGGGTTTGATTTTGCTTGGCTTTTCGCAGACAAGTCTCGGGTCCCTGTCTGACAGATTTGGCAGGGCGCGTATCTCATTGATAGGGCAAGTCTCGTTGATGGGAATCCTCGCAGTTTTGATAGCGCTCCTTTCGTTTCATTTAAAGCTGATCTACGCCCTGCCATTCGTAGCACTCTTTGGTGCGGGACTGCTTGCCTTCACACCTTCCGCACTCGCCGAATTAGCTGATGCTGCGCCAGAGTCTGGACGTGGGTCTACAATGGGGATTTATTCAGTCGCTGTTGGAGCTGGCACCATTTTCGGCCCACTAGCGGGCGGGATTCTTATCTCGGGATACGGAGTTGCTGACGGCCTTTCGATATTATTTGGTTTTGGAATCTTAATTGTTCTAGTATTTTTGATTCCGAGGGTCTTTCAATTCTCAAGAAATATGTGAGAAAATATCGCCCAGAAGACCCCGGAGAAGCCCTTCGTATTCGTCGTCTGAGAAAACAATCGTCGAGAATTTGTTTTGTTCTCTCGCCTTCCTTACAGCCATGAGATGGTAACATTCAGGAATTGATCCCCCAAGCACTCGGAAGTGATAATCATCGCATGAACAAAAGGACTGACTCGAATTTGAAGGATCATATTCAACCATAAAATCGCAATCTGCTCCCACGACCGTCCAGATCTCTCTCCCACTGGGCTCAAATTGATGACGCTTTATTGCTAATTCGTCAACCGAATTTTGGGCCTTCTGCGTTCTTGTAACGCGATGTTTTCTTTGATACTTTTTAGCCAAATAGGTTCCTCAACGGCCACTTATCTGCTTGGAAAAGAAAAGATAGAGTGAGAAGATTATAGGTCGTCTATCTTAAGTACATTCACGAACACATTAAATTCACTTCGCGAAGGACGCGCGCGCTGCCCGAACGCGAAAACATTGGGTTCTGACTTTATGTAAAGATGCCTCCATACTGTATGGGCTGGCAAGT
>JASHOD010000065.1 GCA_030041295.1 Nitrososphaerales archaeon
CTCTACATTATCTGAGGCCACCTCATCCCCTACTAGCACTTTATCAACTGGCGTCGTATCTAGATCTGTTACTGCTACTAAAAGTGATAGGAGCTATCTCATCTGGTAAAACGATTATATTCACGTGGCAAGACTGACAGCTTTCCTACTTCTACCGTTAGTCTCTTTGTATTTACATCTCGAAACAAGCGTGTCTAATTATCGTGAAATTGACGATCTGTGATTCTCTAACTTTGAATTCGTCACGATTAACTCATCGATATATCTCATCGTCAGATTACTTATAGTAGCTCAAAAAGAATAGGATTTCAACAGTTTTCTGTTTCTCGACCTTGAATAAGAAATTGCGTATTTTATCGGTCGGTTCTGTTGTACCGGGTGGCGACATTCGTTATCCAAGAGGATACGGCCGAGTTATACTTGGATCTCTTGCTTCGCTTCAAGCTCTTGGACATGAGGTCTCATATGTTCAGCTAGGCGGAACAGAAAAAATCTCTAAAGTTAGTTGCAATCTTGTTATAGGGAACAAAAAATTTAACGTACAAGCAATACGTTTACCAGTTCAAAATACTCAATCGCAAAAGAATAACTTCTTTTGGTACGCTAGCCATGATAGGTGGAAACTTTTAGGGGATGCCATAAAATCTAGTTTGGGGTACTCGCCCGAAGTCGTCATAAGCGAGGCAAACGCTCAATTTTATTTTGGTGCCATAATTGCTAGTCAGTTTAATGCCGCTCATATACTTAGAATTCATTCAATAAGAGGCCTCTATCTTCGTCAAATACTTGAATCTAAACAAAGCGCCTCATCAAAATGGATTTTAAAAGAGGCATTGCAATGCCCTATTTCTATAGCCTATACATCGGCCTTGGCTCATAGATCCAGCTATGCAATAACCCTGACACCCACGGAGGAGATCGCGCTAAGAAAAACGCTAATCACTAATGTTTCAACAGTTGAACCAACATATGTGCAGTTTTCTGAAGAAGAAAGAGCGCCGGCTCTCAATTTAGGGAGGCAATATGTTATGATTATGCAAGGAGACCCAAGTTTGATCTTAAAGGGCATTACAACGGATATTCCTATTGTGTTAGTTGGCGAGAGTACCAAATATCTGGAGAACAACACGAAACCGTCATCTAGAGGTAACATCACCGTGACAGGAAAAATAACAAATGAAGAACTTGCATCTCATATTAAAGGGGCGGCAATGATAGCAAGTCCAAGAATCTATACGAGTGGTGTTGGTATCGGAATCATAGAAGCGCTTGCGTACGGAAAAGCCACAATTACAACTAGCATAGCGGCTTCGAAACTAGC
The DNA here is from genome assembly GCA_030041295.1 of Nitrososphaerales archaeon. GTDB lineage: Archaea > Thermoproteota > Nitrososphaeria > Nitrososphaerales > CADDZS01 > JASHOD01. The sequence continues at coordinate 1,322 of JASHOD010000065.1, forward strand.
CGGCTTGGAAAATGGAAAACATTTGATAGTTGAAGACGATTTTTCGAAATGGCCGTCTATAATGAGTGATATCCTTGCTAATAGCAATCGAAGACTCGAGCTTGAAACGAATGCAAAGCGCTACTTCGATGAATTTTTGCGACCTGACACGCACAGCGCACGCTTTGAAGGTATACTAACGAGAATCATATCGAATTGAACTCATTCCGTGTAAAGTGTTGGTGTACATCCCTTGAGGAAAGTGAAGGAATCTATCCACCAGTTGATAGGGCATTATCAAAGCTGCTTTGTGGTGCAGCTACCACCGCGTGCAAATATGATTAAAATAGATGGAGAGAAAAAAATCACAATTTGGCTCTACGATTGTGATATCGAACTATGACAATTATTGTAGCTGGAATGACCACCACTAACGGTATCAAAATGATTATCACCGCCAGATTGTTATGACCTGGGATACTAACGCTGGAGGTCGAGCTTGTGCTTATGGTTGTACTCGTGGTTTGATTCAGAAGGCTAGGATAGATTAGAAATTCGGCACTACCAAGAGCTGGGACACTAAAGCTCAAATTATCACTACTGTTCGTCGTTTCGCAAGTCCCGACTCCAGAATACAAGCTTGCAGGACAGGCCCGAACTGCTTCTACGTACGACGATCCGAATTCGCTCTGGTAGAACTGAATTGTTGCATTGCTGGTGCTAGATGTCGGATTAATTAATTCAAGAAGAATTGAGCCGTTAGCAGCTTGGTACAAACCGCCAGATATTGTCGAACGATCAAGATACTCGCCATATAGTTGTCCTGATGAGCTTGAAACGACGTACGGAACCTGGAAGATCGGTGAGGAAATAGACAATGGAAGCTCCTTGCCAAATCTCAAATAGGAGCTAAAATTCTGTTCTAGCTGCGACAAATGATTCATAAACATTGCATCTGTTTCATTTACATTAACGTAAGGTAAAATAGAAGGCGCTGGAATGATGCCAGACGCTGTAGATCGCGCCAAAGTGAATCTAAATGTGGGCTCTAACATCTGAGAACCTGATGTTACAAATGTCACCGGAGTGCCAAAAACTAATGTATATTCACCATATACAAATGAAAACAGTGGAGTTTGAACTGCGTCTGGATAGCCCGAATTTGTATCTTGGTTCTGAGTATCCCAGAATCCGTCTAGAAAGGGGATATATGTTTCACAGACTCCTTCCGTAGTTACGACGGCTTCTGGATTATACTGCCTAATCGCCGAGCGAACTGACGAAAAAATCTCAGCGTGTCCTTGCCACCAAGCCGACCCAGAAAGAGTCGGATGAGTAGCGTTCGCATAATCTAGAATAGGCGAAGAGAGGCCCAGAGCATCCAAGTAAACTCCATCTATGCCATAATCGCGAACGCCTGTTGTAGTAAAATTCACGACAAGGGATTGCCACCAAGAGCTATCTGGATTCGGAACCGAGGCTACAAGACCATCTGAGAAGGTCTCGTTATAGATTCCGCCTCCTTGTCCCACTATCATATATTGAGATTCATTTGGATAGCTAGGATCGTAAGTTGTGTTAGTGTCAACTAGCGCACCGCTGTAAAATAGCATGACTTTTTGTCCGTTGGCGTGAGCTTGATTGATGACATTCTGCAGATTGGCTGACCCCGTAATGGGCGGGTAATAATTTGGATACCCCTTGTCAAACCCATACTCATTCCAGCCCCAAATATCCATGAGAGAAGTTTGACCCGGAAGGTAGTTTGCCACATTCTTTTCGGTTTGAAGCATGTCAGAACTTTCGTTGGTATTGTCTAGCCACACTACTCCTATATTTTTGAACCATTCAGGAATATCTGTTCGGTTGATAACTGGTCCTGCCTCCGTATACCACTGTTTTGTGGCCCACGACTGATACAATAGAGCTCCAGGCGCCCATCCTGGCCCAGCGAATGAAGAAATTGTTACAAAATAATCCATGGTAAAGTTGTTACTAGGAAAAATATTAGGAGCGTAAAGCTTCCAATAGAACCTGAATGCTGGATGAGAAAATGTTGTATTTGCGATCTCCAATACTTTTAGATTGCTTTCATTGTCTTGAGCAGCTTCATAGATTCCTCCCGAAGTATTATCATATACAAGGAAAAATTGCATGCTCATTGTACCCGGATAGGTTAAAGCAATGTTAGTATTAACCAGAGCCTGTTGGAAATTAGGGATAACAACACCATCTCTGTGTGGTAAAGCGAGATAGTCTGCATTGGAGGTTCCTAACCCTGTGAATCCCGCTACATAAGGAAAATCAACGCTAACTATTGAAAGGTTTGAGTTGAAATTTGAGACTTCGATCTTCATGTCCACTCCTCCATTGGTGGGATCTGCTTCAATGTAGACCCCAACTGACATGTTTGCAGATTCAATAGTCCAAAACATGAAGATGCATGTTTGAATACACAGAGATGAAGTCTGGCCCGGAATGATCGTCGAAGAATAGCTATTTGCGTTGTTCGCAGTATATGTGTAAATATCTTCATCATATGCATGCGTCGAGGTATCCACGGCCCAGAGCGGATATGAATAGCTAAGACTAGTGTTCTGATCTGTAAGGAGATTGTCTGTTTGAACTATCGAAGCCGATTTGTTATCATCCAACGCAATCTCGGTGTTCTGTGTTTTGAAATACAGTAAGCCATTACTTCTAAAAGCCTGAGGGCTTGCGTTTAGAGATTGAGATTGGCTGGAGGACCTGAAGTAATCAGTGGTGAATAAGGTTAGAACCAGTAGGAAAAGTAGACAAGTTCCAGCTAGCACTTTAAAAATGCTATGATTGGATCCGTTCACGGAAACAAATCATTTCTTTCGTTGTCTATAACTCTATCCGAGCGTACAATTGATAGAGGAAAAACCTTCTAAGAAAAGGCGTGAGATAAAGGGTCTTATGTTGCTTCCTACTCCTTCGAGATCCAGTTAGTCCGGTTTTTGCGGGTGTTACTTTCCAAGCGAAGAAAATGTTCGAATGAAATATCCTTGCGCACTCTGAATGTATCAGAAGTTGATACTCTTTAGACACATGATCCTAACGATACTCAAGAAGTTAAGACCTAACAACTATCAACAGTCAAATGAACGCACTGAATCAAATCCGAAGGATTATGAGTAGCAAGAGCACTTCTGACAAGAAGTTGAAAGCAGAAGAAAACCCCTGCTCGAAACATATCATTAGCAGGTTTAGGTAAATCCAAATTCTTTTTGCGCATTCTAATGTGAATAGGTACTCATGCGAAAGGGATGAACTCAAATTGCTTATTCGTATCGGCTTTCGCTATTCTTTATTCAGCGCTGCGAGTTTAGCAACAATTAAATGAGATCCTACAGACAATTGATTTTTGTAATCATTTGTCTACTCCTGATGATCTGCGCGATAGCTTCGCCAAAGATATACGCAGCAGCGCGGAGGTAGCAAGGCGATCTGTAAGATCTAGTTTACTACTTACTGCTGGAAATTTTGGTCAAGCAATCATCCTGATCATAGCCTCTCT
>JASHOD010000066.1 GCA_030041295.1 Nitrososphaerales archaeon
GATTGTGGAACTTTGTCGCTCATGCGCAGGATGGCTTTAGCTTGGGCGAGTACATAATTTCGAAGCTGAGGATCGAAGAACTGCAGACCGGCCCCGTATCCTTCTAGATCTAGCCCAGCGATTTGTTCCCTCGCACCTCTCGAGATCTGGCTACCATAGATCAGGTTGTACACTTGGAGGAGCAGGAATCCCTTCTCGTCGTCTACAACGAGGAGGTCGCCGAGTTCTATCTTCTCCCCGCTTTTCTCCCTAATTAGGACCTTCCCCATCTCACCAGCTATTATCTGGCCGCATTTGCTGCTTGCTAACATCATTTTTCTTCTACCTACACTACCACAACTTCTCTAATCCTGTTCAGTATCTCGTGTGTGTCTGCTGCTTCTATCTGCCTTACGAATTTGTCGACCGATCCAATCTTTGAAATCTCGGACATTATGACAACGCGGTAGGGCTCGAGTTCTATTTCGCTAACTCGTGCATTACTGTCCGCGTCTATCAATCCATAGGGATAACCGGGGAGTGCAAAATCAGTCGAGTTAAGCGAGAGAGCATTGAAGATTGTGTTTCTTTGTGAGTCTGTGATTTTTTTGTCTTGTTCACCTTGTATCTCAAACCTAAAAGCTCTCTTCGATTGTTCGCTCAGCCTTATGACATAAAGCGAAGCCTCATGCTCTGGTATTTTTGATTCTGCTATTGGAAAATAATAGAATCTTTTCTTTTCAAATCCCGAGTCGTTTGCGAGTTTTCGGATTGCACCGATAAGGGTGAGACCAGTGGTTGTGAGGAGGCGACTAGATTTAGACAACCCGCAATACGTGACTCCTTTTGTTTTCGCAGAACTGTAACAAGCTTGAGCGTAGTTCATCTCCTTTGGGAATGCAGTTCGTAGTGTTCCATCCATTACAAGCATGTCTCCATTATTCAGCTCAAGTTTGACTATTTGGTTTGCATACTCCCATTCTGCAAAGCGTCTTGCTACGGAGGATACCCGAGCAATGTCTGGTCGAGCTCCTCCATTCTCTGAACCTTGAGCTAGAATTCGCCTTTCATTTGGTCCAAATTTAAGATCAGAGACTTGGGGGAGGAACAGCTCGTGTCCCTTCAATATTGGAACAAGCGATGTTTCAAAGATCAGGTCCTTGCCTTTTGACGTAGCTGTCGTTAAAGACAAGAATTCTATTGTTTGTGGGATGTTTTTCGGAAATAATCGCTTTCCTCCGCCTTCGAATAAGTTGAAATAGATGCGGTTCATCTGGATTGAAAAATTTGGTGCGCCAAGAAGCTCTTGGTTTCCTCCATCGATGAAAGCAAGTCGCATAGAGCTGTCTGTTTCAAAACCAATTTCGTGCAAGTATTCAGAATCGAATGGGTAAGCGATGTAATTGTGACTGCTCATGGATGGCTCGCCGAGTTCGAGCTCGGAGACTCGGCTATCTAGGTCGAACACTATTTGTTTGACCGCATCAACAATCAATGGGCTTTCGTCAAATCCATGATCAAGGGCGCTTTTGATAGAGGTTTGGAATTCATCGGGTTCAAAATATTTTCGCAAAAATGAAAGGACAATCATGTGAAAATGATTAATAGGATTCCGATTACTGTCACGGGGACGCCAATCCAAAAACACGCATTGCCTAGTGCATAGTACACTGGCGTGACAACCACTCCTATTATTATCAGAATTACTCCGAAGATTACAAGTGAGATTCTAGGATCCATTCTCTTATTTTCACCTCAAGACTGTGGAGTATTGTTCGAAGCTCCAATTGAGCCTAATTGTCTTCAATACCTTATAATAATCAAGACTTATGGTGACTTGATCGTCTACGAAATCCGTGATTAGTGGAGGATTCGAGTTTGGATCAAGAAGAATTGCTTTCGGAACGTCTACGAATTGGTCTGGTAGCTCCATAGGGGATATATCCACTACTAGCATTGGAAAGCTTTCTAGCCCTAACTTTGCAAGGCTATACAGACGGTGAATTCCATTGCTTGCGATAAGACGACTTCGACCTTGACCCATGTCTACTTTCATTGCTGCAGCGAAAGGTAGGCCTCCTCCTACCGGGAAACCGATTCCATCATATTGGACACTCTCTGGATCTTGCGAGTTTATCGGAATCTTCAGATATTGAGGAGGGTGATGTATTCTGACGTCCTCATCGTAACTCGTATAGAGAACCGAACCACTGTTGGGTCCCATTCCCAGGATCTGTCTAGTTAGAGTTTGACTTGGTCCTTGATACTCAAAAGCTAGTGTAAATAGCTCTTGAGCCGAGAAATTTTGCTTGTTACTGGACGTCCTTCTCCTACTTCTAGTTAAGCTGACTGTAAGTTGTGGAGTAACAATTTTAGAAATGTTGACGTTCAGAATCTCAGTAGGATGTGAATCATAAGGTGAGTATAATTTTGCTCTCTTTAGGACGTTGGAAATAAGCTCTTGATCTACTTTGCTTCCATCTAGCTTTTCAAGATCATCGGGCATTAAGAATGAACGTGAGGGATTTCCATTTGTATTGTAAATGGCGTTAGCTTCTTGCCATTTTTTGATGAGTTCGTTCTTATCCGAGGGGGAAGCAATCAACCCCCCTTGCAATTGCGCCAGTATAACCTGCGCAGGTAGCGCAGAGTATAATGTAATCTTGCGTACGTTTGTATTTTCAAATTCACTTTTTTCAAGTGCAGGTTTTGTAGACATGAGCATGATTACCTAAAGGCCATACTTGTTCTTACTGACGTTAATAGCGTGAGTAACATTAATAGCATTAGCAAATATTTCCTTTGGTATGCTGACTGATCTTCGTGTTCACATAGCTCCAATAGGATTTGATGAGCCTGAGAGAGTAACAAAACCCCTGCTTGATTATAAAGCCGACAAAGTCTTTCTGATCTCTCATTTGTATGACCATCCAGATGCAGTACAAAGGCTCCGAAGTGTGCGTGCAGCTCTTAAGAAAGATCTCTCTTCGTGCAATGTGCAACTGAAGACTACTGATATTTGGGATCTTTTTTCTTGTCTTCAAACCTATCGTGAAATCTTCCTTAGCGAAACCGACAATCATGTCATGGTAAACGTGTCAACTGGAAGTAAGATAATCGCTATCGCTGGTATGCTCTCGTGTATGTTGTGGAACGGAAGACCATACTATGCGAAGCTGAATTACTCTCAGCAAAAAGAAGGAAAACCTACAGAAGTGTTGGGAGTACAGGACCTTCCTGTCTATACCATTCAACGACCTAGCCCGGAGTCATTAAGAGTAATTTCTGTAATAAGCAAGAACAAAGGTGTAATTACGAAAAAGAAACTAATCGAAAGGTTGCAAAGTGATGAGTTTGGTCTAATCCCTGATTATGGAAAGGATGCCAGTCCTACCGCGCCTCATAGTAAACTCAGGGCGATCCTGAATCCCTTAGAAGAGTGGAGTCTCATTAGGGTCAAGTCGAGAGGACGACGAAGTGAGATCGTTCTGACAATACAAGGAGAACAAGCTTTGAAGATATTTGGAGATATGGAAGTGGAGAACATTCCTGCAGTAGCCAATGAAAAATTTCGATATTAAAGAAAGATTTGAGCTAATGAGTGATGAGATCGAAAGCGATCTCAAGCTACTTTGAAAGTGTCGAGATCCATAACACCATATCATTTACTCAGGTTGTAGAAAAATTCTGTTGCTATGATGCATCACGCAATTGGCTTTAGAATTGGAATGAGAAGATCGAGGAGAAAAAGCGGAAGCGCGAATGGAACTATGACTTCGATAATCCGTCTAGTAAGCCTTGTGTCTCTGGATAGGCTAGAGCGAACGGATCGGCTGATTGATACAACTTACACTCTAAATTGTATGGTTCTAAATTCGCGAATGCCATATGATACATTTTCTCGAAGACGCAGTAGAAGTGCCTTGGAATGAAAGCATCCCATCCTATCGTGTGCAACATAGCTCGTATCTGCAGTTCCTCCATAACATACTTTGAGGGAAGTCTCTTTTCGAGTGCTTCCCATTCAGGACTAATCTTGATACTCCGCCCTTCTCTCATGTCTCTTTCCTTGATTCCAGAGAAGAAAGAAATGGAATTCATTTCAATCAATCTTAGTAGAGGATACCAATTCTTCTCAGGATCTGCTTTTGGATCAGTCATTTCTAATACTCTGTCTTTGCCCGGACTGTGGAGGGCGAACTGAGGATATATTTTCTCTTCTAACTCCCTCGTCAGGAACGCGAGATCATTTGTATTGAGCAACGGGAAGGGTTCAGGAGATCTTGTGATCCTCGGCTTTTCAACTTCTGTCTTAAGCAACCTTTCGAGACCTTCAGAATTGAGAACCCTGATCCCTTCTCTTCTTGCTCGTTCAATCATGTTAGGAGGGCAATCTGGAATAGCGAGAACCAGAAAGGACTTTCTTGAATACTGATCATATCCTAGATGCCTAGCGACTTGGTTAAGTTGCTGAATTCCTTTACCAAAGCTGGAAATATCATCTTCAGCCTCTATTACAAATGAGTGGCAAGTATTTGTAACCACACGATCAATTCGCACGAAAGGAAAAGAAACTTCCTTTTTGATTTGGTATCCGATGTTTGCGAATGCAAGGTCCACTATTTCGAGAAATTCTGATTCATCCATGTTCTCGTTATGTCGACGTAAAAATCGAAATGCTATAACATTAGTGTTCATTTTCCTGTTCAGCAAAAAAGGAGATGATTATTATCGAAGTTTGCTCGTCGATCAACGGTCTAGCTCTCAAATTCGTCGGAAACTATAGAGTCC
>JASHOD010000007.1 GCA_030041295.1 Nitrososphaerales archaeon
ATTCGCATGCAATCCAAGGAACATTATTTTGTACCAAGTATTGAATGAAAGCAGAACTAACAGAATTGCAAGAGTTATTCTCTATATTAATCTCCCCTACTAAACCAGTCATGTTGGAACCACTTTGAAATTTATTTAGTCCACTTGTAACCGCGTATTCGAGTCGCGAGAGAGTAGCACAAGCAGAATTACGACCGTATGTTGACACGTGCAGGTCGGCATAAGTATTCGGAAATAATTCGTCCGCAGGAGGCGCTGCAGGGTATCCTGTTATTGAATACACCCACCAGCCTACTGCCCGAGTGGGATCTATGGATTGAATGTAAGCGGTTACTTTGTCCAAGCATACTATAGCTTCCGTACCAATGGACCCGCATCCATTGTTGTTTGTCCCAGTGTTGTTAGCTTCCATTTCATTTGCCACGTTAAACATGATAACATTGGAATTCCCTTTGTAATGCTCAGCCGTAACATTCCAATCGTAATACCAAGCCGAAGATCCGTAGTAACCAGTTTGGTAATCAAAATCATCGAGAATGACTTTGAACCCGTATTTCCCTGCCATCGAGACGGCGAGGTCAAGGTTTGCAAAATTTGACACATTAAGATATTGATCGTTCGCATTATAATCGTCAGCACTAAATTTGAAACCCAATCGAATTACGTTCCAGCTGAACTTTGCTTCGAGCGACTGAAATGTTGAATTTGTGTAATAACTAATCCAAGCTTGCGTGAGATTGGATGGAATTACCTGATAATCTAAAGCAAGTTCATAGTCCTCCGAGACACCGCAACAAATTGAGCTAGTGCTTGATGATGTAGAACCAGACGCATAGGCTGCCGGCTTTGAGATTACAATAGGCGAGAAGATAGCGGGGATCGTCAATATGAATATTATGACCAAGGTAATCTTGATAACCGATTTCAAGCTCGATGACCCTTTTCCCATTTCTAGATATAATGAAAGAATTCACGAGATTTTTCTTAATTGGGGAGCCATTGTACGAAAACGAGAGATTATCTCAACTTTGGGATTATTTTGAATGTCGTAATAAAACAGATTTGAGTTCATTGAAAGTGGATTCCCGCTCACTTACTTCAGATCCAGTCTTAGTTTAGAATTCCCGATAGAATACAGCTATTAACAGTTGTCACAAAGAGTTCCACCTGTGCAACTGTAATACTACTAATACCATTGGATCGCAATCTTTTTGCACTCGCGTGAGTCTAAAACGAACCTGCTAAAAGCTTTACCAAGTTATGAACAAATCGCAGTCCATCTGAGTGATTTCATAAACGAAAACACGAAAATACTGAAAGAAATTTATGAAGCTGGGAGTGCCCTAATGCTTAAAATATGCTTCCAATGTTTATGGAAAATTGTCCCTTTTGGCTAAGGCTAAAGCATTCCTTCGAAATTTGGTCAATCAAGAATCTTTATTCTTGAAGCATGATGAACGCTAAGACTATTTTCTGGCAAGTCAGGATCTTTCAACAATATTCTTGAATACTACCTCGAGACCACTATCCTTGAGATTTGGAACTAACTTAATGCTTTTTGATATCGAATTTCCAGCTGCGCCGGTAATTACACAATTGGATTATCTAGAATAGGAATGCCATATTTGGCATGCAACAGACGTAACCAATTGCTAGTCACTTGCAGCCCTAATTAGATTGAACTGGAGCTGTCGTCTTCTTGACGAGATAAATATCGTATCTTAGAATCAAATCCAATGGTTTCCTTACAACTCCGAGCGAACCTGTCGATGCCCTCAAACGTTCAAAGTCTCCGAGACTCAACGCGCGAAGTAATGGCACAAGAGTGAGATAGATTCCAAAGAAAACTACGAAATCAAATATCAAAGCCTCAATATGTGGAAGATGAATAACGCTTTGGAGCAGGTATGTTACTAAGAACGACACATCCGATGCAAGAAAGATTCGTGCGGCAGCTTGAAAGTCAATGTGCGCATTGGCGTAACGTCGTATCAGCAATGTCCCTACGATAGCCGACACGCTACTGGAGGCGATTAATGAGTATAAGACTCCGGTTATACCGAATCCTAGAAGCTCAAGGACTGGTGCCAAGAAAAAAATGAAAGCACAGCTGGTTAGTTGAACAACAAGAGTCAATTTGGTTTTCCCTATTCCGTTGAAGAATGAGGAGAAAACTGTTAGCCCTAGCCCTGCTGGCAAGTAGTACAGTGCGAAATATGAGAAAATTGACACACTTGGCGAATATGTAGATCCATATAACGTGACAATTATTGGATTTGACGCCGCAATTGAGAAAAGAACAAGTGGCATCAATACTAATGATACATATGTGACGGAGTATCGGAATGGGGTCTGGACATCGGCCCGCATCCCATCAAGAGAAGAAAATGCATTAAAAAGTGCGTAGCCAATCGCACTAGATACATAAACTATACCTTGCGCAACGTTGTAGGCGGCTTGATAATATCCTATAGCAGCATTTGCGACAAAGGCCGATAGAAGAAAGAGTACGAAAGATGCAGTCGCAAACTGCGAAATCCCATTTCCGATGTAAGCTGGCATACCATATCGTACAATCTCTTTCACGTCAGAAATAAAATAAGAAAATGTCGACTTGGGGTCAAGTTCCTCACTCGCACTGTTTCCAGCTACTACAGAGACCGCCAAAGATTCAGGAGCTTTCGATCCGGTTTGAGTTGTGATTTTTCCTGTGAGTTTGGTTAGATACAGTACCACACAACCAATTAGGGCAATAAGAACGTAAGACAGGACATGTCCAAGTATAGCTCCTAGTACTCCGAAACCCAAGATTATGAGCAAAGGTGACGTGACAAGTTTTACAAGAGATTGTGAGATACTCATCCCACTCGTGTATGCTGAAGAGCCCCAGCCTAGGAAAGCTAGTGAAATTGCTGTGAAAACTGATTGACCCACAACTAGGACAGAAGCAAGCTCTACTTCTGGTGTTAGACCTGCTCTATGCAATACAAATGACGAAAGTCCTGGCGCCAAAATGAAATTAATGGTAGACAAGATTGATCCTGATATCAAAGTGAATAGAATTGCATTCTTTGTCATTCTCCTTGCAGTTACCATGTCACCTTTAGAAAGATAAAATGCCGAGAACCTTTGTATTGCATAGAGGGCGCCGAAATCGACAAAGATTGAAAATAATATGGAAAGTGTTAATGCAAGGCTGTACACCCCGTATTCGTCTGGGCCGAGCAACCGGGCGATAATGAGAGAGGCTATGATCAGGATGATTGCTTGACCAAAATTTCCAGCAGTAAGTAGTAAACTAGATCTTACAGATCGCCTTGCTACCTCCTCACTGCTACGTGCATCTTTTGTGAAACCATCGCGCAGATCATCTGGAGTAGACAAATGATTACAAAAATCAATTGTCTGTAGGATCTCATTTAATTGTTGCTAAACTCGCAGAGCTGAATAAGGAAATAGCGAAAGCCGATACGAATAAGCAATTTGAGTTCATCCCTTTCGCACGAGTACCTATTCACATTAGAATGCGCAAAAAGAATTTGGATTTACCTA
>JASHOD010000067.1 GCA_030041295.1 Nitrososphaerales archaeon
CTCGGGCTAGGTTCTGCATTTTTCTCGTTTGGTTGAGAGTAAAAATCCTAATGTAACAAATCGTTTGGTTTTGCACTAGTTCTTCAAAGTCTGAGATTTCGGATTTTTCGTATGGAAAAACAGAGAGGCAATTGTGAATCCCAGCATGGAGCATATTAGCAGAAAGTCTACAGTTGACATAATGGGATTTTCAAATATTCTCCCTTGTGAAAAAATGTCCAAAAATAAGAGCGCGAACAAGACGATTACCAAAGTTATCGCAGCTAGCCTGAGGAACCAGGGCTTTTCATTCCAAGTCAGCTTGACCATTTTCTAGCCTATCATTTCATTACCTTATCTGTATACATTAACTTGAAGGTTAGATAACGAACTTCTTACCTCGAGCTTTCGGTCGTAATTCTTCTCCTTCTCTCCAACTGGGCTCAAAAAACGAGCATCTGAAACTCTCGCCATCAATAGAATTCTTTGAACAGAGTATTCGGATCTTCTATTCCTAGTTTCGCCCTGACTGCCGGCCCTCTCTTTACGACAGGGTCTGACTCTTCATAAGTGGGTTTGTTGGCTTCATAAAATAGACCAATTGGAAGTTTCGGTCCCTTCTCGGTCGCCTTCGATATTGCAGCGGCCATGTCGCTCGGGTTGTAACTCGCATCGTTGAACTTGTAGCAGTTCTGTCTGAAGTAGTCGTATGTATCGATCTTATTCCACGTAACGCACGGACTGAAAACGTCGACTAATGCGAAGCCCTTGTGTTTGATTCCGTTTTGAATCAGTTCGGTCAAGTGTTTCGGATCCCCTGAAAAGCCTCTCGCCACGTAGGACGCTCCGGCCACAATAGCTAGAGCAATCGGGTTTATCGGATCCTCTTTGGTTCCTTGCGGAGAAGATTTTGTTACAAACTCACGCATGCTGGTCGGAGATGCCTGTCCGGTCGTCAGTCCGTAAATTTGGTTGTCCATGACGATGTAGGTGATGTCCAAGTTGCGCCTCATTGCATGAATGAAATGACCGACTCCGATACCGTATCCATCTCCGTCGCCCCCTGTGACCACGACTGTTAGATCGGTGTTTGCAAGCCTCGCACCTGTCGCGACAGCCATCGCCCTGCCGTGCAAAGTATGCAAACCGTAGGCGTGGATGAACCCTGGCAGATTGCTCGAGCAACCAATTCCGGACACGACAAGAAGATCCTTTGGATCAATCTCCAGATTTGCCACCGCCTGAACAAGAGAGTTCAGCACACCAAAGTCTCCGCATCCAGGGCACCAGTCAGGTCTGATTTCACTCTTGTATTTCGATAATTCTAGCAATTCTTTTTCCTCTCCTCACTATCTCCATTTACTACTTATGAACAACCTTCAACGCGTGATCAACAATCTCCTGTGGATATATCGGCTCTCCGTCGTACTTTACAAATTTTTCCTTGACCTCGAAACCTGTTTCTGCTCTGATTAACCTCGCCATTTGACCCGTGTAATTGCACTCGACGATCATTAGTTTTTTTGCGCCGTCAAGAAGTGAAACTATTCCTTCTGATTTGAACGGCCACACATTTCGTATTCCTAATACATTCGTCTTGATTCCGTTTCCTCGTAGCATTTCAGCAGCCTCCATGACCACACCAAACGTGGATCCCCAGCATACCAAAGTAAGCTCTGCATCTTTATCTCCGACGAGTTTCGGGGATTGAATTTCAGATCGGGCTAGCTCCAACTTTCTCATCCTTTTGTCCATCTGTCTCTCCCTTTCTTTGACATACTGCGGGAGTCCCGACAAGACGTCGCTTACAACGATCCCGTTCTCCTGATGTTCGTCGGACGCTGCAACATAAACAGCTCCCGGAGTCCCAGGAATCGCGCGCGGAGAAATGCCAGATTCCGTAATCTTGAACCTCAGGTACTGCTCGCCGCTGGGAACAGAAGTGATCAACTCGCCCCGATCTATCAAGACCTTCGGGCTGAGCTCATCGACTGTTTCAATATGTTCAGAGAGTAAAAGATCGCTTGCAAGAATCACTGGACATTGAAATCTTTCTGCAAGATTGAAAGCTTCAATCGTGGCATAATACGCGTCTTCGACACTTGTAGGCGCTAGAATAATTCGAGGAAAGTCTCCTTGGCCAGCTCCGAGCATCATGTTAAGATCGCCCTGTTCAGTTTTGGTTGGTAAACCTGTAGACGGCCCCGCTCTTTGGGAATCAACCACGACGATTGGAGTCTCGGTCATTCCGGCCATGCCTAATGCCTCTGCCATTAACGAGAAACCTCCGCCCGAAGTTCCGACCATAGAGCGAGCGCCGGCATGAGCAGCACCGATCCCCATGTTGATTACTGCGAGTTCGTCTTCAGCTTGCTTTACGACAACGCCGCAACTAACCGCGTGAGCGGCCATCCAGTGCAGGATTCCCGAAGCAGGGGTCATAGGATATGCTGCATAGAACTTGCAACCTGCCATCACGGCGCCTAGCGCGATAGCTTGGTTTCCAGTCATGAGCATCTTCGGCTTCGGACTAGTAGGTGGAGTGCATTTTACCATCAGTTGCTGAAAGTTAGTCTTTGCGTAATCGTATCCGGACCTCGCTGCCTGAGTGTTAGCATCCACAACCGCCTGTTTTTTCTTACCAAAAGTGTCGGCGAGAACGCTGACAAACATGTCAAAATCTAGACCGAGTAGGAACAGCGTCGCACCCAGAGCAACCGTATTTTGCATGATGGGGTTCTTGTCGTACTTTCTCGAAATATCTGCGAGTGGCATGGGTAAAGCTCTCGTATTCTGCGCTACGAGGCTTTGAGAGAACTTTACTTTATCCTTGTCGTATATTATGACGCCGCTGGGCGAAAGGAACGGTAGATGAACTTCGACAGTTTCAGAGTTTAGAGCAATAATGACGTCAACGTGGTCACCTTGACTTGTGACTTTGTCGGCACTTCCTCTCACTTGGAACCAGACGTGCCCTCCTCTGATTGCGGACTGGTAACTGTTCAAGCCGTAGCAATGCAACCCCATTCTGGATAGAGTTCTGGCTAAAATCTCTCCTGTGGAGGAGACCCCGTCGCCCGCTGCGCCACCGATGCGCACGCTAAAGTCATTCCTCAAAATGATATTCCTCTTTTCAATCTCGCTAGTTTGTTTTTCCCTGCGTTTAATGTTAACGTTGAGAGGACGCAAATTTTGTTTTCTCAAAGGAAAGAGTATCCGAAACTAATTTGAGAATAGGATCAAGCTGTTTAGAACAAGAATCTCTTGCTCATTCATTTTGTTTGTTCTACATAGAGCAAGTAAAAGCAATAAATGAGGAAGGTTTCACAAATGAAATCTGTGCCGCCGTAGCTCAGCTAGGTAGAACTGCGTCGTAACTAAAAAAGAATTGCCTAAAGCAGCGGACTGTTAATCCGTTGGTCGACTGTTCAAGTCAGTCCGGCGGCGCTCACCTCACTTACCCTTCAGCTTTCGTCTTGCTGCTTTTTGTCGAACGAAATCTACGATCTCAGAATGCGACATTGTTTCACGATTAGTTTTTAATCAGATTTTCGTTCGAGTTGAATCTGGTTTCCGAATTTCCGAATGAGCTCAACTAACAAAAGAAAAGAGGCAGACGTTAATTTCAAGTATTTTGAAAGTAAGGCGCAAGAAATCAAGTTATCAAAATCAGTACAAAATCAGCGAGATTCCTTTCTTAAGACTCCCGTCAACCAGTTAGATCTTAGTTCGGTCCAGACGATTCGAGATCTGGTTTCCGCGTGGTCGCGCACAAGCATTCAGAGCCGTTCAATTTCAGAATGCGCTCAGGTCTACGAGAACATGATCTCCGATCCCGATAGGCCGACAATAATGCTCGGACTCTCAGGAGCTTTGATAGCAGGCGGATTGCGGAAAGTGATCCGCGATCTCGTCCATGTGGGGTTTGTTGACGTGATCGTTTCAACTGGGGCAATTCTCTACCAGGATATTTACCAGGGAAGAGGGTTCAGTCATTATATGGGAACCCCACGCGCAGATGATGCCCTGCTCCATGACCTCTACATCGACAGGATCTACGACGCCTACGTCGACGAGGTCGGGTTTGTAAAGACAGACGATGCGATAGGTGAGATTGCTGCGAAACTAGAACCGCGGAAGTATTCTACAAGAGAATTCATGAGGGTATTGGGCGATAATGCGTCTACAGATCCAAATTCTATTGTCAGGACCGCCGCAAAACACGGGGTGCCGGTCTTTTGTCCTGCAATCGCTGATTCTTCAATAGGAATAGGCCTCGCCGGATTATACCGCGCCGCAAAGAAGTCAGGGAGAAAATTGATGCAACTGGATACGATTCAGGATAACTATGAGATTGCCCAAATAGTCTTGAAATCTAAAAAGACCGGATCAATTTACATCGGCGGTGGGGTGCCGAAGAACTACATCAATGATGCCGCAGTAATGCTAGACTACACTCCTGGTCATTCCTACGTTTTTCAAATCACGGCAGACGCGCCGCATTGGGGCGGTTTGACAGGAAGCACTTTGGATGAGGCAAAATCTTGGGGGAAAATCTCAAAGAAAGCAACCAGAGCAACTGCCTATGTGGAAGCGACGATAGGTTTGCCTCTTGTCGCTGGCTATGTCTTGGGATCTCGAGATCTCGTCAGGAATCGAAAGCATCTTAAATTCGAGTGGAAAGGGGATGTGTTAGAAGAAATCGCTAAAGGCTCGGAATAGAGAAAATGTCTGAAACACCATCTTTGTTAAAGAGAGTGATTGCAGAGTTTGTCGGCACGTATATGTTTGTTTTTCTCGGCGCCGGTTCTGCAGTTGGAGGATTCATTGCTTTCGGAAACTCAAATCCAGCAGTTGCGCTTTTGATCGCGGCGCTAGGAAACGGAATCGGTCTCGGGATCTCGATTACTGCAACAATGGGTGTGTCGGGAGGAGCCCTTAATCCCGC
>JASHOD010000068.1 GCA_030041295.1 Nitrososphaerales archaeon
TGATGCTAGGGTAAGAGGAATAAACAACGGAGACAGTGTCAGAGTCTACAACGACAACGGAACAATAGTGCTTCCGGCCTTCGTGACTTCGACAATTGTCCCCGGCACGGTTCAAGCATGGATCGGTGACTACGCTCCTGACGAAGATGGAATAGATAGAGGTGCGAGTGTCAACACTTTGCTTGGAGTTCCCATAACAGCGACACCGACTGGAATGGACGGATGTAACGTGCTTGTCCAGGTGGACAAGTATTAGGAGGAGGTAGAGAAGAGAAATGTCATCACCAGAAGTACAACAATACGGTTTCTTCTTCGATCAAAGCAGATGCGTACACTGCTACACGTGCCAAATGTCATGCAAAGCCAAGAATAACATTGCGCCAGGTGCGGTACGGTGGCTGCGTCTGTTCAACTGGGAAAGCGGATCGTTCCCCGATGTCAGAGTTCTTACATTGTTTGCGCCGTGTTATCACTGCGCGAATCCTGTTTGCGTCACCGCCGCGGGAGACGGGTCACTGATCAAGGAGCCAAAGTACGGTGCTGTGCTAATCGATCCTGCAAAGGTAGACAGTCCGCAACTACAGGTTGCCAATGAAGCTTGTCCGTACGGAGCCATAATGTTCGACGCCGATGGCAATGCTTCAAAGTGCAATATGTGCGTGGATAGGCTGGAAATGGGTCAGCTCCCCGTTTGTGTCATGTCCTGCCCAATGAGGGCTCTCGACTTCGGATTGCTCAGCGATTTGCAGACCAAGTACGGGACGAATAGCGACTTGCCAGGTGTTCCTAGCAGCTCAACCACAAGTCCAGCTGTGATCTTCAAACCAATCACACCGAGAACACAGATTGTAACGTATGACTCCACTGAAGCCCTTCAGCTTCTCGGTAGCAGAGGTTCGTTGCCGCCAGTGTACACTGATTCCACACAAGTAACCAATACTTCGGGAATCGCTATCGGAAGATCGACGCTAAACATGAATGTAACCGGTCAAGACCTGATCGACGCAACTCAAGACACCTTCGGATAAAATCATTCCTTCGTGGAGAGCACCAAAACTTTCGTGGTGCTCTCAACTCACTCTATTCAGGATACAGAGCATAATGAGGAAGAAACTTTTTCAGACAAATATCCGAAAATGGATACGCGCTCTGGCAGCAGTTTGGATACTTGGTATTGCACTCGGATTTTCGGCTAATCTACTCCTCGGACCCAGTATGACTAATACGGCTTCAGGCACAGCTACTCCGCCTACCGCAGCGACTCCTCCGCGAACTCTGATCACAGCAAAGACATCCCCGGTACAAGGAGAACAAACTTCGCCAAGCGCTCCAGCTGTTAGTATATTCCAAGTTGTGCATGCTGTGAATGGCGTATCTGCAAAGAGCACCCACGTGGAGCCAGTTATTCCTTCAGAGAGTAAGCAGTAGAGGACCCAAGGTTGGCAGAGAGAGGAATCAGTCATCGAACTCTTCTCCCCTAATTATCGAGCGGTGGCAAGCGATTGTATAATCCAAACACCTGCGATCTTTAGGCGTAGATGAAGCCGTGAGATGATAAGATGGGCCTCGGACAAGGGTGATAGCCGACGCAGGGAGCCGAGCTTCACTTCTTTCAGTGCCAAAAATGGCTGTCAACGTCGTGAGCGTGCCACTACGTAGCCGGCTATATGGGAGCGGCGGGAGCCAGTGCAACACTCTTCCAACAAGCAAAGGAAGGCGGAAGCTACCACGTGACTGTGAGTCTCACCAAGTTCGCAGAGTGTCTTCCAATGTCGTCAACTTATTGCCCTAAGAGATTATGCCATAACAAGGGTTGTTCGTAGTTATTGTTCCCCTTATGACCCAGTGGGGTCTGTATATTCGCTCTTCGTTCGAGTGTCGGAATTAGAGCATAGTGGGGTGTTAGGGCTATATATCCTAACTATAGAATTGTGGAGCTTTAACAAAGACACTTCCAACATCGAAAGATCGCCTCCAGAATCTTCGCAATGTCAGAATTCGGATGAGCAAGAATCAGTCAACGGTGAGGAGACATTCTGAAGGGGTTGCAGAGAACGAAAGGATCCTCAAGCGATGCCATACTCTAGCGGAACTTTAGTTTGTTGGTATGGCACTTGAATTCGCGGGCAGTTACTAAGTTCGGATCTCGGTGATAAGGCTACAAATGTAGCTAATTGCATTTTCCCTCAAACCCACTTTGAAAATCGCCCTTTAGCCCTCATGATAGCATTCGGAGTGACATCTTTAGCTATCGCAAGGTAGTTGCTTAGAGCGATCATATCTGAACCTGGGACCTCCCATTCTGCAAGTGGGAGCTCTCCTAGTATTCCATCAACGCGCTCTGGAGTAATTTCCTGCAATTTCTGAAATCCGTCTTCAAATGGGTTCGCACCGGACACGAGCTCTGGATAGAGGCGATTTCGAATAAAAATGCCTGCATTCGTGAGTGTATTCCAACTATTGCCAAAGCCAAGACAATGTCCGTGATCAACATGCCAGAACTCAGAGCTTCCGCTAGAGAGATTCTTCATAATTACAATATGAGCTGGCTTCAAATCGACGTTTTGGACTAGAGCGTCAAAAACTATTGCATTGGTCCATTTTTTTGCGTTGCTAGTTGTCATCATGCTCATAGAGTTTGTCGGTACAGCCTGCAAATTCTCGCCTTCTATGTATAAAGAGCCGAAAGCAGGGCCTGCTCTGAATGTGTGCTGTACCGCTGTGTTTACACCGTTTACAAAAGATTGGTCGAAATACACTATGTCAACAGATGGACTCGGGACATCAAGTATGCTCGCTAGCTTTCCCACGACGTACTCGTTAGCAAGTATTCTGGTTCCATGGGGATTCCCCATTAGTTTTACGACATATTTTTTGCCATTTGATCCCAGTACTAGCTGCGGTTTCGAACCTCCGTTCATAGATCCCAAATGTATGAGGGCATCTATCTCGGCAGGCAAGAACATTCGAATCGTACTTTTGGAAGTCTCTTATATTTTCTCTCGACCGCTTCCTCATTCATTGTCCTGTGCACTCAAGGATGAAGCGGGACGAATTGCAAATGAAACAAAGCTCAGTGACTAGTTTAACTTGTTATTTACTACTATTTTGGAGCACAGATCCTTAAGATGTTACAGGTTTTCTTCGCAAAACCATCAGTGCCAGGAATACAACTATTACTATCCCAATTACTGCTACCGAGGTCCATTCCCATTCTGAGATTCCAGTACTCGTAGTCTTTGTAGAGGTATGACTCGCCTCTAATGTTGAAGATGTTGGCGTTGTTGAGTTGGTCGAGGAAGTCGAAGAGCTACCGACGATAAGCGAAGAGCTTGAAGTTGAAGAAATTGAATTCGAAGTTGAAGAAATTGAACTGGATGTTGTTGGAATAATTGATGAGTTCGTAAACTGCGTTGTGGATAGAATTGACGAACTAGTTGTACTGGTACTTTCACTGCTTGTGGAACTAGTTGTAATTACAATTGTAGTTGTCGAACTCGTAGGTATAGTACTTGTCGAGGATGTCTGAGTTGCAGAAGATTCTGTACTGCTAGATGATAACGAGCTAGTTGTTGTAGTTGAAGTTGAACTTGGAGCCTGCAAAATGAGGGATTGTGAAGCATTACCCAGGTACACATAGTTTGGATTTAACCCCGTGCCTAAAGTCGCTATACCATTCGAATAGGTTACGACAAGATCATCTGCCGATTCGCCTGTATCTCCACTGAAGCTGTAGAATGTTGGGAAGGAAGGCAAGGGACTGCTTGCATTAGTGGAGCTTTGGTAGAATAAGCCGAGACTCGCGTTCAGCTCCGTGAAATGTGCAACCTCGGCGTTGCCCTCTCCACCAAATACTAGCTCCGTATCATAGTATAGTCCAATCGGGGGAACAGAATTGCCTGTGACATCAAAGTAAGCGCTTTGTACATTTGGATCAACAATTGTAATATTGTCGAACCAGTTTATTCCCCAAGGAACGGTAGAACCGTTGTTTTGAAGCAATTCCCCCATCTGCACCAGTACTCCTGTTTCCGGAATTACCGTGGCTTTCACCAATAGCTCAAAGTCGAATGGCACGGAATAAGTCTCATTATTACCATTGTAATTGTAAACATAGCACGCTTCTGAACAAGGGCCAGTGCCAACGGGATAGACTGCGCCACCGTTTTGAAGATTTGTTGATACAACGCTCTGGTTGCTCAAATATCCCACGAGATTCGTCCAGTTCCAAATTTCGTCACCGAAAGATACCTGTGACGGTCCTGTTTTGAAATCAGGCACATTTTGCAACCAGTACACCTTTGGTATGGAACTAGAACTGTCATTCACTACGAGCAATGTGTTGAGCTGAAGAGTAGCTCCTGTGACGCTGACTCCATACTGACCTGCGTTAGGTGTGTCCACCTCCATCGAAGAAATATTTGCATCCCCTACTATCTCATTTGTTCTTATCTCATATGGAGTCACAGATCCAGAGTTGTTTGTGATGCCGAAAGTGGCAATCCCCGATGCAAACGGGCCTTGAGCTGGTCCATGACTCATAGGAGTATTGGGCGTCAGTATGTATCCGAATTGTATGTCGGCTCTTCCAGAATTATAGTTGTAGAAGACAAGAAAGTATTGCCCGGGTGAGATTGAAAGATTGCCCTGAACACTAGTTCCATTCTGATAAGTTATGGAATTTGAAATAGGATCGTTTGTGTTGTTCGCAAATTCGTCAAGCTGCAGTGCAGACATGATCGCAGTACTGATTGGGGCATTACTGGACACGTTGTAAGCAAGAATAGTGTTATTTGAGAAGGAGTCAGCCTCGAAGTAATCAAAGAAGCCGCCTCTTAGAATGAGTGACTGGGTCGTCGGTACTTGTTCGAGTAATGTATTACGAGCACCAGAGTTAGCAGGCGTTGACAAATACTGAAATGCAAAGAAACCAGAGAAAACTAGAATGAATACAATCAGGAGCAAAAGAATCTTTCTGAATATTCCTGTCTTCGCAGAGAAAATGCACGTAGAAAGTCGGCTCAGCATACGGTTAGTTTCGTCTTCAACCTCTACTACGTAAATGCGTGCTTTATCCGTTTTTTCCACAATTTGCCCAGAATTTTTCCATCATTAATCCAAACTCATTTGACTCACCTGAGAGTCCTCCGGTGTTCAAATTGGGGCAGTGTGAAAGCAAATTCTTCGAACAGGACTTTGTACTCGTCTCTCATATTGGCGAAGGCGAAATAGAAGGTCCCCGGCTTCGAATCGCAAGAACAAACGAAAGAACGCTATGAAATAGAGGTAACTGCCCCATCTTTATGCATTGGTATACTGCCTAACCAGAGTCAAACAGTGTAACAAGTAACATAAGAGGAGTATAAGCGAGAAGTTAGTAGAGAAAGGTTGTAACAACTCGTGAAACAGCGACTGCAAGTTTTGCAGAAATCTTCTAATAATTTGTGGCAAGCCGTCGCTGACTGTGAGTAGGTGCGGAGATGGGTATCTCAACACTAGCAGCCTGCGCAAAATTTAGGCGCTCTTCGTTTCGGAACGAGGTTTGTATACATAAATCATTTCTTTGTCATCGCATCTGATGACTTCCCATCCTTCGAATTTCCAAACGACTGAGACTACCCTGTAATTTGGTTTTATGAGTTCTCTTTCGAGTTTGCGTTGAAGTTTGTTGTTTGTTTGTTGCAGAAGGTACAAGACAACGACGTCGGCTTCTCCTAGTTGGATGTCGAAGAAGTTAGCCCTTACTATTCTCGCCTTGTCCTGCAAATGAAGCAGCGATATTCTCAAGCGCGAGTAAAATACTCGAAACGGATCTATCTCGATCCCTACTGCTCTAACACCGAAATCCCTAGCTGCGGCTATTACGATTCGTCCATCTCCAGAACCAAGGTCGTAGAGTACTTCACCCGGCTTGAGTTCCGCAATTGCCAGTACCTTATTGACGATTTTGCTTGACGTCGGCACCCAGGGCGCTCCCTTGACTTCTGGAAGCATTACTGAAACAGTTGTAATCACAGCCACTAGCAGAACTATCCACGAGAGAATCAGCGCCATCGAACTATTTGTGGGCACCGAGAGCGTCAAAATGA
Organism: Nitrososphaerales archaeon; assembly: GCA_030041295.1. Classification (GTDB taxonomy): domain Archaea; phylum Thermoproteota; class Nitrososphaeria; order Nitrososphaerales; family CADDZS01; genus JASHOD01. Next base: position 6,090 of record JASHOD010000068.1, read on the forward strand.
CGGCAGCGCTCAGCCCCGCAATAATCAAGACTAGCGTTGCTAGGACTGTTTTGGACTGGCGATTCACTATCTTTCCACCACTCTTACAAAATGACGTCGGCTGATTTTGCGCTTTACCTTTCTCCTGTTAAAGTGCACAATATCATAGTATTGTCTGCAATCCCTCGTTTCTGGGGCGCACACCTGTAGGCACTACAGAATCAAAAGATCGGGACTGATTTATCTTGTATTCAGTATCTGGACCTCAAAAGCGATACGTGAAAGAGCGTTGCTGATTTTCAAAGTAATTCTACGGCATGCACATAACGAATGTGGAAGACAAAAAAAGGGGAAGAGAGGAGTCTCATTTGGCTCCTGCGTTAGCTGGTTTCGTACCTTGCTTTTCTTATTTCGGGAGCTTTTACTTCTTTTAGCTGCTTGCTGTTGTTCTTTCCGACGGTGTTATCGGCGTTGCTGTTATTGTTGACGATATAGTTGATGTTGTTGTCGTAGATGTCGATCCTGTTGCTTTGACTCCAGCTTGAGCTACTTTGTCATTGCCTTGGACCCACACTTCGTAGTACTTTCCTGGGATGATTGGTTGTGTGCGGGTTTGCATGTGGCCGATTGCAGTGCTCATTGCAGCAAGTTGCACTCCTATCTCTATTGGTGCTCCGCTATAGTGCAAAATTACACTCTGACCCGGCGCAAGTAAGAGTCCACCGGTTGCAAATTGAGCATCAACCAATCTCATACAAATTGTATTCAAATTGACAAGTGTACCGTTACTCTCTATTGCAAACAAGTCAGATGCTGCGAGCATGGGTTCCATCCCTCCAGATATTGTTGTTTGTGTTGTGACTGCAGTCAGTCTCATGAGTACAGATGCTGTTCCTTGGTTTACGATAGTTATGTTTAGAGAGTTTGGAGTCAAAGTTACACTCGTTATCCCAAACTTGGTTCTATGCTCAATTGCTATCCACCATGGATTCCTCTTAAGATTAGCTATTCCACCAATAACGTGAGACTCTGCCGGTATTGACGATGTTGGTATTACGTAACCTGTCGCGGATGGAATGAATACGAATGTTGGATTAGTAGAATTCCCTGCCATGATAACTGTCGGCGCGAGATCGATTAGTGCTGCCGTCGTCTGTGCTGCTGTAACATTGATTCCTCCAGGGATCCAGACATACAAAGTGTTCTCGCCATTCACCATTAGTCCCGTATAGTTCTGACCCTCATAAGTGACTGTGATGCCTGTCACATTGAACCTCAAGCCGTTGAACTTGCCCTGAGGCAAAGTCTGATTTGCAATGGTTTGCGATACGTTGACTGCACTCATAAGATTGATCACGCCTGTGCCTAAGAGCTCATACCATCCTGTCTGATTTCCAGCGTTTGCGATGTGAGCTTGGACTTCATCATACTGCATATAGAGCGCACTCACGTTTTCAGGAACAGTTGGAGGATCTGTGAGAAGAACAGCCATGGCCCCCTGCCCACTTGAACTACTAGCAGTTTGACTGCCGCTGTTGCTGCTGCTGCTACTTTGCACCAACGAAGTTGTCGATGATTGTTGTTGTTGTTGCACTCCTGTCGATGATTGAGATGACCGTATCGATGTCAGCGTTGTTGCTGGAGTCGAGCTTGAGCTGGTGCCCAAACCTGCTCCGGGAATGAAGAGCACTGCTACGATGAGACCGACTGCGATTACTGCAGCGATTGCCCCCGATAGTACTGAATTTCTAACGGATGACATAGTTTGTATCTACGAAGTGATAGTACTAGAACCTATATTTTTGAGCGATTTCTGTTACATTGTTCAATTATTTGAGCAGGACTAAACGATTTCGAACATGAATACGTACCTCAGAGATTTAACCGCTTAGTAACAACATGCAATTCCAACGCAGTGGTATTTCTACCTCGATCCAAATCGTTGATCCTCTGCGCATTTGGTGTGAAAATACACCAGCTCTCACCACTATGCACCACTGAATGGCCGGACACTTTCATCGTCGCCCTAAAACATTGTTTTACTTTCATAAAGAATATACTGTACACTACGCCAGAGCTCATTTGAGCTAATGGAAATTGTTAGATTCTGAAGATGAAGGAGTAATAAATAGAAATCTTTCACGAAGAAGTGTTTTGAAATGGGGCGGAGCTCTGGCCGCCGCTGGAATAGTTGGAATCGGTCTCGGGTTCGGTGGGGATCTGCTGATAAGGCCGAGTACTACTAAAACAGTCACTAGCACGCGTTCCGGTTCAACAGGCACCCTGACGGTTACCACAACTACCACTCCTCCCCCGCCGACCACACTATCTTACGTTCCACCACTTTCGCCACAAGTGCAGTCAACGGTAGATTCCTTGGTGAGCCAACTCCAATCGGTGCACGCTGGGGATACAATAACCTATGGGGATTGCCAAATTAATGGTTGCTGGGGTTGCTGCGCGATCAAAGTCCACACGAAGAACGGAATTGTGACCGCAATAGAACCTGACGATACTATTCACCCCAATGTTGCGGTTGAAGACACCGTCGTATCAAGCGATGAAATTACTCAACAAATGCTCCAACTACGCGGTTGCCCCAAGGGCTACATGTGGAGGGCCGAATTATACAGCCCTCAATACATTCAATATCCTATGCAGCAGATTGGTCAAAAGGGACCAAATGCTCAGTTTGTCAGGATTTCCTGGGATCAAGCACTGCAGACAATCGCTGACCAAATGACATTGATGAAGGAAAAGTACGGTCCTTTGTCAATTGCAATGTTGCGCCCTATAGGAGGAATGATGCCCTACTCCGGACAATATCTCGGTGTAGGTTACCAATGCTGGGGTGAGCAATCGTGCCCAGCTTATAAGGGCGCAGGAGGAGATCAGACATGGGGTGCTTATGAAGGGCCCTCTAGCCCTAGCATGCCAAACTTACTTCAATCAAAGCTGATCGTACTGTGGGGCTGGGATCCATTCATTAATGAACACGAATATGTGTACTATTTGACACTAGCAAAGAAGCAGGGAATCCCAATTATTGCTATTGACCCCCAGCTCAACTGGAGTGCTCAAGCATTAGCTGATCAGTGGATTCCAATTCGACCCGGTACGGACAGCGCGTTTCTCGTAGCTATTGCCGAAGTTCTCTTTACCGAGAATCTTTACGACCAAGATTTCGTCAATCAATGGGTTGAACCAACTGGCTTTGCAAAATGGAAAGATTATGTATTAGGAAATACTGCCGGGCCAGATGGAGCTATCGACAGGACGCCCGAATGGGCGGCCCCGATATGCGGAGTACCCGCGGATACAATTAGGGCTTTCGCAGAGCTCTACGCGAGTAGCAAGCCGGTGTGGCTCAAGGTCCATTGGTCCATATTCAGAAATCTAACTGGCTACAATGATAGCAGGCTGGGAATTTACCTGCAGGCAATGACCGGAAACGTTGGAATCCCAGGTGCCTTTGGTGGTGGAGCTTCGGATAACGCACCTCAATTCTTACCTGATATAGGAATGGGTGTTTACGGCCCTCCGCTCAATACTGGCTCTACTACACCGCCATACAATCCTCCATACCTGTGCAACAGCAACACGGATGCAGCTTCTTTTGTGTTACATAAGCAACTGGAAGCAGGTGAAATTACTCTTGCTGAGTATAATGCAGCTATCGGGAATCCTAATCCAGATATTGGGACACCAAATCCTCACATGTGGATGAACTTCACAACGGTATTTTACTACTCCGGATTTGATCCGGCCCAAAACACATATGACGTGAACGAGCGCCTGCAAGTACTTGCGGAATCGGATTTTGTCGCGATCACAGCTAGGATGGTGAACGAAGTCATGGTCCGCTACGCGGACATTGTACTTCCTGTAACTATCCAGTTCTTCAACGAGTACTCCTTCCCTGACAGCGGAGAAAGTTGGGGGAATGTTGTATTTCTGTCGCCAAAAGTTGTGAATCCAACGGGGGAAGCGCAATCCGAGATTTGGATAGAAACTCATCTAGCAGCTCAATTAGGTTTGCAAGACCAAGTCAATCCAAAGCTCCAAAACGTCGCCGACGAAGATTGGGATGCAACAATAGAGCCGCTATATCAACAGGGGTACGAGGCATGGGCAAGTAATGCTGCGGTTACAGCAGTTCTACCTAATCCACCAACGTGGGAGGAATTTAAGGCAGTGGGTGTGATCAGAGTACCTAGGACGTACCAATGGGTCTCTGCACAGGACATGATCGTTATGAAGACAGTCCCAATTCCAACTGCGTCAGGAAAGATAGAGTTCTACTCAAATGCGATAGCCACGGGACCCGGGCCGAACGGCTTGATGCTGACTAGCTGGGAAGGGCCGATAAACCTCGGAAACGGATTGCTACCTCCGATGTTCGAATATCAGCCGGCACCGACATACGGCTTCTTCGGTTCAAAGGCAACACAATATCCGCTGATGTTGATCACTCCTCACTCGTTCTACAGGCATCACTCGGGGCACGACCTAAACTCTATCACAAACGATGAGTTTCGTCATTCTTGCTGGATCAACCCGGCCGACGCAAGTGCACGCGGAATTAACGACAATGACCTGGTCCACGTATTCAGCGACGCAGGGGAAATGGTCCTACCGGCATACGTGACTTCGAGAATCACGCCTGGCGTAGTCATTGTTAGATTCGGAGGATGGTGTCAACCCAGTTCGATGATCACCGCGCTCTCGCCTAATGGGCTGGATTTGAGAGGAGCTCCGAACATTGTCATTCCGGATGACAGTGACGGGATGCCAATTGGAATCGACTGGGCTACGACGCTGGTGCAGGTCGAGGAATTCAATTCGGTGCCACCGCAAACAGTTACGACTACGGTATCCTCAACAACGACGTCGAGTGGGAGCACATAGGATGGAGTGAGAATAGCAATGTCATCTGCAACAACATCAGTAACTGCGACAACTACGTCATTGTCGACTGGAGTCCAGTACGGCTTTTACTTCGACCAAGGTCGGTGCTTCAGCTGCAGGACCTGTTCAATAGTATGTAGGGATTGGCACAACATTCCGGCAGGACCAGTAAAACTTCTCCGAGTATTCAGGTGGGAGAAGGGAACATTCCCGAATCCTGACTTGCAAGTCTTGGCCACTATGTGCTATCACTGTGCAAATCCTGTGTGCATTCCAGCTGCAAACGGAGCGATGATGAAAGAGCCAAAGTACGGAGCCGTGTTGATTGACCCAGCGCAGGCAAATAGTCCTAGTCTAAGAGATGCTTTCGACGCATGTCCCTATGGAGCAATCTCTTTTGACTCCGATTCGTCTACAGCTAATGCATACAAATGCAACATGTGCATCGATAGACTAGAGCAAGGATTGATGCCAGTCTGTGTCATGAGCTGCCCGTCAAGAGCTCTCGACTTTGGTCCAATAGCAGATCTACAAAGCAAATACGGTACCACACTGGCGCAGCTTGAGGATATGCCAGACCCATCGATAACTCATCCCTCTGCAGTTTTCAAACCAGCCCCGCAAAAGATCCAGCTCGTTCCGTACGACGTACCAACTGCCCTGTCACTTTTGGCAGCACGGGGTTCGTTGCCTCCCGTGATGCAAGACACGAGTAATGTCACAAACACATCTGGAGTAGCAACTAATACGTTGATTATGAAAGCCGCGAATGTTGCGCAGGCTATGGCTACTACAAAGGACGATATGGGCTAGCCGCTTAGACATCAGACTTCATAGGACCTCAAAGAGTGATGAGTTATCTATTTTCTGACAACGGCTAAGTGTTCAAAACCCCTCGAGAATCGTCTTTTTTCCTGCGGGATTTGAATGGAAGAGTTCAAGTACATCTGCCGCAGCTCCAGCAGCGGCTCCTCCGCCAACTTTGGATTACAGCAGAGACACCATCAGTACAAGGAGAAACTCCAAAGCACTCCAGTTGTTAGCGTATTCCAAGTCGCGCATGTTGTCAATAGTGTATCTGTAAAGAGCACCCGCGTTGAGCCAGTTACTCCTTCACTCATCATGTAATACAAATTATCGAAGTTTTTGCATCATTTGCTAATAAGTTCAAAAGATTCTTCAAAAAAGAAAATCGCCGCCGAGGCTTACTTTCCGTTCAACTGTCTTCGACCCTATGCTAGCGTTTGGTGTGAAAATACACCAGTTTGCACCTATACTCTTTTATTCGTGCCCTAAACCCTGTCCGACCGTTCTTGACAGTTTTCTCCTTTCATAAGGGATATACCGAACCCTATCTTATCTTTCATCTAGGTTAATTGAAATTGTCCGACTCTAAAGACGAAGGAATTGTAAACAGAAATCTTTCTAGAAGAAGTGTATTGAAATGGAGCGGAGCTTTGGCTGCCGCGGGGATAGTTGGCATTGGGCTTGGTGTAGGAGGAGATTTACTCCTTAGACCAAGCGTGACAAAAACTACCACTGCTACAGGTCCGACTACAACAAGTACTGTGACAGGTCCGACTACAACAAGTACTGCGACTGGTCCAAAGACCACAGTAACGTCGCCTGGTACAACCGTCACGACAACAGTGGCTCCACCACCGACAACAATCTCTCCGGCGCAAATGAATTCCATCATTCAGCAGTTGATCGCCGCGCATGCGAATGATACGGTCGTTTACTCTGGAATCCCTCATGTCGAAAATGTCGTGGAACCGGTGAAACTCTACATCAATAACAATGTCATCCAATCCATAGTTCCGGGAGACGACGCCATTCATCCCAATATACCAAGGGAGGATTCAGTTATGAGTCCGGATGACCTAATGGCAGGGCATTTACAAAGTAGAGGGATGGCGAATATCTACACTTTCGGTAACTTCATTCAAAGTCCTGTGAGAGTCCTGTATCCCATGCAGAGGGTGAGTGCTAGAGGTGAGCCAAACGGTCAGTTCGTTAGAGTCACATGGGAGCAAGCCCTTGATACGATTGGAAATGAATATCTTCAGCTCCAGAACCAATACGGTGCATACTTCCATCAAACTGGATTTCCTCTCTTGTACAACATGGGCAACTTTCTTGAAGGATACTTCGCTTCTCAAGCTGGCCCTTGGGGCAATGTTTCATTAGGCTCACATCATTTCGCCAGTGGCCAGTGGTACCCTGTTGTTGGGGTCTACGGCGCAGATGTACAGTACGGAAATATCGCAGACATATTCAATTCAAACCTAATCGTGTACTGGGGACATGATCCGACAACGGGTAATTGGGGTGGATACTACCCTTCATTACCATTCTACTATAGACTCGCCAAGGAAAAGGGAATCCCTTCCATCAGCATAGATCCCGTCCACACAATGACTGCCAATAATTTGTGCGACCAGTGGATTCCAATTCGCCCAGGCACTGACCTCGCTATGATGATCGCAGTTGCTTATGTCTTGTTCACGGAGAACCTGTATGATGCAGATTATGTCTCAAAGTTCGTTGAACCAACCGGATTCGCTAATTGGCAAAACTACGTACTTGGTAATACCGCAGGACCAGATGGGGCAATAGCGAGGACACCGGAGTGGGCCGAAGCGATATGCGGAGTTCCAGCAGACACGATAAAGAATTTTGCGGAAGTCTATGCTGCGAGCAAGCCAGTGTTCTTGCAGCTTGGTTGGGGTCCAGGTCGAGAATTCCAAGGAGATATGGTGGCTAGGGCTGCGATTTATCTACAAGCTATGACGGGTAATATAGGGATTCCTGGAGGGGCTGACCCGATCGCGCAATACTGGTTCAATTCTCCTGTTACCTCCGATTATCCCCTTCCCGCCTATGGTAGCACGCCCAATTTTACAACCTATCCATCTTCGCCTCCGCTAATGAAAGATTTCAAGATATGGGACGCGATTCTACTGCGCGACCAGTATCAGAGCGGAGAGATTACACAAGATCAGTACTACCAGACTATAGGAAACGCAGCGGGCAATCCGGCTCCAAACGTGCATATGCTGCTCTGGATGACTAACATCGCGAATATTTATCCAAATGTAAACAAGGCAATACAGGCCATAAAGGCGGTGGACATGCTTGTTGTCGTTGCATATTTCAATACTCCTTCTGCGCAATTGGCAGACTTCATCTTGCCGCAGACTGTGTACCTAGAAGCGATGGGATCTTCCTACGCTTCACTAGAAATAACTTCACCGTTCGATCCCATGGAGCACGGTGTAATATACAACAATCGAGTACTGACTCCTCAAGGGGAAGCAATGGACTACCAGTGGATAGCGACTCAGATAGTAAAGAGAATCGGCAACGTCAGCAACTTCATGCCTAACTACACAACAGATGCGGCTTGGGATTCAATGATGGACGCATGTGATGAAGCGGGGTACAACGCATACAGCGTAAGCGTAAAGTCCAGCAACGGCATTGGAGGCACACTTCCAAATTGGGAGACTTTCAAGCAGAGGCCGTACATATATGCTGATGGCTATGCTCAAGTTCCTTGGTTCGACCAGATTAAAAACGGAACACCGTTTCCAACTGCTTCGGGAAAAATGGAGTTCTACTCGAACTATGCTGCCACCACCGACCTAACACAGACGCAGTTCGGGCCATTCCTCCCAATGGCAATGTATGACGTCCAGCCACAGGGATTGTTTGATCCACAAGCTTCACAATATCCGCTCGAATTAATTTCAGTTCACACTAGACAGTCGAACCACGTGGAAGACGGAGGTAACAGTGATCTTCTCGGAGAGGTATACGTTCACAGGCTCTGGATCAACCCTGCCGACGCTGCACAAAGGGGAATTATGGATAACGACCCGGTGATCGTCTACAATGATTATGGACAAGTGGTCGAGAATGCATATGTGACCTCTAGAATAACCCCGGGCGTTCTCATGTCAAGGCACGGAGTATGGTACTCTCCGAACTCACAGGGCATAGACACGGGTGGTGAGGTGAATGTGGTCACAGTCGATGGTTTCAATGCGGATGGACAGGAAGGTCACAACATGCTTGTCCAGGTGGAGAAATTCAATGGGAGCCCACCAGCGAGTGTATCGACGACCACGACTACATCAACAACAACCACGGGAGGATCAAGTTCTTAGGAGGAGGTATGAAGAAAAATGTCATCATCAACAACTACTACAACGACGAGTACTACCACGTTTGCAACAACAGGGGTAACGACTACATTTCCAACAGGTGTTCAGTACGGCTTCTTCTTCGACCAAAGCAGATGCGTGAGCTGCACCACTTGTGAAACGGTGTGCAAGAGCTGGAACATGTTAGCGCCTGGCCCAGCGAGGTGGCTTCACCTGTTCGAATATGAGACAGGAGCATTCCCAAATGTGCAAACCATTGTCCAGTGGGTTCCTTGCTATCACTGTATGAATCCAGTCTGTATTCCAGCTTCGAATGGAGCCATGTTTAAAGAGCCTAACTACGGTGCAGTCCTAATAGATCCTGCTCAAGCGAACTCTGTCAACCTCAGAGCTGCGTGGAATGCTTGCCCATACGGAGCAATAGCATTCGACTCTGACTCGCCAACTGCAACTGCTTCGAAATGCACGATGTGTATCGATAGGCTAGAACAAGGCTATATGCCTGCTTGTGTCATGGCTTGCCCGCAGAGAGCACTAGACTTCGACACGGTAGACAACCTACGGGCCAAATATGGCAACATTCAGCAACTGACGGACCTTCCGGATCCATCTATCGCCGATCCATCAGTAGTTTTCAAACCGCTGGACCAACCAAAAGAAATTGTGGACTACGATCCTGCTGAGGCTCTGGCTATTTTAGGTAGCAGAGGAACCCTGCCCCCAATCTATACAGATCCAAGTCAAGTCACCACTCTTTCCCCTGGTCAGGTTAGCAGGAGCAGTCTGAACCTGAAGCCTGCAAGCGTAGAGCAACTTCAGGCTGCAACCATGAGTGACGGAGCTTAGACGAAACAAGGGGAGACAAACCCCCCTTTCCTCTCTTTTTTCTTGTACGGATGAACAGTACTGGAAACGATGTTGCGAAATTATTGTCGTAACGATTGAAGGAAATTGCCAAGCTCGAAGCACATTAATAGCTTAGAAAAGCGCAGGGTAATTTCAAAGCGAAGCCTTCTCATGTGGACCCACGCTTTGGCAGCAGTTTGGATACTCGGCATTGCGCTAGGATTCTCGGGGAATATACTCCTCGGCCCCAGTATGACTAACGCAGTGCCTAGCAAAGCTACCTCGCCTCCGGCAGCGATCCCTCCGCCAACTCCGATTACGGCGAAGACACGCCCCGTACGGAGTGAAACTGCTCAAGTCGATAGAGTATTCCAAGTTGCTCATGTTGTGAATAGCATATCCGTAAAGAGTACCCACATGAGGCCAGTTATTCCTTCAGAGACTAAGCAGTAGACGACTCTTCGTATGGCTCTTCACTGATCGTATCACGCTGAACCCTTCCAGAAGAAAATGAACTAGCCTTAACAGCTCTTGTGAAAAAAGGGACCGGACCAGCTAATGCGCCGCCATCCCGCGCCGAACAATATCGAGGGCATGTTTTTTCTGAATAATTAGAAGGGCTGCTACAACAACAATAACGCATGAACCAGCAATAATGTACAGATTGCGCTCAAGTTGTGCGTTGCTAGAAGAGGGTGATGTACTGATTGAAACAGATGTGTTCGTAATGATTGACGTGACGAGGGGTGAAGAATCAGATATTATTGAAACTGTACCGTTGCCATTACTAGCCACAATTGAATTGGCTACAAATACCTCCCCCTTACCGGAGTCGTAAGCATCGCCTACGGGATCAACTCCGACGAATACCGTCCCGACGACTGTATTGTTGTTATCGGAAATAACTGAGACAGTATTGTTGTATGCGTATGAGCTGTAACCGTCATCAACAACAAAAATTTCTCCCTTACCAGAATCGTATGCTACGCCAACGGGATAGATCCCCACACTTATGGTATCAATTACAGTGTTGTTAGTGTCCGAGATCACAGAAACCGTATCATTGCCAGCATTTGCGACATACATTTCTTGATTGCTTGAATCGTACGCTATATCAAGGGGAAAACTGCCGACACTGACTGTCTCTACAACGGAGTTGCTACTGTCAGATATTATAGAGACCGTGCCGGAAAGATGATTTGTCACGAATACTTCTCCCTTTTCAGGGTCGTAAGCAACACCAGCCGGATAACTCCCTACGTTTACTGTTGCGACGATCCTATTGTTGGCATCGGAAATCACCGAGACTGTGTTGTTGCCAGAGTTCGCTACGAAAATTTCTCCCTTGCCAGAATCATATACTACACCAAAGGGAAAACTTCCCACGCTTATAGTGGCAATCACGGCGTTGCTCGAATCAGAAATGACAGCGACCGAGTTGTTGACGAAATTAGCTACGAATATTTCTCCCTTGCTCGCATCGTATGCTAACCCAAATGGATTGTCTCCAACGTTAACTGTCGCGACAACGGTGTTGCTAGCATCAGAGATAACAGATACTGTACTTCCTCCGCAATTAGTCACAAAAATCTCTCCCTTTCCTGAATCGTAAGCAACACCACCAGGATGAGGTCCAACGGTTACCGTAGTAACACTAGTCTGAGCATATGTGACATGTCCGGTGATCGCAGACGCAAGAACGAAGATTAAAAGCAAGATGAATGAGATACTCAAATGTCGAAAACGACAATGCATTACAGACGATGAAGGGTATCGTCGCTGCGCTACTGACAAGATAGCCAATGGTAAGTGTCAACTTTCAGAAATTTAGGGCGACGCATATCCCAGCGAGAGTCAACACCAACTGGCGAGCTTATAGGTCTACAAATTACGGGACGGATCGTCAATCCTACAACATGGTGTACCCTTAAGCCCTTCTTTAATAAGCATGGGGGGCGATCTTCAAACTTGAGAACTGGTCAGATTGTCCTGTTTATCGTACTCCGCTTCTGAAGTCCTCAACGGTATTGCTGCAGCTCGTAGTTTAACTTCCTCGCCCATAGATGACAAAACTTCTTTCAGCTAATTGGATCAAAATCACTAGACCTGTTTACATATTATGAAAGTAAAACACTCACATGAACTACGAGACGACCCTCAACTTTCAGAATTTTGGATGGTTTAGTCACTAATGAGCCATTTGTGCTTTATGGGAGCTCAGCAATTTCTAATCTAGACTCAAACACAATCGATTTTTATTTAGGGCAATAGTCGAAAATTGAACTCGTGGCGGATCAATGTCAGAACAAATATTCACATTTGCGTATGATTGAAACCTCTTCACTTACTCTTGTGAAGCGGTTAAACTCACACTGAACTCACGGGTGCCTAACTTCGTTATGGCGATTGCAGGATCTGAACACTTTCTGACAGTTCATGACATGTTTCTCCTTTCATAAGGAATATACCGAACACTTACGAATGCAGCTTCAGGCTGATCGAAATTGTCTTCAGATAGTAAGGGTGAAGGTATAGTAAACAAGAGCGTTTCGAGAAGAAGCGTTCTCAAATGGAGCGGAGCTTTAGCAGCAGCTGGAATAGTTGGTGTAGGATTGGGAATAGGGGGCGAACTCCTAATTCGACCCAGTACAACTTCGACTTCGACTTCAACTTCAACTTCGACTGTTTCAAAGACGGTCACAAGTACCGCTGCAGGTAGTACAGGGACAGTTACGACGACTGCTCCGGGCACTACCGTCACTGTAACTCCTACACCAATAACCTTCAGTACAGCCTACATGAATTCGGTGATTCAGGATCTCGTCGCTAATCATGCTAGAGATACAGTCACCTATTCGGGCATTACAGGCGGTTCCATTGGAATGGGTGTAGTAGGGGGCCTTTACAAAATACACACCAACAGCAATGGGATTATCACAGCTTCCGAACCCGATGACAGCGTAAACACCGGCATTGCGAGAGAGGACTCTGTGCTCACCCAGCAGCAAATTGTTGAGGGTCACTTGCAGTCTCGCATCAAGGCAAATGGTTACGCATTTCCATTGTACCTGTATTCCCCCGATAGGATCCTATATCCTATGCAGAGAGTCAGTCCTAGAGGTCAGGTCAACGGTGCACAATTCACTAGAATCACTTGGACAGACGCGATTGAGTCCATGGCGAACATGATAACAACTACCGTAGCGAAGTACGGCCCCTACTCAACTTACGACTTCTATAGCCCTCAAGGTGCTTACTTGGGCAATGGCGTGAGTACATGGGGAGACGTTTCTTTCGGAGCAGAGGATATCGCAACTGGTTGGATTTTAGGGAATCCATTTTCGTTTACATACATTCCTCCTCCAGTACCCCCGGTGAACTTCTCTGCTAACGTAAACGTATTTGTTAACGTAAACGATGTCTGGAATACCAAAGCTATCATCCTTTGGGGTTGGGATCCAAGCACTTCTGGTGGATTGATAGGTCCAGGAACTTATGGCAACTATATTCTGAAACTTGCCACCGAGCAGAAAAACATACCCGCAATATCTGTTGATGTGAAATACAATACGATAGCGGAGATACTCAACGCACAATGGATTCCTATCCGCCCAGGAACTGACACTGCAGCCCTACTTGCAATAGCTAACGTCCTTTTCAATGAAAACTTGTGGGACCAGACTTTTGTAAACAAATTCGTGGAACCTACAGGATTCGCTGCATGGAAATCATATGTGCTAGGTAACAGTGCAGGGCCAGATGGCGCTATCGCGAGGACACCCGCTTGGGCAGAGCCGATTTGTGGTATCCCGCAGGCTACTCTGACTGCTCTAGCTGAATACATGGGCAATAACGTTCCGTGCTTATTTGTGGCTAGCTGTGGACCCGGAAGGCAATATATGGGTGATCTCTATGCGAGAACTGCTCTGTACTTGCAGGCACTACTTGGCAACTTGGGCATATCTGGTTCCTCTCCGCCTTATGCGAGCCCAATGAGTCCAACTTTTGGCGCGCCACCATTTGGCACGACGCCCGCGCCAGACTATGGGACACTCGCGGGAACGTACGTTGCACCATCACTCATGAAGAGCTACGAATGGTTTAATGCAGTCAACCTTTATCCACAGCTCGAAGCAGGAACGATCACCCAGACACAGTACGACAATATAATTGGAAATACACCAGGAAGCCCCATCCCGAACATAAAGTACTTTTTCACAGCAATGTCAAATAGCTTGAATCAGAATGTGAACATCAACCAGCAATTAGCAGCCATACAACTGATGGACTATTACGTTACGGCTGCTTATCACATGACCCCTAACGCCTATGCCTCAGATCTGATATTGCCAATAGCGGAAGTGTTCGAAGACTACTATGGTTTCGTATCATACCCGAATGGATTTGCCTATTGTCCCAAGCTGGTGGAGCCTCAAGGTGAAGCGATGCCTATGAACTGGATCTACACTCAACTCGGGATCCAACTTGGCTTTCAAAAGCAGTTTATGCCCAATTATACGACTGATGCCGAGTGGGACTCGATGACTGAGTCTGCAATGGAGAAAGGCTATAACGAGTGGGCAGCTTCTTCGGCCGCAACATCGCTCGGAGTTCCAATTCCTTCATGGTCGGAGTTTGTCTTGAAACCTTTCATGAGAGTGGATGGTCCAGCAACAGTAACTCCAGCCCTTTACGCAAATATACAACAGGGAGTTCCCTTCGGAACTGCATCGGGGAAGATTGAATATGTGTTTCAATACCTGAACACGGTTGATCCCTCTACGACTGCAATAGGTGGTCCAATGGATGCTATGGCAGTATACAGAAACCAAACAAGTGGCTTTAACGACCCCAATGTAGTGACCTATCCACTCGTCCATGTGGGGACGCACAACAGATATAGATCGCACTCGGCTCAGGATTCTGACTCTCTGTTGACTGAGAACTTTCGACATTCTGTATGGCTGAACCCTGCAGATGCAACATCGAGAGGAATCGTGGACAATCAGATTGTGAGGGTCTTTAATAGTGCGGGGGTGATGATATTGCCTGCGTATGTGACATCCAGGATCGTTCCTGGCACTGCTTGGATCTTTGACGCCGCATGGTACACGCCCGACGCCGAGGGAACGGATACGCGAGGCTGTCCAAACATCCTCACGCTCGGAGGCTACAATGCAGACGGGCAAGATCCTCACAACGAGCTGGTTCAAGTGGAGGCCCTCTAAAGGAGAGTGAAGTGAACAATGTCATCAACAACGACATTTGAAACAGGCGTGCAGTATGGCTTCTTCTTCGACCAGTCGAGATGTGATGGCTGCAGAACTTGTATCACTTCGTGCAAGTCTTGGAACGGGGTTCAAGCTGGTCCGTTGCGTGGATCGCGATTGTTCGAATGGGAAACAGGAACATTTCCAAACGTCAGATTGAACATGGTCTTTGCACCGTGCTATCACTGTCAAAACCCGGTTTGCGTAGCAGCGTCAAATGGAACAATGTTCAAGGAGCCAAATTACGGAGCAGTTCTGATTGATCCAGCACAGGCAAGCTCTCCCTCGCTTAGAGCAGCATGGGAGGCGTGTCCTTACGGAGCGATCTCTTTCGACAGCGACCTCGCCAATGCCAACGCATTCAAGTGCACCATGTGCGTCGATAGACTTGAGCAGGGACAATTGCCACTCTGTGTTTTGGCGTGTCCAATGAGGGCCCTAGACTTTGGGACGCTCAGCGATTTACAAGCAAAGTACGGAACCAACAACCAACTCGATGAGATGCCATCGGGCTCAACTACCTCACCTTCGGTGGTGTTCAAGCCTCATGCAGCTACCAAGCCAACGATAGTCACACTTGATACCGATACTGTTCTCTCAGTGATGGCAACCAGACCTTCCAGTCTGAACTTGCCAGCGGTTTATTCTAGTGCGTCTGATGTGACGAACATTCCATCAGGTTTGATGACTAAGAATGCTCTAAACATGAAAGCAACTACTGTTGAACAACAGGAACAGTTACTTGCAGACGACAACTCCTAAACAATAGATCCATGGACAAAGCGCGCAATGCGAATGGTGCCTCTTAGAGGCACCGCAATTTTTTATTTTTCTCAGCTTGTGTTCTGATCCTTTGTCATGTCCTCTAGTGGTAGTGACTCTCACTATTCGAATCAAGGCAGCAAGATCAGGCAAATACGAACGACTTGACTAATAGGACACTGTCTGTTGATTCTCATTTTAGAGAAACGTATAGGCGATTTATAAGTGCCAAACGCCAACCCACTTGATGGAGAAGAGGCTGATCTGCACGGTTAGGTTTTCCAATCCTTAGGTCTCTTGAGCCAAAAATAGTTCGGTTGTGGACCGGATGAAAAAAAAGGAAACATTTGCAATTTTGCTGGGTCTTCTTATCACAGTTATTTCGGTTAGTCCCTTATTCATATTGCAACGTCCAGCTTTGGTTCAGGCCCCTACGAAAACTTCGCAAATCGAAATTATCAATCCTTCTGTAACTAGTTCCGGGAACATCACAAGTCTGGCGGTTACTCAGAATGGTTCGGACGTCGCATTCTCGATTGATAGAAAGGGAGGCGGCAGCTTATGGTTTGCAAACGGTGTCGATTATGAAAGCGAATCACTAGTTCTTCGCAGCAATGGGAACGTCACTAATGTGGAGTGGTCACACAATGGTCAATACATATTGTACGTTGCTTCTTCATCAAGCTCAGTAACACTTCAGGTTGTTGATCTGTCCAATCATAACAACATTAAGGTGATCACTCTACAAGGGATACAGGATCCACAATGGAGTCCGAATGACAATATGATTGCCTTTTCAGGATTTAACAATCTGGAATGGAATCTGTATATTGCCAACGCACAGACGTGGAGTACAAGGCAAATTACTACTCTTGGAAATGACGAATACTCATCGTGGTGCTCCAACAGTTCGACTATACTCTTCTCCAGAAGCTACAACGGGTCTACGAGCATAGTGGCTGACTCGTTGAAAACTGGAACATACTCTACTTTGCTCAATTATTTGGGTACTGATATTTGGCCGATTGAGGACGCCAATGGGACTCTGGCTTTTGAATCGAACGCTTCTGGATCTTGGACTATCATGACCGATCGGAACGGAACAATGACTGATCTTCTCAGTACTTCTGCGCATTATACGGGAGTAAAGTCACCGACAGTTGATCCTCAATGGCCATTGATATGGGCATCTCAGGGAAAGGAGATGTTTTTCGTCGGTCTTAACTTCGCTAACAATGAACCGGATCCGTATGTCATAAATTTCACGGGACAGGTGCTTGCACCTTCATATCTCGGAGCTTCAGTCGATAAACAGCTCTACTCGATGTCGATTTACCACTTGGCTGTGGTTAGCAAAGTCATGAGTAATTCAACTATGCCGCTGATTGCAACTGCGTGGAACCAAGGAGATCAGACTCTCTTTGCCATTGCGCCTGGAGAACCGCTGAGCTTTGTTCTGGTCCAATTTGGTCCGTCGACTGGAATAACCGTTCATCCGAATCCGTATGGATAACGCTCTATGGTCTAGGCATGCAGTAGAATGACGACATTACCTCTCAAAATTAGGATCTCGAAAACAAAAAGTTAGACTAAATTACTACGTAACGGTATTGCTGTTTAAAATTCGGACCGCATTCATAATAGTCTGATAAAGCTGGACATGCTACATTTGGGAGTCCTTAATTTGATAAACTGAGGATTCCTTCGAATCACAAGCGAACAGGACGATTGAGAATCCGACTCATCCACTACGATTTATTCAGACCAGTTATCTTGGGAGCTCGGCAATTTCTAATCTAGACTCAAACACAATCGACTTTTATTTAGGGCAATAGTCGAAAATTGAACTTGTGGCGGATCAATGTCAGGAAAAATGTTCACATTTGCGTATGAGTGAAACCACTTCACTTACCCTTGAGAGAGGTTAAACTCACAGCAAACTCACGGGTGCCTAACTTCGTTATCGCGATTGCAGGATCTGGACACTTTCTGACAGTTCATGACATGTTTCTCCTTTCATAAAGAATATACACAAAGAGTTACGCGATACTGTACCCAGGTCAAATAATTTGTCTAAAGATGAAAGTACTGTGAGTAGTAATCTTTCAAGAAGAAGTGTATTGAAGTGGAGCGGGGCTCTTGCGGCCGCTGGAATAGTCGGCATTGGGCTTGGAATTGGAGCAGATTTGCTCATTAGACCAAGTACAACCACAACAAAGACTACAACGAGTACGGCAACAGGTCCAACGACAACGACGACGGTGACTGCGGCTGGGAAGACTGCGACTGCAACCACCACTGCCACTGCAACCACCACTGTAACAGTCCCGCCAGCTACTTTGTCTTATGTGCCGCCGCTATCGCCTCAGGTCCAGACACTTGTCGATAATTTCATCACGGGTCGCCAAGCTCTTCATACGGGAGAGACCATCTCATACGCAGCACCTGGAGAATGGCCAGACAACGGTACTTTTGCAAGCCTCGGGCTCGTAAAGATCAGAACAAAGAACGGGATAATTACGGCTATAGAGCCAGACGACACCATAAATCCAGGCGTCGCCATAGAAGATAGCGTGGTTCCTTGGAGCGACATTATGGCGGAGAATTTCCAGGGCAGATGCCCCCCTAGGATATACGCCTACCGCGGCTATCTATATCATCCAGATCGTCTGGGTTATCCAATGCAAAGAGTTGGTGGAACCCACGGATATCCTGGAGGTCAGTTCGTGAGGATTACTTGGAGCCAAGCCATCAGCACGGTAGCAAGCTGGATGCAGCAGACCAAGGCGAAATACGGCAACTATTCAATAAATGGTGGAACTGGTTACGACATTGGTCCTTGGTTCGGCTGTGAGGTCGACGGATGGGGATGCGACTCTTCAGAGATTCGTGGGTTTGCGTATCGTTTTGTCTATGGAACAGGGTACGGAGTTGGATGCGGCGAAACACAACCAGAAGAAATGACGGACATGTTCAACTCGAAACTGATCCTGTTGTTTGGAGTCTGTGATATTTCAGAGGATTCGTTCGCTCCATTCGGATATTGGTTGAGACTTGCGAAAGAGAAGGGAATACCTATCATTACTATCGATCCGCGATACACAGAGACTGCACAATCGCTTGCGAACCAATGGATTCCGATAAGGATGAACACGGATACCGCCCTAGCTCTTGCAATCGCAAACGTAATGTTCAACCAAAATCTCGTGAACACGGACTATGTCAACAAGTTCGTAGAGCCTACCGGATACGCGAACTGGAAAGCTTACGTTCTCGGGCAAACAGCTGGACCTGACGGTGCAATCGCCAGAACTCCGGAATGGGCCGCTCCCATTACTGGTATCCCGGCAGATACTATAACGGCATTAGCTCAACTTTATGCGAGCTCCAGTCCAACATTCCTCATCTGCGGAAATGCAATCAGCAATAAACAGCCATACGGAGAAAACGCGGCGCGGATTTTCCTCTACCTGCAAGCGATGGCGGGGTACACCGGAGTGGCAGGAGGAAGTGATACAATCATTCTCGGTAACACCGTCGAGTACGACATCCCTGTTCCTGCACCGAATATTGGGCAGACACCGGGCACCTTCTTCAATCCTGTTGCGCCGGACGGTCCCGGACTGTATCAGGGATGGCGGTTCGCTAGCGTGGTACTAGACGCAGCGCAAGTGGGCGTCTCACTTACCCAACTGCAATACGAGAACCAGAATAACATGCTACCTGGAAATCCCTTACCGAACATCCACATGGCGTTCGAAGGCGGGTTGGCAAGTCCCGCAGAACAGAGACCGCAAGTTAACTACTCATACCAGGCGTATAACCAACTAGACTACATAGTCTCCATAGCGAGCCACGCAAGTGACCCCGTAGCCACGTGCGGCGATATCATATTGCCTGTGGCGGTGTGGGTCGAAAACGATCCCGCCTTCTTCCAAGTCGAAAACAAGTTCCTCTATCAACAGAGATTGAGCACTCCTCCTGGAGAAGCGAAGACACAGAATTGGATCGACACGCAGCTTGCGAACGCACTAGGCTTTGGCAGTCAATTCAGCAGTGTCCTTTCGGCCGTACCTATGACGGAGGGCTGGCCCGATACGGCTTGGGATGCAGCCTGGGAATCAATGAACCAAACCGCTTACGAAACTTGGGCATCTAGTGGCAAGCAAGCCTCTGGAGCTCCAGTCTCAGATCTAAGTCCTCCGTCTTGGACTGATTTCCTAGCAAACCCTGTATTCACGTTTCCAATTGGGCCACTCGAGCATCCTCCATTAACCGCGTTCGCTGCGCAAATTCAGAATGGACAGCCCTTCCCCAGTGACCCGTACGTCAGTTCGGGCAAGATTGAATTCTACTCCAATTGGCTAGCCACGACTGATATGACCACCACTTGGTATGGAGGACCGATCGCGCCAATGGCAGAATGGATCCCGATGTGGCAATCCTACTGGTCGATGAGCGAGATTGCAGAATACCCGCTACTGGTCACGACGGCACACGCGCGCCATCGTCTCCACAACTGGGTGGACTGCAACCCGCTGCTAGGAGATGTCACGGACAACTTGGAATCACCCCTAACAACTGGAGATATGTACCAAGCCAGAGTCTACATACCTACCATCGATGCAGCCAACAGGGGCATCGTCGACGGCGATCTTGTCAAGGTCTACAACGACGCTGGAGCTACGATCCTTACAGCGGTAGTAGTAACTTGGCTAGTTCCTGGGCACATTCACCTCCCCGAAGGACGTTGGGGAAACTTCGTCAACGGAACCGATGTGCGAGGTAATGCCAACACGATAACCTATGCGAACCGTGTTGACTACGCTGGGTCATTTCCACAAGTGACGATCGCCCAAGTGGAGAAGGTAGCATAGAAGGAGGTAGGTGAGAAAAATGTCATCATCAACAACATTCGAGACGGGCGTTCAGTACGGCTTCTACTTCAACCAAGCTAGATGCGTTGGCTGCAACGCCTGCGAGCTTAGTTGCAAGGACTGGAACGAACTGGGTGCGGGCCCAACGAAATGGGCGCGGATAATAAAGTGGTACACAGGGAGCTATCCAACGATCACGAGTAATCTACTCTTTGCGCCGTGTTACCACTGTGCAAACCCAGTGTGCATCCCCGCGGCCAATGGGGCCATGTTCAAGGAAGCGAACTACGGGGTGGTTCTGATAGACCCGAATCAAGCAACATCGGGATCTCTACGAGACGCGTGGGAAGCATGTCCTTACGGGGCAATCTCCTTTGACTCGGATGCTCCGAACGCAAACGCGTCTAAGTGCGACATGTGCATTGACCGACTGACTGCGAACATGCTACCGATCTGTGTCCTCTCGTGTCCGATGAGGGCTTTGGATTTCGGGCCGCTGTCAGATCTGCAAGCAAAATATGGCACGAATGCACAATTGAACGGCATGCCATCTCCAAGTACCACAACGCCGTCCGTCACATTCAAACCAGCCGATACCCCCACTGCAGTAGTACCCTACGACGTCACCACAGCTCTTGCACTCCAGGGAACATCCCCCGACGGACAGACTGTGATCTACAGCACGACGGCCCAGCTGTCTACTGCTAACTCGCTTCTCGTGAGAAACAATCCGAACTTCCATCCGACGAGCGTAACAGACTCAATGTACTTTACTGGAGACGACAGATCCTAAGGATAGGAGCTTTCGGGACTAGAGGATTTGGATCTAATGTGCGCACCCTGAGAAAGCTTGCGTACTTTGGATCCAAACTGACGTCTCGATTCTCAGTCTCCAGCTCTCGCTGGGAGAACGAAACTGCGGGTATATCGTGTCACTTGAAAGTCTCGAAGATGGAATGGTTTGCTGTCTCTGCAAGTGATGAGAAAAGTCAGTGGTAAAATATGGTTTCAGTAATTTTTTTCGATTTCTCTGAAACTCTCGTACATGGAGAATTGGACGTTCCGGCATGTCGCAGATCAGTTGTAGATTTTCTTGGCTCTTGTGGCTATCGAATATCTCAAATGGAATATGAATATGCGATAGAAACGACTTTGGACTGGAGAAGAAACAAACGGCAAGAAAGATTGGAGATCACGTCCGAAGAGTTTGAAAGGAAGACGCTCAGGCTACTTGGGATAGAGTCCACAGATCACCTTATTCGTAACATTGAGCGCATCGAATTCCAACATTACAATTGGGAGCTCTTTCCGCGTGTGGAAGAAATTCTCAGGGACCTGCACCATAATTATCATCTCGGCATCATCTCCAATAGCTCCTCGACCTCGGTCATCCAGGTACTCCGAGAGAAATTACTATTCAATTTGTTTGACCCTATTGTGCTTTCGAGAGATGTTGGATTTCGTAAACCTGACCCTAAGATATTCGAGTATGCTCTAGATCTAGCAAGTGTTAACCCCGTGGACGCAATATTCATAGGTGATAGTTTCATGAAAGACATTCTTGGGGCTAAGAACGTCGGCATGAAAACAATTTGGATAATGCATCATGGCGCTGAAAGTTTAAGTCCTTCTTGCGACGGTATCGCAACAAATTTTGCTGAAATCCCAAAGCTGGTTACAGAAGTGGAAGAGACATCCATGAGCAGTCGAATATCACTGAAAGTTGCGGAGTCAAAAATGTCGTTACGAAGGACATTCGGCACCAAAATGCAATACCATCCCTGATGTTAGATTGCGCATCTCTTTCCGTTTCAAACTGATTCTGGCACTTTTTGTTTCTATTTTGGTGACGCTTATCGCAGTCACTCCAATTTTCCTCCTTCCTGCACCCACTCAGCACTCTCAACAAAAGGTATCCAGCACTTCTATTCCATTAAACCAACTAACTCAGGGTCCAGAATCTCATCTTAACCCTTCATACAGTCCTAATGGGCAACAGATTGTTTTTTCTGAAAACACTTCTGGCCATTTTCAGATATGGGTGATGGATAGTTCAGGGAGCGATCTTGTCCAACTCACATCCTTCTCAAGCAACCAGCTTCATCCAGAGTGGAATCCTTCGGGAAACCAAATCGCATTCCTTTCCATAGGTAGCTCCAGTTCAACGATAATGGTGCTTAACATTTTGACAAAACAGTTATCGAAGTTATGCGACAGCTCTTGTTCGAATGACACAACCTTCGCTTGGAGCCCGTCGGGCTCTTACATTGTTTTCAATGCTTTCGTCGGCGACAAATCGGAAATATTCGTAGCAGACACGTCAACTTGGAAAGTGTCACAATTAACTCAGGTGGGCCAAGACGACAATTTGTATCCGACATGGAGCGTGGACAGTCAATGGATCATATTCTCTTCGAATACAACAGGTAATTATGCAATTTATGAAATGAGCTTAGATGGAAGTGAGTTGCATCAGATTTCTCTAGGAACTGGAAATGATTTCGCCCCCATCATGAGTCCAAACGGCGAATTCATTGCATTTACCTGTAATGAGAGCGATCAAATGGCCATGTGGCTAGTGACCAGTAATGGGAGTTCGCAGTTTCCGGTTCAAAGCAACCCATTGAAACAAAAGCCCGGTCTAGCTTATTCTCCTCCCGTAAGTGAAGATACATACGCCGCATGGAGACCTGATGGAAAGGAGTTACTTTTCTATACAACCACAGATCAATTGATGGCTTTTTACATTGGCGTAATGGTGGTAAACTACAATGGCGCGGGCAGAGGAATTGTTCAGCTCGGCAATTCTCTAATCGCAGCACCAACGAATCAAACCACAATCATCCAGCCGTCCTGGCAACCTGACGGCGCGGGAATAATTTATGCTTCTAATCAAACCGGAAACTACGAGATCTATACTCAGGTGTTCAATTCTACGAGCCCAAATCCATACGGCTAGACGAGTGAGACCGAGAAGTTGACTTTGGCGCAGACTATAGGAGAATAATTTTCAGAAATGATAATCGTCTACCTCACTTAATAACAATCGATACCAGAGTAAACGAGGATTAGACTTTGACTCTAATTGCAAGTCAGTGCGAGATACTCCTCAAAGGTAGAGTGAAGGAGGCCACAACTGACAAACCAATCGAAAAGGCTTCAGTTTACCTGTTCGTGGGAAAACCAGAACCCCGCCTTTGTTCAACAAACAAAGACGGCAGTTTTAGTTTTGACGGCGTCGATGCAGGCCCGCGCTTCCTGCGAGTTGTTTGCCCAGGCTACATGATTTGCAACCAAGACATCGTCATACCACGATTACAGACTCAAATGCAAGATATCGTGATAACATTACTGCCGGCGACGAATCAACTAGGTGGGCGCATCACGAACATTGACGGTAAGCCAGTCCTCTCCGAAGTCATACTACTACAATCTGGACGAGTAATTTCAACAATAAAATCCGATCCAAAGACCGGTGCCTTCCAATTCGACTACCTTACGGCAGGGTTCTTTGAGCTTACGGCAAATGCCCCCTGCTACGGAGGAAAATCTTGGCGCGGCAAAATAACAGAGGGCAAGAACACTACCGATCTCGTATTAACACCGCTAGAAGGCTGTATAGCTCCTGGAATTTGCAATGTATGTGAAAATGAGAAGGCTGTCAGATATTGCAAATTCTGTCATGCGTTCATATGTGAAGACTGTAGACACAACTATCCCGAACGAGTCA
>JASHOD010000069.1 GCA_030041295.1 Nitrososphaerales archaeon
ACGAAATCAAGAAAAAGGGATATCCACACTCCTTGTCAATGTCGTCATCTTCCCCCTCGTCACTAGTACGAAAGTCAATCAAACAAAACTATTCTCCTTCTTCGTTAGAAGTACTTTCACTTATGCAAGAATATCGGAAGATGACAAATGATGCGATTAGAATTGGTATTGCCAATAATAATCTCTCAAACCTGAAGAAGCTATCGAAGCTAACATACAAAGAACTAAAGCGATACAAAGACTTACCTTCTTGCTATAAGCTATGTGCAATTTCAAAAGCTGCAGGAATACTAGCTTCGAGAAGAAAGTCGATCAGTCGAGGTTATCCAACTAAAGATCCATACGTCAAAAGACCATTACTAGTTTCTTGTTATCGTTTCAAGATTGTAAACGGGAAACTAAGAATTCCATTAGGAAAGAGAAGATACGAATTCATACCACTTAATAATCACACTCTCAAGATGCTAGAATCTGACAAGACGCTCATCGTAAGATCGTTCACTCTTACACAAACTTCACTTTCTCTTTGCATCGCCAAACATGTACCTGAAATCGTAGATATCAAATCCGCAATTGGAATTGATAGAAATCTGAGAAATCTAACCGTTGGGAATAGATCGCTAGTAACATACTATGACATGACCAAGATTGTCAAAATAGGAGAAAATACCAAAGACATTATGCGTTCATTTAAGAGAAACGATGTTAGAATTCGTAGGAAAATAGCTTTCAAGTACGGCAGGCGAAGCAAAGCAAGGATCGGAAATATACTAAACATGATATCAAAGGACATAGTTGAAAGAGCTTATGAAACCCAGTCAGCTATAGTCTATGAAGATATCAGGTACATCAGATCAATGTATCGAAGGGGCAATTTCCAAGGACGAAAGTTTCGAGGACAGATGAACAATTACTGGCCTTTTGCTGAGATTAAAAGACAGACAGAATACAAAGCTCAATGGGAAGGAGTACCAATAATTCATCTTACGAAATCCGAAACCAGAGGAACAAGTTCGAACTGCTACATATGCGGGGAGTTACTCCAAAGTAGCAGAGAAAAGAAAAGAGAAAGACAGCTCTGGTGTTGGAAGTGTGGGAGGTGGTTTGATCGCGATCTCGTTGCGGTCATGAATACTTCTCACCGCGGTTGGGTGAGGTTCGCACAGTCGCATTACAAAGGCATTGGAAATGAAGCAGGTGGTCTCGGAACGCGAACGAAGGAAGGATGAGGAACCGCTAATCCGAATAGTCGATCCAATGAAGTCATGTCAGAGGGCGTAGAAGAAGAAAGGGGAGAGAGATCTAGTTTGATTGATCGATCTCCTATCAACCGAAGACTACACAGAACCGAATTCAGCATACGTTTACTGCATGTCTAACAACATGGGCTTTCTGCATAGTCCGACCTGTTATCGTGTGGGTTAATATTCCAACCAATCTCTCTATTTCACGTTTATATCCTCGAAGTTTAAACTTATGACTTTGCACAATGCCAATCCTTCTAAACATCAGTGCTCTCAGCAACGAGCAAAAACTACCTGTCAAATCACTCCTGGACGTTGCTGATGAGATTGTGAAGGAGGGAAAGGCCGACTGCGTTGTCGACAATCAGTATCTAGTAAAATTTCAAGATTCCGACTACGACGCGGTCAAATCAACGATTACATTCAAAAAGACACTTGCAGATTTGAGCAAGGATCTTTCGATTGAGACAAACGTTGCGGCAGAACTTGTATCCCAGTACGGCAGACTACATCCCGAGGTTCCAAGGCAAAGTATCGATGCGCTCACAATAACTGACTACGCTTACGTGAGGATCGAAGTTCCACCCGGATCAAAGGATGCAGAAATGGGTAAAGTTATCGCCCTGCCGATCAAAGTCTATTCCGATAGAGATCTTAGGAATGTACAGTTCAACGTGATTATTTCGAACGGGCTGGAAGTAATTGACAAGCCGCGCTCTGTGTACATATTGCCCCAATCTGAAGACGGCTACGCCGAAGTTGTCCGCGTTCGCGGCAACATCTATGGAAAACAGCAGATAACTATCAATTTGGTCGGCGACGACAACGGTACGGCTGTTAGGCGGTCCACTATGGTTCAGGTTCAGGTGCATCCAAAGTCTCCGGACTTGAATGTGCAGCTTCTCTCTCTGCCGCCGCAAACGACTTATTTTGGAAAACAGTTTGCGCTGAATCTTCAAGTCGCAAACGTAGGTCAGGGGGAGGCTCGAAGTGTCCAGGTAACGGGCCTTGAGAGGTTTGAGTCTTCTCTCAATGTAGTGCAAGACATTCCGAGTGGAACAATAATCTTCCCTGGTGCGTCCCTCCAAATTGCAGTGGTTCTCTCTCCGATAAAGACCGGAGATCTAAATGTTGATGGATTGACTCTTGAATACTACGATGCCGAAGGCAGGATGAGCTCAAAACCCATTCCTAGTTTTTCAACGAAGACCATGGCGCTTCAACCCGATATCAAAGTGAGATTCTCTCCCCCTAAGGCTACGGACTTTGAAGATGAAGTCAGCGTGGAATACACAATGACGAATGCAGGATTAGGAACCTCGAGAAATGTTACGATGAAGGCAACGCCGATTGCAGGCGCGTATTTGGTGAGAGGGGCGTTGAGCAGAAAGATAGCCACGCTTGAGCAGGGCCGCGAAGAATCTGGACAGTTTGATTTTCAGGTTGACTCGAATGTGCGCGATTCGTATCCAATTGATAAAATTGAACTCGCATATCTTGACGAAGAAAGTGTATCCCACAATATCGAAATGACCGCGAAGGATCTAACAACCCCTCCAGCGCCTCCTCCTACGGTGGTTGTTGAAAGTGGGTCAAACCAGGCCGTAACTCAAGTCGTCCAAACGACGTCAACGCCGGAACCTCCGCCTGTAGCTGCTCCTTCAATGCCACAAGCTCCGGTGCCCCAAACTCCGCCAATCCAGAGTCCTCCAATTTCTCCAGTTCAGCCAGTAGTACCGGAAGCAAAGGATCAGACGCCTTCTGCTGCTTCTACTACACAAGTTGCTGTCACTCCAGAGGAACCTGGCAAGTCGGCATTGCGTTTCTTGAATCAGACGAAGGACTCTTTTGGTACAAACTACTCGCCGAAGAAATGGCTCTCGATTTTGGACGAATCAGATCAGGTAATCGATTTAGGCGTTCTCGGTCTCGACAAGAACAATCACACTCAGCAGGGATACCTGAACCTGCTACTCGCAATATACGACTCAAAGCGTGAGGATTACGAGCTGGAAGAAAGAATAGAAAATGACCCTTACACTCAGCTCATGCTCAAATTTTTGCGGATGGTCAAGGCGAAACAAAAAGTGGAATATGATCCAAATGGATCGACATATTCGACAATAAAGACTATGCTTGAAAAATTGCTAGTTGCTGGCGATGCCTCCGAGACAAAATTGGACGATGGCACGAGAATCCTGTCCAGAAAACTATCTTTCATAAGTATCACTGGTGATACTGTTTCGCTCGTCCGACAGACCACGGTTTCCCCGACACGCGGAGCAGTGGGGATCGAGTTCGTTGTAGCTCAATAATGAAATTCTGTTAAATACGAGCCAAAACTATGCACGGATAGAGGACCAGTTTGACAGTCGGCATCTTGGGGCCAAGAGAGACAGGAAAAACAGTATTCATCAGTCTGCTAGAGAATGCTGCAATCAAC
The DNA here is from genome assembly GCA_030041295.1 of Nitrososphaerales archaeon. Lineage (GTDB taxonomy): Archaea > Thermoproteota > Nitrososphaeria > Nitrososphaerales > CADDZS01 > JASHOD01. The sequence goes on from JASHOD010000069.1 coordinate 3,688, forward strand.
TACCGTCAGAGAGAAGACAAAGATTTCGAATTCAACTTTCACCCTGCCATTATACCAGATCTCGATCAGGGAAGGATTGATCTCCTGACTGGAAAATGGCCAGGCGCCACGCCTTTAGGGCAACCTTCCGAATACGATCTCCGATTTGGTTATCCAAAGCGTCTAGGCGGACTAATGACCGGCCGTGTCTATCTCGATTTTACAATCTTTGACATAGGAGGAGAAGACGTCAGCGAGGCAGCGCGCATGACTGGAAGACTTCCAAAAGAAGATCGCAAGAAGTTTATTGATTCTCTTTCCCCCAGCATGAGAAAGATTCTCGATTCCAATGTGCTAGTGTTCCTCATTGATTCCGGAATAATTGAAACCCACGGTAGGGATCGGCCTGAGCAGTATGAAAAGATGCTAAATTACGATCGAGACATGGCTCAAATCATCAGTTTGACCGAATGGTACAAGGCTGCAGTAACGGAAAGAGGAGTAAAAATGTATCCAATCGTGTTTCTAACAAAATTTGACAAAATTGAAACAGATGTCCTGAAAGCGATAGGACTACCGACGAACTTCTCCGATGTAGAAGTGAGGACAAAGCTAACGGGGATATTCAAGAATAAGGAAAGAGAACAACGTAGACAATTCGGCGAAGCCATTATGGATCGGTTCTTTCCAAACTCATTGGGTCATTTGCATGGCGCTTCACTTGCCGGCGCGAAGATTGGCGAGGGAGTAAAGTACGACAACTTGCAATTTTTCTTTAGCTCGCTTGCGACCAAAGTAGACGATGATGGGACTAGGATCCCAGATATCACGACCGATGCGAATGGCAAGATATTCAGTCTATCTTACTCTGAAGAAGAATACGTTGGCTTCATAAAATACTTGGGAGAAATAGCGAAGTCCCAACCCGGTCTATAGTACCAGCTTTTTAAGAGAAATATGCGAAGTCATTTCTCATGGAAGCGCTCCAAGCTGAGCACATAATCCACGCACCGCGAAAGGGTATCAACGACAAGCTCTACCCGATCAGACCGAATTCTCCGAGGAAAGACGGCTATCTGACTAGAGCATGGTCAGCCGGGATCATAGATGCCGAATTTGACGACGCGATGTTCCACCACTTCACCCCCTTTTTCGCGACCATGTTCAAACAAGATCAGAGAGTTGATTTTGTAACGCTGACTCGGATCCAAGACAAAATTTTCCTCGCGCGCTGCTTCTGGCGACCGTCGCTGGACGAAGTAGGGAGACCCGGCCTTGCCTCTCACATCATCGCAATCCCTGTCGAAGCACTTTCAAGGGGCCTCTCGTTCAGCCTAGCCTATGACGCAATGCGAGACTATGACACAAATAACGGAGTGCCAAGCGGAGAAATTCCTCCGTTGAGCTTGAGCTGGAACAATGAAGATAATCAAACCGATCCCGACAGCATAGGAAGCACGATCCTTGCAAGGGAGTACGTGTCGAAGATTTTTTCATACATTTCCCAGCCTGAATTGCATGTTCTCACAATAGTGAGAGGAGCGAGCAGTGAGGATAGACGCAAGGCTGCTTTCTTCCTGGCAAAGCTTCTCTATCGAGCTGACGCCAAGTCATTCGCACTTGCCAGTGCGATCCCTGTCGACGTTGTTTTGGACAAGTATACGATACTCGTCGGCGAGAGGGATAACGATTTTGGGCAGGCCGAGAATTGGAGAAAAGTTAGAGTTGGCGGTCCGACAACTCCCTCCAATCCAGATATGGGTGAATTAAAAGCGAAATCTGAGTCGCTACTAGATCAAGTATACGGACGTAGTTCAGGATCTAGCTCTCAAGCTCAAGAAGTCCGCGATACGCCCTCGAACTAGGGCAACCAATGTATTCTGTGTGCAGGCCTACCAATTCTTTGATCATTTCTACCCTTAAGCCATATGGATTTCTCGGTTGGTCTTAGAATTGCTTTGACGCTAACGCCTCCTTCTTGACAAATTATATTCCGTCTATATTGCAGTCCTGCTAAACAACCTATAACTGTCGGGAACAGCCCCGCCGCTCTTCAGCCTTTTCATAATTAAGTCATAGTACTTACAGTCTAATTCGGCTGCAATAAAATGGCGATGCAATCTCTGGCATTCGACTATTTCGGATCCGCTTCCCCCAAAGAGAATTAAGACGACATCATTTTGTTTCGTGCAGGACAAAATCAATGTCCGAGAGAGTTTCTCAGGTATCTGGCAGGAATGAAATGTCTTTGACCGCGAGACATTTTTTACAAGATCAAAATAAAACCAACTGTAGGGCATCCTCCCCTTCTTCCCTTCGCGCAATAGCTCCATGATTCTCTTGTCAGTGGGGTTCTTGTATTCCACCGCGACGTTGTCTTTGAAGAATTTGTTGTTTGGAGATTTTGTGCAATGAAGGATTGACCGGTGCGCAGTGGTAAATTTGTGCTTACTGTGTCCTATGTTCGTGTTGTAGACCCAGACGTATTCGTTTACATTTTCAAATTCTCCGTCCAGGTAATTTACACGCAAATGCGCATTGTTCTTCGGATAGTTGATGATGAAGAAGTTGCCGTCGTCTTTTAGGACGCGCTTGCATTCCTGCGCCCATAGCACGCACCAAGCTATGTAGCTCTTGAAGGGTCGTTGATATGATTTCTTGTTGTATTTCACCCCAGCATTGTAATCCGGGTCGGCGTAGATACAGTCAATTGAATTATCAGGTAGCCGTTTGATTAGGTCAAGAATATCTTCGTTGAAAATATGGTCAATAAACCGCGAGATGGCCTGCTGCTGCTGCTGCTTCAAATTGCTTTATTCCCAACTTTCAAAACCGGATCATTAAACAGTTGCTCTTACGTTTTCGACTACCAAAAACGCTTTATCGATGGTGAAATGTCAGTCAAAATGAATACTTGCCTGGTACTTCATCGTCGTCCTCTCCTCAAATTCATGATTCAACATCTTTATTGCAACAGACGGTTGCGCAAGCCTGTGGACAAGCACGCGAACTTCTTTCTTCCTCAAGTTCTCCTAATGGGAATTCCATTGCAAATGCCTCCATCAAGCTCGAGAAAGGAGATTATGCATTACAAACAATACAGATTCCAAAGAATTCAAGCGTAATGTTTCATTCAAAGGATACAGTTCGTCTGCTTTACATTGGAAAGAGAAACAGACCTATGTTCATACTTGACCAGAATTCAACTCTAATCTTAAGAGAGAAACTCGAAATCTACTATAACTGCAATAATATTCAACAAGTCATGAAGTTGATGATCAGAAACGCCTCGACTGGTGAATCGGGTTCGAGCAAGGTGGACATCTCGAAAGGGGTAAAGATTTCCCTTTTCTCGCAGAAGATCTAAGATTAGAGCTTCTTACTTAACCTTCAAAAGCATCTGGAAGGAAGATCTAGATCATGAGCAGAGCTCAATTAGAAGCGTCAAAACCCAGAGGCTATGCCCGTATCGTAATTCAATTTCTCGTTACCCTCATCGTGTTATCAATAATCGGAGGCGTTCTCTCAGCATATCATGTGCAACTAGGTATGACCGATTTTTACGACAAAGTCTCAAACCTTACTCTTCTTGCATTGGGCGTGGCCATGATGCTTACTCTGATCCGCGTCCCATTCAAACGTAGGCTCGAAATTCGGGGCGGACCACATTTCGCGACAACTGTGAGCTACTTTGCCTCTCTCATCGTGGCTATTGTCGGGTTTTTGACTTTGCTTTCGATACTCCAAATCTCTTTCTCGGCATTACTTGTTGCAGTTGGAGGAATCAGTATAGTGGTGGGTTTTGCCATCTCAACAATTACAACGAATATAATTTCTGGGGCGTTCATGTTGACTTCGTACCCGATCAAAGTAGGTCAGAGAATCATCATCACTGTAAACAATCAACCGGGAACTATCACAGCAGTTGGGGCACTATTCATGACTGTGACGACCGATGCGGGAGCAAGGCTGATCATCCCGAATTCTGCCGTATTTCAGGGGATGGCTTTTCTCCTTGATATTAGTCCGAATCATAGTAGTACCAATGTTGACCAAGGCCCTCAGCTGCTTGCAAAGCCCGGCGATAGGGTGATTTCAAGTGTCTATCCCTATCCTGCGACAGTGACAGAGGTTACTAAGATCGTTACGAAACTAACTACTGACATGGGGCAAGTGCTCATTGTTCCAAATCAGGCGATTCTGAATGGAAATTCTGCGCTAATAAAAATTCAACAGCAGGATATCACTGGTCCAAATCTTCTCCCGATCGCGGTTGGCGATGACGTAAGGCTTAGCAGTGGGTTTACCGGAAAAATCACGGAGATCGGGCCGTACTATTTCCGCGTCAGCGGAACGGAAGAGGATGTTTTGCTTCCTACTGTGAGTCTCACTAACGGCGGAGTTATTGTCTTTAAGAAAAAAGAAAAGCCTGTCCCACAAACTGCGCAAACTTAGTAGGGATTAGTTTGTATCCTGGAACCCGAGATTTTCGCAATAATTGTGTAGAATGTAGTTAGGTCTCATTTCATATGTAATAGGCGAGGAGCAACAATGAAGAAAAGCACCAGCTTGAACTTGATTCGACTACTCTCAATCTTCGAGTCAGGCTCGCTTTCAATTCGAATTAACGGAATCTCTTTTTTCATAGTGAACGCGCAATCTCGAATCATTGTAGTCGAAGCAAGTGAAATGAAAGAATACGGTTTGAGTCTCTCGAAGCTCACCGAGTTTCAGTCTGGGCAAAGGGCTTGGATAAGTATGGTAAGAGGAACAATCTCGATTGCGAAAGAACTGCAAACTAAAGGATGGACGTTGAAACTATATGACGAGAGGGGTTGCATCGTCACAATGGGCAAAGGCGTCTCAAGGTTAACTGGATACATTCGAATGAATCCCCTGAAGATTCGAAGGATTCTGAAATATCTCTGATAGACAAAAGATACTTCAACTATCTGACATTAATCGGTAATCGACCATGACAAATCTTCTTCTGAAGAAACTGGTGCGAGGCGATATGCGCACGAAAGGTAGATCAGAATAAGTCGCAAGAAGTCTTGGAAGACCCGCGACTGTTTGGTGATGTCTTCGAAGGACTAACCGACGCTGATCCGGAGTGCCGATGCGATAGAAAAATTTTCTTCACGGAAACCACAACTTCTACAACTATACAAGAAAAAACTCATCAAAATCGCCGAAGGGACGAATCAACAAGAGGTAAAGTGGCACGTTGCACGAATGTTCTCTTATTTGTCGTTGAGCAACGAAGAGACTAAACAAGTAGTAACTATACTCGAAAACTATTTTCACCATTCGAGCAGTAACATTGTTAGAGTCATGGCACTTGAAATACTCGTAAACCTGGCGCATGCAAACTCTTCGCACAGAATGCAGATACGAGAGCTTGTCCTTGAAGCGTTAAAGTAAAACAAACCGTCCCTGATTGCTCGGGCCAAAAGACTAATCAAAAGTTTCGATTGAGCTGCGAGACAGATCTTTACAGAAAGTCTTCGGGATCATTTCGCCACCATACAAGTACTATCTGTTTTTCCCCTTTTCCTTGTTTTGTAGAAAGTACTACATAATATGTCAAGTCAGACAGAAGAACTCTTGGCAGTTCGTAATGCTTCGTAACCAAATACTCCCCATCCGACAGCTAGACTTCGTATTCCAAATTCATTTCGCTTTTAGGATGCTCTTTCCCTCTCTACCCGATCCGTGATATCTCTGATTATTGATCGTCGATATTTCCAAGTTATTGACACATCAATACTTAGGGCGGGATGGCAAACCAGAATAGAGTAGCAGCGTCTTATCATTGCTTTATCAAGCAAACTCGTACTTTTCGCGCACAGGCGTGAATTTCTTTGCGGTTCAACACACTACTGTTTGTTCACCCCAAGAAGAGCCCAGCTGAAGGTTAGCATCCAATTTTTTGAATCAGGTTCTCCGGAGTTCTTTCATGAGATAATTCCCGTTCGGGAGCATGCCATGATCGTTGTTCAGGAAGATGTACTTTCTCTTGGCGTTTGCACTTTGTATGTTCACAACAATTTCCTTCAACTCCTCCTCTGAATAGACCCAAGAATACCAACTCTTTCGTCCGTGAAGTCTAAGGTAGACAACATCGTTCATTGAAATTATGTCTCTGGGGAGTTTTGGGGCATCTACGGAGCAAAATACAGCTCCTGCTTCCTTGATCTCATCTTGATTCTCCCACCACGACGGATGCCTGAACTCCACGACTGCCTTGTTTCCTAGTTCTGAGCGGGAAAGGAAATCACGCACGGTTTCTAGATTCTCCTTCGTCGCCTGAAAAGATTCGGGCATTTGAAAGAGCCAAAATGAGATCTTGTCCTCGACATCGCCCAATGTATCTCTGAATCTGTCGAAAAGTTCACTAGCCCTACCCCTCAATCTGGAATAGTGAGTTATTGATCTATGCACCTTGATAGCGAAATCAAAATCTCTCGGAGCGATCTTCCACGCCTTTATCCAGTTTTGAGAAGGGAAGCGGTAGAAACTGGCGTTGATTTCCACGGTCTTGAATCCCTGAGTGAGATACCAAGCGAAAGGAGTCGGTTTGCTCTTGTTCCAATGATAGGAGTACCCCGAAGTTCCTATTTTTACAGGGCTCATGTCCAAGCGTAAAACAGAACTCTTCTTATTGTCTAGCTGGATGAGGAGGCGACGTCTGAACAGGCTCTGGCTTGACTGTCACGCGGCCTAGTGAAAGGATCCTCTCTCTCATTCTTTCCGTTACCTCCTTTGAGATTTTGTCTGCTTCAAACACAGTGATGTTCCCGTCAACGCGGATATGCATCTCAACAGTGAGGAATGGTCCGTTGCGTCTTATTCTAAGGTCGTCGATCCCTTCGATTCCAGGGACTGACGTTGCGATTCGCTTTATGGTCTCGATCATTTGAGGGTTGCTATACGCATCGGCAAGTATGAGTGAAGATGAATGAATCGAGAAATAGCCGGCCACCATGACAAAAGCTCCAATGACTAGTCCAGCCAGAGGATCTAGTCCATAGAACCCAAACCAGGTTGCGACGATTCCTAGAAGAGCTACAATCGAAGCCGTAGCGTCTTTTATCGAATTGTAGGCGTCCGTCTTTAAGGAAACGAGACCGGTCTTTTTTGCGTAAAGATTCTTTCCTATGGCGAGAACCACGGCAATGAGAATTGAGATCCCCGCAATCACACTTGCATAGACAGAAATTGAATGTTGATCTGTTCTAGCTAGATATTGCGTTATTCCAATGTAGGAGATTACTACTCCTGACGCAACCATGATCATGGCTGCAAATAAAGAGAAGATAGCATCGAATTTGTAATATCCATAATGAAATTTACCGTCCGCCCGACGCTGCGAATATCGAATACCTAACCACACCATCAAAGATACTATCGCATCTACGAAGGAATGGATCCCGTCGGCCGAGAGTGCTAGGCTTCCGTAATAGGTTCCAAAGCCGAGCTCAAAGACTCCGACCAGGAGATTTGCGATGAAGGAAATAATCGCAATTTCGCCGCCCTTTGCAATCTGGGCAAGCATCGTTGCACGTAATTTCTCTCTCGACGGATCAGAATGAAACAATCTACGAATTTTCACAAATTATAATATGGACTTGCTCAAAAGGGTGCTGCTGTATCTGCAATTGGTGGAGAAAAATAAACCAAATATCTACTCGATCCCAACATTTAAGATGATTAGCTGGTGTCATTCCCAGCTAGATTACAATCCTTTGCTAGCTAGGAAATCAGTGAAGCAATCCTACAATCCTTCACAATGGGTACTAACTTTACTGAAAGAATTCACTCAGATGACGAATGATAGCATTAGGATGGACTTTCTAACAACATATCTTCGATGAAGAGACTATCGTTTTTGCCGTACAAGGAGCTGAAAAAGCGATACAATATCTACTTACCATACAGACTGACTGCAATTTCCAAAGCGGCAGGAATTCTATCTGCGAGGAAGAAATCAATCAAGAGAGGATTCAAGACCAAAGATCCTTACGTTAAGAAACCAATCCTTGTCTCCTGCTATGGTTTCAAAATCTTAGATGACAAGCTGAAGATCCCGCTAGGAAACAGAGAGTTCGAAACAATTCCGTTAACCAAACATACGCTTCGAGTCATATCTGGAGATCCAAAAATCAGGGTAAATTCGTTTACATTGAATGAGCATTCCCTATCATTATGCATCTCAAAAGACGTACCAGAAATAGGCGAAATAAATGGAACAATTGGAATCGACAGAAACCTTCGTAACCTGACAGTTGGGAATGACAGAATAGTTCGCTACTACGATATGAGCAAGATTATCCGAATAGCCAAAAGGACGAGAAGTATCATCAGATCATTCAAAAGAAATGACACCAGAATACTAACGGCAATTTCGTCCAAGTACGGGATGAGAAGGAGTGAGCGTTCAAAAAGAATTCAACACTTGATTTCAAAGGACGTTGTGAGAAATGCCAAAGAGGAAAATAGTGCTATCGTATTTGAAGACATCAGAAACATTCGAAATCTCTATCGAAAAGGCAATGGACAAGGAAGAGCTTACCGAGGGGTGATGAATAGTTGGCAGTATAATGAAATCATGAGACAAATCGGATACAAAGCAGCTTTGGAAGGTGTTCCAGTTATTCACCTTACTAAATCAGATACCAGAGGAACATCGCTACAATGTGTGAAATGTGGGGAGAGACTCCAATCGCCATTGAAAATCGATGTGCAGCACAAAAGAGAACTCTGGTGTAACACGTGTCGAAAGTGGTTTGATCGCGATCTAGTCGCAGTCATGAATGTTTCTCGACGTGGCTGGCTGAGGTTCGTCCAGTCATCAACAAAAGGCATCGGAGGTGAAGCGATGGTACAGGAACGCGGTTTAGATACGCTAATCCTGAAAGTCGATCCGATGAAATTATCAGGTCAAAGGTATGTAGTAAATCGGTTAGATTCTACTAACCACCCAAAGACCGAATAGAACCCTCAAAAGCTCTATGCTTCCGAATGCTTTCGAAGATTCTAACCGAAGCGAAGACGTAATGTTTCTAGTAATCCTTTTTCGAATCTTCGTTGTTATTCTCTCTTAACTTCTCCAGCATCTGTAGTCCGTCTGGTGTAATGGAATAGTACGTTTTTGATTTGCCGCCTTGGTTTTGGCTGATTTGCTGGCAGATCATCTTGCCTTCTTCCAATAGTCTATTCATATGATTCCAGAAAGTCTCGTACCCGAGCCTTGCCTTGATCATGATCCAGTGCTCTATCGAGGGAGTACGACAGGCTTCGAGAATCTCAATCAGGATTGTGGACCTTGGCCTGATTTTTCTGCCCTTGCGTGATCTCATTCTCGATTGAATTAGAGAATCAAAATTGTCCGGGATTGAAAAATCGTGGGCCCGCTCAGGTTCGAATCTGAAGAAATCGTCGTCCCGAGTCAATTTTTGCTCTGTCGCCCACTCCAATGAAGAAGTTTGACAGAGTATTAGATCCTACGGCGTTTAATTGTTGGGTTTTGAACATGTTGTTCTAATTTTTTGATGGTTGATTCGCTGTTTAGAACAGATAAACAGCCTTTGGTTTTAATGGTAATTGCTATAGATTGCTGGTTACCCTCTTTTGGATAGTGCTCTTTGGGGTAAAACCCACTATCTGATCCACTGGAATTCCTCCCTTGAAGATCATGATCGTTGGTATGCTTCTGATATGGAATCGAGAAGGAATTTGGGGGCTGTCATCGACATTCAACTTTCCAAACAAGGCACGTTTTGAAAATTCATGGGACAGTTCATCTATTATTGGTGCTATTTGCTTACAAGGACCGCACCATTCAGCCCAGAAATCCACGACGACTAGCCTATTCTTAGAAACCAGCGAATCAAAATTTTGATCGGTGATAACAACCGTAGGAGCCGAGAACTTACGGTGATCTTCTTTTTGTTGTATCATTGTTAACCTTTTCAAAACCCCTATCGAAATCTAAGAGAGATGGCTTTGGACTAAACGTAACCGTTTTGAATGTTTCTACTCGAGTTATATTCTTGAATTATTCGACCAGTGTTCCAAAAGTGTAAATATTCAGGATGATCTTTGAAACAAAGACGAAAGACTATGAGTACAAGCAGCGGCAGTAGACAAAGTCAGGTTGCTAAACTTGAGTACGGATTATTAGAGGGTCTGATCGAAGCACTCGCTAACAAGCATTCAGAGCTTGCTTTGAATTTTGAGCATACTTCTTTAGGAATACCGAGCTTGCATACGACCGTTGAGGTCAACGGGACAGTTAGAATCAGCATACACATGAGGGAGCTCACCGAGACTGAGAGACAAGCTCTTGCTCAAAGAAACATATCCATGGCCACTATACAATCAAGGTAAAGTTCTCCCTAGCTCATGGGTATACGAAAAGCCATGAACTTGGGCTCAAGTTTTTTAAGCCAAGTCGACGTACCCAGAGGTTTGCGGTTGGAAAGAGAGCTTTGAGGCGCTCGCTAGCATTTTCAGTTATTGCTGTTTCACTAGCGGCCCTACTCATTGCTATGCCTCTAGCGATTACTTCAAGCGCTAGTTCATCGAACTCCACTACGTCTGGATACGTTTCCTATCAAGTCTCCCTGATCAGGAACGGGAACCCAACTCCAGTTGTTTTCGTCGTAAATGAGAGCTCGGCTCCCACAAACCAAAATGGTTTTGACAACATAACCATCGGACTTTCCTCGAGCCTGCAAAATTTCTCTTATTCAAAAATCGTAAACACGACCTCGCTGCCCGAGGTGCTGCCGTTCATTCCGGGCCTCACGAATGAATCATTTTCTTATTCAACACACGGAGCGTCGTTTGATGCTCGAATTTCTATCGCCGGGTCCTCCCCAATCACTTTCAACGGCACGAGCTATAACGGACAAGAATATTCGTTATCGCTTTCATTAACAAATTCCTCGAGTGGTCAGACCTTTGCGGCTGCCGGGACAGCTGTAGCTTTTCCTTCAGGGCTCTTGTATTCATTACAATTTCAAAACCCGAGCAATAACTCAGATTCTGTAACCGTGCACCTTTTGTCAACTAATCTCCCTCTGAAAGATCCTACTAGCTCCGCCTCGACCGCCGAAGGCGTTGCATTGGTCGGAGCCGGAATTTTAGCTGCTGCGGCAATTGCGGTCCCCTGGAAGTTTAGGCGGAAGAAAACTGCGGCTAGCTCCTCTGGCTCCGGTTCAGAGAATAATGACAAGCCCCCGTATTGGGTAGACTAGTTTCGAGCTGTATGTCGAACTGCGCTGGACATTTATACGGTTGAGATGACTTCATGGAAGATCTGAGTAAACTCAACTTGGGAAAACTATGACTTCCGCTCTGACCTTATCGCAGTCACAGTCTGCATCTGTAATCTTATTTCAAGATGCTGTGAAGAGCTACAGCAGGGGCAAGACCATCGGACCCGTCAACTTGGAAGTAAAGAAGGGGGAGGTACTTGGCTTTCTCGGACCAAATGGATCAGGCAAGACAACCTGCATAAGGATGATGCTCGGCTTGATACGCGCGTCGGGAGGAAAAGTTGCGGTCAATGGTCTCGACCCAATTTCCGATCATGTAAATGCTCTCCATAATGTAGCCTATTCACCTGAGCTCCCCAACATCCAAGCGTTCCTCACACCAACGGAACTCCTGACCCTCGTTTTGCATGAGCTACAGTTCTCGGAATCCGCTAGGCAAGGAGAGATAAATCGGGTCTTGGAACTAGCAGGTTTGATTGAATACGCCAACACCAAAATTGGAAAACTGAGCAAGGGGATGGTACAAAGACTCAGTGTCGCTCAAGCCCTCGTCGGTACTCCCGAAGTCTTGGTACTTGACGAACCGATGATAGGACTGGACCCGGCAGGTTCCTCTCATTTCAGAGAGCTGTTTCGTAGATTCGCCAAGGAAAGCAACGGCACGGTGTTCATGTCTTCGCATATAATGAGCGAGGTCGAATCTCTTTGTACGTCGGTTGCGATTATCCATAACGGTAAGATTCGATTTCGTGGCTCGATTGACGAAGTGATACGAGGAGCGCTCAATTACTCGGTGGTTGTAATCGAAACTTCGCAACTTTCCGATTCGATTCTCTCGGACATCCGAAAGCTACAGGACGTCGTGGACGTGAGGAACAATGGCTCTAACCACGAAGGTAGCTACTTGACGGAAGTATTGATCAGGGCAGACAAGGCCTCTTCGGACTTTAGACCTCTGCTGTCCGACTTGATCGTGCGTTCGGGTTCGAAGCTGTACACGATAAAACCCGCAGACAATTTGCTCGAGCGCGCGTACATAGAAACTCTCGGGCAAAAGAATCCGCAAAAAAGTGAGAATGAATAATGAGCCGTTTTGAAGTCGTAACTTCTTTTGCACGCTATGAAATCAAGCGCGCGGTTGCAAGACGTAAAGTGTTGATTCTAGTTGCGTTCACAGTTCTCGTAAGTACGCTCCCATATTATGCGCTATCGCGGATCGCCGATCGTATTCCAGCGCCCGCGTTCCCGTACATATGGGCTGTAGGATTTTTTTTAGCAGGACCGTTGCTGCTTAACTTTACAGCAATTTTGATTGCCGCAGGGGCGATGTCTGAAGAGTACGAACAGGGGACAGCTGAACTCTTGCTTTCAAAGCCCGTGAAAAGAGGAGATTATTTTCTGGGTAAATTCTTAGGAGGCTACATTCTATTCCTGGCGATATTAGCGATTGATATCTTTCTGACAATAGCTTCGGCGTTCGCGTTTTTTGGATCACAGGCGGACCTGGTTTTGCTTCCGGGGCTCTTTCTCGCGCAAGCATTTTCGTCGCTGCTCTTTTACTGCCTCGCCTTCATGCTCGGTGAACTTTTGAGGAGGTCGTCGCTTGCCTATATTTTCTCGTCCGCCCTATTTTTCTCTAGCTTGATAATAGGATTCTACCTGGAATTCATTTACGCCCTAGTACCGAGCGAAACCATCTACAAAGTGGCTGAAACATACCTTCCGACTTCTGCGGCCAACGCTTTGCCCCAGCAATATGTCTTGTCGGGTGTCCCTTCGACAATCAGCTCTTTACTTCAACTCGCGGGATTTTTGGGCAGTGGTAGGGGCAGCACGATAGGATCTTCAATTGCCCTAGTTTTAATTTATGCAGTCGCAGGTCTCGTTATTGCAGTAGCATACTTTCATTACGCCGATATTTCCAGACGGGTAAGTTAAAGAAGTAAAAGTTTTCTACTATCGCCTTAGTAGTGATATTGCCAGTAATCAGATAGTGTTTATCATGACCATTTTGGATAGATTTGGGAATGTTCTTGGAAAGTTCCTAAATATTCCCCCATTGGACAAAATACTCTTGGTCGCAGTTTCGTTTAATGCAAGGAAACTATCACTTTGCCGTCTTTAACGATGGCTCAACTCTCTTGGTGATTTCAGAAGAGATATTCAGCCGCTTGGTTGATTCAGTTCTGATTGCCGTCGATATAGTTTTGACAACTGTATCCCAATGGTTTGGCTCACCTGCTTCAAAGGAGATGAATCTAGCAAGAAATTGTCTCTTGTGAATGACACACGCAAGAACACAGATCCTTTGTCGGAAAAGGAGGGTCTTGCGGCTGGCGCGAATATTTCGCAAAATAATCTTTCTAGCCATGCATACGGTTTGCGAGCTTCACCTGACCTAGAAACACTGATCCATTTGAGAATGAGATCCAGAAAGGGGCGTAAGATAAGGACGAGAAAGATAATCTTGATGGAAATACTCGAGGCCTGCCGAAGTCCTGCGGTTGAACATTGGATAATGATCAGAGCTAGAGTGGGTTACCAATCCTTTGTGAAGTATATTGACAAGTTGTTGAGCGAGGGGAAGGTTACTTCGTCAAGAACTGGAGAGGATAACGGTAGAAGATCGAAAACGTACTACACGCTGACTAACGAAGGCTTCCAAATGTTAGAGGAACTAAAGTCCGAGCAGGGAAAAAAGTGACTGCCGATTAGTTACCGTTAGCGTAATAACTATAAGAACGTCCGTTCTTGATAATTCCTTAATTCAAGGAAAATATTATGGCGGACTATAACGTCATTGGCACAACTTTTGTAGTAATCTGCGGCATCCTCGGATTTGTTGCTATACTTGTCTTAGTAGGGGGAATCGCGACTTCTCCGAAAGACAGTACATCGGAAATTGAAAAGATTCAGTAAGAAGAAATTCAGTTGCAGCCTAGTCAAGGAAAACCGTATATCTTCTTTAATAGAATGTCGTGTGTAGTATTTTTACTCCTTTTTCCAGAAAAGAAGCTAAAGTTACAGATAGAGATGTGAATCAAAGAATTGTATTGTCCGAAATGCGGTGCGCAACTTCCTGATGATGCTTCGTTTTGTTACAAGTGTGGAACGAGGATAAACCAAGCCGGAGCTGCAGGCGCTCCAAGCGCTGGCGCAGGTTCTTCAAGCGCTCCAAAATCAATTATCGCCGCTGCAGGCGTGACGTCGCTAAAGTGTCCTAGTTGCGGGGCTCCTATAGCTCCCAAATTCGGAGAAATGATAATTACTTGCCAATACTGCGGTAGCGCCGTAACTCTTGGGTCGCAAGGCTGGAGCAGCATACAAAAGCAAACAATGCTTCCAATCAAGGTTGCCAACCCAGATGAATTGAACGCAATCATCAACCCTCTAATGGACAAGGGCCTCTTGCATAGACATCTCCAAGAGAGTTCGAAGCAGGAGGAAATGAGCCTCTCTTATGTTCCCTATTGGATCGTGAGTGTTTCAGCAAGAACCTCCGTCGTCGCTACTAATGAGGCGCAGCAGGTTGCTCAAACCGCCACAACAGCCGCCCTGATGGGCGTGATCCTTGGAGGAATGGGAGGCGGATTTGGCGGTGGTGGAGGCGGAGGAAGAAGAAGGGCCTTCTTCAACTCTAATCTCGCGAATGACGTTCTCAGTGGAAGACTAGCCCTTGCGCCAATTCACGGTTTTGGTTTTGGCATGATGGGGATGGGCGGAGGCGGACCTAGAAAGGCAGAGCAAATGGATGCGAACTATAATTTTCCCGTTGTCGCCCTAAAGGCACTAACCGCGTATCAACCGAGGGACTATCAGTTCGACCTAGCGAATAGGACCTTGTTCGACATTACAAAGATACAGAAGGGCGTGCCAGTCCTCAACGGAGATATTAGCGAGGACGATTCTAGAGCTCAGGCTAAGACGCTTGTGGATCAGTTACAATCAGAGAAAGCTCATGCGAAATATCACATGATTCAACAAATCAAGACAGAATCCGATGTTGGAGACGTGGAATTGCTACATGCTCCCATCTGGTTCGTAAGGTATGATCATAAGGGGAACAAGATTATCCTGGTCGTTGATGCTGCTTCGGGCAGATTAATCAATAGCATGGGATTGTGAGACCCAGATTCGCAGTTGTCATGGCTGTGAATACATTTCAAATGACAGAGTGAATAAACTGAATGAAAATTTCAAGAGTTCTTCTCATAATCATTGTAATTGTAGTAATCGCAATAGTCGCATTCGCTGCCTATATCTTCCTCGTGCCTGCACCCTCAACTCCCACTGGTTGGAGCAGCGCTGCTCAATACCCTTTGGTTGTAGGTGGAACCTATGGGGTTGCTTTGCAAGAATGTGTCAATAGCACTTCATACATTTATTGCGTCGGCGGCACAGACGCGAGTTCACCAAATCCAGTTCCACGCAATAACGTGTACACATCATCTTCTATTTCTGGCTCTTCTACGAACATCACTGCATGGACTGCTGATGCCAATTCTTATCCTTCGCCCGTTAACAGCCAGTCTTGTTTAGTATACTCAGGCGACATATTCTGTGTGGGAGGATCTTATGACACCGGACCAGATGACATACCGTCAAGCTACTATGCTAGTTTGAATAATGGAGAAGTAGGAACTTGGAACGTAACGACCGCATACCCTACTGCGATTGATACTCTTTCCTGTGTCGCTTATTCCGGTTACATTTACTGTGTCGGCGGCAACAGCGAACCTGCTGGCAGTTCTAGTAGCCAAGACCTGACGTACAATCTCGTCTGGTATGCTCCAATTTCGTCATCTGGAATTGGCAACTGGACTGAGACGACCGCGTATCCAGTTGGGGCAAACGGGATTTACATACCAATCTGTTATACCACAGGAGGTTACATCTACTGCCTCGGTGGGCTAGACTCGAACGGGAATGCAGTGAACTCCGTCTATTATGCCTCTCTTTCATCTACAGGCGTAGGCACTTGGACTCAAACCACATCCTATCCGATATCTTTGACCAGCCAGGCGTGTGTGATAAATTCTGGTACCATTTACTGTATAGGGGGAGAAGGGTCCAATCAGGGTCAATATTACAATTCCGTGTATTATGCCCCAATATCTTCCAGCGGGATAGGAAACTGGACTAAAACGAGTAGTTCTGGCAACTTCCCCGATAGCGCGACAACGAGTTGCGTTCTTTTGTCAGGAAACATTTACTGCATCGGTGGAGCGGACGCCAGTAGCAATGAGGAAACTCCAAATGTCTACTTCATTTCTCCTAGCTCTCTTACCGGCTAGAAACAAAAAAGAAATGAAGCACTTTGCCAGCTGTGTCTGCCGAGTTTGATCGCATAGCAGACCTATACGATGAGACTAGGCGCGCCCTTGATCAGGAAACTCTGAAGGGCGTCAAGGAAATGCTTCAAAAGCACGAATGCCACACGATTCTTGAAATCGGAGTTGGCACTGGTCGCGTGTCAGTTCCGCTTCTCGAATCGGGATTCCGAGTCGCTGGGATGGACATTTCGATCCGCATGATGGAGAAGGCACGTGAGAAAGGAGTGCCGAATCTTGTTTTAGCCGAAGGGAGCAAGACGCCTTTTCGCGACGCCAGTTTCGACGCGACACTGATGGCGCATGTTTTTCATTTGCTTCAAGATCCTATGAGCGTGATGCGCGAAGCGGCAAGAGTAAGCGAGGTAGGAATTTTTGCCCTAGTTCGCAAGAGAAATCCCGGCGAGCAAAGATGGGGGTTTTCTTTCTATGAAGGTAATGTCAACGCGTTAGATGAAAACGAAAGAAAAATTGTAGAAGAAAGGCGAGAGCGTTTTAGAAAGATAGCTGAAAAATACGGAGTCAGGTGGGATATGTCCCAACGTTTCAGGAACTGGCAGAAAGAAGACGAGATTTTGGGGACATTTCCTCCAGATGACCTAAAGGTTGTAAGTGACAAAATGGTAACCCTGAATTTCGAGGAGCACATTTCACGCTTGGAAAGAGGAGCTTATAGTTCCATATTGCGAATTCCTGAAGCAATGAGGATAGAGATAGTATCCGAGATGCGATCATTTGCAGCTTCGCATCCGGATAGGATTTCGCGACCTAGGCACGAAGTATATCAGCTTGCCATGTGGAAGCCACAGAGATTGGTTGCCCTAGGCAACAATTCAGTTGGTTACTAACTCTTAGACGGAGCGCTTTTCTCGTTATTGTTACCTGGAGTATTTTTCTGACTGGATGATCTGTTAGCAGTTGACTGTCCAGTAGATTGGGGTGGAGATTGGCTTGTCGTTGTTGTACGAGTCGCCCTCATTCGATAGTACATTGCGATTCCGACAATTAGCAAAACAACTCCAAGGATTCCTAATGCATCCACAACTGGGTTGAACGCTAGCTGTGAAAGACGATGACCTCCAACAACATAACGCTCATACAACGCGTACGAGCCGCCCGCAATTATGAGTGCAAGACCGACGATTGCAACGACGATGCCTAACAACGAATTATTTCTTTTTTGCAAATTGAATCCCGCTCTCCTCCTTCTCGCGAAAGCTAGCAGTTTAAGGCTAACTATTAGTTTGCTGCTGCGCAGTTCGCATAGAGTTGAATTTGTTGATGAGACCTAATTAGTTTTTTGCAACGCAGACTTGACGACTTCAGGAAATGCGGGCGCTATATTCACCTGTTTTCCATCTAACTGCGATATTGCGTCATTCAATGCATTCATGATCGCTGCATAGGACCCGTTCGTGCCGCTTTCCCCCACGCCTTTTGCCTGGTTAAGGCTAACTTCGGAAGGGGTGGTCATATGAAAAACCTCAACATTCGGGCTATCGGTTGAAAGTGGAATACTATAGTCAAGGAAGCTAGTGGTTAAGAGATTTCCATTATTATCATAAGTCAATTTTTCTAGCAATGCCCCTCCCACCCCGTGAACTACTCCACCATGTATCTGACCCTCGACGATTGCTTTGTTTATGATCCTGCCGCAATCCTCCGCAACCACATATTTCTCGATCTTCGCGATTCCTGTTTCTGGGTCAAGTGTTAAAGCACAAAGCTGGATCCCGCTCGAGTAAGCTGTGCCAGCGAGGTTGAATTTTGAGTCTGCAGAGATTTCGTCGAGTCCCGCTCTTTCTAGTACAACATTAGGCCTTACCAAGACTTTACCCAAGGCGTTACTCTCGACGATGCTTCCATCTCGAATATCTAGTTCCTTTGGATTTTTGCCAAGAGCCTTGGCAGCTTTTTGAAGTAGATCTGCCTTCAACTTGCGCGAAGCCTCGACAACAGCGCTTCCACCGACGGCTGCTGACCTGCTCCCGAAGGTTCCAACTCCCAGAGGAATGAGATCAGTGTCTCCCCACACAACGCTGATTCTCTCGAATGGAATTCCGAGAGCTTCCGAAGCTAGTTGCGCGAAAACGGTTTCGTGCCCTTGCCCATGTGGCGAACAACCAGTGAATACAGTCACGTCGCCGCCTTTGTTCAGTACGACTCTCGCCGATTCGGACGTGAAAGAAAGTTCTTCGTCGTCCTTGTCACCCCAACTAGTTTCTCCCTCTTCTTTTTTCTCCTTCGATTGTCCAGAACCATCCCATTCGGAAGCTTCTTGAGAATTCTCACTCTTACCTTGCCAAGAAGCAAACCCTTCTTCTTTCTCGTCTTTCTTCCATTGCGAACTCCATTCACCTTCAGAGTCATTGTTGCCCCAGTCGCTCTCTTCTTCTTCTCCACCTTCCGCTCGGAGGGAAATTCCCAGGCCCGCAACCAAAGCAGGTCTGTTAGTCTCTTCAGTTCCTCGGTCTTCCTTGTACTTTGATTTTAGATCAGATCTCCAACGCAACAATCCTTCGTAATTTGCCGATTTGACTAGAGTATCAAGAAGAGATTGAACATCTTCGTTTTGAGACGATGACGCGGACGCTTCTATGTTCCGACGCCTAAATTCTATTGGATCGAGCCCTATCTTTTTTGCCATTATCTCCATCGCTCGCTCGATAAAATAGCACCCTTCTGGTACGCCAGCGCCTCTGACAGGACCGATAGGTTTTTTGTTCGTGACATAGGATTGGACTTTGAGATCGAGATTGGGTATTTTGTATGGGCCAGTCATACTCTCCATTGTAAGCGAAGGCATGTGCACCTGCGTTCCAGACACGCCGATGTCGCATTCTATTCTTGCTTTTAGAGCGACGATTCTTCCGTCTTTGTCACAGGCAAGAGTGACGTCGCAATATTCATCTCGGCCGCTCGCAGACTCCAAGAATTCCTCTGTCCTGCTTCCTGACCATTTCACGGCGAGTCCTGTTTTCTTCGCAAATAGGCAGGCAAGCACGGCCCAGGGGTAGGAGGCACCTCCCTTTGTTCCAAACCCTCCGCCCATATCCATAACCCTGACGCGTAATTTCTTCTTCGGAATTTTGAGTTCGGAAGAAAGAATGTCTTGCAACCCATGAACTGTTTGGACGGTCGCTAAAACGTCAAACACATCCCTCTCTTTGTTATAAGTAACAACGACTGAATGAGGCTCTATAGGGACAGCATCCTGTCGTCGTATTCCCTCGGAAGCCTTGATCACATAAGCGGCCGAAGAAATTGCCTTGTCAGCGTCTCCCTTCTTTTTCTCCGCACTTTGAGAAAGATTGTCCTTCCAATCGGAATAGACCAGAGCTTTGCCTTGCTTTGCTTGTTCCAGATTTGTCACGACGGGGAGCTCTTCATATTCCACTGAGACAAGTTCTGCAAGATCTTCGGCAGAAGCTCTATCCTTTGCAAGGATCGCAGCAACTGGTTCTCCGACGAATCTCACCTCGTCCACTGCAAGATGATACCGCTTTGCAGGTCTTTGTCGCGGCCATTGATTTTGTGTAACAGGCTCTAGTTTCTCCTTTAGCAGATCCTCTCCTGTTAGGCATGCAATAAAATCAGGAGAGTTTCGAACCTTCGAAAAATCAATGCTCTTTATTTTCGCGTGCGCGTGCGGGCTGTGCACTAGTCCGATGTAGGTTTGATTTTCTAATGCGAAATCATCGACAAAGCGGCCCCTCCCGGTCATGAGCCTAAAGTCTTCAGTTCTAAGAGGTTCCTCTCTTACAGTCTCCTTTTCCCGCTGAATTGTTGTAGTCATCTGCAAGTTTGACATAAAGTCCCGCCGCTTCCATCCACTAATTTGCTTAGGAGTTCAAAAATTTAATGCACTCTTTCCAACAACTTTGAAGAAATTCCTGTCACAGATAGGTATCTATTCAATCCAAAACTTTCGATGATCTGCTTAGCCTTTGATGCCGCCTCAAGTTCTTCGGATTCTGAGACATTCCAATATGGAAAGACCAAAGACTCTTCGCTCGCGTTATGGGATTCGACCACGTTCGTGTAAAGTGAGATTCTCTTACGGAGTACTTCGAGTTCGCCTTGGGTGGTTCGAAGTTTGATCTGATCTCCTATTGTATCAATCATTCTGTGATCCGCTTGCAGCCGAGAAAGATTCTGTTTAGCTTCTGGGACATCTTGAAACTTGGGAAACACGATCTCGTCCTCGATTTTGGCATGACAGTTTCGCACAAAATCTTCAATTTCATAGATCGAATCAGTCTTATCAGAAGCGAAGTGGAAATGTACTCGTAGCGCCGCGTGTTCGATCATCAGTTGCTCGATGATGTTCATATCGATTTGGAAACTCCCTCTACCATTAGAAAAAGAGAGCTACAATTGCTTTCGCTTTGTTTTTGATTTGCGAGAAACTCTGCTCGTACCACAGGAGCCGAATTTATTTACAAAAATGGCTCTGTGTAGTCTTCGGTTGATTGCAAAATTCATATGTCAAACGACCATTACTAGTTTCTTGTTATCATTTCAAGATTGTAAATGGGAAACTGCGAATTCCATTAGGAAAGAGAAAGTACGAATTCATTCCTCTTAATAATTACACTCTCAAGATACTAGAATCTGATAAAACACTCATCGTAAGATCGTTCACTCTTACACAAAGAGCTCTTTCTCTTTGCATTGCAAAGCAAGTAGTACCTGAAATCAGTCACGACGAGATCCATTCAGTGATCGGAATTGATAGAAATCTTCAAAATCTATCCATCGGGAATAGATCGCTAGTAACATACTATGACATGAATAAAGTAGTGGAGATTGGCGAGACTACAAGGGATATTGTGGGATCCTTCCAGAGAAATGATATCCGAATTCGAATGAAATAGCTTCCAAGTACGGCATGAGAAGGAAAGCAAGGATTGGAAATATACTAAACGTGATATCAAAGGACGTAGTTGAAAGAGCTCTTGTAACCCAATCAGCCATAATCTTTGAAGATATCAGGTACATCAGATCAATGTATCGTAAAGGTAATTTCCAAGGAAGAGACTTCCGTCATCAAATGAACAACAACTGGCCGTACAATGAAATTAAAAGGCAGACAGAATACAAGGCTCAATGGAGAGGAGTACCGGTAATTCACTTGACGAAACCTGAAACCAGAGAAACGAGTTCAATCTGCTACGTATGTGGGGAGAGACTCGAAAGTAGCAAGGATAAATCTAGAAAGCTTTGGTGTAAGAAGTGTGAGAAGTGGTTTGATCGCGACCTAGTAGCGGTCATGAACATATCTCACCGCGGCTGGGTGAGGTTCGCACAGTCGCAGCACAAAGGCATTGGAAATGAAGCAGTGGTGTCGGAACGCGAACGAATGGATCAACTGCTAATCCGAATAGTCGATCCAATGAAGTTATGTCAGAGGGTGTAGAAGAAGAAAGGGGAGAGAGATCTATAGTTTGATCTATCTATTTTCTATCAACCGAAGACTACACAGAACCCTCGAATACTCCAAGCGCATGTTCAGGGCAACGGGTTACATCGAAGCCTATTAAGGGAAATTCTATTCCTTTATCAACTGTCACGATAGTAACGAATTAATGAGGAGATGAAAAAAGCGCGTTGGCAGAAATGAAAATTCTGAGCCTTTTGGTCCTCTTCTCAGCAAGGATATATCATGACTCAAGCACGTTTAGGGGACGACCTGTTCGTTATTTCGTTTCGCATCTCTAACGTAAATTGCCTGATAAGGGCAGGTTCTTGCAGCGTCAATAATCGCTTGGCTATCGATTTCGCGATCTTCCACATCCCTCATCCCGAGAGGTTCACGTCCAAGGCTCGAGGCATCTAGTGCGAAGACGCGAGGTGCTAGTGCCACGCAGCTCTCCGCGCCCATGCATTTTGTCTGCTCTACTTCAACTATAAGGACTTGATCGTCCGAAGTCAGGATTCGCTTTTCGCCCCTGCGTTGCAAACCTTCCAGAGTCATCGAACTAAGACGCATTATGACGCTCGATAGGGTCTCTCCTTCCTTTTGAGCCCGCTTCAATCTCTCGTAGGCGTTCTTGGTGATTAGAATCGTTTGATCCTCGACAGGTGTCTTCTTTTGCTCACTCAAAATTGACGACCGTGGGTCTTCTTTCCTTATCCTAAAATAAAAGGACTTCCCAGTTTCTCAAACGCTGTGCTCTCTAACGGTCTTTCGAATTGTCTCGACCACGTCCGGGTTTGCCAGTGTCGTTACATCACCGTAATCTTCGTTGTTGGAAATTGCAGCTAACACGCGGCGCATGATCTTACCGGATCTTGTTTTAGGAAGATCCGGAACGAGATAGACGGCTCGGGGTTTCGCAATCGGTCCTAATTCCTTCGCGATGTTTGACACAACTTCAGCTTCGATTTCCTTGCTGGGAGTAGCTCCGGGCTTTAGCGAAGCAAATATGAGCGGTACGTGACCCCGTAACTCGTCCGCTAGAGGAACCGCAGCGGCTTCGGAAATTTCTTTAGTGGTGAGTGCGGCGTTTTCGAGCTCTTTCGTACCAAGCCTGTGGCCGGCGACCTTGATTACGTCATCCACCCTACCTAGAATTCTAAAGTAACCGTCAGGTGCAAGAACCGCCCCGTCGCCTGCGAAATACGGCCAGTCATGCCAGTCCTTGCTAGAAGTATTCTTGCAATATTTCAAATAGTACTGTCTTACGTATCTCTCCGGATCGCCCCAAATAGTCTGCATGATACCGGGCCATGGATTTCTTATGCAGATGTTGCCTGCCCGCCTCTCTCCCTTCTTTATTTCGTTTCCATTCTCATCGTAAATAATTGGATAAATTCCTGGCATGCCGCTTCCAGCGCTACCGGGTTTCATGGACTGCAATGCGGGAAGAGTACTGCACATGATCCCTCCCGTCTCGGTCTGCCACCAGGTATCTGTAATACATGCTTCCCCCTTCCCCACGACGTCGTAATACCATCTCCAAACCTCGGGTTCAATAGGTTCGCCGACCGTAGTCATTGTCTTGAAATGGTAGTTGTACTTGTCAGGTTCGTTTGGAGCCGCCTTCCTCAACATGCGAATCGTGGTAGGTGCGGTGTGGAAGATATTGACGCCTAAACGCTCCGCAATCCTCCATGATCTGCCGGGATCAGGAAACATAGGCACCCCTTCGTACATTACGGTTGTAGCCCCGAGTGCTAACGGCCCGTAAACTATGTACGAGTGACCTGTGATCCAACCGATGTCCGCAAAACACCAATAGACATCCTCAGGATGAATGTCCTGAACATACTTGCTAGTTCCTGCGGCGTATGCGAGGTAACCTCCCGTTCGATGCTGACATCCCTTCGGACGACCGGTCGAGCCGCTTGTATACATCAAGAACAAGGGATCCTCAGAATCCATCGGTATCGGATAGACTCGCTTTCCATGCATTTTCTTTAGGAGCTCGTCAACAAAGTAATCCCGACCTGCGACCATCTCTGCTTTAGACAAGTACTTACCCGGGTAGCGGCGCCAGACGAGGACCTTCTCTACCTTTATTCCTACTTTCGAGGCTTCGTCTACTGTCAAATCGGCGTCCGCTTTTTTGTCGATCCACTGCCCGTTCCTGTAGTAACCGTCACACGTGACCAGGATCTTGCTCTTCGCATCCTCCATCCTCTCCGCGCAGGCTTTCGCGCTGAAACCCCCAAAAACTTCATTGTGGATGATACCCAGTCTCGCGGCGGCGAGCATCGAGACCGGAAGGGACGGATTCATGGGGAGATGGAAGGTCACTCGATCTCCCTTTTTCAAACCTGCAACTTCCGAAAGTACTAGGGCAAATTCGTTGACTCTACTGTAAAGCTCCTGAAAGGTTAGAATCTGATCTGGTTCCTCTTCTTGTTCTGGTACCCAGATAATCGCAGCCTTGTTTCTGTGTTTTGCTAGATGCCTGTCGATGCAGTTATATGAGGCATTCAATTTCCCGCCGACGAACCACTTCCAGAAAGGAGGATTACTTGTATCCAAAGTCGTGTGCCAGTATCTGTCCCACGATAGGAGCTCGGCATATTCTCTAAAGCACTCGGGAAAGTTCTCCTCCCCAAACCTCTCGAAAATCGCAGGATCGGCCATGTTCGCCTGGGCGATAAATTTGGGAGGCGGATTGATGAGTTCCTCCTCTTTCCAGTGAACTCCGATTTCGCTCTCTAACAGATGTTCTGCGGCGCCGCCGCCAGAACTTTGCATGACTTTCAAGATAGGTGGATCACAAATTAATGCTTTATTGAAGACACCAGGCTTGCCCATGAGAATATAGAGAAAAAAAATTACGCGCAGGAATTCTTGGTTGTGACCTTATTCTTCAGGCATTCTTACTCCAACGTGTTTCATTAAGGTTACTCATTGAAGAGTCATTGCGAAATCCTTGACCTTCTGCGCGCCGTTTTGCTTCAAGGGGTCTCCGTGTCCGCCTAGAAGAATTTCAAAATCAAATTTTGAGATCTTCGTAATCGACTTGTTTGCTTCGGCCATGTCTGGTGTAAACTGTTTAGGCGGTCCCTCAATCTTTCCCTTGGAATATCGAATCGTATCGCCTACGAATATGAGTCTATTTTGGGGATCGTAAACTGAAATGCTACCCGGCGTATGACCAGGGGTGTGAACTATGACAAGCCGACCTATCTTATCGCCTTCGTTTACTTTTTGCTCTGCTTTCACTGGAGTTGACTTGAAGAAGGGGGAGAGTATGCGAAACAAGAATCCCACTCCTCCTTTCGGCAGAGGCATTTTCTTATCTCCCGAGAGGTAGTCTGCATCGAGTGTGTGAATAACAACCTTTGCACCCGTACTCTTCTTTACCGAATAGGCGCCTCTGATATGGTCGACGTGGCTGTGAGTTATTATTATCGTCTTTAGGTCGGAAGGCTTCTTTGAGAGATTTGTTTGGATATAGTTTAGAATCTTCTTACCGTCCTTCGACATGCCCGTGTCAATTAATGTGAGAGATCCGTCCTCTTCGAAAACAAGGTAACTGTTCGCGTTCACGCCGTCAACTTGATGAATCCCTTGAAGAATTTCGACCAACTTTTCAGTTCCACCTCATATGTTCTATTTCTCCTTGCAAGAAAGCTGATCAAATATTAGTAAATAAAAAGCCAATGCTTGCTTTCCCAAATTCGCTGATGCGTCGTATTCGTTGAGATTTTTATCCCCAACCGAAGACCGAACAGAACCCCCTTGGTTACAACCTGTCTTTAATAATGACCCGCCCGCCGATGAAATTCGCGCCTCTATTCGGCATATAAAAAGTGACGACGAGTTATCTCTTCCGACATTCTTACCTAGGAAATGAACCAGGGAATAGATACTGAAATCCGGGCCGGCGTGAAGTAAATCAGGGGGCCTTTAGATACAATCAGCTTTCGCTGCAATGCCCTAAAAACGTGGCCTAGTTAAAAGAACAATTTTGCATTCTCCTTTCTGTGTCCGCATATCAACACGATGATTAATTTGGCTCCAAGCAAAGCAAAAAGTGGAGGCTGAGCACAAGTAACTTTGAACTGCTCAATTTGAAATTTGTTGTTAAGAATGCGCTAAATCGTTACGCCAACTATCGCTATCAAGCTCGCGAGCTCTAGACCACCTATCACGAGTAGGTAAGGTACTACGGCAGGTCCGAAAAAAGCTTGCATATCAATGTAAGAATACAGCGAGAGCAAATTCTGTCCGAGAAGCAACAAAGCAAACAAAGATAATCCGATCGCGTGCGCAGCTTTCGTCCTAAAGACTATTTTCGCATAAAGAGCAAGGAGTAGAATTAGAAGGGCAGAGTTAACACCAGAGAATATCACCGTCAAGAGCATCATTGTATCCAAGGTGTGCGCTACCTTACTTGTCCTTTCAAGAGGTATGGTATTTCTTAACGTTTAACTGTTTTTCAAATTCTCTTAACTTTTCAGATCTTGAGCCACTCGAAGCAATAAATACGGAGAGCCTTCCGTATTTCGAGATATGCCCGACGATCCGGAGCTTCGAAGGCTATTGTGGCACCTCCTCGGAGGAGCACGAGGCGGGGAGAATCGGGCGAAGATTATTCGTGAACTACATGTTCGCCCTAGCAACCTAAATCAGATTGCACAAAGGCTCAATCTCGAATACAGGTCGATACAACACCATATAGAGGTTCTTAGGCGAAATTCCTTGGTCGTTTCTCAAGGGGAGCACTATGGATTGACATACTTCCTCGGGCCATTCTTAGAATCTCACTATGAGGTCTTCAAAGATATCTGCAAGAAACTCAATTTCAATTTGGAGCCGTCCGCCCAAACCCAGGAGAACGACGGTTCCTAAAAAGGCAGCAAGGACGATTTGTAAGAGATTTGGAAGAGAGTTGTAACGATGTTTGAAATTTCCCTAAATAGAGATCTCTCTTTTCGCTTGCGACATGTCACCATCGCTTAATCATATCAATAGAGCTCGAAGTGGAGTCTCGAACATAATTTTTGCCGCAGCTGTAGTAGTTCTTATCATAATTGCGGGTTCAGGCTATGGCCTGTATGCAATCTCGATAGCTCACTCGTCGACAGCGACTAGTTCACCATCTTCGACCGAAATGATGACTGGAACTTCGACGACGTCGGCATCAGCCTTAAACTGTGCTTGCGCTTACCAGTTTACGCCAGAATCGGGGGTAATGATTTCCAATGCCTACGCGATTATCGCTTCGCTAGGAATGGACCAGTACGCCGTTTCAATCCACGCCGAAGGTCTTGAACCTAACGGTACATACTTTGTGGAAGGAGAACTGTCCAGCGGGTCGATGTCCGTTGTCGGGATATCGAGCGAAAGCATGAGCATGAATACGACGTCGGCGTCCCAGTTTCAGGCGGATAGCAACGGGACAGGAACGTACTGGATTGTCCTGAACAACAACCCCTCATCTACATTTGAGTCACTAGAGTTGACGTACATTCCCGGAATGTCCATGCAAAACGCCACGGTCGTAGCGACGACCAGCTTGAGCATGATGGGTTCTGCAAGTTCAACGATGACCACTTCGAGCCAGAGCTCAATGACCTAAACGAATTAGAAATAATGATAAGCTCCCTCTTGTGGAAGGGTTGACGACGCATACGAAGACGACATCATCATCTAGTTCAAAAAACTCGGAGCGCCGCTCGCCTCCTCATAGATCGACTTTGCTCGTATTCTTGGTGTCTTGCTTAGGCGGAGCGTCGGCTCTTCTATTCAACTTCTTGTTGAGAGTCGGAAACCTAGCTGCTTTTCCTCCAGAGTCCGCCTTGGAAGCACTTTTACGATTCATTCCAGAATCGATTCAGGAACCTTCAGTTCAAAGTTTAGGAGATTTCGCCGGGCAACTTGCGTTAATCGTAGCGTCCATCATAGCAGTGCTTGTCTACGGAATAATGGGACTCATTTTTTACAAACTGATCCTTCCTAGAGCGTCGTCTTCCCGAATTAGCGCAATTTCGAAGTTCGAAGTGTTCCTGTTGTATGCTCTCATTCCGTATGCGATTTTCGGGCTTGTTCTATTCCCCCTGACCGGTGACTCGATCTTTGGGATTTCATCAGCTCTGTACAACCCAATTGCGCTTTGGATTTATCCCATTTCTTTGCTGTTCGCCCAGCTCCTGTTTTCCCTGGTTTTGTTTTACGGCTTTACCCGCATGAACATTCTTCCTTCTTCGGCATCAATCGTCAAGGTAATTTACAGAAATAGGAACTCGATTCAAGCAAGAGATCCGTCAAGGAGGGCCTTTATCCAAAAAGGGATAGTTCTGGCAGGGGTCGCGGTACTTTCAGTTTACAGCCTTGACAATATTCTGTCAAGCCTTTCAGCCAATACTTCTACTAATTCAGACACGAGTTTCCCTTCTCAAAGTGGCTCGATCAATTTGCAAAATGCACCCGCAATTTTTAACAACGCGCAACTGGCATCGCTTGTGGATAGCGAAGTAAGCTCGAACGATTCATTCTATCGCGTGGCAATTGACATTATAGATCCTTCAGTTGATGCTTCCACTTGGTCTTTCAAGGTCGGCGGCGCGGTCAACAACCCAAAGATCTACACTCTTTCGATGCTGCAGAATTCCTTTTCCCCGGTCGAGCAGTACAACACGTTCGAGTGTGTGAGTAATTTGATAAACGGAAGTCTGATCGGAAATGCAAAATGGACGGGAGTCAAGATTTCTGATATTTTGAATGATGCCGGCGGAGTAACCTCAGGGGCTCAATACATCGTCTTTTATTCGGTCGACGGCTATTCGGTTGCGGTACCGATGTCGAAGGCCATGATGTCCGACTCGATTCTCGCCTACATGATGAACGACCAGTCCCTCCCGCAGAGGCACGGATATCCGCTTCGAGCCGTCATGCCTGGACTATACGGCATGATGAGTGCCAAGTTTCTCGATCGAATCGATGTTGTCAACTCTCCATACCAAGGATATTGGCAGACAAGAGGCTGGTCTAACGTAGGAACTGTGCAAACCGTCTCCTTCATCACTATACCTGGGAGCGGGTCATCCGTGAGCTTGACACAAGACAACGGATCTGTGTTCTTGGGCGGCATGGCATATGCTGGAGACAGGGGAATTTCCAAAGTTGAGGTAAGCGTCGATGGGGGGCATTCATGGCAACAGGCCACGCTCAAACCTCCAATTTCTAACCTGACTTGGGCCTTATGGGCATATGAGTGGACTCCCTCTTCGACAGGAAACTACAACGTTTACGCGAGAGCGACAGACGGAACTGGAGCCACTCAGACATCTGCGCAGACAGACACTTTTCCGAATGGCGCGACGGGATACGCGATGTTAAATCTGAACGTCACAAAATAACTTTCTATTACGATGAGTAAGGCTCTTGCTAGGAGTTTCCCGACTTGATTATGGAATATATCAGGAATCGTAACAACGACTTGGGTTTTCAAATTCCAAAATTCAATATAAGGTGAGAAATTCAGATTAGAAAGTAGTAGAAGCTAACTTTGACTGAGCAACGTCGACGACTACCGGTTCCAAGCGAGCATCATCTAAATCGTTTGATGTTGCGCGTCTCCGTCCTCTTTTCACTGTTTGTAATCCTAGTTCTTAGCTACGTAATCATCTTGTCCAAAACGGCACTTACTCGCGGCTCATGGCTTTCTCTAATCGAGCAAACGTCGATTCCTTTGCACGGAAGATTTCCGGGATTGAATGTAATAGGCTTCGTAATCCCTCTATTCGTAGCTATGATAATCAGTCTCGTTTCCTTGAAGCGAGAGAAGCTCGACTGGAGGAGTTTCCGGAATCTCGTCTCGAGCCACTTGGGCTGGTATCTAGCTTCAATAACGGCAATAGGGACTTCGTTCCTGCTTCCGAGTTTATCTGCATCTGGAAGAACGGATTATCCTTTCGCAGTAGTAGTGATAGTATATCTCGCGATCAACCTTAGATCTGGAAGCTTGACACAGACGGCACTCTCCTCATTCGTCTTTGGTTACTTGATTGGCCTTGTAAGCGACCTCCAATCGCAGCTCTTCTTCACAGGCTACTTTGGTGGAGGGGGCTTACTGGACGGAGATTTCATGATACCCATTTTTCTTTGCTTGGCGACGATTGTGTCTAGATTTTTGATCGAGCTCTTGGAAGAAGAAGCAGACGTCAGCAGTAAGAAGAAGTCCGAAACATTGATTCAGCAGGAAGAAATATCATTGAAAAATCCAGCTGTAAATGAACAAAAGTATCAGGAAAGCTCCACAGTGCTCAGAAATTTAGGCGGTACTCGAACCTTTGTGGCTTGCTCGAAGGCAAACGCCAGTTTGAGCAATGTGGGCTCGCTATAGGCTCTACCAACGAACGTGATGCCCACAGGTAGTCCGAAAGAAAAACCGGCCGGTACCGTGATTGCCGGGTAACCCGACAGCGCGCCGGGCTGGGAAAAACCGCCCATTCCATGATTTCCGTCAACCAAGTCGATGACACACGGGGGAGAGGTGGTAGGAGCTACTAGAGCGTCCAGACGGAACTTGTCCATCACTCGATCGATTCCTTGCTTGCGCGACAATCTTTGGTCTTCTCTTAGGGCTCTCAGGTATTTTCGATCTTTGAGGCCTTTGGTCTCTTGAGCTTTCAAGAAGAGATCCTGCCCGAAATATTTGAGTTCCTGCTTACTGTGCGAATTGTTGAAAGCTATGATCTCCTTGAGACTATAAACTTTTGAACCGTCTAGAAATTCTCTTAGGTAGCGATTGAGATCGTGTTTGAACTCGCAAAGCAGGACGATAAGTTCGCTGTCCGAATCTCGCATCTGTTTGGCCGTCGGTATATTGGCAGGATCAATTATCGTGGCCCCCTTCTTGCGCATCTTTGCGATTGAGGACTCGATTATTTCATCCGACTTTGAGCTGTATCCAAAATATGCTTCGCGTGCAACGCCGATCCTAGCCTCCTTCAAACCATCAGGATCAAGGAATTGCGTGTAGTCATCGTAGAATTTCCCCTCGCTTTCCTTGGTCGCTCGGTCGTTTTCATCCACCCCGATTATTGCGCCGAGTAAAATTGCAGCATCTGTCACGTTCCTAGTCATCGGCCCGACTGTATCCTGACTGTGCGCGATTGGTACTACGCCGTCTCTGCTCACCAGCCCAACGGTAGTCTTTAACCCAACCAGACAATTGGCCGATGATGGACACAGTATAGAGCCGTCGGTCTCTGTCCCCAGCGCCACACTCGCTAGGTTTGCGGCGATAGAAGCGCCAGATCCAGAACTGGAACCACAAGGAGAGCGATCTAACACATAGGGATTCTTCACCTGACCTCCTCTTGCGCTCCATCCGCTCGACGAGTTGCTTGACCTAAAGTTCGCCCATTCGCTCAAATTCGTCTTGCCGAGAATTATGGCGCCCGCTTCCCTTAGTTTTTTGGCAACGAATGCATCGCGCTTGGGTTTTGAACCTAGAAGTGCTAGGGAACCAGCACTTGTCTCCGTTCGATCTCTCGTCGCGATGTTATCCTTCAAAAGAACCGGGATACCGTGTAGTTTCCCACGTACTTTTTGGTTCTTCTTCCTTTCTTTGTCTAATCGGTCGGCAAGTTTCAAGGCATCAGGATTTACTTCAATAACAGAATTTAGTTTCGGATTCCTTTTGTCGATCTTCTCGATTCTTGCGAGGTAGAGTTTTACGAGTTCTCGCGAGGTTATGGTTCCTCGACTCAGCGCATCTTGCAGGTAGGATATGGATGCTTCTTCCAAACGAAATGGTTTGCGAGAATGTTTGTTGTTCGCTTTGCTATGCTGTGGGGTTCTGTGGGTTCTTCGGTTGATAGCAGTAGATCGATCAATCAAACTAAAAGATCTCTCTCTCCTTTCTTCTTCTACGCCCTCTGACATAACTTCATCGGATCGACTATTCGGATTAGCAGTTCCTCGTCCATCCTTCGTTCGCGTTCCGACACCACTGCTTCATCTCCAATGCCTTTTACGTTATGCGACTGCAATTAAGGAAAGCGATAAACCCCTTAGAAAGATGCAGCTCTACAAAGCGATTCCCAAATCTATGATGTATCAGACCTTTGAAAGGGTTCTTGAATATTTGGAAGCTCACAATCAGATCGCTTATGACAATGAAGCGAGAGTCGTCTGGGTCGCAGCCGACAATGCAAAGCTGAAAGCTCTACTCAAGTCTGGAGTCGAGCTTTAAGGCTTTTCAACTGTATCCTAACCTTCTATCGTACTCAGTATGAGTCCTAAAGAATTCCAAGATCCACACAACCATCTCATCCTGTCCTCTCGCTATCACCGTGTAAGTCATTCTTGCCTGATCAGTAACTCTAATCCTGTACAGATTGTTGAGGTCTCGAGATAATGGCGAATTACGCGGCCACAGTCGTCGCTGTATCTGCTCGCTAAGAAATGCATTAGACTTGAGGAGATCTACGATGTTTCTAATGCGAGAATTTATCTCATCCTCTTTGGAGGCATTTAGCCAATCTCTAAAAGCTAGATCGGCTTCTACTCTGATTCTTCGCTTTGTCACGGACAAATAGAAATGAATCTGATTCTCGGGCACTTTTCTGAGCGGTTAAATCTTGCGCTTCTGAATTTATCATTCAAGTAGAGGGCAGCCGCTCCCGAGAAATTACATGCTATTGACGGCAGAAAAGCTAGATAGTGCTTCCCTTCTGTTCATCTTCGTTGAGCAAGGATGCAAGCTCGGATTCAAGCTCCTTTATCGTCCTGTACTGCTCTAAAAGCAGTAGGAGAATGAAGGCCTCGGTCTGGAAATCCTCTTTGATTGATTCCATAGCTCTTGCGTTTCGCGACGCTCGGTCAAAGAGATCCCTCATCCTGATACGGTCTTCGAGCCTGAGAGCTTCCTTCATAGAGTCCCAAGACGACACTTCATCTCTAAAATCGGCAGGCATCTCTTTTTCTTCAAAGCGACAGGAGTGCGTTTAAGCTTTCTACAAATCCAGGTATGATGAAATTCTCGGAAAAGGGTTCGAGTAATTTACCTAGAAATCAATTCGCAGAGTTTCGTACTAAAACCCGATCCCATACTCCCCAGAGCTATCATAGAATCGCCGCAAATGGCGATTAGGTACTTAACGGCCTCTTTTTACCCTAGACGGAAGTAGGAGGGGAAGCCGCGAGAAATTCTTTCTCTTCCCACATATCGTATGCCGTAGCAGACGATGAAGACTGTGAAATAATCGCGAGGGCAGTACCTACGTGGAGCAAAAGCACGACATCAATGGCGGTCGAAGCACTGGGATAGAAATGCATCACTGCGTACAATATTATCCCAAGAACTCCTTGGAATCCGGCGAGTATCATCGTAACTCTTGAAATTCTCTTTATCCTGTCCGGGCAACCGCTCTTTTGGACAAGCCTAAAGGATATGCCCGCAAGTGCGATCACTATAATTCCTATCACTATGTGAAGACCGATAGTAGCATCATACATCGTACCAGTAGGAGAAAGGCTCAGTAGAAAAACAATGAGAAATATCTGAAAAAAAGCCGCCCAAATCAAACCATACAATACGGACCAAGTTTTCATCTTGCAATCACCGCAAAATATGGAGCGTGCTAGTATAATATAAGTGAAATGTTATCACGATCGTAAATTCCTGTATTCTTTTGGATTTGAGCAAAAGAAAAATTAATACTCATGTGTTCTACCAAGCTTGATTCATGCCTGCAACTACTCCAAAACTTAATGAGAACAGTTTGAAGATATTGAAAGGGAAGAACTTTGCATTTCTTGGGACATTGAATCGCGATGGGTCGATTCAACTGACACCTGTCTGGGTCGATATCGACGGGGAAAATGTGCTCGTGAACACGGCGATTGGACGCTTAAAAGAGAGGAACATTGCAAGAGACACAAGAGTTGCAATTTCTGTTCCAGAGTGGTCGAATCCGTACAACTTTGTGTCAGTTCAGGGCACGGTCGAAAAGAAGATTACGGGACCGGAAGCCGAGGACCACATCGACAAGATGGCGAAGAAATACACCGGAGCAGACAAGTACCCAAATAGGAAGCCCGGGGAGAAGCGGATTATGCTTGTGATCAAGCCCCGCAAGATCCTTCAACGCTAGCGGATGGTTAAAGGAGTGGAGTTAAAGAAAACATGCTTTCTAAGGCTGGGTTTGCAACCTTGATTCAGGTCAAAAATTTGGATTGAGCCATAAAATTCTACACGAAGACTCTCGTAGGGCGCCTTGTGATGCGGGCGGAAGGGGGACATGAAAGACATGTGGGTCTCGGTGAGAATGGGAAGGAAGGAGTTCTGGCTCATCAAGCCATCGGATAAGGAACAAGGGAAAAAGACAGATTTAGCATTTAGCACCTTCATTGTGAAGAATATCAAGACCGAGGTCGCGAATCTAAAGAAGAAAGGTGCGAAATTTGATGCGCCTGAAACAGGAGAATGGACTGCAAAGGCAGATGATCCTATAGCATACGACCCGGTCGGGGCAGCGGCCTTTCTCAAAGACTCTGAAGGGAATTTGTTGATGCTCTTTCAGAGCGCATGATGCGACGCTTTAAGGTATCTTTTCCCAACTCGCGCGCCTTCTTCGACTCAGAAAATACCCGGCAAGAACTCCAACAACTAGGGCGACTATGCCTATTCCAATCTCATATAGGATCGTGGATGAGTAGACATACTCTGCCAAGATGACCAGCGGCTCATCGACGACCAATGACGAGCTGCTCGTCTGCGAAGCTGACCCTGTACCGCCGTTCACCAACCATCCGCTAAATGTCAAGACCTGCCCACCCTCCTGGATGGTGGAAGGAGCGCTGAAATCGACCGTCGAGGACTGATTGTACCACTGGGAGGTGAATTGACTCGTGTATGCGTTCTCGATTGTGACTAGATATTGCGTCACAAAGTTTGTACTCGTAGTCTGACTTGAACTTCCGGAAAATGCAACAGTGCCATTTTGTGGCAACGTTGAAGAGTTTGTAAATCCAACAAAGAGCTCTCGTTGATCAGTTCCAATTGACACATTCTGAAAAGAAACAATCACCGTAGCCCCTGAGAGAACCGGTACCAAGATTGTACTCTCATTACTTGGAATTATGATTCTAGTCGAATTGAAAATGCCCACGAGTTGGCCTTGCGAGACTGAAAGGCTAACATTGATTGAGGAAACTGCAATGCGGACCGTTACATTTGCAGGATAAAACGCGACGGACCCGCCATAGGAGAAAGTATCGTTGAAGGTTCCGGTCGAATTTGGCGTAAATCCGACTGCGAACAACCCATTGCTATTTGAAAGGAGACTAGAATGCGAATCGGATTCAAAAATCGTAAGATTAGACGCGGGCATGATGTTAGATGAACTGTTAACGGAGTAAAGAGCCTGTCCTTCGAGGTTCAGTGTTTGGTTTTGAAAATTGTTTGTTCCGGTTACGAAGAACGAAATCGGAAGCGGCCATAATTTTTGAGCCGAGTCTGGTCCGCTTGTCAAGACAGCTTCTGGATTTGAGGGGTTTGCTAAATTAGGCGATACAGTAGCCCCCGAAGCCTGCTCGCTCGTATCAGAGCCGATGGAATAGGCATCCGGAACCGGTACGTACGTCGCGTTGTTGTTCTGGTAGAACAATTGCTGAGTGGCGTCAATGAAGTTAAGATAGACATCCGACCCTCCACCGGGTCCCCCAAGTACTAGTTCTAGGTCGCTGGGGAGTGTCAGCGTAGTTCCGCCCGGTAAACTCCCGGTGACCGGGGTTGATCCACCAATCTGAAAGTATGACGACACAGGCTGGTGTAACGGGTACAATTGCACATCGTCATACTGGCCCGTGAAATTCGCGCCAGTCGAGTCAGAAACTTGGTACTGAAAGAGAACGGAGGCGGCAGCGTTTCCCGTCGCGGTTGTCATTGAAAGCACGACTTTGAAAGGCGTTGTGACAGTAAAAGTTGCAGAATCAACCGAATAATAAAAGCAGGAAACCGCTCCGCTAGAGTTCAAGCACTGCACTTGACCGGTGCCGTTTGTAACTTGCCGATTCATGTTAGCCGTAATCGATGAGAAATTCCAGACGTTGTTTACAAGTTGCAGGGTATACGTTTTAGGATTGTCCTGAATTATGAAAAGCACGTTTTGAGTCCAATACGTTCCGAGATTCCCCATCCAGAGCACCGCATTTTCCTGCAGCGTTGCATTACCTGATCCAGTGTATGAAGTTGCGGTCGAGTAGTTGATCTCTTCCGCGGAGAAAAATCCCACACCAATTCCGTTGAATGTAGTTTCTCCCCTTACCGCGTTCGTTCTTATGGGATTGGTTGCAGAGCCATACGAAGCCATTCCGATAGGCGCGAAGCCAGAGATTGGAGTTACGTCCTGCAGCCTCGGCTCCCTTGGAAAGAAAGCGTATTGTAGTAGATTGGCTGGGATAGCAGTTCCACTGTTTCCGTGTGTAGAGTAAGTAACCAAAGCAGGGTCATGAGTTCCGAGATTTACTGCGGAGAAATTGCTTGTCCCTAGGATGGCAATTGGCACAAGCAACGCCAAAACGAATAGAAGAGGTACAAGTACTCTGGAATTTTTCAAAATGCAATCACCATGTTTCGAGTTAATAGGCAGGTAGGTCTTGATATCCTTCTATTAACAGTAGTGCAGAGAAATGAACTGCAATGGCTAAATCGTTAAGTGATGCCGCCTTGAACTAATTCTTAGTCGTGGTAAATTGAATTACAGGAGACTAGGCAACGCGGGAATAAAGTTAAGCGAATTATCGATTGGCTCATGGGTGACCTACGGCGGACAGGTTGGGGAAGATGTTGCGCAGGAGTGCTTAACGAAAGCCGTCGAATCCGGTGTGAATTTCATCGACTCGGCTGAAGCGTATGCTCACGGAGCAGCAGAGACCGTCCTCGGAAACGTAATTAAGAAAATGAAATGGCGCAGAGAAGATCTCGTCATTTCAAGCAAAGTCTTTTGGGGCGGTGAGGGGCCAAACAATGTCGGCTTATCCCGTAAGCACGTATACGAAGCCTGCAGGAACTCGCTCAAGCGTTTGCAGCTCGACTACCTAGATCTTTTCTTCTGCCATAGACCCGACCCGAATACACCAATCGAAGAAACAGTACGAGCAATGGATGACCTAATTCATCAGGGAAAGATACTCTACTGGGGAACTTCAGAGTGGAGTTCCGCAGATATAATGAGGGCTTATGGACTAGCAAAAGAACTAGGTCTGACACCCCCACAGATGGAGCAACCCCAATACAACATGTTTCATCGAGAGCGTTTCGAAGTAGAATATGCACCCTTGTACCGCGAGATTGGTCTAGGAACCACAATCTGGAGCCCTCTTCTTTCCGGCCTATTGACCGGGAAGTACAGCAAGGGAGTGCCAAAGGACTCTCGCGCAAATCTTCCGGGATACGAATGGTTGAAGGAGCGCATGCTTTCAACAGAGAATCTCGAAAAAGTAAGTAAACTTGCGCTCATCGCGAAAGATCTGGATTGCTCGCTCGCTCAATTAGCTCTTGCTTGGTGTCTCAAGAATCCGAATGTTAGCACGGTAATTACCGGAGCAAGCCGTCCCGATCAAGTCGTCGAGAATATGAAGGCGCCAGATGTCGTGCCGAAACTTGATTCTGAAGCTATGGAGCGAATCGAAACAACCTTGCAAAATAAGCCGAGCGTCGACTCAGAGTGATCATCTTTAACAGGTGGTCGGAGTAATTTGCTACTAAGGAGTTGAAAATTAGGCAATTGTTTGAATGTAATCAATACATTTTGGTCTACGATGCAAACTGCGGACCATGTTCAAAATTCAAGCGTGCCGTGGATTGGTTTGACAAATACAATCGCCTGAAGTATCTCTCGCTCGAAGACGCTGACGAAGATGGAGTTTTTGATTCCCTGCCGGTGCAGAAAAGACATACGTCGTTCCATCTTGTTTCACCAAATGGTGCTGTTCGTAGCGGATCCGAAGCTATCCCAGATCTAATTTCACTTCTGCCATCCGGCTCGGTCTTGTCTTTCGTTGTAAGATCTCCGCCGATCAGTAAGAATGCGATAGGCTTCATTTACGCCACTTTATCGCGCTTGCACGATTCCGGATCATGTAGTTATGAATCCAAATCTCGCAACTTTTCTTCAGGCTCGGCCACTTCTAGCCTTGAAGCAAATGTCGTATTTCTTGGAAAGAAAATTATAGATCGTCTAATTTCAAAACGCGAAGGCTCACGTTTAGAACTTTTTAAATTGAACCGGGTCTAATTTATTTTTCTTTCCTTATTAGCCGGTCGAGGAAACTATCTTATTGATATCAGAAAATAGGACCGAGCTTGTCAGTCCTATACCGTTAGATGAAAAAATGCTATTGATTACTATCTCGCCGGAGACTTTAGAATGTAAAGTCACCACGCCAGAGTGACCTCCGATAGCCAGTGGCGAGCTTGCTTCAACTAACCTAGGCTCTACAATAGCTTTCTCTCTCGTAATTTCGGCCACCTCTCTGACTCGGTACTTCTTTTCATGATCGTTCCTTGCAGTTTCAATAAGCTGCTTTGCCTTGTCGTCTCTAATTCCGGATCTCAGCACGTCGCTTACTGTAATTCGCCTTTCTGGAAATATCGCGTTAGAGAAAATCGCAGCTTTTGCCGCGGCATCCCAGCCGTCCAAGTCAATCAGTGGATCACTTTCCAGTACCCCGTCCTTACGTGCCATTTCAATCGCTTGCTCTATTGTAATCTGGGGATCTGATTCCATGCTTGACAGGACGATTGTAGTAGCTGAATTCAGCAGAGCAAGGGCATCGATCAGTTCGTCTTTCTCCATGCTTTGCGCTATGGTTATCGCGTGACGTGCGCTCAAGTTAGTTGCACCGTATCCGATCTTGAGTCCTCTTTTTTTTGCAAGGTCAAAAATTTCACCGTAGTGAAAGGCT
Source organism: Nitrososphaerales archaeon (assembly GCA_030041295.1). Classification (GTDB taxonomy): domain Archaea; phylum Thermoproteota; class Nitrososphaeria; order Nitrososphaerales; family CADDZS01; genus JASHOD01. Next base: position 42,672 of record JASHOD010000069.1, read on the forward strand.
AGCGCGACCTTGTTTGCGCAAACGTAGTGCTTTCCTGAGTTTAACGCCGTGACTGCTCGCTTCTTAGCCTCTTCGTGTTTTGTGTAATCACTATTCGTTGAATCGACAACAATTGAAGACTTGCTAAATTCTATTCCCTGAATCAGGTCTCCCCTTGCTCCGACTCTGGCGCCCTTGAAATCGGCGAGCTTGTTATCCTTGTTCTCGGCCTTCCATTTCGCTACCTCAATAACTTGCGCAGCATCCTTTGGATAGAGAACAACACTAGAGTCGGTTATAGAAGAGACAACGAATCTCGATGGCGTTGCCGATAATTTGATTGAAAGCTCCCGACCGATCGGACCAAACCCTACTATGTCAACTCCGAACGTTCTGCTGATGGTAGGCTGTCTAGGTCGGGAAGCAGCAGCGATCTTGTTGCCCCATTGACCCCAGCTAGATGGTCTCGAAGAAGAAGCCATGCTAAGTGTCATCTCCAGTTCAACGGGGTCACGTCAGAATCTTGAGGCTAAAAGTGCTTTCAAGAAGCTGTCCTTTTTGTCCCTTCTTTGCACGAGAAAATCTCTCGGTAGCTTGGATTGTTCGCTTGGCTTGGGTTACTCGGAAAATGACGCGCCGCAAAATCGTTCTAATAATTCTCTTGAAAGACTTGCAGCCTCTTCTAAATTTGGTAGAGTAATACCCGGAACACCACACATCATCAAAAGTGCCCTTTTCGTCTGCAATGTCACACGGCTATCATCAGAGTCTCTATGAGGGTAGATTGCGATCAGGTTATGACCTCTTTCATCCTCAATTACAATCTCTTTCCCCTCTAGTTGGATCTCTGAATTCATTCCAATACCTTTGAAAGATTCAATTGGTCGTGCCTTTCTCATGTAGAGTTCCTCACCGCCGGATATCGAATCCAGATCGAAGGCAGCAATCGCAGTTGAGGTAGAAACCGAAGCAAGATTGTAGGAATCAACAAATGTGTTTATGGTAGGAAGGTCTCTTCCACCAACAATTCTTCTCGTTAAGGCTTCAGCTGCAGGCCTAGTTTTCGTAGGATCTATCCCTACACGCCAAAAGAAATCCCTGTACGCTCTAAATCTGGGTTCATCTCTGATTTCTTCCAACGAATGGTAGGCATTTCTGATTCTTTGCTGGACTTGTTTCTTAAAGAGATCCAGATCATTTCGGGTATTCTCAATTGACAGGTTGTCCATTCGGATTTCAAGGACTTGAAGGCCCGGAAATGACTGTGTCAAATTGTCTTCTATTCTCAAAACCATCTTTAGCTTTCCATGCTTGATCCATGAGTTGGTAAGAAGCGATAAATGTGACATGACACACTAATGCAAAACTGCATTTTTGTTTCTTGGCATAGTCGGATCATCCTTTCAGGATTACTGTTGTTATTTCTTTTGTATGGGCCCTTTACGAACAATGCGGGTTTTCCTGACTATAACCAAGCAGCTCATGCACATTTGTTGTGTAATCACGTCTTATCTTTGCCCTCTCCCTTCAGTTCTCCAGTCAAAAACTTGACCAATTCGCTCGTAAGTGATTGTTCATTTGTCATTCCTCGGTACTCTTGCATTAGTGAAAGTACTTCTGACGAAGGAGGAGAATACCTTTGTTTGATTGACTTTCTTCCAAGCGACAAGAGTGGGATATCCTTTGTTGTTGTTTCTAGTTTTAGTTACAGTAATACTACAGTAACTTTCATAAAAATGTACCCCTTGCAATTGGAAGTCACTATTAGCTTGTAATCAACCGAAGACTACACAGAACCGTGTTCGACGCTCAAGATCCTGACAGACTAGCAAAATTCTATGCTGAGGCCCTGCACTACAAACTTCAAGACCCGCAGGAAGGGTTCAACAGTTGGCAAGACGCGCTCAAAGCGTGGAAAGTACCCGAAGAAGAGTGGAATTCAGCTAGTGCCATTATCGATCCGGATGGCAAGGGACCCAGAATTTACTTCCAACAGATGGATACTCCGAAGCTAGGCAAGAATCGTTTGCACATAGATCTAAACGCAAGCAAAGGGTCAATGGTTTCTTTGGAAGAGAGAAAGGAAGATGTCAATCGAGAAGCCGAACGACTTTCGAAACTGGGAGCAAAGGAACTGAGAAAACTGGAAGACGATCGCGAGTATTGCGTTGTCTTTCTAGATATTGACGGAAACGAATTTTGTGTGCAATAGTTTACTCGGACATTTTTTTCGGCAGCAGAAGGATTCCGCAGATCACCGTTTGAATTGCGTGTCCGGATGTGATCGAAACACCAATTGAAGATCTCAAGCAGCTTTTAATTGCTCTAACTGTTGCAGCGCGTTCTCGACGTGTTTTGTAACGTTGAGTTGTGAGTTGAATACGTAACGAATGACGCCGCGCTTGTCTATAACGAAGGTAATCCTCGGAGGAACCAAAAGCCCGGTAGCTCCGTATAGTTTTCTTATTTCATTTTTCGGATCGCTTATCAGAGGAAACGGGAGATTCTCTTTCTGTTTGAACTGTCGATGTGATTCGGTGCTCTGCGCGCTAACACCAAGTACAGTCGCATCCATCGAGAGAATCTTTTCCCAGTTGTCTCTGAAACCGCAAGCTTCCGTGGTGCAACCTGGAGTCATGTCCTTTGGGTAGAAGTAAAGGACAATGTTCTTCGTTCCGATCATGTCACCAATCGAAATCTTCGTGTCGTTGTCGAGGGTTCCTTCGAAAAGGGGTGCCTTGTCTCCAACTTTTAGCGTCAAACCGGGATCACTTCGACCGTTCTAATCCCTTCCGCTCCCTTTCAAAGTTTTCTTCTTCGATTTTTGTCTTCGCTCGGAAATCATTTTTTGGACTTCGGGAATCGCCCAAGCGAATCCGATGTGAACGCAGTTCTTTGCTCCGTCAACATTGCAATAGAGGTCTGATCCATCCTTGAAATGCAGCTCGGCGACCACGTCTCGTTCGTTATCTCGGATATACACTGATTCGGAATCGATGGCGTATTTTTCGAGTATCGGAGGAACCGAGTCCTGAACATGTACTTTCTCTAGGCTTTCTTGTATTAGATCGGAGATGAACAAGCCGAGCGGGACTTGTACGGGCCTCCTCTCGTGTTTTTCCTTGAGCAGCTCCTCCACTTCAAGAACGATATTCTCGGGTAGCTCGACGCTATGCCACTTCAATTCACCCTTCTTCGTTTGTTCCTTGTTTTCGCTGGACAAAGGATTCTTGCTCGACAGTGGTATACTCAGGATAATTTGGACGCTAATAAGAAAGTTAGTCGGCCTTGGGCGAATTTGTCGAAAGTTCTAGGTAGGGAATCAATCCTCGCAATACTTTGCCTTGCGCCTTCCTCAGATGGGTTTCAAAAGTGGTTCTAGGGATATTCAACTTCTTAGAGATGTCCGAGGTCGTGATGCGCCGAGGGGAGTTATAGTATCCCAGGCTCAGCGCGCTCAATAAAGATCGTAGTTGTTTTTCAGTTAACTCTCCGAACAGACTTTGCGTCGATATAGTCAGAGTGTCCCCCACGGTAAGATCAGGTAACGTTCTCCTAGACACTACGTTGATGTCTGCGCTCTTCGAGAGGTCTTGAAAGAGCTTTAGGATATCGGATTGGTCAAACGCGAGAATTCTGTACCATTCGTAGCCCTCCTTGTACATCGTTGGTTGAACTTCCATGCAATTGTGCTTCTCGATGTAGGTATTGACGTTTGGCTCCATCGAGGAGTAATCGTGCCTTTGGATAACTATCTCGGTATCTTGCTCAATTGAAATTGAACGAACAAATTTAGACCCAAGAGATTTCTCCAAGTTCGACATTTCTCTTTTCAGGGCCTGAGCTAGTACAGAATTCAACTTGGAAAATTCCAAGACGTCACTCTTCATGCTGCACCAATGTTGCACGATGATCTGGGGCAACCTCTTAGTGAATGTTGTATAGGGACAATTATGTTCTAATCGAATCGTTGCTTCATAAATGGTCAAGATAGCATCGTTCCTTCAAATTCTTTTGTTATATTTCTTTGAGGAAGACTCGACCTAAAATGGCTAGCAGTCATATGGCCCCAAACCCAAACCAATATCAGATCACCTTACATTTTTAGGGGTGTTTTAGTCAAACGTTTAGCCTCTTTGCTCCATTTGTCTAATTTCCAAACAAGAAGTCCAAGAGGAATTGCGATCAGAATAGAATCGATGATAAAAATAATAACATCACCCACAGCGTTTAATGCGCACAGACCACTTCCAGAGCAAGGCCTGGGATTCACCGTCCCATGATTCGTCAATGTCTAGCACAAGTTCCAAAGGAAGGAAAGCATCGAGCCAAGGCGAGAATTGAAAGGGGAACTCCCGATGATATTTTTGTTTCAAAACTTGCAGGCGTGAAACTGGATCAAGCGAAACAAAACACCGAAGAAGTCAAGAACAATGTTACATTCAATCAATCAATTGAACGATCCTTGCTTTCTGGCGGCCGAACAAACTACATACAGATTTGTGCGCCCTTTGAGCTATATGCACTTACAAGACTCATTAAACCAAAACATGTTGTTGAAGTTGGAGTATCCGCAGGAGTATCAACTGCATATTTGCTGCATGGATTGCAGAAAAATGGTCAAGGCGGAGTTCTCCATTCCATAGACCTTCCTGAGATTCAATCGAGGGATCTATCAGCAAAACAGATGCTGAGAGCTTCATGGGCGCTTCCCCCGGGAAAGAAATCAGGTTGGGCAGTTCCTAAGTACCTGAAGAAATTTTGGGACTTGCGACTAGGAAGAAGCAGTGAGGTCCTTCCAATTCTCGTGAAGGAAATTCACGCAATCCATCTTTTCGTCTACGACACTCCTTACGAGATTGACGAAGCAATCGTTGATTTTGCGCTCGTAGATAAAAAGCTAAGAAAGGGGAGTGTCGCACTCGCGGATAACTGTTTGACTCCGATATCTTGGTGGGCACGAAAGAGAAATGCAATCATTTACCAGCGAAAAAGCTCTGGATTTAGAGGGTTCAGAATTGCTTAGAGAATTGCTGGACTTTCCCAAGGCCTAGCACGTAACTCTAAAAATTAGAAAAAGGAGCGAGAGATTACAATGAGATTTGGCTTTATAATTCCCGGCGGGAGCTCTCAACAGATTCTGAAACTTGCCATCGAAGCTGAGAAGGCTGGGTGGGACGGTGTCTTCTATTATGAAGACATTTACACCGACAAAAGGACGGAAATGAGCGCGGCTTGGCCGATTATGGGTGCGATAGCTGTCAGTACAAAGAGGATACGACTTGGTTCTCTCCTGACTGCGATTGGAAGGCGACGCCCCTGGGAAGTAGCGAGAGAATCCGTCACTGTTGATCGATTGTCCAACGGCAGGTTGATACTTCCAACAGGGCTGGGCTGGGAAGGCGACGGAGCCTATACCAAAGCTGGAATGGAATCGAATAGAAGGATTCGCGCCGAGCTTTTGGATGAAGGGCTCGAAATAATAGATGGATTATGGAGCGGAAGGCCCTTCCGATACGACGGAAAACACAATCATTTGAAAACGATGACGTTCGTACCAAGACCAGTTCAGAAGCCGAGAATCCCGATATGGGTTGTAGGAGCCTGGGGCAGACCAAAATCAATGGCACGCGTACTCAAATATGATGGTTTGATAGCGGTGATCAAAAAGCCCGATGGATCTCATGAAGAAGTTACTCCGGAAAAAGTTCGAGAAATGAAAGAATTTGTTTCAAGGAACAGGAAGATTCTGGGGAATCGACGAAGGGAATTTGACATCATAATAGACGGTATTACTCCCACTGGTCAGAGGAAGGCAGGAGAGATTGTAGCGCCCTTTGCTGAAGCCGGAGCTACTTGGTGGACAGAAGTAATGTGGGGTACAAAAAGTTACAAGAAAGTGTTAGAACGCATTTCGGCCGGTCCCCCAAAATTCTGATGAAGTATCATACTCGGCAGAACATGTCACAAGATATGGCTTACGCTCTAATAGTGTTGGAAGAGTTCCACAAGATTTACTGAAGGATCGTTGAGCAGTATCTGTTTCCCTCCGAATCCCACGACGACGTCATTTCGAAAGGTACACCCAGCATCCTTGAGTTTGTTGATCAAAGAATCGAGATCTTCAACATCGATAGAAATTCGGTCCCAGCGCCCAGGGGTCTGCGCGGGGCCGTCCTTCATGTACTGACCGCCTCCACTCCTTCCGCTCGGTCGAACCAAAATCAAACGCATGTCATCTAAGGCGAGCATTGCAAAATCAGAGTTGGGATGCATGACTTCCTTGAACCCAAGCAACTTCGATTAGAATTTTACAGATTCGTCCACGTCGTTTACAATATAGCGCGTTCCGTGACGTTTTGGCACTTCAAAAATCACTTTTCCTGTTACAGTTTCTGTTCGATACATGTTATCTGAATTCCTACATTACCCATGTTTTTTAGAAAGAAATACCGACGATTTCGAAAGCGATTTCGAACATAATTGCCAGATATCTCCGATGGCAAGTAGCCATATGACAATTCAAAGGTCAAAAACCCTAGCAGATAAACTCACAACCATGGAAGTCTACATTTTCAGACACGGACTAGCAAGTTTTGGAAAGGGGGAGGGAGATCCAGGTCTCAACGAAGACGGCGTTCGTGACGTCAACAAGGTTGTAAAGCTATGCAACTCTTCGTTTGGATTTGCGCCTAACGTGATCGTGTCGAGCCCCCTAGTCAGAGCAAAAGAAACCGCTAAACTAGCAAGGAAGTTGCTCAGCGCAGGCAACAACAACGACAAAATTGTCGTGGATGAATGCCTGTACGGAGACAGAAAGCCGAACCAAGTATACGCGCTTCTTTCAAAGTACAGAAAAAATGACAAAATCGTTCTTGTCTCCCACATGCCTTTGATATTTGAACTGCTTCACGATTTGATCGGAGCGAAAGCCGAGGTGGAGTTATTGAACGGTTCTATTGCCTGTATAGAGTGCGACGGGAAAGCATCAAAGGGCAAAGGCAAGCTCAGATGGCTCGTACCTCCTCCATCTTCTACTGGATAGACGTCGGTCAAGAGCTAACCAACGGCGCGAGCGTACTTAATAAACTACTTCCGGACCTTGGCCTTGGGCGTCATCATTTGCAACAACAAAACCGCCTCTTTCTCTAGCTTTCCTAGGGAACAAAAAAGTACTTTTGAGCCAAACCGTTCTTGCGACTGAGAAATGGGACTCTAGGCCTTCGGAAGACACAATTCGATGGTAGTGCCTTTTGTATGGTCCCCGGCTACCCGGTTTATGACACGTATCGATCCTTTGTACCTCTCTACAACGAGCGCATGGACTATTGACATGCCGAGACCGCTTCCCTTCGCGCTGTCCAGGTACCTGCTGAATAATTTGGATTTCAATTCATCATGAATTCCCTTCCCATGATCCGTTATTGAGATCACCCAGCAATTCTCGATGGGAGTGGACAATGAAGTAGAGTCAAAAGCTGCCAAGTTCCCCCCGGCCGCCAACTTGAAGCTCAAAGAAGACCCATCCTTTACCTTCAATTCAATCTCGACCCCTTGCCCCTCAGTATAAGTCACGCAATTAGAGAGAAGATTGGTAAATACTTCTGCCAAAAGATCGTCGGCCTTCACCGAAATAGACGAAACCGACGACATTGAATTAGGATATTCTTCTTTCAACTCGATAGCTTTGTCTTGAAAACTCTGCTTGATCAACAAAATTGAAGAAGAAATCGTACGCCTCAGGTCGACCGCGTATAATGATGGGTTCTGCTCCGAAAGTACCTTTCCGAGGCGCTTCGCTCGGTCCAAGAGACTAGTCGAACCATCAATCGCCTTCAGCATGCTTTCGACTATGGATTGAACCGGGATATTGTCCTTCAGCTCCTCGCCCAGGAGTTCGGCGCTGAGCCTCGCGACCTGGTTGTAGTTTCGAATGTCGTGAGCAAGGATATCTTGGAGGAGTTCAGCTTGCTTCCGGCTCTTTGCCTCTTTGTCCCTTGTTTCGCTTTGAACCCACATTGTTTCGTATATCGACACGAGACTGGAGACCGTCGCCTTCTGTGAAGCATAGATGCCTGAGATCATGGCTTTCTCGGGAATCGAGCTCTCGACATCTGCGTATTGAACCAACATCGATCTAGAACGATCAGAAATCATCAATCCAATTTTTATCGGTTCTATCGGCCTGATCTCGAACATCGGAAATCTTCTCATTATTCGACTGTTTACATTCCAGTCGGGCGAAAAAGTAGCAAGAATTCTCACGTGCAACCCTTTCTTCAAGGCTTTATCTTTGAATATCTCAAATTCCGCTCCATCATTCAACTCGATCCTTTCAAGTAGTGGCAGAAGGATCATTACCTCGGAATTTGTCGAGCTTGCAAGATCTATCGTTAGATCCTTGATTTCACCATAATGATTCACGATTCTCGTTTCTTCAGGAACTTCGCCTTCTTCAATTCCCCTTATCTTTAGCTCCGCCGGAACTGCTATCGACCACAGTGTATCGAAAAGCTGCTTTTGTTGAGCCAAGAGCTCCTTCGAGTTACTGTAGAGCAATTTGGTAGTAGGTTTTTCAGGATGGGGTTGAGACAGGTCCGAGGAGAACTCTTTTTCACTTACGAGGAGATTTGATCTAATCCCTTCTAAGTGTCTCACCTTAACATGAAGTTCGTCAAGGAGAAACTTGCAAGCTTGAACGTTAGATTCTTTGATGTCTGAAATATACCTTGCATCCAGCCGATTATTACTCGCAGCAAGCGTGACTGCCTCCCTGTACGGTTTGAATTCATAAATTAAGTTTAGAGCATCCTTGCTACCAATCCCGAGCAGTTCCGTCTCAGCTCTCGCGATTTGCCCCAAAACGACGCGAACCGCGGCTTCTCTATCTCTGATGAACTCGGTTACTTCATTCTTGTCTTCCAAATCACTTCTAGAGGGACTAGGTAGATCGCCGTAGCTAGAAGTCTTAGTACTTCCTAATGCTGTCAAGGAAAATTATCAACTTACTTTTTTAGGTCTACGGCAGGCCATGGCTTTTTTCCTACTTAAATTAGAATGGAAAATTGTTCTACCGATAGCCTTAGCACGAGTATCGGAATTTCTAGTAAGATGGGCATTACTCGCGTTCGTTTCTTGTTTTATGATATAGCTTTTCGGATCCGTATCACGAATTTACTATCAATAAATAGCAAATGACAATTACTTGAAAAGAGAAATAATAATCTTGAGAGACAAGACCTACGAGTGCAAGAACTGCGGGTTCAAATCGAGTACTTTTCTTGAATACATGACGCATAAACAGGGCTGCACGACGGGTTCGAATAACAGGATCTCAGTAGTACCCCGCTGAAGAGATACGCCGACTAGAAAAAATCGTAGACGAAAACGAATTTTCTAGTCCTAGCTCGTACTCGTGGCACTCTTCGTACTTGGCCTTCTGGTGCTGGCGATTACGACAGCAATTATTATGCCAACTAGAATCAGCGCCACTCCGTAAGACAGAGCCAGAATAAAAAAAGGGGCTATGAATGCGAGAATGATTCCCGAAACCACGTACCTGTTCTGCTCAAACTTGTCTGAGAACGTCAGAGCTTGCGCGGCCGTCCACGCACCAAATAGCAACAAGATCAAGAAAAATGTGTCACCCAAAGTCAGTGCACTTATGAGGTAAAGCACAAACGGAGCTAGTATAACCACAACACAACCAGCAACATAGGAGATTCTCAAAAGAGTCCCTTACTCGTAATCTTATGTTGCCCGAGACTAGTATTTAACGGAAACAGAGCTTGTTGCTCCAAGGCCCGCCTTAACACGTGAGCTCAGCGAATCATTTTGTGGAACATTCTCATATGCTCCTCGTATTCAATTTCAAAACCTTCCTCAAGAGTACGGCCTTTTTCAAAACTGAGGCCGGCGGAATCTAGCTCATCGAATTTGTCTATAATCTTGGAACAACCCTTGCATTCAGCGTCGGTAGAACTGATCTTTGCTGCTCTCTCACTTGCTTTTCTTATAGTGCGCATAGCTCGGTGTAATTGTAGATCCGCCGTATTTAGAATCGAAGAACAAGCGGTACAAACAATTTGTACAAGAATTTTTGATTTGTTCAAGAAAGCACCAAGCAATACCGAAAAGCTGCTTTTGCACTCCACTAGGTGCAAACGTATTCCTAGCACTCAAATACTATGAATGAGAAAAGGGTCTCTCGTGGTGAATGAAACAAAATGTCAAAAGCCGGTAGCAGACCCACCAGAGTAGACTTGGGTAAAGTAAATACGATAATTTCGCTCATGGGAGGGCAACGGAACATTAGCGAGATATCACTAATTCCTATGACGAATTACAAGTGCATTGAAAACCTGCATGTCTATGTCTCGAGGAATGAGCCGAACGAGTTTCACTTGAGCATTTGGGATCAGCCGCAGGAGCAGTCCAGTTCGCGTTGCTTGTTCGCGGACAGGATGAGGACACAAACATTCCTCCAGTCCTTGAGCTTTTGGCGTACTGTATACTAGATGTGGAAGGCAGAAAAAAGACCCGCTAAACCCCCTCTCCCAAGAAAAAAGTCCATAAGTGTGCCTGGGCAGCGGGTCGCCCAGCCCACCTTCCTGTTTTTTCACTCAGTTGCCTCCTCCTCTCATCACAAAGGCTTTATGAAGCTCGTTAGCGGTTAATGATTGATATGAGCCTACTTTTTCGAAAGTTCTCGAAGGACTTGGGTGAAATAGGCACGAGATCTAGAGACGTGTTTGAGCTAATATTGCCCGCCGTAGACATGTTCGAAAACGGGTCAAATCTCGTAATCAAGATGGACATGCCCGGGTTCGTGAAAGAAAATATCAAGACCCGACTGACAGAGCATTATCTCGTCGTCAGTGCCAAACGCGAGGAAGACGACGGAGAAGACGGAGTCGTCTATTGGGAGCAGCGTCCCTTACGGGTACATAAGAAAATTTCGCTTCCTGTCAAAGTCGACGTGGACGAGGATGCTGAACTCGTAGGCAAGTATGAAAATGGAGTTTTGACAATCAAACTCCCGCTGAAAGGCGTGGGCAAAGTCCGCGTCGAGTAGAGTGAAGGGTAAACTCTCGCTTACCTTCGCCTAAGCAGTCCAACAACGACTATTACAAAGGACACCACGAAGCCTATCTTCCCTAGTTCGGAACTTGTATAGAGAATAGACACTCCGACTCCAAAGATTCCGAACCCTACGAGTGCCCCAGACAGGAAGCCTCGTCCTCTCCTCTTGTTCTTATGTTCGTCGTACATCTCTTTCTGTTGTTCATATTCAATGTAATTCCTGAGCATCGGTGCCAACTCAATGGATGCGTCGATGGCCGCCGTCAAACGTTTGATCTGTTCTTTTATTTCAGCGCTGTAAGCTTCTTCCACGAGTCCTTCCTTCTCGAGCAGCCTCCCTAGGATCTTGATAAAACGAAAATCCCGATCCAAAGTTAAACACACCCCTTCGAGGATCGAGAGCATCCGCATGTAGAGGACCAGGTTCTTTGGAAGTTTGAACGGGAACTGGTAGATCGTACGATTCGCAACCTCCATCAGCGCCTTGACCTCGCTTTCCTCGATTTTCTTTCCGCTCATATCCGCAAGAGCGAGTTCGACACCGCGAGTGATTACGTACCGATTAGCTTGAGGCTGAAGAATCCCCAGTTCAAGCATGACCTGAACGATTCTTTGCGGATTCTTATCGACCAAAGCGGTGTAGAACCTTACGAGATTGAGTCTGGTCTCCTCGTCCAGATTCCCTGCCATCCCGTAATCATAAAGAACAATGCGGCCATCCGGGGCAATTGAGATGTTGCCCGGGTGTGGATCCGCGTGAAAGATTTCCTCGCTCAAGAGCATTTTAAAGAACAATCTCCCGACGTTTCGAGCTAGTTTCCGTCGGTCAAGGCGGGCTTCATCGAGTGCCTTTGTGTCATTGACTTTGATTCCACCTATGTATTGCAAAACGAGAACCTTGTCGGTAGAAACCTCGGGAAACGCATCGGGGATAATAACGGACTTGTCGTCTTCCAAGTTTCGCTTTATCGTCTTTAGGTTTCGGAGTTCTTGCTTGTAGTCTACTTCCTCCTTGATAGTGTCCGAAAATTGGTCAACTACAGAACCAACCGAGAAGCGCAGGGATTCGTCGATGAAACGACCGACCAATGGAACGAGTCTACGAAGCACACTCGTCTCGATTGTCATCCGTTCCCTAATGCCTGGACGGTTTACCTTTACGACGACTTCCTCTCCATGATAGCACGCCCTGTACACTTGACCCAGACTTGCTCCCGTGACTGCTTCTGGATCGAAAGAGTCGAATACCTCGTCTAATTTTCCAATTTCCGCTTCAATCAACGGTTTCACTTGATCGAACGGGGCGGGCGGAACCTCGTCCTGCAGTCGGGAAAATTCGTCAATGTAGGGCTGCGGAAGGACATCCGGGCGCACTGACAGGAGCTGCCCTAACTTAATGAAAGCCGGGCCGAGCTCTATGAAGGCTTCAACTGCCTTCCTTCCATTTCTCTGGTATCTCTCCGGATGGACGATCTTGCCTTCCGCTCGTTTGATCTCGTTCCTATCTCGTCTGTAACGAAGGGCCACGGGGGCGAGTTTCCAAATTACTCCGATGAGCCTTCGGGTCTCACGAGATGGCCACATTTGTGTAAACTGTCAATTTTTCATCTGTTACCGCATTCTTGAGAGTATCGGCTAGTGAAAAGTTGATGGGGCGGTGGTTCAGAAGTCAAAACAATAATTCTTTCAGCCATCTGAACAGTCCGTTCAGGATGAGAAACGACGAAAATAAACTTAGCAGGCCAAATCCAAGTCGATTGTTTCCTCTTGTTTCCTCATTACTACCAACACCACTCTTATTCAACCTACCAGATCTTTCAAGCGAGCGCTTTGCAAAATATAGGCTAGTAGCAAAGGCCGCGATCGTCTCGGGCGAGTCCTTCAAGAGATGCCCAAGCGGATCTCTTCTTGGGTCCGCTCGGTCGACGTGAATCGTATAACTGTCGTCGTATTCTCTGACATGCACATTCGAGTTGCGATACTGCTTCCTCGATCCCCGTTTGTCTCCAAGACTAGATTCTTCGTAATCGGAAGGAAGTTCAGGAAGAACCTCCTTCGATATCCGAATACTTTTGGAATCATCGTTGGCATCTACCAAATAAATCCGCACAATCCTGACAAACGCGACTCGAAAATTCCACTCTCTTACTTTTCTACTTCTCGTTGTTGTTCTTCTTCTGACTCTTCCGCCCGGGACTTACCAGAGCGGCGGGACAGCAACTTGTTTCGCTTGTCTAGTTCCTTGGTATAAGTTCTGTATGAATTCAAAAGATCATCCATTAACCCAATCACTCGTTCCAAGGCATCCCACTCGGAATTAATGGAGCCAGACGAGACATTTTGCTCCACGCTTTTCTGTCCTGTTCCCGCGTCACTGTTCTTTTTCGCCTCGTTCAGCATCTTTAGTCCTTCCTCTAGCCTCGACTCTTGGGCCTCCACGTTCATCTTGAGCTTCTCGAGCCTTGTCTTGGTGGGCAATTGGTTTCGCATTCAGCGCCTTTGAAAGCATTAAAGGAAAGGCGCATTTTGAAAGATTATCGTTGAAAGGACATCTCATTCTCGCACGAACCTAGACGGGAGTCCGCAATCCAAGATTGCAAAATCCGAGACTTGAAGAGCAAGCTTAACAAACACGATTTACAAAGGCTTTCTTCAATTCAAAGAAATGCGAACATTTAGAGTTGGCAACGCTACGGTCACCTCAATCAGCGTTGGGGATTTCAATTTCAGATTAAAGGACACAGACGATGTTCCGGAGATCGAGTGGAAGGGGAAATACTCCGACATTTTCGAGAACAAGCATCCCTACCCCAGTCTCAGTTTTTACGTTTCTCTACCGCATCTCTCTGTTCTCGTGGATGCAGGCGATTTTTCAAAGTTTGCGAGTACAGACGCCGAAATGATCCCTTCTAACTACAAACCGCCGCCAACGCTCGTTGAACAACTAAAGGAAGCCGGCGTATCACGTGGCCATATCAATTATGTCGTGATAACTCATGCACATTATGATCACTATGCCGGCGTCACGATGAAAGCACCCGATGCGCGAAACATCCCCACCTTTCCGGGAGCTCGTCATCTGATCGGAAAACAAGACTTTAATTCCCATGAAATGCAGGAGGCTCTACGCGATCCAAACTCCGAGGAGAGTCAGACAATAGGGGTCCTGCTCCGAGGCGGTTTGCTTGAACTGGTTCCCGAAGGTCGCGAGCTTTCTGACGAAGTAGAGATTATCGCGGCGCCAGGCGAGACGCCGGGTCACAAGATTGTGAAGATTGCCTCAGGTAAGGAGACGCTATACTGCGTGGGCGACCTCTTCCACCATGCCGTCGAGGTGGAAAATCCAAAGTGGATGGCAAAGTGGGACCACCACGAAACAAATCTGGTGAGCCGCAAGAGATTGATCGATGCCGCTCTAAAAGAGAGAGCCTACATCGCGGCGGCGCACATGCCACTTGGAAGGCTAGAAAGGCAGGGCTCGAACGTAAAATTCGTCGAAGTCTGAGTCGACATAAAATTCACTTTCACTTCCAAGACCTCGCTTGAAACTTATTTCTGATCCCCATCGTTGATAATCGTGTACTAGCCTTAAGTCAATGATTTTACTTTGAGAGATCGGTAGATCATGACGCTTAGAAGCTTTGAAATTGTTGGTAAAGTCTCGAAGGGCGTCATAACAGTTACTCTCAACGGGACCGAGATGGCCGCATTCGACCTTGAGGGCCGCGTTCTTTACTACGGGAAGGACTCCTCAACCTACAGGCGCTCGATATACAACAAGGTTTACAGACTGGAATGGATCAGAAAAGAAGATAGAATAGTAGAGAGAGTGGCAGATCCACAACCTATTCTTCGAAGAGCTTACGAGATTGCACAGGAAACCTGCCACAACGTTACTGATATTTCATTGAAAACAGCACTTGAAACACCTGCATCGAGGACAGTTTCCTGGCTGGCAGAAGATGCGAAAAGAGCGGCGGAGTTGTACAAGCCCATTTCCATCGTTCCACCTGATCTGTACTTTTCTACATATCTTCAACTCACAACCGGCTGTCCGTGGAACAAATGCTCATTTTGCAATCTTTATGGTAACACAGGGTACTCGGTGAAGTCGTCGGATCAATTTTCAAATCATATACAGGCTGTCAAAGAATATCTTGGAAAGGGGATCGAAGCAAGAAAAACCATTTTCTTGGGCGATGCAAATGCAATAGGTGTCAGTCGAAAATTCCTGAAGCAGATCTTCTTCGAGATTGCAAAGGAATTTGACCACCCTTCGGTTTATTCATTTGTTGATGCGTTTACTACTCCTAGAAATCTGCAAAGAAATGATCTTGAGGATTTGCATAACCTAGGTCTGGCCCGAGTTTATCTCGGACTAGAATCGGGAGAAGAGCAGGTGTTGAAGATTTTGAATAAGCCGATGGAATTGTTAGAGGCAAGAAATTTTGTTTTAGAGATAAAGAAGGCCGGCGTAAACGTTGGCATAATCATTCTAGTGGGGGCAGGAGGCAATAGTTTCTGGAAAGGACATGTGAAAAGAAGCGTTGCGTTTCTCACAGAGATCAATTTAGGACACGGAGATATTGTTTACCTTTCACCTCTCGTTGAAAACAAATCCTATAGCGAGCTTGCACAAAGTCTGGAATTGGGAATACTTTCGGGTGTGGAAAAGGAAAAACAAAGCCAAGAGTTCCAAGAAGAGCTGAAAGGTGTAATTGATTGTCCTGTCTCAAGGTATGATATTCGAGAATCTTTCGTAAGCTAGCAAATTTTACATTCAGCAAGATTTTTTGTTATCTTGATTCCCTGCTACTTGGACATCCGAGTTTCTACCGCTTAAGCACGTGAAAAGATGCCATGACCGGAAAGATGGAAACTGGAAAAGAAATTGCCGGCGAGCGGCGCTACCGTACACTAGTCATAGTAATCATCATGATGGGTGTAATGATGAGTGCCGTGGACACGACTGCAGTTGTTCTCGGCCTTCCTACAATGTTGGAAGACCTTCATTCGGACATTATCAGCATGATTTGGGTCATCATGGTCTACCTCCTTGTAATCACGATCCTAGGGACACAAGTCGGCCGGCTCGGCGACATGTTTGGAAGAGTTCGCATGTACAATTTTGGATTTGCATTCTTCACTGGAGCATCGCTTCTTTGCGGAATCTCTACATCGGGTACTGAGCTCATAGCCTTCAGGATACTTCAGGGAATAGGGGGCGCCCTAATTTCTTCAAATAGCGGAGCGGTCATCGCAGACACTTTCAAAGAAAATGAAAGAGGGAGAGCCTACGGTTTCACTGGTGTCGGTTGGTCCGTGGGAGCAATTTTGGGAATACTCATCGGAGGACTGTTCGTTACTTTTCTCACGTGGCGCTACATCTTTTTTATCAACTTACCGATAGGAACTGTTGCAACCGTAGTCGGATACGCAAAACTCAGAGAACGCTCCCCGAAGATAATGAGAAAGATCGATTTTGTTGGCATGGGACTACTCGGAGTGGGATTGCTTCTGGTCCTTTACGCGCTCACCGAGATGTCCGGTTTTGGATTCTCCTCCGAGTACCTAACTTTGCTTGGGCTGGGAGCTCTTGTTATTGTTGGCTTTGCCTTCTGGGAAAGATACACAAAAGAGCCATTGATTCACTTCGCGATTCTTCGCGAGCGGGTTCTCGTATCATCGATTCTCGCGGCTTTCTTCCAGTCGCTCGCATCCTTTGCCGTCCTGTTTTTGATCATAATGTACCTCCAAGGCCCGAGAAACATGACGCCTTTCAACGCTTCGCTCTTACTCATACCCGCCTACGTTCTTGGAGGTCTCATAGCACCTTACGCAGGGAGAATGTCGGACAAGTTTGGGGCAAGAATTATAGCTTCAATTGGATTAGTTGTTCAAATTTCCGGCTTTGGGGTTTATTCGTTGCTAGGAATAAATACCACATATATTTTGGTGATTATCGGCGCAATTTTGAACGGCGTCGGAAGCAGTTCGTTCTTCCCTGCAAACAACAGCGCTGTCATGAGTTCCGCTCCGCCGCAAGCTTATGGGATAACTTCCGGTCTTTTGAGAACATTTTCGAACATCGGGATGGTATGTAGTTTCGCTGTTGCCCTGATTATTGCATCTTTAGCCATACCACGCGCGACCGCATTCCAAATCTTTCTAGGGACGGGAAAAATTTCGTCTACTCTTTCTCAAGCCTTTATAACAGGAATGCACTCGGCTCTTCTTGTTTCGATACTTATTCTTGGAATTGCACTAGTGCTTTCGGTGTTTCGTGGTAGAGAAAAGAGAACTTCCGCGAATCGACATTGACCGCCATTTCCCGGAAGATGTAGATTCACCAACTGAGCCTTCGTTAGAAGTTAGCTCATCACTCAATAGATTATGGCGTAGCCAAATTATGTTGTAGTCTTTTCCCATTTACTGTTCCAGAACTTTCTTTGAAAGACTGCTCTCAAAAAGCCAGAACTCGTTTCCATCCAAGTCTAGGAACTTGGCGCTTTTGTAGCCATCCTCGTTAGTGGGTCTTGAGAAAATTTAACGTCCTTGCTTTTTATTTCAGTGCATGTCCTTTCAAAGTCATCTGCAGTGAACCCAATTCCCCTATTGCCAGGCTCAAGAGGGGCGAAACCGTCGCCGCACAGATGGATGCGAATCTCCGCGCTGGATTCTACATCAGGGCTCACGCAGATCGCATGATTTCTGTCCAATACGACCTTGAATCCTAACTTTTCCACATACCATTTCTTTGCATCTTGAGCATTGGAGACGACAACTGCTACGTCTGTATAGCCATCAATCATGTTAGAGTTTCGGGATTTGAGAGATGTTACGAATTTCTCTCTGACACACAAGGGCGAAGCTGAAGAATCTTGAAAACTGGTTTTTCAGCTCTTAACTTCTCGGCTTGAAACTCCTTCTATGTCCACACTGGATACTCGTGGCCGTCTCTTACTCAATGACGCCGGAATCACGGCGAAGGAATTGATCACAGCAAGCACCAATGCTGCAAGTTGAAACCCGGCGATAAATTCTCCCTTACCCACGAGGCCCTGGGTATTGGCTGCGTAACTTTGCACTAAATTATTCAGCTGGTTGTATGGTATCACCAGAGTCATAATCAAAATTGCGAGACCAAAGCTAGCAGTGTCTCCTATATTGGACATAGTTATTCTCAAGCCAGAGGCGATGCCTCGACGGTTCGCTGGCACCGAACCCATCACGGAGCTAATATTTGGAGATACCCACAGACCCGTACCTACTCCGAGCACCGCGAGAGCGATCAGCACAGTATTCACACCCGTATTTTGATTTATGAAAGCGAACAAGAAGAAAGCGAGACTGCTGATCCCAAGACCCGTCATAGCAAACCCTCTTGATCCGTATTTATCCGATAATCTTCCACTTATGGGGCCCACCACAATGAAAGTCGCATCCAATGCTAGTAAATGAAGACCTGTTTGTAGCGGCGTATCCCCCACAATCACTTGCAGATAGAATGACACCATTATCAAAATACCAGACCATGCCACTGCATTCAGTGTTTGTGCGATAGTACCGCCAGTAAATTCCTTGATCTTGAATAGTTTCATATCCAATAGTGGCAACCTTTTCGTTGTCGCTGCTAGTTTATCTCGGGTAATTTCATATCTGGCAAAGAAGACGATCAGTATCAAACCAAGTGCAAGCATCAGGAATCCTGCATCATAACTTGACAACCCGAAGCTGAGGTAAGTAATTGCGAGTAGAACGAGCCCCAGCCCTCCCGCAAAAGAAAAGAAACCCACCCAGTCTATGCCTCGGTAAGAATCCCTTGTGGAAATGTCCTTCAATCGATAATGGGCCCAGACTGTGCCGAAGATCCCGATCGGTATGTTGATGTAAAACAAGGCTCTCCAGTCCGTGAAGGAAAGGATTACCCCGGAAAGTGTGAGCCCCATGATAGAGCCGATCCTGTAGGCGATGCTATTCATGCCCAATATCTTTCCCAGTTCATCAGGCGGCGTTGCATCCGTCAGTATGGCTGCGCTGTTTGCGATGAGCATGGCGGCTCCGAGGCCCTGAACCATTCTCGAGGCAATTAGCTCCAATGGAGTGTAGGAAAGTGCGGCAAAAGCAGATCCAATGGTGAAAACCATGAAGCCGTAGTTGTAGATCTTCACGCGCCCAAAAAGATCCGTAGATCTCCCTATCAAAAGTAGACCGAGAGTGCTTGCAAAAAGGTAAGCCTGACTGACCCAAATAACATCGGCAATGTCTGCATGGAGCTCGTACGCAATGGTTGGAAGGCCCACGAGAACGATTCTAGCATCCACCCCTGCCATGAGCGTGCCGACAGTTGTTACGCTAAGTGCGACGTACTTGTACTGCATTTACTGTGGTGTTCCTTCAAGTGTGCGCAGAGAGAAGCCCATTCCTGAGTTCTTGATAATACGAGAGATGGAGGCTCTCAGAGACCTAGGGAACGAGTAGAGAATCGAGCCCTCTTTAACTTATTTGCCGGGCATTGTAAGCCAGCTCGCCTATCCAACGTAACTTTGGTTGAATTGTCTAAACAAAAATCGTAAACGAAAAGTTAAGACCGTGAACATGTCTCTTTTCTTTTTCCTTCTGCGGTTAATTGTTGATTATCTCTTGATTCTTGGAACGCAAACGGAGTACGCCAAAGCTACCGTAGTTGGTCGCGTAAGCCGACGTCACAGAGATCTTTCTACTTGTCGTTTTCGATTTATTATCACTAGCCGGGAATGAAATTCATTCCTGTGTTGGAAAGTAATAAATTCCTATCGGATTTCGATACATTAGCCATCAAAATAGAATAAGGTTATTTTACCGTTTTAGCATACCCTGGTGTAACTAACTATTGCAAATGTCAAAATTCCAAATATTGTCCCAACATACTACATTATGAATTGTTGAGTTTGATGAAAAGAATCACAGTTTCGCTCGACGACGAGATCTACGCAAGCCTGGTAGACTACGCCGCGGATGCGTGCAAGCAAGACTTGTCTCGCTTGAGCGTCAGCAAGGCGATGAGAAAGCTCCTAGCCAGCGAGCTCGGTAGACTCAATTATTATCCAATGTCCACGAAGAAGCAACAAGAGATGCACGTGCGCCAAATTATTCGCCAGCGAGCGCAACAGATCGAAGATCCTTTGACCATAAGCCATGAACGGAACGGTATCTGAGTTCCATTCCAATCTAAAGGGCCCAACACGTACAACGAAACGTTTAATCTAATGTTTGAGCCACCACTTGACCGATGGCGCAAAATCGCCTCTCGGCCGAGGAAGAGGAGAAACATCATGGTAATACCGAATCAGAGGCTGTTTCCAAGGAGGCCGAGCCTTTTGTCGTATTCATGCTGGACAGACAGGTTGACACTTTAGCTCCGCGGTTCGAATTCGGTAAAGGCGTAATTTATCCTGAGGCAGCGTCGTATTTCCGCGACAAGAATACTCTTGAAATTGATTCGATTCTTTCGAAATTATCAGACAATGGATTTCTCGAGAAGCAACTTGTAGATCGCGTTATTACTTGCCCCACCTGCAATGGTACCGAAGTCTATTCGAAATATCAGTGCGGCAAGTGCAAGTCTCTAAACGTCTCGCTTGTCGAGATTCTAATACACCCGCTTTGCGGATATTCTGGATCGAGATCTAGTCTCCTGCCGTCCTCACAGGGTCCCGGGTACGCGCAATGCCCAAAGTGCAAACGGGTTTTTGCAACTACATCCAAGAACGATATCACAAGCTTGGGCAAGTTATTTGAATGTAATTCTTGCAACAATCGTTTCGAGGCTCCCAAGATAGTTCACAAATGTAAGATCTGTGATACTGTCTTTACTTACAACGAAGCGAAATATCGCCCTGTGTACAAGTACTCGCTCTCAACCAAATCTACGAATAGCTTCGTGTCAGGACGTCTTTCTCTGCCGATAGTAATGGATTGGTTCAATCGCGACGGTTTTAATGTCGAGATGTCTAAGGAGATAATCGGCAAATCAGGGACGGTACATCAGTTTGACATCGTCGTCTCGAGCACGGGAACAATGAAGAATCTACTTCTAGGAGATTTTTCAGTATCTCTTGACGAAAAGAAAATACTCGGGGCCTTCGCGAAGAGATACGATACGAATCCCGACGCAAAGTCCTTTGTCCTAACACACAACAAAGCGTCGAAGGCAATCGAGAATCTTTCAAATCTCTACGGAATCTCTATAATTTACATGGACGCGATTGGGGCGTCATCCCTCTCACTAGATGAGCAGCTTCGTAATATGGTCGGAGGAATACCACAAACCGTTCCCCACAAAAGAGTACCAGTAGATTTTATGGCATCATCATCCGGAAAAGAAGAAATGACTAGGATCACGCCCCTTCCGAAGTCTGATGATGTTCACTCGAAGAAAAAAATCACGACGGAATCTTTAGAATTATCAGAATATAGCTACATCGTAAATGATGCAACTGGGGACGACGATGTATACTTGTCTGGCTATGAAGACGACGACGACGCAGAGTCTCTAAGGTGAAACAAACCCGCAGTTAGGGCTCACACTTGTCCATTTTTTAGAGCAGATGCGTATCGATGTATCACGCTGAACGCGCCGATGATACATGCGCCCAAGATAAAATCGGATGACAGCTCTCCAATTCGTCCGGAGATAGCTAGCCAAGTGGCCGAGCCAATTGCGATTCCGACTATGACTAGAAATGCAAAGGTCATCAATCCAAGCTGGTTCGTCGTTGTCGATTTGTTGACTGTTTCATTTGATTGAGAGGGAGTCGAGCTCTTTTTGACTTCGACTTCTTCTCCTTCTCCTTGCGACCGCTTCTCCCTTTGTATATTCGGTGCCTTACTGGTAGTGTTAGGAAGTCTTGGAGGCGAAAGAGTTTGTACCTGCGACGATTCGCTCGTCGTCGTCGAGAGAGATTTAATAGCTAATCTTCGGAGTTTCGATAAACCGTCTTCGTCGATGTCAAGCGTATTGCCGTCGTCAAGAATTATCTTGCCTTTTGGAGCGAGCTCCTCCAGGAGTATGAGCAACAAACCGACCGCTCTCGTCGTGGCAGGAATCCTGATCCGAATCGGATTCTCTTTCGATAGGGTTTCCGCTTTAATTTTGGAATTTTGAAACGCCCTCTCGATGAGGTCGAGGTTAGGGTCGTCAACCTTTACTTCCAAGACAATTTGCCTCGGGTCTTCGGCGCTCATTATCTATAGTTCAATTCTGAGTTTACTGACAATAAAAAAAGTATCTGAAATCTGCATGAGTTGGAAGAATTGTGCGAGCATGTTGAAAATGCCATCATGCGGAGGGAGAATGCTTTTTTCAGAAGTTTTTAGAATTGTAAACCCCATCTTCTAGTCAAGGTTCTAGCGCTAGGGAATGCCAGTCAGAATTCAATACAAATTCCTCTGGCCAAAAGAGAAAGTACTCTCTTCTCTAGCAGCATAAGCTTAATTACTGTAAAAGTGCTGTAACTATCAATAGTAACCCTCATTTGCCGCTCGTTCAAGGCTGGTTGCTCGACTGCTATCCCTCAAAAACTTCTAGAGGTATGACGGCCTGGATAAAGACGGAGGACGGGGGGGTTCTTCGACTGAAGGATAGCAAGTGGCACGCGAAAATCTATGCCAGTGGGCAGGCTTGCGAAAACGTCGATTATTTCATGACGCGCGCCGACGTTTCGAAATTCGTTCACTCAATCACACATGTATTCAAAAGATCTGATTTCTCCGACATAAAGAGCAAACGCGTTCTTGAGATAGAAGTCGCGGA
Organism: Nitrososphaerales archaeon; assembly: GCA_030041295.1. Classification (GTDB taxonomy): domain Archaea; phylum Thermoproteota; class Nitrososphaeria; order Nitrososphaerales; family CADDZS01; genus JASHOD01. The sequence goes on from JASHOD010000069.1 coordinate 65,527, forward strand.
TGCTAGCAGGACAAGGAAACTCGCAGAACTTTTGGAGAGGGCGTTCCGAAATCCGAACGCTATTCAACTATACAACGTTGATGTCATGCCCGAACAACAGTACTTCCTCGAGAAGGAGCTCTTCCCGCTAGCTTTTGTCGAAGCCGACGCTGCCGACGATGGCGAAGTCAGGAGATGGACAACTCTTGATAGTGCGAGTAGTTGCGTGTACAGGACACCTGAGCTCAAGACGCTTAGGATAGCGCTCGAGATAGGGGATCTAGTCCCCAAGCTTGACTCTAAGCTTGTTTCAATTTCTCTCTTTTCCCCAGAAGATGATCGTGGGAAAAAAGAAGAAAGAGAGATAGCGAAAATTGAGGGAGGATCTGAAGCAGACATTATTCGCGAGCTGGGGGAGAACATCGAAGCGTTCGACCCCGATCTAATCATCACGCAAAATGGAGACGCGTTCGTCCTCCCGTTTCTCTATACAAAAGCAAGTAAATTTGGAATTGATCTTTATTCAAAGTTAAATCGAGATCACGACGCAAGCCCTAGCAGTAGCAATAGTGATGTAAAGACAGGGGGCAAAACCTACTTTTCCTATGGGCGCATATTGTATCGTCCTACCACGCACAGGCTCTTTGGAAGGTTACACCTAGACGAAGAAAACACGTTCGTCTACGATCAGTGCATGCTCGAGGGACTCTTTGAGGTCACAAGATTGTGTCGGATACCGATTCACACTTCGATGAGGGCGAGCATCGGAAAGTGTCTCAGCGGTCTACAATTTTACTATGCTTACAAGGAAAATATCCTGATTCCCTGGAAGCCCGAGATGCCCGAGGATTTCAAAAACGGGAGAGAGTTGTTTGATGATGATCGCGGAGGGCTAGTCCTAAAACCCCTCTTCGGGGTGCACGAGCACGTGGGGGAGCTTGATTTCGCGTCGCTGTATCCATCAATAATCAAAAACTACAACATCAGCGCCGAGACAGTGAACTGCTCTTGCTGCGGCGACGACAGCGATTCCCCCTCGAAATTTCAGATAGAGGAATTACACATGCACGTGTGTGATCGGCAAAAAGGGATAGTCGCAAGAAGCCTTACGCAGCCGCTTTTGAAGAAAGAGTGGTACAAAAAACTGCGAGATTCGGCCAAGAGAGATGGCGACGAGGACTTGGCGAAGAGATACAATGAGCGCGCAGCTTCGCTCAAATGGATTCTCGTGTGCTGCCTTGCAAAAGAGTCATCGGTCTTGATCAAAAGACATGGGAAAAATCGACACGTTCCAATTGGATCGTTCATAGATGGTCTTGTAGACGAGAAAGAAGGAATCGTCGATTGTCCAAACGATGTACTTGTCGCCGGCGTGGATCATAGTTTCAAGTCAAAATTTTGCAAAGTCAAGAAACTCCTCAAAATCCCGAACAAGCAAAAGTTACTCAAAATCACAATGGTAGATGGGCGAGAAATCGTAGCAACCCCGAATCATCCGTTTTATCTATTGAAAAAAGAGAGCCTCGAAGTTGAGCTCGCCTCTGGTCTCAGAGAAGGGGATTTTATCCCGGTCGCAAAGAAACTAACACCATCCGAGGCGATTGATCGTTTAACAACACTGCAGACAAACGAAAGCATTGCCATCTCTAATAACAAACTCGGTCAGCAGTCAATTATTTCCTTCAGAAACACAAAGCGCATGTTCTTAGGAGATCTAGGATTTGTGAGAATTAGAAAGATCGAAGGGCTCTCGGATAGGATGGATGATTATGTTTACTGTTTTGAGCTTGAGGATGACGAAGTACCGGGGTTCTTTGCTGGTGCGGGAGCAATTTTCACTCACAACTGCTTCGGATATCTTTCATACCGGAACGCAAAGTTCGGGAAGATCGATTCGCACATTGCAGTTTGCGCTCTAGCAAGAAAGACGCTTGTCGAGGCGATGCGCGTTTCGGAGTACAACGGGTTTCGAGTTGTGCACGGAATAGTGGATTCGCTGTGGCTAGAAAAGAAGAACGCTACCGAGTCCGATTACAAGGAACTGAGGGCGAAGATCGAGGACAAAACCAAGTTCAAACTCGCCTTTGAAGGAATCTACAAGTGGGTCGTGTTTCTCTCGAGCAAGACCTACCCGGGAAAACAGGTTGCGAACAGATACTTTGGAGTCTTTGAGACAGGCGAGATAAAGGCACGGGGAATTGAAATACGTAGGCACGACGCCCCGCTTTACTTCAAAAAATGTCAAAAGGAGATCCTGGAAGAACTAGCAAAGTGCGACAATGAGAGCGAACTTCGGATCTGTGCGCGGAAAAAATGCGTGGAAATTTTTGAAAGGTACGCTTTGGATCTTGAAACACATAAGGTCTATCCAATGGAGCTCCTGATCAAAAGGCGACTGTCGAAGAATCCAGGAGAATACTCCTCCGCGAGGCAGCTTTCGGTGAATGCGGCCTCTCGTCTTGAAGGACACGGATTAGCTCTCAAAGCGGGTCAGAGCGTTTCATATGTGATTACTAGATACGAAAGCTCGGGCATAGATAGGTCGCTACCCGAGCAACTCGCAGTAGGCGATAATCTGGAGTATGATTCGAAAAGATACGTTGAGCTTCTGGCCGACTCCTGTGCGACTGTACTTACCCCATTCGGTGTCACAAAGGAAGAATTGCTATCTCGCAGCCGCTCGTTACTATCTTGGTAGCTAAGCCCCCGCGTGATAGGGCCTCTAGTAGGTTCTGTTCGGTCTTACGGTGTTTCAAAGCACTATTGATTTGTTCCATAGTGCTAGGGAGTCTCTTTTGAAATATCAAAGGGATATCGGGCGTGAAATAAAATCCACTTGGTGTCGTGTCCCTTCATTTTGGGAGCTTTTTATTTGTCCAAGGATAATTTGAACTGCAACCACGTTAAAATTCTGTGACGGTTTCAGTTCCAAAGGTCCGAATTAGGTGTCAAGACGGAAGACGCTCCTCCAATTGTGATTTCATCGATGCCGAGCGAGGCATTCTGATCATTCCCTTGAATGCCCCATGAATTTCCAAAGGAGTTCGCGCTGGGAACATTTTGCCAAGGAATAGAAGTACCCATTTTGAGAAATTGAATTGCAGTCTGAAATAGAACGGGTTCAAACGAAAATGTATTCGTCACGTATCCTTCTTCGGACATTGCGTAGATCGGGTACGATGAACTCGAGGAATTTGAGAGCATGTTGTATACGCCTATTGACTTTCCATCGACTGCAAAGTCCCAGCTGGACGTTGTATCGGAAAGTAAAGCAATAGAAAAGAGATGGATTCCGCTTGAGATTGTCTCGGTCTCAGAGGTGAGCTCCTGTCTCAAGCTCAAATTCCACACTTGGTAGAACGCAGTAGGCAATTCGGAGTTGTTTTGGACATAATACCCCACCTGGGCCCATAAGCTACTATTATTACCGAAAGCCTCGCTGATCCAGAAGGAGAGAACGCCTTCACTTACGCTCTGATTCTTCACTTGAATCCAGGCTCTGATTCCGTTATTTGATTCCGATAACGGATTGGTCGTTGACGCGCCGGCATACCAAAATTCAGAAGTTGATGGCGAGGAAGAAGATACAACTTCAGAAGTCTTTTCTGATGACGATATTGTCGTGATATTGATGTTGTTACGATTCTCTCCTGACTCGAGAGATTTCGCTGAAGAAGATTCAGTACCTGGGGTTATGCGAAGAATTTCAGCGTGCGAAAGCGAGATAACCAGACTTGACGCAAAAAATGAGACCAATAGAATTAGGACAAGCGCGGTAGCGATTATGATGCCCCGTCTCGAGGTCCCCTTGGCGGAGGAGTACGAGGCGGCTGCTTGCATCGGGGTACCCGATGTAATTCCATGGGGCGATTCTGAGATAATTCGTCCGCATCTGCGGTCGCTAACCGCCCTCCATATTCCGGAGATTATTTCGAACTTCGATAGAGAGCTCGACTTCGGCTTTTTTACCTCAGTTTGCGGGGGGGCCTTTGAATGTTCGTCTAGCCAGTCAAAGATATTCGATTCCCATGCTGAATTCACAACAAACGATTCTGATGGATCTAATCTTGCCATAATTCCATGATAGATTTCGAGATCGCACATTTGAAGATAGGATGATGCTGTTCCTGAATCTTTGAACCTGTTTTCATCCTAAGCTAAAAGAGGTTAAGTTTTGGATTTTGCCAGCTATTATTTCGAATGGTGAGAGCGAAAGGTGAGCCCCTTTTTTAGTCGAGCAAGATTTGGACCCGGGATGATTATAGTCCTGTCTGTCTTGCTTGTTCTCCTGATAGCTCTGACCTACTTCAAGATCTGTTATCTTGCCGCTTTGGTTGCGACGGTTGCGATTGCTTTGTTTGCCGTGAAATACTTCGAGCGTATACAAAGCTCGAACCCAATAATCGGAAACTCGTTGGCCAGAAATGTTTGGTGATCAAAAAAGTCGGAAGTGGCGGAAGAAAGGGAATCGTGAAAGTCTATAATGACGGTGGACAGCTCGATTCTGAGCTTTGGTCTGCAGAGCTAGCACAAGGAGACGATGAAGAAGAGATTGCAGAAAATCAAACTGCAAAAGTCGTTGGCATACGGAGCATCATCCTATTGATTGAAAAAGAATAGCTGCGTAATTTTTCTGATTGTTCATGATTTGAAAACCCTCATTCCATCTCTGCGCCAAATTGCTACGCTCTTGACGTCATTTTTAGCACAGTCTTGGCTAGCACGTTTACTTGTTTATCCAAGGTGCTGCGCCCCCTTCTGGTCAACACAAACGGTCGCTTGTTCGGCCCATCGCCGCTAGGTCGTGTTTTCTGGGCTCCCTTGATCAGTCCCTGATACTCTAGTTTTACTAGATGAGGGTGGATAGTACCGAAGCTGCGCATCTCGGAAAAAACATCGGCTAGCCCTCTTCTTAACGAGTAAAGAGTTTGGGAGCTTTCTTTCAGCAGATATAGAATTTCGACATCGATAAGCTGCATTACTTCTATAGCTTCTACCGTAATTCTACTACTACCATTTGACAAGATATGGAATCACTTTCCGTGTACTGGGAGCTTCCCTTTATTCTCCCAAGAAGGGGAAAAGCAAGTCTGGCGGGTCTGAAGCTATTTCGACCTATAACTACCTTTTGCCATTAAGAACTTTTTCGCAAGAAATCAGGCCAGACATCTTGAAAAATGAAAAATCTATTTTTCTTAGGCCAGAAAGCATGGTTCGCATAGGGTCGCGAAGTTCTGTCAACTCGCGTTTCCCATTTTAATTCTTCCGGGACAGCTCAAAACTCTCCAATTTGGATTGGTTTGGGCATTCCTAGGCTACGTCGCGTCCATCATTTGATGATTAATTCCTTTGTTAAAAGTTCCGACGAGCTCTCTCGTAGTGAAATTACTTCTTTATTTAGAGCAGAGCGTGTTGCTAGAAGTTCTTCTAAAGGAGACATGTTTTCCCCTTGAAGAGTCCATAGTTATCTATGAGTGAATGTCATGAGCGTTCCAAGCATCCTTTTGTCTAGAATTGAGAAGCCTTCAAGGAGAAAGAAGACCGGGCAAAAAAAGAGAAGCTCGGCGTCATAAGGTTCTACATTCAGGGAATTCTTAAATGAGCCAAAACTCAACTGTGTTGCGTCGTTCATAGTTTCGGGGTAAAAACTCAGAAAGCGCCAGCGTAGCTCAGCCTGGGAGAGCACTCGAAAGAGGGACGAAGGAGCGTGTCCTCATCTTCTTGGTGAAGCTGAAGACCGAGCTGTCGTGTGTTCAAGTCACACCGCTGGCATCCCTCACGCTACTTGCACCATTTCATTCTTCTGCACGAGCAGCTCGACCTTTTTTCATTAATTCGGAAATTCTGATGATCGGATAACTATCGACTCTGAGGACCTAAGCAATTATCAGCACGAAGAGTCGCAAAGATCTTGAAACGGGCGGTTGATCAGGTTCGCCTTGAAAAGCTTCCATGGACCGAATCTCCTCCTTCGTCAGTTCTTGATCGCGTAAGAACGGCCCCGGCCTAGCATATGTAGATTCGGTAAAAGTCTAAAGTCGACCGTTGGATCTTATCGCCATACGAGACTAGACTAGATGCGAGTTTATTAACTCCGAATTGTTTTCAATCCATAGTTGACCCTAATGACGACTACGAGCAACAACAAAAGCAACGAAGATTTTCGTAAAGCCCTAGATTCCGAAAACGAAATTACGATGACGTTCGTCGGAAGAAAGACCGGTAAGAAATTTTCAATTCCCATATGGTTTGTGAAAAATGGAGACAAATTATATTTTCTCCCGGTAGGAGGCACCAAGAGCAAGTGGTACAGAAACATCGTGAAGAACCCGACGATAGAAATTCGTGCCTCAGGCAAGCAAGTCAGCGCGAAAACACGTCCTACACAGGATAAAAAAGTCGTAGACGACGTAATGAATGGATTCAGGTCAAAGTATGGGACTGGCGATGTGAAAAGATATTATCCGGGCCAGAATGCGGCCGTGGAGTTGTCGATTTAAGTAAGGGTTTGTCGAACATCATCCGATTTTTCGGCATACGCTTACAACAACGTGAACACTTCGACATATATGAAAGACGAGAATATGAAGGTAGCATGGGGTGCCTGATTGCCGTCGCTTTGTGCATTTTGTGACAGCAAATTATTGGCAGAAGACATTTGATTTCCCGTATCTATCTTGACCATTTTCACGAAGTACACGATGAGATGTTGGTGGTATTTCATACATAAAGGGTAAACGATAATCTAGTACAATCTCTTTGTGTCAAGCACGTTACGTAACGGCTGACCCGCAAGATATCGTTTGAGATTGTCAGAGAATAAGGAGACAAGTCTCGAGTTCTCGCTCAAAACGGTACTTGCGGAATGAGGACTGATTATAACGTTGGGCATGTCCCAGAGAGGATCGTCCTCCGGTAACGGTTCTATTGCGAAAACGTCGAGTGCGGCCCCCCTCAAATGGCCGGATTTTAAAGCGGCGGTGAGTGCGACCTGATCCACGACGGCTCCTCTGCTGACATTTATCAGAACCGATCCTTGGGGCATCATCTCAATCTCCTTCTTGCCAATCAAACCCTCCGTTTCGGGCGTGTGTGGGCAAGAGATACAGAGATAATCAGCCTGCCCTAACATCGCACCCAGTTCGCCCGGTCCGTAAGTTGAATCGACGTTGTGAGGAGCAGAAACTTCGACTTTGCTCCCACCATTGCCGTGCCTGCTACCGAAAACACGCATGTCAAAGGTTTTGGCGACTCTCGCTACTTCCCGTCCTATCCTACCGAGTCCGACTATGACCAGTCTCTTATCTACTAATTCTTCGCCGCAATAGCGGTTCCAGCTGTGCTTTTCCTTCTCGCCGGCGAGATGAAAAGCATCCTTCGAGAACATCAGAATTGACATCATTACGAATTCTGCTAGCGGCCTCGAGTGAACGCCACTTGCCGTCGTGAAGATCCAATTCGTTCTTGTGTCATAGTTGTACCTTTTTACAAACTGCCCAATGCCAGCGCTGGTCGCCTGAATCCACCTGAGATTTGGAGCGAGCTCAGGAAGGTCCTCGCGATGTGTGTGATCGAAATCAAATAGAACATCGGCCTTTCCCAGTAAGTTCCGCCACCTTGTTTCTTCTTCGGGAGTCCGCTTTGGAAGAGAAGAATGATCGCAAGGATACGAGGGTTTACCTAAAAGCTCCGGTTCGAATATCACTTCAACACGGAGCTCGTCAGCTCTCATTCTGTCAACAAGTTCAGGTTCGAGGTAAGATGAGATTAACACATTCAACTTTTGAGATTTAGACATTCTACAGACTTCGAAAATCAAAGTACATAAATTCAGCTGGGCGATGAGACAAGCGTTCCTTTCTTTTTAGACTTGCTCGAATGAAGTACGACGACAAAATCGCATCCGCCCTAGCTCGTTCCATCGGTGCGATTTCGGACTCTTGTCACCGAAGAGTGCCTGAGTTATATCGTTACGTACCCGAGAGCTCTGGGAATGGCGGGCACGAGCGTCCACGCCTGGAGTTTTGCCTGCTCGAGAATCTTTGGAGCGTGAAAGCCCTTTGGCAATATGCCCCACTTGCATGCTCTTTTGAACGCGAATGCATCTACGTACTTCTCGCTCAGGATCATTTTTGCCTGCCGCACGTAAAGAGTTTCGCCGGGATTTTTTCCTGAAAGTAAAGTACTTGCAAGCTTGGATATTGTTGCGAGAAAGTCGCTCGGCGCAAGTTGGGCAAAGCCGTCGATTTTCACACTCGAAGGCATGAATCCCTTCGCAGCGATGAACTTCGATACTCCCTCGGAAGCGCGCAGGAAGGAAGCTAGAGGTACTCGCTTACTTTTTATTTTCGATTTGAAAGGCGACATTGGTCCGAGAGGCTCGCTCACGGCCGTTCTTCTCGGTATCCTCCTTTCAGTCATGGAATACGACGCGACAAAATTCGTTAGGGCGCAAAAGGCCTGCGCAGGCGAAATCATCTCTCCATCGCTTAGCCTTAGGAAGGAAATGTTGCTTTTATCCGAGAGAGCGTCGGCTAAGGTCTTGATATCATCTTTACCCAGCGCCATTTCCAGTTTGCGTCTGTAGATTCTGCCGGCGTCGGTCGCGGAGATGAACTGAACGTCGTCAAAAGACTTTCCGAGTTTAATCAGCTTCTCAAAGTCTTCCAGGGCACGCCTTCTGATCTCGGCCGGATACTTTTGCGGAAGTGCGTATTTGCCTGGGGGAGTGTTCTTCCCGTTCGAAAAGTTCAAGCTGTCCCAATATACCTTGTTTACCGCGGTGTGGGGGTGCCACAGGATACTGATAGCTCCCCCTCCTTTACTTTTCAAATCGTCATGAATCGATTGAAATCTCCTCTTGAGCACCTCGCTCCCGCTTGGCTCTTCGAAGGTTCGATCGAAACGGATGTAATTCTTGTATGTGTTATTTAGGCTCAGCAGACCACAATACCAGTAGGGAAGGTCATCGATGTTCACAATATCGGTCGCATCCATGTAGACGTCTATTCCCTCTTTCTTCAGATATGGGTAATAATGCGGAGCCCATTGCGAACCCGCGTGCCCGAAGCAGACCGGCACATTCTTCCCGAACGTGCTCCGGAGTTCTTCGAGACCACGACTTTCCCTCTTTTCGATCTCACTAGCCCCCCGTAGAGTATCCATTTTCGCGATGTACTCGTAGGTAAGCGGATGCCGACTGTGAGTGTCGCTATGGTAGCCAATATCGCAATACTCTTTCATTGCAGATAATACATCCTGACGCTTATGCTGCTTCAAGAAGCGCACCTTTTCGCCTACTAATTTCATCGTCACAGGGACATGATACTTCTTCAAAATTTTGATAGCCTGAAGAGGCGTATCATTCGATTCTGGAGTGATGTAATCTTCCACGTCGAACCAAATATACGCGTAGATATTTTTACGGACGTTCGTGTTATGAGAGGTTGTTGTCCTTGATGATGATGGTGCTTTCATTTATAGTGCGAAAAAATTGAGAGCAATTATTAAGAGTTATATCTCCCTGCTCGGAAAAACATTCGTTTGTCCTGACCGATTTTTTAAGGAAAAATAGGAATATCGCTGGCATTAAATTGTGAAACTTTCCATAAATCCGAAGAAAGAGTTTATCTTGATTATTTGTAAAGGGAAAATCCATGGGAAACGACAGACCAAGAGCTAGAGATATCGGATTAACTCCGGGAGGGCTTTCGCCCGGTCGTTTCAATTCAATAACGGACGTCCGCGGTGTCAGAATTGGTCAAAAGACGCTGATCGTGGGTGACGATATCAGAACCGGGGTGACCGCGATTCTTCCGCATGAAGGAAACCTCTTTCAGGAAAAAGTTCCCGGTGCGATCTTTGTTGAGAACGGTTTTGGAAAACTAGTCGGTTCGACACAGGTGAATGAATTAGGCGAGATCGAGACTCCGATAATGCTCACGAACACACTCTGCGTCCACCGCGTCGCTGACGCCCTCATAGACTATATGTTGGCGATGCCGGAAAACTCGGATGTCACATCGATCAATCCCGTGGTGGGAGAAACCAACGATGGTTTTCTGAATAACATACGAAAGAAAGCAGTAGGAAGGGATGAGGTATTTTCCTCCCTAGCGAATGCAACTGAAGGACCTGTCGAGGAGGGCTGTGTCGGCGCAGGAACCGGAACCCGTGCTCTAGGTTTCAAAGGGGGAATTGGAACTTCATCCCGTCTTCTCTCAGGCGATCTTGGGAATTACACTGTGGGGGTTATTGTTCAGACAAATTTTGGTGGAGACCTTACAATCAAAGGAGCGCCTGTTGGGAAGGTATTGGCTTCACTTTCTCCTTCCAAGAAAAATGAAGATGACTCTCAAAAAATAGAGCGGCGAAATACTGGAGACGTCCAGAAGTTAGGTTCCGTCATGGTAGTCATAGCGACAGATGCCCCTGTAGGATTTAGGAACTTGCGAAGGGTTGCGGTAAGATCCGCCCTTGGACTTGGCAGAACGGGTTTTACTTCGCGAAATCATAGCGGCGATTACTTCATTGCTTTCACCACGGCGGATGGATCAAGGACTGGACCATCCGGGTTCAAAGCAAACAGAAAGAAGTTGGTCGAAGAAGAAGAAGAGCTAACCAACGACGCGATGGATCCATTGTTTTTGGGCGTGATTGAAGCGACTGAAGAAGCAGTTTACAATTCTCTCTTTAAGGCGACAACTATGAAGGGTCACGAAAATCATGAGACTGAGGCTCTACCTATAGACGCGACGGCCGAAATTCTTCGAAAACACAAAGCATTGTGAGCAAATGAGTTCTTCCGCACGCATCGGATTTGGCCAATGCGTCTTTTCAAAGAACATCCCTGCAAAATATTATCTAATCCGTGTAAGCTCACTCTAGCGAATGACCATGCTACAGTCTAAAAATGAGCCGCTCCCCTCCAGCGTCGGGACAGCGTACATCATACGCGCAGGACGTTTGATAGATCCGGAAACTGGAAGTGCGAAGTACAATCAATCCATCTCGGTAAAGGACGGCAGGGTTGTCGAAATCGGGACAGACGTCGCGCCTCTAGAAAATGCTGAAACTATCGACCTCTCCGAATTCTCAGTCCTACCGGGGCTCGTGGATGCGCACAATCACCTCGCCCTTACTTACAAGAAATTTCCCGAGAACAATGTATACTATTACACCTACATCCAAGACTCTACGGCAATCCGCGCAATCCAGGCAGTCTCGAACGGGATTCAGATGCTCTCAAGCGGCTTCACGCTAGTACGAGATCTAGGTAACAACGCGTTATACGCGGACTCCGCCCTGCGGATCGCAATCGAACAGGGTTGGGTCCCCGGGCCGACGATCATTAATTCTGGAATCATCATAGGAAGTATGGGAGGGCAGTTCCATCCTACTCCGGAAATGGCAAAGCAGCACAACATCGTTTACCCGGAATACCTCGACGCCGACACACCCGACGAGATAATCAAGGCGGTGAGGCAGAACGTCCTTTTCGGAGCGAAGGTGATCAAGATCATGGTCGACTCAGAGCCCTATCCCTACACGGTTGAAGACATGAAACTCTTCATCAAGGAAGCCACCAATGCGGGCGGGTTAAAGGTAGCGGGTCACGTCCAAACCGAAGAAGGCGCGAGGCGCGCAATCGAAGCGGGGATCTGGTCGATCGAACACGACGACGCCATAAATGACGAGCTCCACAGGCAGATGGCCGCGAAGGGCATCTGGAGGGTGGGAACGGAAACACCGTTCACCGAATACAGCAGCACCCAGGAAGTCTTCGACGCGAGAGTAAGTCGCCTGAAAAATGCCTTCGCGAACGGGGTGAAGATGGCGTTCTCCACCGACGCGGACTATTACGTGCCAGGTCTGACCCGAGGCGAAGTGGTGCTCAATTTCTTGAAAACATGGAAAGCGGCCGAAATTCCCGATAAGGAAATTCTAAAGATAATGACTGTCAACGGCTACAAGGTCTCCGATATCTACGACAAGCGCGGACCGGTCAGGCCTGGATTCCCAGCTGACATCATAGCGGTAAAGGGAAACCCCCTCGAAGACATCAACGCATTGCGATCCGTGGTGTTTGTAATGAAGGACGGCTTGGTGTTCAAACGAGGCGGGGTTGTGACGCCGGAAAAATTCTTCCACGGCGGTCCTGTTAACGGCTGGAACATTCGTTAGCCCTCAAAGCTGAGCCTGTGTCGGAAAGGCTCGTCATTTTTCTTTGTCGTGACCTAAATTACGTTTTCGGGCTTGAACACTTTACCTTTCCTTACGACCGCCACAATGTTTGAAGGCGCCAGGCTCTCGATCTTCTCGAGAGGATTTCCACGCACGATGACCAGATCAGCCGCATAGTCCTTCTTTATTCTTCCATTCTTATCTAAACCAAGACAATCCGCGGCGTTTGCCGTCGCAGCTATTAATGCGACCTCGTTTCCGAAGTACTTCGCGACATTTACAATTTCGACGTAGTTATGCCCGTGGAACTCGGTTTGAGAACCGACAAAGTCCGACCCGTTGGCAATCTTCAAGCCCCGACTCTTTGCAATTTCCAAGTCCCCTGCCAGGTGCCTTTGCACGTAGGCTTCGCGCTGCGGACTTGGCTTGAGCGGCGAGGATTTGTTCGCGAGAAACGGAGTTAACGTGGGCACGTAGAATATCCCCTTCTTTATAGCCCCGGCGGCTATCTCCTCCGTCAGCCCGATTCCGTGCTCGATAGAGTCGACGCCTGCTTCGACCACGTTCGACATTGCTTCCTCGCCGTATGCATGAGCCGCCACCTTGAGCCCCGCCCTGTGGGCTTCGTCCACTATCGCTTGCAACTCTTCGACGCTGAGCTGAGTACGCACTTTACTCCCCTGAGCGAAGCTCCCCGACGCGTACACTTTGATGCATTCCGCACCATCTCTAAGAGCTAGGCGTACGGCCTTCCTGCACTCCCAGGGGCCGTCGCAGTAGTAAGAATAAGATAGACGTTGTGATATGTCCAAAGGTAACATCAGAGGGTCGTCGTTTCCACCCGTCTGTGCCAGAGACCTACCCGCGGGAATGACCCGTGGGCCAACTATCGCTCCCTCAAGCTCCGCAGTCTTGAGATATGTGGCCGCCTTACTGCCTAAATCGCGGACTGCCGTAAAGCCCGCGTACAATAGCCTTCTCATGTCGGCGACGCTACGCAGAGCGGTCATGGTCTCAGGGGTAGTAACCCAGTCCATAAGACCGTAGGTTCCCGTCCCAAAGAAGTGTACATGGCAGTCGATCAACCCCGGTAGAATCGTGAGGTCGGACGAAGTGGATGAGATTTTTTCTTCGCTCTTACCCGCGGCCGGCAGGTCAATCTCGGATTCTTTGCCCGCTTGCGAGATCTTTCCACTAGAACTATCTACAACGACAACGCCCTTTTGATAATACTCTGACCCGTCAAAGATGGATCCTTTGATTACGATAAACTGAGATTTTTCCGATGAATTCAATTCGGTCCTTTCGTTTTCTCCTTCTTTTTGTTGCTGCTGCTGCAATGCATCGCCTTTAATGAGGAGTTCACTGCGAGAATATCATTTTTTCGAGTCAGGTTTGCACTGCAGTGAAATTTGATGCGGTACTTGGCTGTTGTTCCGGCATTGTCGGGTATAGCCAGCACGCGACGGAGCTCCCCTTCACTTTAGTAAGCGCGGGGTCAGTTGTCTTGCATACTTCCATCGCGTTCGGGCATCTAGGGTGATACCTGCAACCTGACGGAGGTCGGAGCAAGCTCGGGGTTTCTCCGGTAGGGGCCTCGAGTCCCCTCGCTACTAGCGAAGGAACCGACTTGAGCAACGCCTGTGTATACGGGTGCTTTGGGTCCGTCATGACGTCGTCTGTGGGACCTATTTCGACTAGCTTTCCCGCGTACATCACGGCGATACGATCGGATATGAATCGCGCTACCGCGATGTTGTGTGTAATTAGCAGGTATGTGAATCCATATTGTTGATGCAGTCCTTCAAGAAGGTTCAGTACCTGAGCCTGGATAGATGCGTCAAGGGCGGAGGTTGGTTCGTCGAGGACTATAAACGTCGGGTTAGAGGCGATAGCCCTAGCAATTGCGACTCTTTGCTTTTGTCCACCCGAGAGGTCCTTAGGGCGCCGCCCGGCAAACTCGCGGGGATTCAGGCCCACCGCCGACATACTCTCTTCAAATTGATTCTGTTTCTCTTCTTTGCTGAGATGATATTTCTGAAGAGCCTCCATAACGATGCTGCGAACGTTCATCCGAGGGTTCAGGCTCTCGGAGGGGTTTTGGAATACCATCTGCATTTGCCGTCTAGCCTTCCCAAGGTTCGCCTTGTCGAGCTTCATTCCCTTGAAATAAATCTCCCCATCAGTGAGAGCCTCTAACGTGCAAAGGAGCAGTCCCAGCGTTGTCTTGCCGGAGCCGCTTTCCCCGACCAAAGCGAGAATTTCCTTATCAGCGATTTCTATGTCGACGTGGTCGACCGCCCTAATGTACGATGCACGCTTGCGGGATATGCTTTCGAGCATTCCTCGTTTAGAAGCGAGGAAGCTTTTAGTCGCGCCTTTTGTACTGATTAGCGGCGAGCTCAATTTCTGGATCTATCTTCTCCTCTGGAATCTCTTCTTTTCAAACGATTATGATGAGGACAACTGCAGAGGTTTCGAAGGGTACAGCCAGCATGCGACGGAGCTCCCTTTCACGGAGGCAAGTTCTGGATCATTTGTCGTGCACACCTCCATCGCATACGGGCACCTTGGGTGATACCTACAGCCGACCGGCGGCTTGACTAGACTTGGAGGGCTTCCGCCGATAGTCTTCAGCAGGCCTTCGGTCTTTCTGCTGGAAGGGATGCAGGAGACCAGGCCTTGGGTATAGGGATGAAGGGGGGATTTGATAACATCCTCTGTAGGGCCTATCTCCACGACTTTTCCCGCGTACATGACCGCGATCTTGTCCGCAACATTGTATGCGACGCTGATGTCATGGGTTATAAAAATCACGGACAATCCGTACTCGGCCTTTAGATCGTTGAGCAATTTGATTACTTGGGCCTGTAGGGTAACGTCCACCGCCGAGGTGGGTTCATCGGCGATCAAAAGTTTCGGTTTCAAGAGTAGCCCCAAGGCGATTATCACCCTCTGTATCTGTCCTCCTGAAAGCTCATGAGGATACCGCTCGAGTATAAGATCCGGATCGGGAATCCGGACGCTTTTGAAACTCTCGATTATCTCCTTCCTGTCTCCATTATAGTTTCTTCCTTCTCGGACGCCCTTGATGCGGAGCGCTTCAGTAATCTGATCGCCCACTCTTTTCACGGGATTCAGACTGTTCAACGGATCCTGGAAGACCATGAAAACGACCGACCCGCGAATGGATCTTACTTCCCTTTGACTCAAGGTGAGAATATTTTTTCCATCGAGTGAAATGTTACCTCCAGCGTACAGGCCGTTAGGCGGAAGTAATCTTACGATCGAAACTCCGAGAGTAGATTTCCCGGAACCACTCTCGCCCACGATCGCGACGCTCTCCCTTTCTCCGAGGGAGAGGCTCAGGTCAGTAAGCGCCCTAACCATACCCCGCTCGGTCCTATAGTTGACGCTCAGGCTGTTGACTTCAAGAAGCATATCCTAAGATTACACCGTCCTACCACTAATAACGTCTTGAAGCCTGTCACCCAATAAAGTGAACGAGATCACAATCGCCAATATTACAAGAGCAGGAAATATGCTCCACCACCAGTTCACCGGCATGTAGTCCAGGCCTTGATAAGTCATCTCCCCCCATTCGGGGAGCGGCGGTTGGACTCCGATTCCGAGGAAGGCAAGTGATGAATATGCTAGAATCACGTTACCGAAATCCAAAGCTGCGTATGCAATTATAGGATCTATCGAGTTCGGGATAATGTGCCTAAACATGATTCTGAGTGAGCTTGTCCCGCATAGTCTAGCGGCTCCCACAAAGCCCCGGCGTTTGAAAGTCAACGCCTGTCCTCGAAAGAATCGCGCGTATGTTGGCCACCAAACTATAATCAGCGCGAAAAGGACCGACGTATAGCCAACGCCGATCAAGATTCCGACGGCGATCGCGAGAATTAGGGCGGGGACTGCGAGGAACGCGTCGGTCAAACGCATGAATATTGTTTCGGCCCATCCACCGAATAGCGCTGCGGCAGTACCCATTAGCATCCCTATGGTTATTCCTGCCGCTACAACTATGATACCTGCGAAGGCGTCTCGCGGAGCGGCGTACAAGATACTTTGGATTATGCTGTGCCCGTAGTAATCTGTTCCAAAGAGCAACTCGAACGATTTAGTGGTTGGGGGAACTAGGGATTGGGAAAAATCAAGTAAGGTTACATGATTGCCCCCAAGAATCTCTGTGGCATATCTAGCATGTGTATAGGAATCGATTACCTGAAGGATGCCTTCGAATATCGACCATACAAGAAATGCGCCGATCAAGATGGCTCCCGCGAAAGCAGCTTTGTCCTTGCTCAATAGGCGGTATAGATTTGAAACGGAGCTCTCATTGGTCGTGGGGATTTCAGCAATCGGGGTAGCAACTGGCGCCGAACCAGAAACTGGAGATGCGTGAATTTTGGGGAAGAATCTGCGAGACGGAGAAAGGAAGCCCCAACGGCTGGGCAGATCCACTTCAGAACGGGCGCTTGAATTTTCTCGGTCTTCTCCATCTCGTCCAATGTTGCTGTTCGATTCCAAAGCAATTCACTCCAGTCTGATTCTTGGATCTACTACGCCATAGAGAATGTCTGCCACTAGATTTGCTATTATCACTGATATTCCAATTATAATCGTAATCGCCAGAATAGCGTTGTCATCCAAACCGAATATAGCTTGCACGGTAAAGAATCCTATTCCGTGGTACTGGAAGATTTCTTCCACAATCACCGCTCCGGCGGTTGCTGTCCCAAAGAAGAGCGCTGCAAGAGTAATAACCGGGATGATGGCATTCTTGAATGCGGTTCGATAAACAACCTGCCGTTTGCTGAACCCCTTCATGTAGGCGAGCTTGACATAGTCTTTGTCGAGCGCTTCTATCATGCTAGACCGCATCATTCTAGTCGTGACTCCAAACGACACGAGGGCAATCGACACAGCGGGCAGTACCAAATGCTGGAGGGCGCTCCAGAAATATGGGAAATCCAAGGCAAGTAAGGCATCGACCAAGGGGAATCCGGTTACATGATGAGGCGGAGATAGAACTGGATTTGCTATTCCGCCAAAGGGCAAGAGTTTGAGGTCATAGGCAAGTATGAGCTGGAGTATGAAAGCGACTACGAATGGTGGACTAGCCCAAGTGACCAAGTAAAAGCCCTTTATCGCATTATCAGTTACGCCGCCCCGATTTGACGCGGCGACTACGCCGGTGAAGATCCCGAGAAGGATTGCTAGGACTGTCCCGATAAGAACGAGTTCAAGGGTGATTGGTAAGTATTCCGCAATGATTGTGCTCTCGGGTATCTTGTATATGCTATCCACGCCGAGATTTGCGTGAAAAAGATTGTCGACATAGTACAAAAGCTGAATGTACACGGGTGCGTTGAAATGATATTGATTTATTATTCCCTGCAATTGACTAGCTGGAGCTTTGTAATCGCCAGAGTAAATCCTTGCTAATGCGAGCGGTGACCGTGCGAGTGAATGTACTATGACAAATAGCAAAAGAATAAGGAAAAGGACCGTTGCGAAAGCGTTAATCAGACGTCGCGCTAGAAAGTAAAGAAAGCCTTCGATGCTCCTTCAACTCCTAAAACTGAGCGAAACTAGCATTGATTCTAGCTCAACAACTAAACCCGCTCTTGTAATTATAGCTGTCGGAGGGACTCTCATCGCAGGTGCAATGAGCTAGGGCGCTCATGGGTTGGAGTATTCTCCGCTCAAGAGGCCTGGCGACATACAAAAGTTCTTTGGGTACAGTGTGTGTCGGTTAGATATCCCTCTACTACGTATAGTACAGCGTATTGTACCAGAATTGCCCAAAGATAGTCGTGTATGGACTATAGACCATTCCTGCCACATATGGCTGTACCAGTAGATAGTTGTCGTAATTGGGTAACCATATGTCTGGTGCATAGTTGTAAGTGGCGTTGTAAATTTGAGCGATATCATTGGTCAGCTGCGCTTTGTTGTTGTTGAACGTCGCGTTGGCGAGAGCATCATTGACGGTTGTGAGATTCATCCACGTGAAGTAGATCTCTGGAGTGACAACTTCGTCCAATTCCTGCAGGATAGGATCGTTCCAATCAGGACCCCAACCGATACCCATTACCATGGCAGGCCACTGCGCCGGGGTGGTCCAAGAATCCTCTATCGCCGCGGTTACCCCTGTCGTTGTAATCGTTAAGCCGATTTGCGCAAGGTCTTCAGTAAGTATTGATTCCATTGTTTCTTCAAAGTTCGAATTGGGCGCGATGTAATCAAGGGCTACAGAACCCAATGCCGCGGCACTTTTATCGCCTATTGTAGACCCGTTGGGTAGTGTAAGCGAAAAGTGCTCTTGAATACCAGCCTCGTTAATTAGGCTAGTTGCGAGAGTAACATTGTAGCTGTACATGGAAAGATCGTCTGGGTTATAGAACGATCCCCATTCCGGAGTAAGCGGTCCTAGGAAAGTCTCGCCGTAAACAGTTCCATTGTAGCCGTAAGTTGCATCGAGTAACTGTGTGTAATTAATCGCGTGTTCGACCGCCAGCCTGAAATCCGTATTATTGGTGGGATACTCTTCAACATTCATCGGTATGAAATATGTGTTAGGACCTGTTCCGAAATTATCCACGAGACTATTCAAGCCAGTGGTATACTGCTTGTAACCGTAATCACTCCAAACAGTTCCAAATTGAGGTAGTCCTGCAAAAGATATTTGTGCTTGGTTCGAACCGAACCCTTCTTCCATAGAAGTCGCGGACAACCCATAGTTCAAAATGATCACCGGAATCCTTGGTGGTTGTAGAACTGGGACAATGTTGCTCGCCGTCTTTCCCCAGTAAGTGGGATTTGCCTTTAGAACAATGGTCGAATATCCTGTTTGCACGGAAGAAATGTAGTACGGGCCAGTTCCAGGTCCGCCATTCAAAGCAAAGTAAGTATTATCAGTGTTGTTCTGGACTCCTCCGTGAGCATCCACGAACGCAGGATCGACTATCGCGCCCCACCACTGAGCGATGTTAGTGAGGAAGTAAGGATAGGATTCTAGTTCATTCGCCACAAAGGTCAATGGACCTGTGACCACATACGCCTGATGCGGATAGCTCATTATTTCCTGAACTGTTTTGTTATTTGCGTTGAAGTTGCTGAGTATTTGATTTAGGACAGTTGCAGCTAGACCGTAGTTTGTTGTTACGGGAAGACCAGTCGCGTTCTGCACAGCGTTCAATAGACCCCAAGGCAACGCCATTCCTGTAGTTGTAATCACTGATGAGTTCTCTGTAACGTAGAGGAAATTAGAAGTTTCAATTGCAGTGTTCATGTAATTTCCGCGTACAAATGAGAACCAGACGGTTGACGCGTTCAATTGATCACCGTTGGGGTAGAAGGTTACATTCGGTCGAAGATTGAAAGTATAGTTCTCGTTATTGGGGGAAGAGTAATTCTGGGCTAGCGAAGGAGCAACTACACCAGTGTCTGAGTTACCGCCTTCAAACGTGACGAGCTCTTGATACACATTAGCGTACACCATATCGTCCGAAATTCCGTAATCTCCAGCAGCAGGATCCAGAGTATCAGGCGCTCCGGTACCTGCGCCGCTAGAATCATCAATAAGCTCGCTCTTGTTAGCAGGTCCGAAAGCGCTGGTCAGAGTGGTGGAGGTAGAACTGACGGATGTTGTTGATGATGTAACGCTTGACGTAGTGGTAGTGCTTGTGGTCTTTACTTGGGTGAGAGCGTAAAATCCTCCTGCAGCAATAATTACAATTACAACTACAACAACGACAATTAATGCGGTTCTGCTAATTGCAGATCTTAGTCTAGAACGTAGTCTAGAATGCATAGTAAACCCCGAGGCGTTCTAGCAAATAAAAATCTTGTTACCAAATCCAGTCTTTTGTTAGATGAAGTCAAACATGTAGTCAACTTTTCAAGAACAAGATCTCTTTGACACATATCATCGGTCGACTGGAGGATGTATACGGGCCTTTAGCAGGCCTCTATGTTTGAGAGAATCCAGAAGTTCTCAGGACAAAGTATCAGATTTATCGACCGAGAATATTTTGTCCACATCCACTTTTTCGAATTCTTTTGCGAATTCGGCAATATAGTCCGCCATACGGTTTATCATAGTAACTCCCTTCTCAAAGAGCGAGTCGAGGTCTTCCTCCTTTATTTCTGGGGGCGACTCGATATCAATATCCCAAGCGTCAATTGGTATTGTAACCGGCCCACCACGAAAAATCGAATCGTTGAAAGCGACTGCCTTGATCTTGTCCCCGTAGACGGGCTTTGTGGGATTATCTCCCCATTCTCCTTTGTGCATCTTCGGAGTAATGTCAGCGTTCTCTTTCCCGTGAATAGCTAGAGCAATCGCGAGCTCATCGAGCCAGATGGTATCATTGTGAAATAAATCCGGCATGGCCTTCACTCCTATGGTCCACCATTCAAGAATCGCAATCAGCATGCCAAACTCGCGCACATTTCGTCCAGTCCTAATCAGCGCTTCTCTATTTCCACCGTGCCCGTTGACCACGACCACCTTCCTGATCCCATTTCGCCTGAGGCTCTTGCAAATATCGGTGTAGTACTGCTCCAGAGTGTGTGCATCGATAACCATGGAACCCGGATAGCGTGCCATTTTTGCATCCTCGCCATAAGTTACGACAGGAAGAGTCAGGAGACCTGTTCTCTTCCCAACTTCATCCGCGAGCCTGTCTGCCGCGCTCGCGTCTATCCCTATGGGGGTAGGACCGTGAGCATGGAGCGTTCCGGTCGGGAGAATGACTGTGTCAGATCCCTTGAAGGCTTCTTCGGCCTCCCGCCAAGACATATCCCAGAGTTTGTACTTCATGGTTTCTTCCTTCGATTGGTCTGAAATAAACTCTTTTGGGTTCTGTGGGTTCTTCGGTTTATAGGAGATTGAGCAATCAAACTAAAAGATCTCTCTCCCCTTCTTCCTCTGACATAACTTCATTGGATCGACTATTCGGATTAGCGGTTCATCCATTCGTACGCGTTCCGAGACCACCTGCTTCATTTCCAATGCCTTTGTAATGCGACTGTGCGAA